>NZ_JBNHEZ010000005.1:0-336013 GCF_059089735.1 Arthrobacter sp. sptzw32 | reverse complement strand
TCCGAAAGAGGTCTTCCACGTGCCCGGCGAAATCAGCGGCTTCAACGTAGTCACCCCCGGCCAGCACACCCGGTGCGGCTGCAGCGGCCGCCGTCAGAAGCCGGCCACACTCGGCCAAACCCAGCGGCAATTCAGTGCGTACCGGGTCTGCCACGGCCAAGGCCGCCGCTTCCGGCGCAGCTTTATCCGGTACAGCTTCGTCCCCGTCAGATTCATCAGTGGGTTCAAACGGCTCGGGTTCATCCAGTTCGGGTTTATGAGGCGCGGGACTGCCGGGAACGACGCGAAGGCGACCGGCCAGACCGACGCGAGTGCCGCCGTCGTACGCCTCACGGCCACCGGCGAAACTGCTCCCCGCCCGCGTCAGCACGGCGGCAGAACCGCCGAACCCCGCAAGCTGTTGCCCAATGGCTTCCATAGGACAACTCTGCCAAACACCCCTGACAAAACCGCGAGCAAAAGCAGCTATGTGGATAAGAGGGTGAGCTGGCATTAAACGCCGCTGGCCGCCGCGTCCCCCAAGGATCGCGACGGCCAGCACGGCAACTTACTTGTAGCACGTCAGCGCTGGGCCCCTGTCACAAGGGAGCGCCGCGCCCTAACGGGCAGCCGCGCCAGCTACGGCTTTGATTCCGGTTCACCGCTGGAGGTGTCCAGGTAAAGCGTCTCGGGATGGGTGCTGTGGGCAGGGATGTGGCCACCGTCAAGGCCGGAAACCCCGGGGGCGCCGGAAGTAGTGCCCGAAACGCCAGGTGTCCCCCCGGCAGTATTTCCAGCCGTGCCGCTTGAGGCGTCCGCAGTAGTAGCGGCATCGGACGTGGACTTGCCGGATGCGGACGAGGAGTCACGGTGCATTGCGGAGCCAATGACGGTACTTGCGCGGCGGGCCGCTTCGGTCAGCTGGTCCGCAACTTCAGGGGCCTTCTCCTTGAAGGCCTCTGTTGCCACGGTCACCTTGTCCTGGACAGGCTTGCTGTCCCAGATGCCCGCAGCGCGTGCCTTGAGCTTGTCGTAGGCTGCCCGGCCGGACCGTGATCCGAGAACATACCCGGTGGCGATGCCGATACCTAAAAGAAGTTTGTTTTTCATGATGAACTCCTGCTCCCTGAGAAGGTTTCAGTTCCGGCCAGAGAGGCCGGGAGATAGGAAAACCGGCCAGGGGATGTTGTCCCAAGGCCGGTTTTCCTGGCTTGCCCGCTAGTTAGCGGCGCGCGCCGCGCTTGGTGATCATGCCGTACACCAGCAGCACGATCAGTGCGCCGCCGATGGCCAGCAGCCACGTCTGCAGGGAGAAGAACTCCTGCAGACCGGTGCCGAAGAGCATTCCGCCAATCCAGCCGCCGAGGAGTGCTCCAACGACGCCCAGAACAAGGGTGATGAGCCAGCCGCCACCCTGGTGGCCCGGAAGGATCGCCTTAGCGATCGCACCAGCAATAAGTCCGAGAATTAGAAATGCAATGAATCCCATTTTTTGTTCCTCTTCCTAAGTAAAGGAGGCCTCCGGATCCCGGAAGCACTTCATCCTTCTGTCTCAATAGTAATCATGCTTACTATCTATTTGCCAACCCCGGTTTTTAGAAAAAGCCCATTTCAGGGCCATTCAGTGGCCCGTGACGTCAGAATCGTTGCCCGCGTTGGGCCCCTCATCGAGGATCGATAACTCCGCTAGATCCTGCGCGTCCAGGGCGAAATCGAAGATGTCCAGGTTCTCCCGCATCCGCTCCGGATTGGATGTTTTGGGAACTGTCACAATTCCGTTCTGGACATGCCACCGAAGGACCAGTTGGCCGGGTGTTTTGCCATACTTTTCCCCCAGCTGGGACAGGATCGGGGCACTCAAGAGGCCGGCTCCGTCCCCTCCCAACGGGCTGTAGGACTGCGTCACAATCCCGTGCCGGTCATGGAACTCCCTTTCCGCTACGCGGGTGACTGCCGGATTCAGCTGAATCTGGTTAACAGCCGGCACTGTGTCCGTCTCGGCCATCAGCCGCTCCAAATGGGCGGGCTTGAAGTTGGAAACACCAATGGAACGCGCCTTGCCCTCCCCCTGCAGCCGCTCGAAGGTCCTCCAGGTGGACACATACTCGTCCCTCTGGGGCAGCGGCCAGTGGACCAGGAACAGGTCCACGTAGTCGAGCCCCAGCCGCTTCAACGCCCCTTCCAGCCCTTCCACGGCCCGGTCGTTGCCCTGGAACTGGCCATCGACCTTGGTGGTGATGAACACTTCGTCCCGGTCCACGCCACTGGCCCGGAGACCGTTGCCCACGCCTTGTTCATTCCCGTACTTAACGGCAGTATCGATGTGCCTGTAGCCGGCTTCCAGGGCTTGTACGACGGCGGTCGCCGCCTGGTCATCGTCCATGGGCCAGGTGCCGAGGCCCACTTGCGGGATGGAGTAGCCGTCATTGAGTTTGATCAGCGGTGCGAGTGTCATTGCAACAGTCTCTCCCTTATGTGGCGGCCGTCCTAGCCCCCGAACGCCTTCAGAATGTTTTCCGCGTTGTAGCTCAGGGCAACGCGTGCGTCATTGGAGACCTTGTCCGGGTTCTTCTGCTGGCTGAGGAAGTCCGTGAAGCGCTGCAGCGCCTGCCCGGCCTTGGCTGCGTCGCCGTCCTCAACGGCCTTGGCAGCCTGCCGGAGTCCCGCCGTCAGCTGGCTGGCCACCGGCCCCGCAACGTCTCCTGATTCGACCAGGTCTTCCAGAACGTGCTCCAGCGCTTTTACGCTGCCGGGGAGCCAGGCGGCGCGCAGGGGAACATTTGCGAAGTCCATGTCGGAGGCGAGGTAGAAGTCCGTATAGGCCGGCTGGTTATAAGCGGTGTTCTGCCGTGCAACTTCTGCACGGTACTGGGGATCCTGCATCAGGGTGTAGAGCTTGTGGTTGGTCACCTCGGTACTCAGGTACATGCGCAGGGCTGAACTGTCCGCAGTCCTCACCAGCAGTTCCTCCCGCCAGTCACCCACCACGTCCGCCACCAGGCTGGGGGTGCCCTTTGTGCCGTTGTTGGTGCGGGTGTCCGTAGCAGTGAGCAACCGCCCGCGCTTCCAGTCGTCAATGCTTGGGGTGTCATTTCCGGACCCGTTGATGAGCTGCGTGGTCATGTCCGCGGCCCACTTGATGCTCATGTTGGTGCCCGGGGTTTTGGTGGAGAGCTTGTCTCCATCGGCCGACTGCATGCCGATGGCCCAGTTCTCGATGCCGGGAACGGCAGGATCAACATCCCCGATCATCCCGCGGCCGGTGTCCTTGCCGGAGTAGGCGCCGAAGAGAACTTTCCCGGTGGCGGCGTCGCGCATGGCGTAGCCGTAGGGCGCATAGGTGCCGCCTTCGTGCACGCTGAAGATTTCCTTGCCCGGCCGTGCAGGATCGATGTCGGTGACGTGCATGGCATCGCCGTGGCCCAGGCGCGCTTCGGTGCCCGGGGTGGCGCTGCCGGCCGGCATGGTGTCGAAGGAGCTGTAGAGCAGCGAGCCGTCGTCGTCGATCGTTGCGGAGCCGTAAACAATTTCCTGCTTGCCGTCACCGTCAACGTCCGAGGCACTTAGTGAGTGGAAGCCCTGGGTGGTCAGCTTGCCGAACACGGGGTCGGTGCCGTCACGCCCGTGCGGGCCGTCATTGAACGGGTTGGTCATGGGCGTCCAGCCCGAGTCGATGTTCCACTCGGGGGAAAGGTTGGACCCGTCCCAGGTGTAGGCGGCAAGGGTGCTGCGCGTGTAGTAGCCGCGGGCGAACACGGCCGCGGGCTTCTTGCCGTCCAGGTAGGCGACTCCGGCGAGGAACCGGTCCACGCGGTTGCCCGGCTCAATGCGGGCCATGGCGTAATCGCCCCACATGAGGCCGTCGTCGTGCCTGCCGGGCTCATAGGCAACCGTCTTCAGTTCCTTGCCCGAGGCGCCTTCAAAGACAGTAAGGTACTCCGGGCCGGACAGGACAAAGCCCTCGAAGGCCCGCAGGTTGTTCTTGGTGTTGCGGGACGGCGCATAGACGTCCATGAAGTAGTCAGCGAGTGCCTTGGCGTCCGGTTCGCACAGCGGGTACTGGTACTTCGGCGCGATTCCGAACGCTTCCTCCAGCGTGGCGGGCCAGTTGCCGGCCTTCACTTCCGGGTGCTCACTCCAGCCCTGGAACATCGTCACCATGTGCTGGTAGTAGTCAGCGGCGCTCATCCGGTAGTCGTCGGAGTTGGAGTAGCCGGCAACGATGTCCGGCTGCAGGAGGGAGATGAAGCTTTCCGAAGCTACGCTGCCGTCGGCGTTGAAGTTGATGCTTTTGGTTCCCGGCGCCGTCTTCATCATCATCTCCGCGCGGCCGTCGCCGTCGAAGTCGTTGACCAGGAGTTGGGTGTAGTGGGCGCCGGAGCGGATGTTCACGCCGAGGTCGATGCGGTGGAGGAGGGTGCCGTCCGTCTTGTAGGTGTCAACATAGGTGTTCCCGGTGTAACCCACCTGGGAGACGTCCTTGGAGTTGTTCGGGTCCCATTTGACGACGAACTCGTACTGGCCGTCACCGTCCACGTCACCAATGGAGGCATCGTTCGCAGCGTAGGTGTATGCCTGACCCGTGGGGGTGACACCGTCGGCCGGCTTTTTGAGGGGGATGTCCGTGAAGTTGCCGCCCCAGGACGTGGCGCTTGGGCTCCGGTCCAGTTCAACGCCGCCGACGACGGCCCGCACCTGGTATTCCGACGCCGCGGTTCCAGCAGCGTCCTGGTAGTTGGTGCTGTCCGTGACGGTCGCCAGCTTCTCGCCGTCCCGGTAGACGTTGAAGTCCGTGCCGGTTAGGCCGGTGGCAGAGGATCCGGTGGCTTCGTGGCCAAGGAGGCGCCAGCTGAGGAACACTCCTTCCGACGTCTTGGCGGCCACCAGTCCGCGGTCCAGGTGGTCCAGCTGGATGCTGGGGGCGCCGGTCTTCGGGGAACGTTCGACGGCGGTGGCCGGGTTGGAGAGGCAGCCCAGGGCCAGGGCAACTCCCAGGGCACCTGCCGAAAGAAGGCGGGCGGGGTTCCTGCTCGGATTCATCAGTGAATCCTTTCAATTTTGTCGTGGGAAAACGCTTCCCCGATAACCTAGCGGCAGGGGTGTGCCCGAAACAAGCCTTGCGGCATGCCGGCAAAGAAGGTATTTAGAACGTTGTAAATTGAGCTGACCGGCTCAGGCGCCGCGGCGTGTCCAGGCGGTCAGCCGGTCACTCAGGTCCATAAACTCCCGGTTGACTACCTGCAGCCCGGGGTTGGCGTCGTACCAGCCCACGATTTCCCGGGCTCCGTCGGCGAAGGGGATGGTGGCGCAATAGTCCGGCACCAGGGACTTGATCTTGGCGTTGTCGAACACCACCGAGTGGGAGCGGTCGCCCAGCAGGTTGGGCCCGAGCTCGTCGCTGTGCGCGGCGATCGTTTCCGATGCAACGTGAACGAGTTCCGGCTCCGGGACACCTGCTGCCCGGGCGAACAGCCGATAGATCTGGTTCCAGGGCAGGTACTCATCGGAAGTGATGGTGTAGCTTTCGCCTACCGCCTGGGGCCGGCCCAGCAGCCCCACGAATGCCTTGGCGAAGTCCCTGCTGTGGGTCAATGTCCAGAGCGAGGTGCCGTCGCCGTGCACCATGACCGGCAGCCCAGTACGCATCCTGTGGATGTCCGTCCAGCCGCCCACCATGGCAATCTTGGTGCGGTCGTAGGTATGGGACGGGCGGACCACCGTGAGCGGAAAGTCCTGTTCCCGGTAGGCCTCGTAAAACAGTTCCTCACAGGCGATCTTGTCCCGGGAGTACTGCCAGAACGGGTTTTTCAGCGGTGTGGATTCGCGGATGGGCAGGCGCGTCGGAGGCTTCTGATAGGCGGACGCGGAACTGATGAACACGTACTGGCCGGTGCCGCCGGCAAACAGGTCGAGGCTGGCTTTGGCCTGGTCCGGCTTGTACGTGATGAAATCCGCAACGGTGTCGAACTCCCGCCCGGACAGCGCCTCCTGAACCGCTGAGACATCCCGGACGTCCGCGTGCAGAATCTCCACCCCAACCGGGACCGGCCTGGTGGACCGGCCCCGGTTGAGGATTGTGAGCCGGTGGCCCAGCGCGACGGCGCGTTGTGCCGCCGCGGCGCTGATCACCCCGGTGCCGCCAATGAATAGGATGCTTTTTGGCGCCACCGTTCCAGCCTCGCTGACAGGTGGGTTCACCACGCGTAGTCTTCCGGTGCGGTCCGGTGCCCGGGGAAGATGTCGTCGAGCCGCTTCAGCGCATCGGCGTCAAGGGCGACGTCTAAAGCGCGGACGGCGGCGTCGAGCTGTTCCTGGGTGCGCGGCCCCACGATTGGCGCCGTGACCGCGGGCTGGTGCAGCAGCCAGGCGAGGGCAATGTCGCCGGGCTCCTGGCCCAGGTCATCGGCAAAGTCCTCATACTGCTGGATCTGGTCCTGGTGCTTCTTGAGGGTCTCAGCTGCCCTGCCCTCGGTCCGCCGGACACCCTGCCGCTCTTTTTTCAGCACCCCGCCCAGGAGTCCGCCCTGCAGCGGGGACCAGGGGATGAGCCCGAGACCGTACTGCTGGGCCGCCGGAATAACCTCCAGTTCCACCTGGCGCATAAACAGGTTGTAAATGGACTGTTCGCTGACCAGGCCGGTGTAGTTGCGCCTCCGGGCAGCTTCCTGCGCCTGGGCGATGTGCCAGCCGGCGAAGTTGCTGCTGCCGGAGTAGAGGATTTTGCCCTGCTGCACCGCCACCTCGATGGCCTGCCAGATCTCGTCCCACGGGGTGTTCCGGTCGATATGGTGGAACTGGTAGATGTCAATGTAGTCCGTCTGCAGGCGTTTCAGGCTTGCATCCAGCGCACGCCGGATGTTCAGCGCAGAGAGCTTGGATTCATTGGGGCGGTCTGTCATGGTCCCGTAGAGCTTGGTGGCCAGCACCGTGTGGTCCCGGCGCTCGCCGCCCTTGGCGAACCAGCGGCCGATGATTTCCTCGGTCCAGCCCCGGTGCCCGGCTCCGCCGTACACGTTGGCGGTATCGAAGAAGTTGATTCCCTGGTCACGTGCGGAGTCCATGATGCTGTGGGCTTCGGCTTCCTTTGTCTGGGGGCCGAAGTTCATGGTTCCCAGGCAGAGCCGGGAGACTTTCAGGCCTGAGCGGCCCAGTTGGGTGTACTGCATTCGAAGTCCTTTCGGTGGTTGAGCCCGTCGAAACTACAGCTGTGTGAAGGAGGCGACGGCGGGATCGGACCCTTGGCGCGCTCCGGACTCCAGTGCCGTAATGGCGGAAAGTTCCTCGTCGGAAAGTGTGAGGGCGGACGCGGCGAAGTTTTCACGGATGCGTGACCCCTGGCTGGACTTAGGGATGACGATGTTTCCGGCCGCCAAGTGCCAGGCCAGCACCACCTGGGCGGCGGTGGCGTTGTGGTCATTTGCGATGGCGGTCACTGCGTTGCGGTTCAGATCCGCACCGCGGCCGAGGGGACTGTAAGCCTCCACTGCGATGCCAAGGCTCCGGCACTTGTCCCCCAGTTCCGCCTGCTGGTAGCTGGGGTGCAGCTCAACCTGGTTCACGGCCGGGACGATTTCCGCAGATTCCAGTAGCTCGTCCAGGTGCTCGGGCAGGAAGTTGGAGACCCCGATAGCGCGGATCTGGTTGTTCTCGTACAGCCGCTCCATCTCCTTCCAGGCCTGCACGTACAGGTTCTGCGACGGGACCGGCCAATGGATGAGGTACAGGTCCACATAGTCCAGGCCCAGTGCCTTGCGGCTGTTCTGGAATGCTTCCTGGGCCCGGTCCTGTTCGCCGTTGCGAAGTTTGGTGGTGATGAAGATGTCCTCGCGCGGGATGCCGGTGGCCGCGACTGCAGCTCCCACGCCGGCCTCGTTGCGGTAGGCGGCAGCGGTGTCGATGTGGCGGTATCCGGCCTCAAGGGCGTCCTCCACGGTCCGCTGGGTGTCTTCCGGCGGTACCTGGAAAACGCCGAAACCAAGTTGGGGGATGGTGACGCCGTTGTTCAGTGTCAGCTCTGACATGGGTGGCTCCTTGTATAGAGGCGGGGTAAAAGTGCGGGGGTGCCGTGGGCTCGACCGTGAGAAAGCGGTTTCCGCTTGGCTCGGTATTGAGCCTATGCACTTTTGACGGCTCTGTCAGTAAGCAAGGCTGTTCTTATTTTTCCTAGGACTGCCAGTCCTACCTTCGTTGTAGAACCGGGCGGACAGCGCGGGTCACAATGGTCTGCATGGGTCAAAGCGCCGAGTTCGGCAAATTTCTTAAAGCCATGCGTTCCCGGTTAACTCCCGAAGACGCCGGAACCAGTCGGTCCACAGGTGCCCGCAGGGTGCCCGGCCTTCGGCGGGAAGAGGTGGCAAGACTGGCGGGCGTCAGCACGGACTACTATGTCCGGTTGGAACAGGGCCGGAACATCCACCCTTCGCGCACCGTCCTGGACGCGGTGTCCCGGGCGCTCCGCCTCAGCAGCGGCGAGCAGGCCCACATGATGGATCTTTTGGAGCACTGCGCAGCCACGCCTCGGTCAACGGGGCAGGTGGCCCAAGGCGTTCGTCCGGCTCTGCGCCACCTCCTTGAGGCAGTGGGGGATGTTCCAGCCCTGGTGCTTGGCCGCCGCACCGACGTGCTCGCGGGTGCTCGTTTGGCCTTCCTGCTTTTCACCGACTTTCCTGCTCTTCCTGCGCTGGAACGGAACTTGACCCGCTGGCTCATCCTGGACCCCGCTGCCCGCGAGCTGTTCCGCGACTGGAAGACAGTGGCTGCCGAAGCCGCCGGCGCGCTCCGCCTGGATGTCGGCAGGCATCCCAACGACGCGCAGGCCAACCAGTTAGTGGGCGAACTGGCGGTGAACAGCGAGCATTTCCGGCAATGGTGGGCGGGGCACCGGGTGGCCACGCGGTCCGCGGGAATGGTCCGCCTGTATCATCCCGTCATCGGAGAACTCGAGCTGAACTTTGAAAACCTCGTCCTTCCGGAGGATCCGGACCAGACGCTCCGGATCTATTCCGCCCGGCCGGGGTCGCCGTCCGCCGATGCCCTGGCACTGCTGGGCAGCCTCGGTGCCGCCGGCGGCAGCGCAACAGGCCAGGACGGGCAGGCCAAAGCTGCGGCCGACGCTCCCGTAGCCGCCACCGAGGGCGGGGAGTAAGAGGGCGGAAGTAACCCGAACCTGCGCCCCTGTACTTTTGGCCAGCAGCAGCGACCAATTCTGGCCATGAGCCCATAGGGATCGTTCCCTGCCCTTCCTAGGCTGGGAAAACAAGCTCCCACCCAAGGATGGTCTCAACGATGAAACGCATCGCCCTGCTGAAGGAACGCCAAACTTCCGCCGCCACCGGCCCGCCCTCCACCGCCACGGGCTCCCACTGCCCGGCCTCCGGCCTTTGGAGCCCTGACCTCGACCCGCATACCGTGCTGTCCTTCTTCCAAGGACACGTTTTTCCGGCGTTCGACGGCGCTCCCACAGTCTGGCGGCGCCGTTCAGCAGGTACAGGCCCGGCTAATTAGCAGGGGCTGAACGCAGAACTGGCCCGCAGTCAGTGCCGCCCACTACGAGCGGCACTGACTGCGGGCCAGTTGGCTTTGACTTAGTGATCTTCGAGCCGGAAACCGAGCTTGATGGTCACCTGCCAGTCGGCGATCTTGCCCTCTTCCAGGTGACCCCGGATTTCCTTGACCTCAAACCAGTCAAGATTCCGGAGGGTCTGGGATGCCTTGGCTATTCCGTTCCGGACGGCGTCATCCACTCCCTGATCCGACGTGCCGACAATTTCAGAAATGCTGTATGTGTGGTTGGACAACTTCGCTCCTCGTGATTGCCTTGCGCACCCAGTTTGCGGGCCGTCCTTGAAGACTAATGGCACGCCAAGAACGTTGGCCAGTCCCCGGACGGGAACTGCAGCTCCCGGCCCTGACCCCTCGAGGGGATACTCACTGCGCTTCAAGCACCAGGTTCCTGAGGTCATCGAGGGTCTGCTGCATGTGCGCGTCCATGGCTTCACGTGCCCGTGATGCATCATGGGACTCCAGTGCCTCGGCGATGTTCTGGTGATGGCCTATAGCGTGTTCCTGGATCTCCGGCACCGCCGAGGTTTCTGCCCGCCGTTTTTCCAGCACACGGTGGAGCGGTTCGAACAACACGGCCACAAAAACGTTTTCGGAGGAATGCAGGATCAGGTCGTGGAAGGCCAAATCTGCCGCCACGAAAGCGGCAACATCGTTCACTCCGTGGGCGGCCCGCATTGCGGCCACGTGACTGTAGAGCGTCTGGATGTCGGCGTCGCTGATGCGTCCTGCCGCAAGTTCACAGGCGCCTGTCTCCAGCATGCGCCGCAGCTCGATGAGCTGGACGGACGCCTCTGCCTCGTTTTTGCCTTCGGAAGCGGCGCGCAGCACGGCTTCGAGTGATGTCCACCGGTTCAACGGATTGACGAAAGTGCCGCGGCCGCGCTCCACGCTGAGGATCTGCTGCGCCTCCAGGGTCTTCATCGCCTCGCGGACAGTCATGCGGCTGACGTCGTGCCTGGCGCTGAGTTCATGCTCGCCGGGGACGGTGGCACCGGGCGGAAAATCGCCTGCGATGATCCGGTCAAGGAGTTCATCAGCCACCTGGCCTACCAGCGACTTTCTTGCCATTGCTGCCCCCGTCGGTGTCTCCGTGGATATGTCAGACAAGTCTACTTGCGCGTCTTTATGTCCTGTGCCACACTGGCATTCAGATAGAAATGTCAGACATCTTACAGTTTTCACATCCGGATCCCTCCCGGATTCATACACAATGGAGTGCACTGTGACGCTTGAAGCAGACGTTCTTGCCCGCTACCCGGCCGAAGTCCGGATTCCCGCCGAACTGGTGGCCAGCACGCTGGCTGCCTCCAACGCCGAGACCCCGCGCGTCCTGGTAGTGCTCGACGACGACCCCACCGGTACGCAGTCCGTGGCAGATTTGCCCGTGCTCACCAGCTGGGACGTGGAGGACTTCATCTGGGCTTTTGGCCAGTCAAAACCCGCCGTTTACGTCCTCACCAACACCCGCAGCCTGGACCCAGCAGAGGCCGCGGCCCGCAATGAAGAAGTGGTCCGCAACGCCCTTGCCGCCGCCGGCTCGCCTGAAGGGCTGCGCCTCGGGTTCGTCAGCCGCAGCGATTCCACCCTTCGCGGCCACTATCCTCTGGAACCGGATGTCATTGCCGCTACGGTTGCCGATGTCAGCGGTGAAAAAACCGACGGCGTAGTGCTGGTCCCCGCCTTTCCCGACGCCGGGCGCGTCACCATCGGCGGTGTCCACTACATGCGCGGCACCGGCGGAGCCGGCGGCACTCTAACTCCTGTGTCGGAGACCGAGTTTGCCGAGGACGCCACGTTCGGCTTCACCACGTCCGTCATGGCGGACTACGTCGAAGAGAAGTCCCAAGGACGTTTCGCAGCGGACTCCGTGATCGTCCTGGACCTGAACACCATTCGCGCCGGTGCTGCAGCCCAGGACCCCGCCATCAGTGCCAACGCCATCGCCGATGCCATCGATGCGGCCACGGACTCCACTCCGATCGTGGCTGACATCGTCACCGAAAACGACCTCCGCGCCCTGTCCCTGGGTTTGGAAGAAGCCGAGCGGCGGGGCAAAAAGCTGCTCTACCGCGTGGGTCCGCCGTTTGGCCGCGCCCGGATCGGCCAGGAAATCCGCACCGAGCTGACTGCAGCGGAAGCCTACGCCGGCAACACTCCATCCGAAGCAGGCGGGCTCATCGTTGTCGGCTCCCACGTCGGCGTCACCACCCGCCAGCTCAAGGCACTCACCGAGCAGCACCGCGCGGCACGCATCGTGGAGATCGACGTCGAGAGGCTCCTTGGTGCCGAAACAGAAGCGGCCGCCCACCTGGACCTCACCGTGGACACCGTCGTCGAAGCCCTTCGCGAAGGTGACGTCATCGTCCACACCAGCCGCCTGCTGATCAAGACTGACGACCCCGCCGAGAGCCTTCGGATCGCCCGCACGGTGTCCGCCGCCGTCGTCGCCGTGGTCAACCGGACGCTGAAAATCTTCCCGCCCCGGTTCGTCATCGCCAAGGGCGGCATCACCTCCTCCGACGTTGCCGCGCACGGCCTGGAGATCCGCCACGCTATTGTCCGCGGGCCCATGC
Organism: Arthrobacter sp. sptzw32; assembly: GCF_059089735.1. Taxonomy (NCBI): domain Bacteria; kingdom Bacillati; phylum Actinomycetota; class Actinomycetes; order Micrococcales; family Micrococcaceae; genus Arthrobacter; species Arthrobacter sp. sptzw32. The sequence goes on along the minus strand of NZ_JBNHEZ010000005.1, from coordinate 323,897 downwards.
TTCCCGGCATCGTCTCGCTCTGGGAGCCGGTGGACGGCCCCGCCAAGGGCATCCCGTACATCGTCTTCGCCGGCAACGTGGGCGATGACCAGTCACTGGCCGACGTCACCCGCAAGCTCAGCAACACCTTCTAGTCCCCACGGCCCCCCCTAGCCTCGCAAGTCCGCACCGGCTCCCACCCCTCGCAAGCTCGGGGCGGGGCCCTCGCCGGTGCGGCTCCACGGCCAGGGAACCCTGTCCGCGTGGCCCCACCCGCCACTCGTCGTAATTCCCCCAGAATTCAATGGAGAACATCATGACCAGCAGCTACACCGTTACCGTCCTGGGCCTCGGCGCCATGGGACTGCCCATGGCCACCCGGATGGCCTCCCAGCTGACCGTGCACGGCTACGACATCGCCGAGCCGCGCCTGAAGCTGGCCGAGGAAGCGGGCATCACCACGTTCGCCACAGCCCGCGAAGCCGCCAAGGGCGCCGACGCCGTGCTCCTGGCGGTCCGCAACGGCGAACAGCTCAACGACGTCCTCTTCGGCGAGAACGGCGTCGCCTCCGTGCTGGAGCCCGGTGCCGTCGTCATCCTCGGCAGCACCGTGGGCACCGAGCCAATCCCCGGCACCGTGGCCAAGCTTGCCGAGTACGGCGTGGAGCTTGTTGACGCCCCGCTGTCCGGCGGACCCAAGCGCGCCGGAGAAGGCGACCTGCTGATCGTCGTGGGCGCTTCGCCTGAGGCCCGGGGGAAAGCAGCCCCGGCCCTGGAGTTGCTGGCTTCGACCCTGACCGTGGTGGGCGATAAGCCCGGCGACGGCCAGGCCCTGAAAACCGTCAACCAGCTGCTCTGCGGCGTCCATATCGCAGCTGCCGCCGAGGCCATGGCCCTCGCCGACGCCCTGGGACTTGACCAGGCCAAGACCCTGGCCGCCCTCGAAGCCGGTGCCGCTGGCTCGTTCATGCTGTCCAACCGCGGGCCCCGCATCCTCGAGGCGTACAACGAGGAAGGCGCGGAGGTGCTGTCCCGCCTGGACATCTTCGTCAAGGATATGGGCATCGTGGGCAAGGCCACCCGCGCTGCCGGGCTGGCAGCTCCGGTTGCAGCCGCTGCCGAGCAGCTCTACCTCCTGGGCCAGGCACAGGGCCTCGCCGCCGCTGATGACTCCGCCGTCATCAAGGTCGTCGCCCCCACCAAGCGCACCCAGTAACAAGCCACCTTCCCCCAAAACGTACGACGACGGCGGTCCCCCCTCCGCCGTCGTCGTACCCACCCAGCTCGCCAGGCTTAACTGGCGATGTCAAAGGAGACACACGATGAGCGCACTAGCTCTTCTGGCCATAGCAGCGGCGGGCGTCGCCCTGCTGCTCGTGGCCGTCATCAAGTTCAAAATCCCCGCTTTCCTTGCCCTCCTGGTGGTCAGCGTGGCAGTTGCCCTGGTGGCCGGCATTCCGCTGCCGGATGTCATCAAGACGGTTACTGAAGGCATGGGCGGAACCCTTGGATCCGTCGCCATCCTGGTTGGGCTCGGCGCCATGCTGGGCAAAATGATTGAGATTTCCGGCGGTGCGCAGGCCCTCGCCGGCAAGTTCACGCAGCTGCTCGGCCCCCGCCGGGTCATCGCGGCCCTGACCTCCGCAGCCTTCCTGTTGGCCATCCCAGTCTTCTTTGACGTCGGATTCATCATCCTCATCCCCATCATCTACGGATTTGCCAAGGCCGCCGGAGTCAACCCGGTCAAAATCGGCCTGCCCGTCGGCGGCATCATGCTGGCCATCCACGTTGTTGTCCCGCCGCACCCCGGCGTTGTTGGCGGCGCCGGAATCCTCGGCGCAGACATTGGCTGGACCACCATCATTGGCCTCGCCCTCTGCATTCCCGTGGGCGTCCTGGGCTACTTCGTTGCCCGCAGGCTCAACCGGCGTGACTTTGCCATGCTGCCCGCCACTGCCGAGCAGTTCAAGCTCTTTGGTACCGGTACATCACAGGTCGAGCAGGAAGCTGCCCAGGGCGCATCCAACGTTGCCGTCAAGAGCGAAGTCAAGACCGCTCCCAGCCCCGCCATGATCATCACCCTGATTGTCCTTCCGATCCTCATGATCATGGTGGGAACTGTGGGCGCTGTCATCCTGCCCAAGGAATCCTTCGCTTCCCAGCTGGCCGCGTTCATCGGCGCTCCGCTGATTGCACTCCTCACGGCCTTGGGCCTGGCGTACTACTTCCTGGGCATCCGCCGCGGTTGGTCCTCGCAGCACACCGGCGAGGTGATGGACTCCGCACTGGCTCCCACCGCGATCGTCATCCTGGTAACCGGCGCCGGCGGCGTCTTCGGCAAGGTGCTCACCGTCTCCGGCATCGGCAAGGCCCTCGCGGAAGGGCTGCAGACCGCCGGCCTCCCCGTCATCGTGATGGCCTTCGTCCTCGCGGCCATCCTCCGTGCATCCCAGGGGTCCGCCACGGTGGCCATCATCACCACTTCGGGCCTGCTGGCAGCATCCGTGGCCGGCGGCGGCTTCTCGCCCTTCCAGACAGCACTCATCCTGGTAGCCATGGGCTTCGGCGCACTTGGCCTGAGCCACGTCAATGACTCCGGCTTTTGGATCGTCACCCGTTTCCTTGGCCTCTCCGTGGCCGACGGCCTGAAGACCTGGACTGTGCTCACCACGGTCCTTGGCCTGGCAGGCTTCGTCCTCACGTTCCTGGTTTGGATCCTTGCCGGAGGCCTGACCGTCTGATGCGCACCCGACTCGACCACCTGGTCACCTCCGCCCTCCAGCAGGGCTCCGCCGTCCCGGCCTTCACCTGCTACGACTTCACCACCGCTTTGGCAGTGGTGGCCGCAGCCGAGGAATCGGGCCGGGGCGTCATCCTCCTCGTGGCTCCCAAGACCGCCGCCACGCCCAACGGACTGCGCCTCATTGGCGCCCTGCGTGGCCTCGCTGACGCGGCGTCCGTTCCGGTGTCCGTGCAGCTGGACCACGCAACTGACCTTCAGGTGATGGCCGACGCCGTGACGTCGGGGGCGGATTCCGTCCTCGCCGACGGTTCGTCCCTTCCTTACGAGGACAACATCGCACTGGTCGCTGCGGCCCGGGCCCTGTTGGGCCCTGACGTGGTGCTGGAAGCTGAACTGGGCGGCCTTGCGGGAGACGAGGACCGCGCCTTTGGCGCCGACCAGTCGGGTGTATCCGTGGCCGGGCTGACGGATTCCGCCCAAGTGGAGGATTTTGTATCCCGCACCGGCGCGCAGCTGCTGGCTGTCGCCGTCGGCAACGTTCACGGCAAGTACAAGGGGGAGCCGCAGCTGCGCTGGGACGTGCTTCAGGACATCGCAGTGCGGACGCACATTCCGCTGGTGCTGCACGGAGCCTCCGGGATCCCGGCGGCGGAACTGGTGAAGGCTGCGGCCATGAACGTTGGCAAGGTCAACTTCAATACCGAGCTTCGTACCGGTGTCCTCGCCACCTTGCAGGAGCAGCTGCCGGGACACCGCTCCGACGGCGAGAACCTCCAGGGGCTCCTGGGCCACTGGAGCCAGTCGGCGGGCAGCTTCGCTTCATCGGCGCTGGGCATGCTTTCCCGCTAGGCCGTAACTGACAGGAAGAAAGGGGCCGGGACCAGGCATTGGGGCCCGGCCCCCGGACGTTGCTGAAGGGTAAGCCGGGGCATTGCCAGCGGGGTGAAGTAGTGCCAGTGTCAAACCATGACCGAGAACACGATGTCCACCGAGGACCAGTTCACCCCCGATGTCTCACTGAGCCGCAACGACGCACACCACCGCTACGAGCTGCACGTGGGCGGCAAATTGGCCGTCCAATCCTTTTACCGCGACCTCCCCGGCCATATCGACTTCAGCCACACGGAGACGTCCCCGGAGTTCGAGGGCCAGGGCCTGGGCAAGGTCCTCGCCCATTTCGCGCTGGATGACGTGGTGGCAGCGGGAAAGCGGATCATCCCGCACTGCCCGTTCATCGCCGGCTACCTCCGCCGGCACGAGGGCTATGAGCAGTGCGTTGACTGGCCCGACAGCCCGGCCAGGAGCGGTTCCGGAGCCTGAAATCAGCCGGCGGGCCCCCGGCGAGTTACCAACAGATCATTCCTTCCTGCCAATTGTGCCCGGGCTGCGCGTTATGGCGCCGCAGTGTCGGGTACCTTTCCTGTGCGCGGTCTTGCAGAGGGCGCACGCTTTGAAAACGCGCGGCCCCTTGAGGCAGCGCGCACCGGAAGGAATCCTGGATGAATCACCAGGAACAACTGTTTGATGTGGCCGTCATCGGCGGCGGACCGGCCGGCCTTAGCGCCGGCGTTGCCTTGGCCAGGGCATTGCGGTCAGTAGTAGTGATTGACGCCGGCGGGCAAAGGAACCTCCCGGCGGAAGGCGTGCATGGTTTCCTCACCCGCGAGGGCATGAGCCCCCGGGAGCTCCTTGCTGCGGGGCGGGAAGAACTGGCGGACTACGGTGGTGAAGCCATCCCCGGGTTTGTTAAGTCTGCCAGGCGCGACGGCGACAACTTCGAGCTCTCACTCGAGGACGGGTCGACGTGCCGTGCCCGCCGGCTCCTGATTACCTCGGGGATTCAGGACGAGCTCCCCGAACTGCCTGGGGTGGCCGACCGCTGGGGCCGGGATGTCCTCTACTGCCCTTATTGCCACGGCTGGGAAATCCGGAACCAAAAGGTGGGGGTGCTGGCCTCCGATGACCACGCTGTCCTTCAGGCCCTGACCTTCCGGCAGTGGAGCGCGGACGTAACCCTCCTGCTCCACGGTCAACTGGTGCTCAGCCCGGGCCAATCGGAACAGCTGGCCGCACGGTCGGTCAAGGTGGTTGACGGCCGGGTCCGCGGGCTGGTGGTCCAGGACGACCGGCTCACGGCGGTCACGCTCGATGACGGATCAGCAGTACCGCTGGAAGTGCTGGTGGTCAGCCCGGCAACAGTCAGTAAGGCCAACATGCTCCAAGCCCTGGGGCTGGAGCCAGATGACCTGGAGGAGGGGCCGGGGACGCGCCTGCCGACCGACGAAGCGGGGCTGACATCCTGCCCGGGCGTCTGGGCGGCAGGCAATGCCACCGACGTTTCCGCCCAGGTCATGACGGCTGCTGCTGCCGGACTCAAGGCTGCCGCAGCAATCAATGCGGACCTGGTGCTGGAGGACACCCGGCTCGCGGTGGAGGCGGCAAGGAGCCCCGCCATCCGTTAAAGGCCGGCCCTGTCAGCTGGCCGGGTGTGCGGTGTGGGCCCTGTCAGCTGGCCGGGTGTGCGGTGTGGGCCCTGTCAGCTGGCCGGGTGTGCGGTGTGGGCCCTGTCAGCTGGCCAGGGCGTGACGGGTGGCTGCCGGGACGTCGAGGGTGAAACCGCAGGCGCAGCGGTAGGTGTCCACACTGGCGGGGGAGCCGGGGTCGGCGGGAAGGGCCGGGGCGATGTCACCGTGGACGGGCTGGTACAGCGGTGTGGCGTCCGGATCCACCAGCTGCATGGGGGCACGGCAGTGCATCCGTGAAGTCATGGTGACCAGCAGTCCCGCGTCCACCGGACGGAGGAAGCTGACCGGAGCTTCTGCCCCTGCTTCCGGCTCGATGGGTGCTGCCGACTGATCTTTTACTGCTGTGGTCACGATGTTCGTCCTTGGGCTTCTTCACGGAACTGCCGGCGTTGGCAGCCCCGCCGCGAACTGCTTGCGGAGGTTCATTTACCGCATAAGCAAAGCATGCTTACTAATAGTTGGACAAATCCGCCCGTGGCGCAGGGCACATTTGCCTTCCCGCTGCCTGCCGCCGAGGCCGTCCGGCGCTGCCCCGAGGCTGTCTATTGCTGCCCGCTGAAGGCGCCGGCCTTGTGCCCCTGGCTCCGCCGGTGCTGCCACTGGTGTGCATGCCAGAGCAGCAGGCCTACGACAGCAATGACCCCGCCCAGCATTGCGTAAGGGGCGAGGGTGAAAATCACGAAAGGCATCGGTGTCCCTCCGCTTGACGGTCCCGTGGTCAGATCGGCATTGAAGGCAGCCGAGACGCCGCCACCCACCAGAAGGGCGGCCAGCAGCCAAAGAATAATGATGAAAGGGTTGACGGCAAAGGATCCGGCGCTTCCCGGCTCTTCCGCGGCTGCGGACGGCGCTTCCTCCGTCACAGTCTGTCCATCCGCATCCACTTCCCGGAATCCGTACGCACCCGCTTGCTGCTCCAAATTTCCCCCCACACGTCGAACCCGCAACTCCGTGCTGCTGGTAGCACCACCCTAATGCCGCCCTTCTTGCCGCATGGCCACGCGGTCCGGCCGGTGTGGCGGGATTCGCAAGACAATTACATGGCCGGACGCCTGGCGAACCCGCTGGCGAAGTCCGCGGAACAGTAAGGCACGGGAGACCCTACCGGTGGCTAGGCTGGCAGCATGACTGCAGACATCTCCGGAGCTACCGCTCTCATCACCGGCGCCAGTGCGGGCCTGGGCAGTGAGTTCGCACGACAGCTTGCTGCCCAAGGCTGCAACCTGGTGCTGGTGGCGCGGAACCGGGCCCGCCTCGAGGAAACCGCGGCGGGCCTGGAGAAGCGCTACGGAATTACGGCTGAGGTGCTGCCCGCGGACCTGACCGACGACGCCGGGGTGGCAGCCGTCGTCGGGCGCCTCTCGGATCCACAGCACCCGGTAGGAATCCTGGTGAACAACGCAGGAATCGGTCTGCTGCACAACTTCGAGGACAACCACATTTCGGAGGAGAAAAAGCACTTGAAGCTGCATGGCGAGACGGCAATGGAACTCACCCACGCTGCAATAAAGGGCATGCTGGAGCGGGGCGGCGGCCGGATCATCAACGTGGCGAGCATCGCGGCGTTCCTGCCCCGGGGCACATACTCCGCCGCGAAGGCCTGGCTGGTGAGCTTCAGCCGCTGGGCCAACCTCACCTACCGCAAGCGCGGCATCAAGGTCACCGCGGTGTGCCCGGGCTTCACCCACACAGAGTTCCACGACCGGATGGGAATGGACAAATCCGTGGCACCCTCGTGGGCCTGGCTGGACGCCGAGCGGGTGGTCCGGGAAGGACTGGCCGACAACGCGCGGGGCAAAGCCGTGTCCATCCCGTCCAAGCGCTACAAGGTGGTGGCGGCGGTGGCCAGGGTAGCGCCGGCAAAGCTAGTGGCGGGACCTGCGCGTAAACCCAAATAGCACCGCCGGGGGGCGCGTGCCCGCCCGCCGGACGGCCACCACCACCGCAATTCCCACCAACGCGCCCACCAGCGTTTCAATACCGCGTTCCAGGATCAGGACGGCGGGGTCCATGGGATCGGCGAGCTGGGTCATCAGGAGGATTACCGGCGTAAAGGAGACCATGGCCAGGCCGTAATGGCGGGCCATAAACAACTCGGTGGTGAACTGGAAGAGAATAACCAGAAGTGCCAGCACCACGGCCTGCCGGACGGGAAGGAATCCTTCCAGGGACCAAGGGCCGGGCAGGATGACGACGGCGGTCACCGCCAGCCCAACGAACGTCCCCACAATGCGGTGGATGCCCCGCCGCACGCTGCTGGGGAGGTCGGCCCCGGCAAGGGGAACCGCGGCCGCGGCCATGGCCCAGTGCGGGTGGCCACTGCCGGACAAGACTCCAACAGTACCCGCGGCCCCCACAGCCAGGACGTACCTGGCAGCGTGCACCAACACCTCCGGTCTGCCGGCGGAGTGTCCTGCGGGGACGCTCCTGACCGCACCCCGCCGCCAGGACCTGCGGCGGATCCAGCCGGCAAAACCCACCATCATGGAAAAGACCGCAGACCCCGCCGCGATCAGCAAAGCCACATGCCAGGGGACCTCTGTAGGTACAGAGGCGCAGGCCCCCAGGGCGAGGATGCCGAAGAACGGCCCGTTGGGTTTGAGCCGAACCCCGTCCGCAAACACCGATCCGACGCCGGCCAGCACCGCTTCGACGGCGACGAGCCACCAGGAATGAAGGTGGTTAACGGACAGGAACAGGCCTGCCGCAACCCCGCCGAGCAGGACCACCGAGGCCTGCGCCTGGTGCCGGAGGCGGAGCTGGTGCGGCTCGGAGCGGCCATACATGCCGGTCAAGGCACCGAAGACGGCGTACATGATGAGTCCGGTGTGGCCCGCGGCCAAAAGCAGGAGCGAGGGGACTGCGACGCTGAGGGCTACCCGCAGGGCCGCAAGGTGGTCCCGGCTGGCCGGTTCCAGCCGATGAAGGGCGCGCACCTGCTCCACCAGAAGCTTCATGCCGCTCCGTCCCTGCTTGTCACCGGATCCCTTCCGGGCAGGAACCTATCATCGGCGGCTTCACCCGGGCCAGCCCGGGACGGGAGCCTGCCTGTTGCTGCACGGCTAGACCTGGGCTGGAGCCTTCCCGGCGGAACTGGAATCCGTGATGTCCTGGGTCTCGAACGGAAGCTCATCGAGGTCGATCAGCGGGTTCTCATCCTGCGTGGCCACCAGTTCGCGGGCCTCTGCCTGGGTGTCCACGCTGGGCATGGAGCCTGGCAGTGGCCGCTGGGCGGATTCCTTGAGGAAGTAGATGGCGACGGCGCCCACCAGTGAGGTGCCCATCAGGTAGTAGGCGGGCATCATGTCGTTGCCGGTGGCGCTGATAAGCGCTGCCACGATGAACGGCGTTGTTCCGCCGAAAATTGCCACTGAGAAGTTGTAGGCGATGCCCATTGCGCCGTACCGGCTGGACGTGGGGAACTGGGCCGGAAGCGCGGAGGCCAGGTTGGCCACGTAGAACGTCACCGGGAATGCGATCAGGGAAAGGCCGGTGAGCGTGGACCAGACGTCGCCGATGCCGATCAGCATGAAGGCCGGGGTTGCCAGGACAACCGTGCTCAGCGCACCGATCCACAGGACGGGGCGGCGGCCGATCCGGTCGGACAGCTTGCCGGTCAGCGGGATGCAGAGGCTCATGACCACGAGAACAGGGATGGTCAGCAGGGTGCCGTGGACTTCGTCGTAGCCCTTGGACTCGGTGAGGTACGTGGGCATGTACGAGGTAAGGGCGTAACCGGCGGTATTGGCTGCGGCAACCAGGATCATGGCGACGATGATGGAGCGCCAGTACGCCTTCACAATTCCCACCGGGCCCTTAACCGATGCTTGGTCGGAGGCAGCGGCGTGCTTTGCCAGCTCTTCCTGGGCGTCCAGGGTTGCCTGGAACTGAGGAGATTCCTCGATCTTGCTCCGGAAGTAGACGGCGATGAGGCCCAGGGGACCGGCCACCAGGAACGGAATCCGCCAGCCCCACTCCTCCATTGCCGCCTGGCCAAGGGTCAGCTGCAGAGCAGAGACCAGTGCCGCGCCGAGGGCGAAGCCAAAGTAGCTGCCCATGTCCAAAAAGCTGGCGAAGAAGCCGCGGCGCTTGTCCGGGGCGTACTCGCTGACGAAGGTGGTGGCACCGGCGTATTCGCCGCCGGTGGAGAAGCCCTGGACGATCTTGAGCAGCACCAGAAGGGCCGCCGCCCACAGCCCGATTTGGGCGTAGCCGGGAAGGAGTCCGATGGCGAAGGTGCTTGCCGCCATGATCATCAGGGTGGTGGCGAGGATCTTCTGCCGGCCCATCTTGTCCCCGAGCCAGCCGAAGATCACGCCGCCAAGCGGGCGCGCGATGAAGGTGGCGGCGAAGGTTCCCAGCAGGAAGAGTGTCTGCGTGGTGGGGTCGGACTCCGGCAGGAAAACGGGCCCCATGGTGGTGATGAGGTAGCCGAACACGCCCACGTCGTACCATTCCATCGTGTTGCCCACGATGGTTCCGCCCAGGGCTTTCTTCAGCATGGGCTGGTTGACGACGTTGACGTCCGACTCCTTGAGCCGGCGGCGCTTCAGAATGCTTGGCTTGCGCGGCCCTCTGGCAGCTGTGGCTGGGGTGCCGGGGGGTGTAGCTGGGTTGGTTCCGGAGGCGATGTTCGTGCCTGCGGAAGAGTCGGTGATGCTTCGGTCTGTGGGCATTTGGGCAGCTCCCGTGGAGGTCATTTGCTTGCGACTTGTAGCTGCCCCGCTCCGGGCAGGCCTTCAATTTTACGCGAAGGCTATGGCGCCCGCTGCCTTAATGGCGTAGGGTGGCCCCTTTTCGAAGCGTTTCCGGCCAGCTACACGAAACTTCTTTTCCGGGTTTTCCCGCGCCAGTACTGGGATCGGCGCCGTCCGGCCCCATCGTTACGAAATCTTTGTCCTTTCTGGCGCCCGGAACCCTCTTTCGCCCCGGATTCAGCCGAAAAAGTGATGCCGCCCACCGCGTCCGCAGCCATCCTCCCTGGCTGCCGGGCCGCCGTCGTCTGGGCACTGAAAGCATGGCCGTCCGAGGGGTTCACAGGTGCCGCTCGCTTGCCTATGGTGGAGCCATGGAAACACTTTCTTTCAAGTAGGCAATCGTCTGCGGCCTGGCCACCGCCGGCCGCTCCATCAAACCTTCAGAGGCCTTTGGCCTCTCTTTTGGCAGCACTTCATTTGATTGCAAAGGAAGAACCATGGCTGACGAAAATACTGGCAAGCGCATTGCGCCGGAGCTGGCGGACCACCTTGCGAAGGCAATGGACTCCCCGCCCATGCCTGGTGCGGTTGCCCCGCTGCCTCCGATGGGGGCAGCCGGACAGAGCGGCTGGCCGGACGGCAACGGCAAGCGGCGGCATCCCAAGGACCACGGCGGCAGCCATGGCCGCATGGGGATGGGGGCGGCCGTGACGGCCATCCACCGGACCGGCCGGCCGCAAATGCCGCACTCGTCCTGAAATCGCCGCAGGAAACCAAACGGAACGGGGACACCGGACTTCCGGTGTCCCCGTTCTCTTGCATCCTTCTACCCCGTCAGGCCTCACGGACCACATCGGACGGGTCCTTGTCCACCCGCCAGCCCCGCCACCGCGGGTGCCGAAGCCGCCCTGGGCCGGTCCATTCGCTGTAGGTCACTTCGCCCACGAGCTCCGGTGCCACCCAATGCGCGTCCGAGGAATCGGGGCGCGGAACATCGTGGAACGGAGACGTTTTCCTGCCCAGCCGTTCCACCTTCTGCCGGAGTTCGGCGAGCTCCCGGGTGCTAAAACCGCTGCCCACGCGGCCGATGTACCGCAGCTTGCCGCCCTCGGGAATACCCACCAGGAGTGAGCCCACGGTCTCCTCTCGGCCGCCTTTGCCCGGGCGCCAGCCACCCACCACCACTTCCTGGGTCTGCTCGGTCTTGAGCTTGATCCAGGTGCGGGTTCGTTGTCCGCTCACGTAGCGGCTGTCCGTCCGCTTGGCCATAACGCCCTCAAGGCCGAGTTCCTGTGCGCTTTCTAGGATGTGCTCCACCCGGTCCTCCAGCACCATCGACAGGTCCACCGGGCAGCTGGAGGGGCGGTAGAACCGTTCCAGCCGTTCGCGCCGCTCGGTGAGCGGGAGCCGGCGGAGATCCATCCCGCCGTCGTGGAGCAGGTCGAAAAGGACCAGCCGGACGGGGATGGCTGTACGGGCCTTTGCGACGTCGGCGGCGCGGGTGAGCTTCATGCGTCCCTGCAGCAGCCCAAAGTCGGGTCTGCCGCCCGCGCCCAGGGCCACGATTTCGCCGTCGGCCACGAACGGCTGTTCCGGCCAGCAGGAGCGGTCAGTGAATTCGGGGTAGGTCCTGCTGACGTCATTCCCGTTGCGGCTGAAGATGCGGACCTTTTCCTCATCCGCCACGAGGATTGCCCGCACCCCGTCCCACTTGAGCTCGAACTGCCAGTTGCTGCCCTGCAGGTCTGCGGTGTCCCCGGAGGTGGCCATCATCGGGCCGAAGTCCTCCGGTGAAACAGGGAGCGGGGCGCCGTCCCGGGCAGCACCCTCCCGGGCTGCCGCGGCACTGCCAGTGGTTGCGCGCGCTTTATTCTCCGGTTCCCGGGCGCTCTCCTGGGGCGCCCCGCCGCTCCCGGGCTCCCCGGCATCCTCCTCCGGCCCGGCAGGCAGTGGCGCGTGCCGCCGTCGTCCGCCTTGGTGCTCTTTATCCATGAGGTGGATGAGCCACTGGCCCTCGGAGTCCCCGCCCTGCCCGCGGCCGGTGTGGATCAGCGCCACCTTCTTCGGCCCGCCCAACCCGCCACCCTCGGACCCGTTCAGCGTAACGATGACTTCCCTGCCATTGATCCATTTGTGCAGCTCATATGTGCCGGTGTCCCAGATGGTCATGTCGCCCGCACCGTACTCTCCTTTGGGGATGGTCCCGGTGAAGGTGAGGTAGTCCATTGGGTGGTCCTCGGTCTGGACGGCCAGGTGGTTCTTGCCGCCGGATTCAGGGACGCCCTTGGGCAGCGCCCACGACACCAGGACGCCCTCGTGTTCCAGCCGGAGATCGAAATGGAGCCGGCTGGCGTGGTGTTCCTGGATGACGAACGCGTCTCCGGTGCCGGCCGCTCCGCTGAACGGCTCGGGTGTCGCCCTGGGATCGCGCATGGAGCGGTACTTTGTGAGGCGGGGATTACCGTCGTCGTGCTCTTCTTTGTCCGTGCCCCGGGCAGTGGCGGAGCCTCCGCCTGCGGCCCTGACGACGGCGGCGAACGGCTCCGTGCCGTCCTGCACCCTCCGGATCACCTCCTGGTAATCCAGGTGCCGAAGGTTCGGGGAACTGATCTCCTGCCAGGTGCGGGGCGCGGCCACCATCGGTGTGGGGCGTCCACGGAGCGAATACGGGACGATGGTGGTTTTGGCTGCGTTGTTCTGGCTCCAGTCCACCAGCACTTTGCCTCTGCGGAGCGTCTTTTTCATATCGCTGACGGCGAGGTCGGGATGGTCCGACTCCAGGGCCCGCGCCAATTCGCGGGCAAAAGCCGAGATCTGGTCGGAGGTCTGGCTCCGGTCCAGCGCGGCATACAGATGGATGCCTTTGCTGCCGCTGGTCACCGGGACCGAATCCAAGCCCACGTCCTCAAGGATTGAGCGCGCCAGGAGGGCAACCTCCACGCACTCCTCCAGGCCCGCGCCCTCCCCGGGGTCGAGGTCAAGGACCAGGCGGTCGGGATTCAACTGGTTGCCGTGCGAATCCACCTGCCACTGGGGAACGTGGATTTCCAGCGAGTTGATCTGGCCGAACCAGGTGAGCGTGGCGGGATCGTTGACCATCGGGTATTGGATGGTCCGGTCCTTGTGGGTGATGGCGGCACGCGGGAGCCACCCGGGGGCGGAGTCCTCTAGGTTCTTCTGGAAAAACACTTCGCCCGGCTTTTCCGCCGTGCCCACGCCGTTGACCCACCGCTTCCTGGTGGCCGGCCTGCCGGCTGCGGCGGGGATCAGGACGTGGGCCACCGCGGCGTAGTAGGCGAGGACGTCGGCCTTGGTGGTGCCGGTCTCCGGATAGATGACTTTGCCCAGGTTGGTGAGGGTCAATTCCCTTCCCGCAACCCGGACACGCTCCTTAGCTGCGGCCATGGGGCTTCACCTCCGGGGCTCCGTGATGTTGACTTAGGGAATGAGAGCCATCTGGAAAGGTGCCATCGCGTTTGGCCTGGTCAACGTACCCGTAAAGGTCTACAGCGCCACCGAGGATCATGACATCAGTCTGCACCAGGTCCACAATGCCGACGGGGGACGCATCCGCTACCAGCGCAGGTGCGAGGTCTGCAGCCAGGTCATTGATTATTCGGATATCGAGAAGGCCTACGAGGAGGACGGCCGGACTGTCATCCTGGCCAAGGATGAACTCAAGGCCATTCCGGCGGAGAACAGCCACGAGATCGAGGTGGTGCAGTTCGTCCCGTCCGAGCAGCTTGAACCCATGATGTTCGAGAAAAGCTACTACCTGGAGCCGGACTCCAAGTCGCCCAAGGCCTATGTGCTGCTGCGCCGGGCGCTCGAGGACACGGACCGGGTGGCCATCGTCCAGTTCGCTTTGCGGGAGAAGACGCGGCTCGGTGCCTTGCGCATCAAGGACGACACTTTGGTCCTCCAGTCCCTGCTCTGGCCGGACGAGGTGCGCGAAGCGAATTTCCCCTCCCTGGAGGCAGACATCAGGATTTCCCCGCAGGAACGCGACATGTCCGCGGCCCTGGTGGAGTCCATGGCGGCCGACTTCGACCCCGCCCACTTCACGGATGACTACCAGGTACAGCTGCGCCAGCTCATCGAGGCCAAGCTTGAGCAGGGCGACTCCCTGAATACCGAGGAAACGTTTGGCGTCGAAGCCGGCGAGGGCGGCAAGGGTGAGGTCATTGACCTGATGGAAGCATTGAAACGGAGCCTGGACCGGAAACGCGGGAGCGGGTCCGATGCTGCCGGCTCCGGCGCTGAGGACCCGGAGGCTGAGGACGCGGACGCTGAGGCTGGAGGCGACGGCGGAGAAAGCGCCAAGCCGGCGCCCAAGAGGGCCCCGGCGGGCAAGTCCGCGGACACGAAAACCACTGCATCCAGGTCCACTGCCAGCAAGTCCACGGCCAGTAAGACCGCCGCGGCGAAGTCGACGGACGGTAAGTCCAGCACGGCGAAGACCGGTACGGAAAAGTCCACCGCCGCCAAATCCACTGCCACAAAGTCGACGGGCAGTAAAACCACTGCCAAACCTGCGGCCAAGAGCACCACCAGTAAGGCAACCGGCACCAGGGCGCGCAAGCCGGCCTGATGGTGCGCTTGCGGTGCCTGTTCCCTGGATTAGTGCCATGAGTATGAAACTACTAAGCCTGCTTGCTTTCCGGTAGTCGCCGCCTCGTAGCGGGGCTGCCGGCAGCAGGTCCGGCCGTCGTGGTGCTTCGAGCCGTTCCCTTTGAAGCCGTCTCTTTACAGCGGAGTTCGGCGAGTTCACAATGAGTCGCATCGCAGCCTCCGCTGTGCCCGCAGCGTGCTGCCACTCACTGACGAACCACCGTAGAGGAAGGCACAGTCATGACAGATCAAGCAGATGTCTCGGAGGCGGACCGGGCGCTCAAGCAGAAGCACCGCGCTATGTGGGCATCAGGAGACTATCCCGCGCTGGCCAGTGAGCTGCTCCCCGAACTGGGAGCCATCCTGGTGGAAGCATGCGGCATCAATTCACGGCATAGGGTCCTGGACGTCGCCGCCGGGGCAGGCAACGCTGCCATCCCAGCCGCGATGATGGGTGCGAAGGTGGTGGCGAGCGACCTCACGCCGGAACTGTTCGACGCCGGCCGCCACCAGGCAGCGGACCGCGGGGTGGAGCTGGAATGGATGGAGGGGGACGCGGAGGCGCTGCCCTTTGGCGATAACGGGTTCGACACCGTAATGTCCTGCCTCGGCGTGATGTTTGCACCCCACCACCAACCGGCAGCCGACGAGCTCCTGCGGGTGTGCAAACCGGGCGGCACCATCGGGCTCCTCAGCTGGACACCTGAAGGATTCATCGGCAGGATGTTCGCCGCCATGAAACCGTTCGCCCCGCCACCCCCGCCCGGTGCACAGTCGGCTCCGCTGTGGGGGAGCGAGGAACACGTGCGTGAACTCTTCGGTGACAGGATCACCGACATCCAGGCCCGCAAAAAAACGCTCGGGGTCAGCAGTTTCCACCAGCCGGAGGACTTCGTCCGCTACTTCAAGTCCCACTACGGCCCCACCATCTCGGTCTATAAATTCATCGCGGAGGACGGGGAGAAGGTCAAGGACCTGGACAAGGCACTGACAGAACTGGCCGAGTCGTTCGGCGACGCCCACGGCGATGTTCCGTTCCACATGGAGTGGGAGTACCTGCTGTTTACCGCCAGGAAGGCCAAGGGGGCCGGCTGAGCGCCCGTAACGCAGGCGGCCGCCGTCGGGCGTTCCCCTTGATAGGGAGCCCGACGGCGGCCGCCGTTGTCCTGCCTTAGCGGCAGTTGCCGGTGCTGCTACTCGGCGTCGTGGTCAGTTTCCAGGATCTGGACCAGCCGGTCCAGCGCAGTGTCAGCCCCGTCGCCTTCGGCGCGGAGCACCACAACGTCACCGTGTGAGGCGCCCAGGCTCATGAGGGACAGGATGCTCGCAGCGTCCATGGCCTCATCTGCCGGCTCACCTTCACGGGCAATGGTGATGTCCAGGTCGAACTCGCCGGCTGCCTCGGCGAAAATGGCGGCAGGGCGGGCGTGCAGGCCTACGCGGCTGGCGACGGTTGCGGTGCGTTCTGGCATTTTTGCTCCTTATGTCTATCGGAACTGGGCTTCAGTGCCGGACAGGTAGTAGGTGAGGCGGGTCAGACCGTTGCTGGGACGGTTTCCACCGTAGCAGTGGTCTTGGGGGCTGCCCAGCGCTTGAGTGCTACAACAGCAAGCGCGCTCACAATCGTTCCGGCGATGATCGAGACCGCGAACATCAACAGGTTGCCGATGGCGAAGAAGACGAAGAAACCGCCGTGCGGTGCCTGTGATGTGACGTTGAACGCCATGCACAGTGCACCCGTCAGGGCACCGCCCATCATGCTGGCAGGGATGACGCGCAGCGGATCGGCAGCGGCGAACGGGATGGCGCCCTCCGAAATGAAGGACGCACCCAGCAGCCAGGCGGCCTTGCCGTTTTCTCGCTCGGCCAGGCTGAAGAGCTTCTTATCCAGGACAGTAGCCAGAGCCATGGCCAGCGGGGGCACCATGCCGGCCGCCATCACGGTGGCCATGATCTGCCATGGCGCCTGATTGGAGGCACTGCCGGCACCGAGACCTGCCACGGCGAAGGCATAGGCCACCTTGTTCACGGGGCCGCCCAGGTCGAAGCACATCATGAGGCCCAGGATGATTCCCAGGATCACAGCGGACGCACCGGTCATGCTGGACAGCCAGCCGTTAAGGGCGGTGGTGAGGCCTGCGATGGGGCCGCCAAGGAACAGGAACATTGCGCCGGAGGCAACAATGGATGCAAGCAGGGGGATGATGACCACGGGCATCAGGCCCCGCAGCCAGCGGGCGACCTGCCAGGTGCCGATCAGGTGTGCGATGTAGCCGGCCAGCAGGCCGCCCACGATGCCGCCGAGGAAGCCGGCCCCCATGAATCCGGCTACGGCGCCTGCAACGAAGCCCGGGGCGATGCCGGGCCGGTCGGCAATGGCGTAGGCGATGTACCCGGCCAGCGCCGGGACCAGGAAGCCCATGGACAAGGCACCGATTTTGAAGAATACGGTGCCCAGATAGAGGGCCAGGTTCCCGTCAGGGAGGTTGAAAAGGGTGTTGTTGGCCAAAATGTCATTGGCCTTCGTGCCAAGGGCGATGTCGAAACCCGCCAGCAGGAAGCCCAGGGCGATGAGCAGGCCGCCGCCGGCAACGAAGGGAATCATGTAGCTGACACCGGTCAGGAGCGCACGCTTCAGTTTCTGGCCGATGTGCTCACCCTTCTCACTGGCTTCCCGTTCTGCCTGCTCCTCCGCACCGAAGTGGGGGACGCGGCGGGCGCGCGGGTCTGATGCAGCAGCGAGGGCTTCCTGGACCATCTTGGCGGGCTCGTCAATGCCGCGCTTCACGGGGGCGTTGATGACTGGCTTGCCGGCAAAGCGTTCCTTGCCGCGCACGTCCACGTCCACCGCGAAGATCACGGCGTCGGCGGCGGCGATAACCGCCGGGTCCAGCGGCTTGGCGCCGGAGGAACCCTGGGTTTCCACCTGCAGGTCAACGCCGGCTTCCTGGGCTGCGGCCACCAGGGAATCAGCGGCCATGTAGGTGTGGGCGATGCCGGTGGGGCACGCGGTCACTGCCACGAGCCGCTTGGGCCCCCCACCATTGGTTGAGCCTGCCGATGCCGCGTCTGCAGAGCCGGCAGCCGCAACCGCGGACGCACCCGACTGGCCGCTGGCATTCAGCGTCCCGGTGGTCGAGCCTGCTGAAACCGCGCCTGCCGGCACTGCGTCAGCGGGGGAAGCGGCTGCATGGGCGGGCTTGTCCGCTAGTGCGCCGTCCACCAGTTCCACGATTTCTTCCCGGGATGCGGCATTGCGCAGGGCTGCGGTGAAGTCCTTTTTGATCAGGGACCTGGCGAGCTTGGACAGCAGCTTCAAATGTTGCTGGTCCGCGCCGTCCGGGGCTGCGATGAAGAAAATCAGGTCGGCCGGGCCGTCCTTGGCACCGAAGTCCACCTTGGGGTTGAGGCGGGCCATGGCCAGGGTTGGTTCCGTGACTGCTGCGGAGCGGCAGTGGGGAATGGCGATGCCGCCGGGGATGCCTGTGGCGGTCTTCTGTTCGCGGGCAAAAGCATCCGCAAAGAGGCCTTCGACTTCCGAGGCGCGTCCGGTGGCGGCTACTTTGCTTGCCAGGTGCCGGATCACGGCCTCGGGGGTACTGCCCAGGTTCTGGTCGAGGTCGACCAGTTCCGTGGTGATGAGCTGGGTCACTGTCAATCCTTTCGAAGGGCCGTGATGGTTACGGCATCCGGTGTGGTTTGGTGGACTGCCGGGACAGTGGAACCCGGCAGGGAAGCGGCGGCGGCACCGTGGGCCACCGCCTGGCGAAGGCAGTCGGCCGGGGCGGCGCCCTGGCCGTGGGCGAGCAGGTAGCCGGCGAGGGCAGAGTCGCCCGCGCCGACAGTGCTGACCGCGGCGACCGGCGGGTGCGTGGCCAGCCACGCGCCGTCGGCCGTTACCAGGACAGCTCCCTTGGATCCGAGAGTTGCCAGCACAGCACCCACACCGGAACGTACGACGGCGGCGGCTGCTGCTGCGGCTGCAGCCGGGTCCGCTTCAAGTTCGTCAGCGGTGGCCGGAGAGGCGAAGCCGGCTGCGGCAGCCAGCTCCGCCAGTTCTTCGGCATTGGGTTTGAGGAGGTCCGGCTTTCCCGAACCATCGCCTGCCTCGCCGCTGGAAACAGCGGCGGCAAGAGGGGCGCCGGAGGAGTCCACAGCGATCCGCGGGGCATTCCCGTTTGCCTCGGAGCGGAGCCGGCGGGCCACGGTGGCGTAGTAGTCGGCGGGGAATCCCGGGGGAAGCGATCCGGCAAGGACCACCCAGCTGGCGCCACGGGAGCTCTCCAGCAGCAGCTTCATTAGGGCTTCCTGCTGGTCCGCGTCGAGCAGCGGCCCGGGCTCATTGATCTTGGTGGTGACCCCGCCAGGCTCGGTGAGCGCAACGTTGGTGCGGAGCGGCTCGCTGATGGGGAGGGACACGAAGGGCACTTCGCTCTCGCGCAGGCCGGCCAGCACGGGATCGCTGTCCGCGCCGGGAAGGACCGCTACCGACTCCAGGCCGGAGGCCACCAGGGCGCGTGAAACGTTGACGCCCTTGCCACCGGATTCCTGGCTGACGGAGACGGCGCGCTGCACTTCGCCGCGTTCCAGCGGGCCGGGGAGCGCCACAGTCCGGTCCAGGCTCGGGTTGGCTGTGAAGGTGACAATCATGCGATTACCACATCTACGCCGGCTTCTTCGAGGGCCGCTGCAAGTTCGGGTCCGGGTTCGCTGTCTGTAATCAAAGTGTCCAGATCTTTCAGGGAGGCGAACTGGACCAGGGTTTCCGTGTCCAGTTTGGAGGAATCGGCCAACACCACAATGCGGCGGGCCGAACGGACGAAAGCTGCCTTGACGGCGGCTTCTTCAGGATCGGGAGTGCTCAGGCCAAAGGTTGCGTGGATGCCGTTGGTACCGATGAAGGCGATGTCCGGCCGAAACCTGCTGGCAGAGTCCACAGTTGCCTGGCCTACGGCAACCTGGGTGATTCCGCGGACCCGGCCGCCGAGGACCTCCAGGGCAATCCCGGGGATGCTGGAAAGCTTGCCCGCGATGGGCACAGCGTGGGTGATCGCGACCAGTTCCGCCCGTGGTTCAAAGGAATCGGAGGCCTCGACGGCGGTGCGCCTGGAGAGCAGGTCCGCCAGCACCTCGGTGGTGGTGCCGCCGTCGATCAGGACGCTGCCGCGTGATGTGCGGGGGATCAGGGCCAGGGCGGCCTCGGCGATCCGCATCTTCTGGTCCGGCCGCTGGATGGCCCGTTCGTTGATGCTTTCCTCGGTGGTGCTGAAGCGGTCTGCCGCCACGGCGCCGCCGTGCACACGGCGGACCGTCCCGGCGTTCTCCAGGGTGGCAAGATCCCGGCGGACGGTTTCGGTGGTGATGCGGAAGCGCTCGGCCAGGAGGGTCACGCTGACCCGGCCGGTGCCGGCTACAAGCTCGGCAATCTTCTGCTGGCGCTCCTCGGCGAACACATACCCTCCGTTGCGTAAGGCTTGATGGTGCGGCTGCTGATACTGCTGTTTCATTCGTACAGCATTCCGCCGGTGCGTGACAGGCATCACACGATGTTGAGTTACTTGACTTTATCTTTGTTTCTGTTGGTTTGTCAACGGAAACCCACACGAAACAATATGATCGTTCTTCCCCACCCAATGGAGACGGTCTTGCCGGGTGAGAGCGACCACCAGAAGCGGGTTGATACTGGTGAGGCCAACCCGCCCCCCGTTCGGAAGGGGGTACTACAGTGGAGGCATGGCTGCCAGCCGGAATCCGCTCGAGGAGCTGCGCGAAACCATCGGCCATCTGGCCGATCAGCTCAAGCTGCCCGGTTCTGAGCGCGTCGACGAGCTGGTCGGCGATCTGGTGGGTGCGAGGCCAGGGCCCGCCCGGCCGCTGTCCGAGTTGCAGGCCGAGCTCGACGCCCTGGTGGGGCTGGAGACCGTGAAGGAGCAGGTGCGGGCCCTCGTTGCACTGCTGCAGGTCCAGGCCCGCCGCAAGGCGCACGGCCTGCCTGAGGTAGCTACATCGCAGCATCTGGTGTTCCTCGGCAATCCGGGCACAGGCAAGACCACCGTGGCGCGGCTCCTGGCCGAGATGTACCGGGCTGTCGGCCTGCTGCAGAAAGGCCACCTGGTGGAGGTTGACCGTTCGGGCCTGGTGGGGCAGTACGTCGGCGCCACCGCCATCAAGACGGACCGGGTCATCCGGCGTGCGCTGGACGGCGTCCTGTTCATTGACGAGGCCTATGCGCTTGCCCCTGAAGACGGCCGGACCGACTTTGGACCCGAGGCGATCGAGGTCCTGCTTAAGCGGATGGAGGACCACCGCCACCGCCTGGTCGTGATCGTGGCGGGGTACCCGCGGCTCATGGAGTCCTTTCTGCTCTCCAACCCCGGGCTGCGCTCCCGGTTCGCCCGCGAGATCACGTTCCCCGACTACTCCGTGGACGCACTCCAGACGATCTTCCACCAGATGCTGACCCAGCACGAGTACACGCTGGAGCCGGACGCGGACCAGATGCTGCGGCGTATTTTCATGGGGCTCCACGCGGGCGAGGACTCCGGCAACGCACGCTTCGCCCGCACTCTGTTCGAGCAGGCCCTCAACCGCCAGGCGCTGCGGCTGTCGCTCGACGAGGAGCATAGTCTCGACGCGCTCGACCGTGAGGCCGTCATGACGCTCACTGCGGACGACATCGTGGGGGCCGCGCTGGCCTTGGGCGAGGAGCCGGAGCCGGAGCCGGAACAGGCGCCGGAACCGGAGCAGCGGCGCTGGTGGAGCTGGCTGGTCTGAGGGATCTCCGGCAACCCGGTACGCCTTGCCCGGCCCAGCTTCACGTTTCTTTTCAACCTGCCTCGTTAGGCTGAGGCGATGGAAACAGTTGTGTGGTCCAAGCCTGAGGGTGAGCGGGCAGGGACTCCGCTGCTGGTGATGATGCACGGTTACGGCACCGACGAATCACGGATGGTCCGGCTCTTCGAGTACCTGCCGGCGGAATTCACCTGTGCGGCCCTCAGGGCTCCCATGGCCATTGGTGACCACTATGGCTGGTTCCTGCTGGATTACTTCCTGACCAATGACTTTGCAGATGTCATCAAGGCCTCGAGCGCTGTCCAGACCTGGATCAATACCGTCAAGGGACAGCACACCAGCGTGAGCCTGCTCGGTTACTCACAAGGCATGGCGATGGCCAGCACGCTGCTGCGCCTCCACCCTAAAGACTATGTGGCCGTGGTGGGGCTTTCCGGGTTTGTCCTGGAAAATGAGCTGCTGTCGCTCACCGAATCCTTCGACACCAAGCCGCCCTTCTTCTGGGGGCGGGACAAGGCCGACCTCGTCATCAATGAGGACGCTGTGGCGTACACCGAAGAGTGGCTTCAGAACAACACGCTCCTTACCGCCAGGACCTACCCGGGGATGGGGCATGCCATGTCCAAGACGGAGATGGTGGACGTGAGTGCTTTCCTGCGCCACTACGTACTCAAAACAAACGGACCTGCACCTACGTGATCCCGCCCTGGGCGCAAGGTGAAATCCGTCACACGAAGCGGCCCAGGAAAAAACAGTTGCCAGCAAAATTTGTAAGCGCTTACACTCGTTCTCGGCCGTCCTATCGGCCCTGAGCTGGGCGGATAAGGAGATCAGCGCGGTGCGGACGGTTTTCGGCGGCCGGATGAGGGCTGATGCCCTTGGCTTGGCCTCCAGTAACGAAGGTTCCGCTGGCTTGTCCTGTACGGGGCACCACGTCCATGATAGTGGAGGACGATCAGCAAGCTTGCGGCCGCCGCGTTTCCCGTGGCGCCGGTTGCCTTCCGCAGTTGCATGTCGCCAGGGCATCGAGGCCTCACCTTTTTCAAGCATCCCCGCCTTCGAGGCTGCCCGCCGTCCTGAAAGGACACCGCACCGCTGATGACCGAAAACACGGCTACAGACAACGTCACCCCCGGACTTGCCGCTTGGGCCGGCGCCTCTGCGATCCTCTTCGATCTTGACGGTGTGCTCACCCCCACAGCCACTGTGCACGAGCAGGCGTGGCAGGAACTGTTCGAAAGCTACCTCGCGCTGCACCCGCAGGCTGCCGGCTACACCGCAAGCGACTACTTCGACCACATCGACGGGAAGCCGCGCTTTGACGGCGTCAGGGACTTTCTCGCCTCCCGCGGAATAGTGCTTCCCGAGGGTCCCACTGACGATGACCCCGCCAACATCACCGTGCAGGGCCTGGGCAACCGGAAGAACAGGATCTTTAACGACATCGTGGGCGCCGGCGTCGAGCCTTTCGAGGGTTCCGTGCAGTTCCTTGGCGCCGTGCTGGACCGCGGACTCAAGGTCGCCGTCGTTTCTTCCTCCCGCAACGCACCGGCCGTCCTGAAGGCCGCCGGATTGAGCAGCCACTTTCCGGTGGTGGTGGACGGTGTGGTGGCAGCCAGGGAGCACCTGCCCGGCAAGCCCAGCCCCGCCACCTACGAATACGCCGCCGGGCTCCTGAACCTGCCCACTGAGCAATGCGTGGTGGTGGAGGACGCAGTCTCCGGTGTCCAGGCCGGAAGCGCCGGGTCGTTCCACTCCGTAGTCGGCGTTGACCGCGGCGCCGGACGCCAGACACTGCTCGACGCCGGAGCCACCGTGGTAGTCAACGAGCTCAACGAACTCCTGTAGGCAGTGCTGCCGGTACCGGCACCCCCATCCCGGTGACGGGACACCACGAATTACTCAAGTAAGCAGTAAGCAGCAACCCAGGCTGCCGCGCCAACAGCGGCCAGAGAAAGCTGCCCTCATACACGCACAAGGACCTCAACACCATGGCTCTGATCTCAGCGGACCGCGAAAGGTTCCCCAACACACCCTGGCAACTGGTGGAAACACGCCACGAACAGGGTACCCAGGGAACACTGGAAACCCTTTTTGCGCTGGGAAACGGCCACTTGGGCATTCGCGGCGCACACTGGGCGGCAGCTGACTCCGACCTGCCCGGCAGCTTCATCAACGGACTGCATGAAATCTGGGACATCAAGCACGCTGAAAACGCCTACGGGTTCGCCCGCACCGGCCAGCGCATCCTGTACATCCCCGACGCCAACAACTTCACCGTCATCATCGACGGGGAAACCCTCAGCCTCTCCGAATCCGAGGTGCTGGAGTACCGGCGCTCCGTTGATTTTTCCACCGGCGTTTACGAATGCCGGATCACCTGGCAGTGCCGCTCCGGCGCGACCGTCACCACCACCGAGCGGCGCGCCGTGGGCTTCGTTTCGCGGGGGGCCCTTGGCATCTCGCTGGAGGTAGCCACCAACCGGGATGTGTCGGTAGACGTCACTTCCTCCGTGATCAACCGCCAGGACCAGCCGGTGGAGGACCACTCCGTCCACGATCCCCGCCGCGCAGGCCGCCACGCCGGCCGCGTACTGCTGCCCCTGCGCCTTGACGGCGGGGACGGGTCCCTCCGGCTGGCGTGGGAGGCGGCAGAATCGAAGCAGCGCGTCGGCGTCGCGGTGGACCACTGGACCTCCGCAGGGCACCAGCCCTTCGATACCCTCGTGGACCAGGATGACAGCAGCGTCCGCTACGTCCTGGCGGTCAGCACGGATGAGCCGTTCCGCCTGGAAAAGAGCGTCAGCTACGCGGCCGGCCCTGCGATCCAGGACCCCTCTGTTGACCCCGCCGCGGTGGCAGAAGGAAGCCTGCGTTCGGTCCAGGACATCTTCGCCGAAAGCGAAGAGCACTACCGCCGCTACTGGGCCACCTCGGACATCGTGGTGGCCGGCCAGCCTGAACTGCAGCAGGCCATCAGGTGGAACCTGTTCCAGCTGGCCCAGGCAACCGCGCGTGCGGACGTTGCCGGGATTCCCGCCAAGGGCGTCACCGGTTCCGGCTACGAGGGCCACTACTTCTGGGACCAGGAGGTGTACATCCTGCCGTACCTGACGTACACCAACCCCGATGGCGCCCGCCAGGTACTGGAGTTCCGCCACGGCATCCTTCCCGAAGCCCAGGTCCGGGCAAAGGAACTCAGCGTGGACGGTGCACTGTTCCCCTGGCGCACCATCAATGGGCTCGAAGCCAGCGCCTACTATGCCGCAGGCACCGCCCAGTTCCACATTGCCGCCGCCATCGCCTTTGCTACCAACCGGTACGTCTGGGCTACAGGGGACGCAGCCTTCCGTGACGGGATGGGCGCCGAGCTGCTGATCGAAACCGCGCGCATGTGGTTCTCGCTGGGCTTCTTTGGCAAGGACGGGCTCTTCCACATCCACGGCGTGACCGGGCCGGACGAATACACCGCCGTTGTCAACGACAACCTCTACACAAACGTCATGGCGCGCTTCAACCTGCGGGCTGCCGCTGCACTGGAGCACGCCGGCGTCAGCCAGGAGGAGCGGCAGCTGTGGGAGGCGGCGGCGAACCGCATGCAGCTGCCGTTCGACGAGCGCATGCAGGTCCACTCGCAGGACAACGACTTCATGCACCTCGAACCCTGGGACTGGACCACGCCCCGTTCGAAGTACCCGCTGCTGCTGCACTTCCACCCCCTGGTCATTTACCGGCACCAGGTCCTGAAGCAGGCGGACACCGTCCTGGCGATGTTCCTGCAGTGGCAGGACTTCAGCGCCGGGGAAAAACAGCGGGCCTTCGACTTCTACGACCCGCTGACGACGGGCGATTCAACACTCTCCGCCTGCGTCCAGGGCATCATGGCTGCCGAGGTAGGGTACTCCCGCGAAGCCCTTGAGCACTTCACCAACGCGGTGTTCATCGACCTGGACGACACCCATGGCAACACCATCGACGGCGTCCACATCGCCTCCACCGGGGGAGTGTGGAGCTCCCTCGTCTGCGGGTTTGCGGGGCTAAGGGACCAGGGGCCGGTCCCGTACTTCGATCCGCGCCTGCCCGCCGGCTGGGAAAGCCTGGCGTTCCACCTCAAGATCCGTGGCCGTTTGCTGCTGGTCCAGCTCGACGCCGAAGCCATCACCCTGACAGTCCAGGACGGCAGTGCCCTTGAGGTGGACGTGCGCGGCGGCCTGCTCAGCGTGGGCGCCGAGCCCGTCCGGGTGGCACTTGAGCCGGTGCCGGAACCGGAACCCACGGTCTTCCCCAGTGGACATCCGACGGCGAGCATTCCGGTGGTGCGCGCCAACAGCTAGGTAACGCCCGGCCGGCGACCAGCGCCGCCGGGCGGCTTAGTCTCCGGCCGCCGTCGACCGTTCCTCAACAGGAGCCCTGTCCAGCGGGTGCGCCAGTTCGTCGTCGGCCATGTGCGCCACCGCCATGGCGATGACCGCCATGACGGGGCATACGAGGCCTGCCACAAGGAAGATCAGCCAGAGGGGCAGGACCTCGGCGGCCGGCCCTGCCAGGGCCATGGACACGGGCATCAATGCAAGCGACACAAAGAAGTCCAGGCTGGAGACCCTCCCCAGAAGATGGGGCGGGACGCGCCGCTGGAGGAGCGTGCCCCAGATGACCATGCCCACGCTGCCGGTCACGCCCCAGATGAACAGCGCGGCGGCGACCGCCCAGAAGCTGTTCATGATCCCGACGGCGGCCAGCGGCAGGCTGCCCGCACCCCAGGACACCATCATCACCGTGAGGTAGCGACGCGGAAGCCTCAAGGACGCTGTGACCAGCGATCCCAGGGCCGCGCCCAGGCCCATCACGGCGAGGAGGAAGCCGAACATGCGCGAATCGCCGTCCAGTTGGTCGCGCACCACAAACGGCAGCAGCACCTCGATGGGACCCATCAGGAACAGGACCGAGATGCATGCCCAGAGCAGGGTCCACAGCAGCCACGGTGTGCGCAGTGTGTAAATAACACCCTCACGCAGGTCCTGGAGGAACGATGGTTTGCCGCGCTCGGCCCCCGCTGCGAACGAACCGTCCTCGGCCCCGTTGACTGGCGCGTCCAGCGCGTGCTGGCCCAGGAAGTTGAGGATGATGAAGGCCGAGAGATGGCAGACGGCCACTGCCGTCACGGCGTGTGACGGCGAGAGGGCAGCCACAACGATGCCCGCCACGGCGGGACCGGCAGCCTGCTGGAGCACCGGCCGCATGGAACCCTCCACACCGTTCGCGGCGAGCAGGTCCTCGGCAGGAAGGATGCGCGGCAGGATGGCCGAGTAGGCGGGGAAGAAGAAAGCGGCTCCGACACCCAGCACAAAGGCGCCTACGGCCAGGTGCCAAAGTTGCAGCCACCCTGTCAGGGCAAGCCCGCTGACGGCGGCGATCACGGCAAGGTTTGTTCCTTCCACAGCAATGATCAGGCGGCGCTGCGGTATCCGGTCCGCCGCGATTCCGCCGGCCAGGAGAAAGGCCACCAGGCCAACACTGCCGGCGGCCGCCACCAGGGACAGCTCGAGCGGTCCGCCGCCCAGGTGGATCACCTGGTAGACCATGGCCACGGCCCACATGCCGGAGCCAAAAATGGAGATTGCCAGCGCCGAAATCAGGACCCGGTACTCGCGGTGGGCAAACGGCCGCAGGGCTTTGGGAGCGGGCATAGGGTTAAGTCTAGGCTTTGGGCGCAGACCCGGGACAGCGGGCCGCTGCCCCCCGTCACCACGTGGGGACGGTGCCGTGGCCTAGTGTTAAGCAACCTTAGTATTAGGAAAGGCCGCACCCGACGCGGCCGGCGAGACCAACAGAGGTGACTATGGCCAGGCGCAGCAATCCCGCAGTACGAATCGCACACGAAACCGCCCACAACGCCGTTTTTGACGCGGACGGCAAACCCAAGCCCGGCGTGCACAACACGCTCCTGAAGGCAGTGGAGATCCAGCGCCCGCTGGTCCTGGCCTACATCCGCAGGCTGCAGCGCAAGCACCCGCGTGCCACGGCCGCCCAGCTGGCGGACATCCTGGAGCGCGACTACCTCCGGGCCGTCACTGGCGGCGGGGCGGTAGTGGGCGCCACCGCGGTTGTCCCCGGTGTTGGCACCGTGGCCTCCCTGGGCCTCTCCGCGGCCGCGACCGTTGGATTCCTGGAAGCCACCGCACTTTACGCCACCTCACTTGCAGAACTGCACGGTATCCGCCTGACCAACCCGGAGAAGGCCAGCACCATGGTGATGGCCCTGATGCTTGGTGAGGAAGGCACCGCCTTGCTCGGAACGCTCAGCGGCCAGGCCGCGGGCAACGGCGTCAGTGCCTCCAGCGCGTGGGGCAACGTGCTCTCGAAATCGATGCCCGGCTTCGGTTCAGTCCGGAACCGGATCCAGAAAGCCTTCCTCAAGAACCTCCTCAAGCGCCAGGGCACTGCGCTGTTCGGCCGGGCGCTGCCGTTCGGCATCGGCGCAGTGGTGGGCGGAGCCGGTAACCTCATGATGGGGCGGGCAGTGGTGTCCAACGCGAAGGAAGCGTTCGGCCCGATGCCGGACACCATCCCCGGCGAACTCAATGCCGCCGCACCGGACAACCTGACGCTGGAAGGCAACAACCTTGGATCTCAACGCTGACCTCGGCGAATCATTCGGCTCCTGGAACATGGGGGACGACCCCGCCATGTTCCGGCTGGTCACCAGCGCCAACGTGGCCTGCGGTTTCCACGCGGGAGACCCCGTCACCATGCTGGACAGCTGCAGGGCCGCCTATGAGCTGGACGTCACCGTCGGCGCGCACGTTGGCTACCGGGACCTTGCCGGCTTCGGCCGCCGCTCACTGGACATGTCCTTTGACGAATTGTTCGGCGACGTGCTGTACCAGCTCGGCGCGCTCGACGGCGTCGCGCACGCTGTGGGCGCCTCCGTTGACTACGTGAAGCCGCACGGTGCGTTGTACAACCGGTTGGTCCGCGACGCAGACCAGGCCTCGGCAGTGGTGGCGGCAGTGAACTCCTACGACCCCGGGCTGCCCATCCTCGGCCTGCCCGGTTCGGAGCTGCTGAAACAGGCCAAGGAAGCCGGCCACCCCACCTTCATCGAAGCCTTCGTGGACCGCGCCTACCTGGCTGACGGAACCCTGGTGCCGCGCTCGCAGGAGGGCGCTGTCCTGCACGACGTCGACGCTATTGTCGAGCGGGCGGTGCGCATGGCCACCAAAGGTGAGGTGCTGGCCGTGGACGGGACCCTGGTCGGGGTGCGGCCGGACTCCTTATGCATCCACGGCGATACCCCGGGCGCCGTCGGGATGGCTGCAGCAGTCAGGGCCGGCCTTGAATCCGCCGGCGTTGAACTGGAGTCCTTCGCCTAGATTCCCCGCAACGCGGAGATGCTCCGGCCCGGCCCTCAGCAGGCTGCGCCGGAGCATCTGTGCGTTGTGGGGGTTCTGTCCGCGCCAACGACCCGGGCAATTACCCAAAGATCAGGTGCGCCACCGTGAAGATCGTGAGCCCGGCGAGTGCACCCACCACGGTGCCGTTGATCCGGATGAACTGCAGGTCCTTGCCCACCTGGAGTTCAATCTTCTGCGAGGTTTCCTCTGCATCCCAGCGCGCCACGGTATCGGTGATGACCCCGGCAATGTCGGAGCGGTACGTCCGCACCAGGTAGCCCGCCGCGTCGCCGATCCAGGCGTTGACCTTTCCGGCGAGTTCCGGATCGTTGACCAGGCGTGAGCCAAAGTCGCGGACTGCTGCCTTGAACCTGATGGTCAGGTCGCTGTCCGGATCGTCGACGGCCCCGAGCAGCGCGTTCTTGACGGTGCCCCAGGTCCGGAAGGCGAGTTCCCGCACCTCCGGATCGCCGAGGACCTGTGCCTTGATGTCCTCGGCGCGGGCGATCATGGCCGGATCGTGCTGCAGGTCCTGAGCCAGGTCGTTCAGGTACTTGTCGATGGACTGCCGCACCTCGTGGTTCGGGTCAGCCTGCACTGCGCGGACGAACTTGAGGAGTTCCACGTACACCTTGTCGCCCACCATGCCGTCCAGGAACTGCGGAACCCAGGTGGGGGAGCGGTCCGAAACCAGGTGGGTGACGGTGTGGTGGTTGTCGTCCACCCAGTCCGCGGCCCTGTCCACCAGCAGGTCCACCAGTTTGTGGTGGTGCCCGTCGTGGAAAATCCGCTCCGCCATCCTGCCCACGGGAGGTCCCCACGGCGGAGTCAGCAGATGCTTGCGGACCATGCCCTCAATGACCGCCTGGACGTCGTCGTCATTCAGGACCTTGAACACGCCCCGGATGGCGGCGGCACCCTCCTTCGCTACCCGCTCGGCCCCGGCCGGTGTGGCAAGCCACTGGCCGGCCCGGCGCGCGATGTTCACGCTGGCCAGCTTGTCCTGGACCACCTGCTCGGAGAGGAAGTTGGTTTCCACGAACTCGCCCAGCGAGGCCCCGATCTGGTCCTTCCGGCGCGGGATGATCGCGGTGTGCGGGATCTTGATGCCCATGGGGTATTTGAACAGGGCGGTGACGGCGAACCAGTCAGCCAGTGCGCCCACCATGCCACCCTCAGCCGCAGCGCGCACATACTGGAGCCACGGGTACTCCTTCTGCAGTGCGAACGCGAACACAAAGATCACTGCCATGGCCACAAGCAGCCCCAACGCCAACAGCTTCATTTTCCGCAGCGCTGCCGCTTTTTCCGCGTCCCCCTCGCCGAGGTGGCGGCCGACGGCGGGACCGGCCGCCGGGCCCATCCCGCGGGGCGGGGCCGAAGGAGTAGGACTGGTGGGTGCTTCCCGGGTAGTTGACTCAGAGTTCACCTGCATGTGCCAAGCCTAGTCCCGCAGCGCCGGGCAGGTCGGCTACCGTGTCTCCATGACTACCGACGAGTCAGTGCCGCAGCGGCCGCTGGTCTTTGCCCACCGCGGCTCAAGCGCCGCCTTTGCCGAACATACCCGCGCGGCCTACCTGCAGGCGCTCGCCGACGGGGCGGACGGGGTGGAGTGCGATGTCCACCTCACGCGCGACCAGCACGTCATCCTCCTGCACGACGCCAACCTGGACCGCACCTCGGACGGCACCGGGCCGGTGGCCGAGCGGACCCTGCGGGAGCTGCGCCGCCTGGACTTTTCATCGTGGAAGGGTGCGCGCATCCCCGAGATTTACGGTGCCCAGTCCGAGCAGTTCCTGACCCTTTCCGAACTGCTTGAGATCCTCCGCGGTGCCGGACGTCCTGTGGGGCTGGCCATCGAGCTGAAGCACCCCAGCCCGTACCAGCTCAAGCTGGAGGACCGCGTGCTCGAAGTCCTCCGGAGCGAGGGGTGGGACGCCAAAAGCTCAGCTCTGGACAACATTGCGGTGACGTTCATGAGCTTCAGCCCCGAATCTGTCCGCCGCCTGCTGCGGTCGGTACCGGCCGGGTACATCTGCCAGCTCGTGGATGATGTGGACGTGCGGGAGCTCCGTGAAGAGATGGGGTTGGGACTGATCACTGGCGGTGCGATCGCCAACGTGTTGAAGGCTGCGCAGCTTGAAGGTGAGCGCATCCTGGACCACGGCGAGGTTGGGCTGGCCGGTCCCGGAGTGGATTATGTCCGCCAGCACCCGGCCACCATCCGGCGGTGGCTGGAGCGGGGCCGCCGTTTCCGGGTGTGGACCGTGGACTCGGAGCAGGACGTGGCGCTCTGCCAAGGCCTGGGCATGCACGAGATCACCACCAACGTGCCGGCCCGCGTCCTCAGCCAGCTGCAGGTCGCTTCATCGCAGGCCGGGTAGGCCTGGCGGAGAATGCGGGAAGCCTGGCCGTTTCAGCGCCCCGCCACGCTTGTGGTTGAGTGGAGCCATGCCTTTTCCCCGGTCCGGCCGGGCCCGCCAGAGCCTTTCCGCTGCAGCCATGAGCGCCCTGCTGCTGGTGAGCGCCATGAAACACTTCCGCGATCCCGGCTTCTACCGCCAGGTAGTGCCCGACTACCTCTGCCTGATCGACCCGCAACAGCAAGGAACGGGGCACGTCGGCGCTGAGGCCGGCGCTGTTCCCGCCAGTGGAACTGCTGCCTTCGACGGCGGCCACAAGTCCAGCGCCGGTCGGCCCTTCGCCGTCATGACCAGGGACGAATGGATTGCGGTGAGCGGCCTGCTGGAACTGGCAGCCGCCGTGGTCATCCTCGTCCCGGTGACGCGCAAAGCGGCCGCAACCGCCCTCACCGCCATGTTCACCGGATTTCTGGCCGGTCATGCCGATGCCCTTCGCCGGGCCTACGGACCGCAGGGGACGCCGATGCAGCGCAAGGTGCACACCCTGCGCTTCCCGCTCCAGGCGCCGCTGATCCTCTGGGCGTGGAGCCTCCGCAGCCCGGGCTCGAGTCCGTGGCGGTGAAACTTCCGGCGTCCCCTGCCGTGCGTGTGGGACTCTCCATCAGCGTGGCCACCGGGCTGTACGGGATATCCTTCGGCGCACTCTCCGTCACCTCCGGGCTTGACTTCTGGCAGACCATGGCGCTGAGCCTGCTCCTGTTCAGCGGTGGCTCGCAATTCGCCTTCATCGGGGTAGTGGGCGGAGGCGGCTCAGGCATCGCAGCGATGAGCGCAGCCACCCTTTTGGGTATGCGCAACGGCATCTACGGCATGCAGCTCAACGCCCTCCTGCACCCCACCGGGTGGCGCAAGTACGTCGCCGCGCAGGTAACCATCGATGAGTCCGCCGCCACCAGCACCGGCCAGACCGATCCCGCGGAGCAGCGCCGGGGTTTTTGGGCAGCCGGCATCGGGATCTACGTGTTGTGGAACCTCTTCACGGCGGTGGGGGCGCTCGCCGGAAGCGGGCTGGGGGACCCCCGGCAATGGGGACTGGATGGGGCAGCAGTGGCGGCGTTCCTGGCCCTTCTCTGGCCCAGGCTTAAGGGCCGCGAACCGATTGCGATTGCGGTGGTGTGCGCTGGGGCAACAGTGCTGGCCGTGCCGCTCGTGCCGGCCGGCGTGCCGATTCTGGTGGCGGCGGTTGTGGCCGCCCTTCTCGGCTGGTTCAGCCGCGGCCGGAGCGACGAGGGCCTGGAACCGGACGTGGAGCCGTACCGGGAGCACCACCGCCACGGGGCTCACCACAAGGAGGCCTACGACGAGCCCCGCAGTAAGGAGCCCGGCGGGCATGGCAAGGGCCACTACCCCGGCGGAGAAAGCAGTACTCCGGGGGCGGAGTCATGAGTCTCTGGGCATGGCTGCTGATTGCCTGTGTTCTGGCCTACGCGTGGAAGCTGGTGGGCTACTTCGTTCCGGCGAGGTTGCTGCAGAACCCCCGGATGTCGCGGGTTGCAGGCACCATGACGATCGGTTTGCTGGCGTCCCTGACGGTGGTTAACGCGGTGGCTTCAGGGCAGTCGCTGGCGGCTGATGCGCGGCTGGGTGCACTGGCTGCAGCAGCGATTGCGCTGGTGCTCCGGGCCCCGTTTCTCCTGGTGGTGGTGGCCGGAGCGGGAACTGCGGCGCTGCTCCGGATGTTGGGCTGGAGCTGAACCCCCGCCAAGAACATCACGCGGGTCCCTTTTCTTGCCCGTGGCGGGTTTGTACTATGGGATCGGCTAAGCAGTTGGCCCCGACGACCCGCATGAATGGTAACGATGGAAAATCAACTGCACGCGTCCGGGGCAAGGGCCGGAAGAACCCAGCAGCATAAGAATTCCCGATGGCGCGCGGGACTGCCCGCCAAACGCTTCTTTGCACGTTTCTCGAGTATTTCGGACGTCCCTGCCGAGGACTTGGAG
Organism: Arthrobacter sp. sptzw32; assembly: GCF_059089735.1. Classification (NCBI taxonomy): domain Bacteria; kingdom Bacillati; phylum Actinomycetota; class Actinomycetes; order Micrococcales; family Micrococcaceae; genus Arthrobacter; species Arthrobacter sp. sptzw32. The sequence continues at coordinate 290,790 of NZ_JBNHEZ010000005.1, read as the reverse complement.
GCCCTCTCCGAAAGTCTCAGGTTGGCCATGGACGTCGATCCGGCGTCGCAGGTTCCGGCGCTGCACGCCCTTGTGGGCCGGGAGATCCGGGCCAGGAGAGCGGCGGACAGCGACTAGCCGAGGCAGGACAAAGGAGGGCAAGGTAAGACAAAGCAGGGCGAGGCAACGAGAACTCGGGGCCGGTGAATCGGGAGACGTCCCGGCACTGGTCCCGGCATCGTGGGAAAGTGGTCAGGCTACCCCGTGCGCGGCGCGGTCTGGTTCACCTGACCGGCGCGAGCTTTCTTCAACTGCCAGCTCGTACCAGGCCTGGGCCCCGAACTCGGGCTCCGGGGTATCGAGGTTCTGGAAGAGGGCATCCAACAGTTTTGCCAGTTCCTCCGCCGGCAGGGTGGGAAGAACTTCCTCGGGGCCGCGCGGATCGTTGATGTAGTGGAAAAGCCTTGAACTGTTCATCGCGCTGCGGCCGCGGGCCGGAGGTGCAGGAACTGTGGCATGGGTGGCTCCATCTTGAAGGAACAGAGGCTGGCTGCGTAACCCACTTGAAGTGTATTGCACCCGCAGGAGGCCCACAATGGGGGATATCGGCGTCCCGAAGTCAGGATTCCTGGGGCTGGATCGGCTGCTGGCCGCTCAGCGAAGGAGCTGGCAGCGGCACATGGATTGGCAGCGGGCGGCTGGGCCGGACAGACCGGATGGCGTCCTCCACCAAGGCCAGCGGACGGCGCCACGCATCGGATCCGGGTTCCATCGTGTCCACCACTCCTATGAGCATTGCGAGCAGCCGGAACATGTCCGTCATGGAGATATCACTGCGCAGGCTTCCCTGGCCCTGGCCGCGTACCAGCAGCACGCCCATCGAGTCCATCAGCGAACCCGTGATGCCGGTCAGGAGTTCCCGGCGGCCGGCAACGGCTCCCAGGAGGTTGGCGTCCTCGCTGGCAGCGGCCATCAGGGCTTCCAGCACCCGCAGCAGTCCGGCGGCGGCGTCGATATCTGCCAGGGCGCCGTCCACGACGGGATCCACGGTGAGCCGCAGTTGCCGGTTGAGGGCTGCAAGCACCAGCTCTTCCTTGTCCGAAAAATTACGGAAAAGGGTTGCTGGACCCACCCCGGCTGTTGCTGCAATGGTCTGCAGTGGTACTTCCGGGCCAAACTCGCGGAAGCATTGGCGCGCCGCTGTGATGATCTTGTCCACGTTCCGCGCTGCATCGGCGCGGAGCGGCTTGCGGGCAACTGCGAGGCTCATGCCAAAAGGTTAGCAACGGAGCCTCCGGCGTTCACCGTTACTGGAGGGTAGGGGGTTTTGTGACAATGCCGCCGGGCTTCCTGCGCTGCGGTGCAGCCGGTGCCATGGCACACTGGGCTTCATGCTGCTTGCGTTTTCTGTCGCCCCGTCCGGTACCCCCACCGAAGGTGCCCGGCCCGCCGACGCTTCCGTTCACGACGCCGTTGCCGCCGCCGTAAAGATCGTCAGGGAATCGGGGCTGCCCAACAAGACCGACTCCATGTTCACCACCATCGAAGGCGAATGGGATGAGGTGTTCGACGTCGTAAAGCGCGCCACTGAGGCGGTAGGACATTACGGCAGCCGCGTTTCGCTGGTCATCAAGGCGGACATCCGGCCCGGCTACTCGGGGGAGCTGGCCGCGAAGGTTGAACGCCTCGAAGAAGCGCTTACCGACGGTTCCTGAACGCGGACGTGCCGGCCGCCGTCGTCGGCTAATAACTCTGGACCCGCGCGTGGCCGCGTGCCAAACTGTGCCCATGTTCGAGCACAAGCCCCGGCCGGAGTGGATTGCAACGGAGCAGTTCCTGTCCGACGTCGTAATCCACCCGGATCCCGCCGTGCTCCGCGCAGTGCGATCCGCCGCCGCTTCAGGCATGCCGGCTATCGAAGTGGCACCAAATGCCGGCAAACTCCTCAAGCTTCTGGTTCAGCTCTCGGGCGCCCGCCGGATCCTGGAAATAGGCACTTTGGCCGGTTTTAGCACCATCTGGATGGGGCAGGGCCTGCCCGACGACGGCACGTTGGTTACGTGCGAGTTCCTGCCGAAGCATGCCGAAGTGGCCTGGGCCAATATCGACTTTGCAGGCTTGGGGCAGAAAGTCGAGATCCGGCTCGGACCAGCCCTGGATACCCTGGCGGCGTTGGCGGAGGAAGACCGGGAACCTTTCGACTTCATCTTCATTGATGCGGACAAGGAGAACAACAGCCGCTACCTGGAGTGGGCCGTCCGCCTCGGTCGTCCGGGGGCGACAGTGGTTTTGGACAACACCATTTGGGAAGGCGCTGTGCTCGATCCCGGGATGGATCCGGTCAACGCGAAGGGAATTGTTGACGCCCTCAGGTTGCTGGGCGGGCATCCCAGGCTCGACGCCACAGTCATTCAGACAGTGGGCTCCAAGGGGTGGGACGGGTTCGCGCTGGCCCGTATCCGTTAGCCTCCCGGGGCGGAACTGCCGGGCTGGCTGCCTGTCCGAATTGGTAAGTATGCTTAGATTTATTCGCCGGCTGGTCCGCAGCCGGGCCCGGAGCACCAGTGGAGGAAAATGATGAAAGCTTCGCCCAGCCTTGCCGGCAACCTGCAAATGGTGCTCACGGACCTCATTGAGCTGCACCTGCAGGGTAAGCAGGCCCACTGGAACCTCGTGGGCACCAATTTCCGCGATCTGCACCTTCAGCTGGACGAAATTATTCTGGCCGCCCGCCTCTTTGCCGACCAGACGGCAGAACGGATGAGGGCTCTGCAAGCCCTTCCGGACGGCCGGAGCAGCACGGTTTCGGCGGGCAGCCGGCTGGAGGAGTTTCCGCAAGGGCTGACCAGCACGAAGGACACCGTCAAACTTGTTACCGCCCGGCTCGAACGCACGGTCCAGACGATGCGGGACGTCCATGATGAAGTGGACGAGGAAGACCCCACCAGCGCCGATCTGCTTCACGCCGCGATTGAACGCCTGGAGCAGCTGGCCTGGATGGTCAACGCCGAGACCATGGCCGCCACGGCCCCTGTCACGGAGCCTGCCTGATCCTTCCCCGGTGCCAGGAGAACTGGTACGGACACACGAAGAGGGGCTGCCGCGGTATCCGCAGCAGCCCCTTGCCAGGCCCGGTTTTTGCCGGTCGGCTTATTCTTTCCTGAAAGCGTCCTTGATTTTTTCGCCGGCCTGTTTCAGGTCCGCTTTGGCCTGGTCCATCTGGCCTTCAGCACGAAGGCCCTCGTCGTCGGTGGCCGCGCCGGTAGCTTCCTTGGCCTTGCCACTCAACTTTTCGGCTGCGTTGTCAATCTTGTCGTCCAAACCCATGGCGGTTCTCCCTTCGGCGGATGGCCGGCGGACGGTATACCGCCAGCCATGCCTTATGCTAACCAGCCGAAGGCAGCTTCAACAGGCCCGATCGGAACGTCAGACCAGGTCAGGCGCGCTGGCAACGATGTAGTCAGCAGCGGCTGGACCGGTCATGGACAAGTTGTTGCTGTCCGGGCTAATACCCTGTGCCTGCAGCGCATCCCAGAGGGCTTCCGGAGCCTGAAGCGGGGCTTTTTGGAGCAGGCACCAGCTCGTGTAAAGCCCGTACAGCTCATCCCGTCCGAGGCCCAGTCCGGGTTCCCTGTCCGCGACGACTGCTTCGGCGATGAATTGTTCAAAATGTGTAGCAGGCATTGTTCGCTCATTCGGGGTCGACCGTGATGCCGCCGTATCTGCTTCAGCGGACCTGCAGGCTCCGGGAAGCCAAGCAGAGTAATCATGAAGGTATGGCAGCTGAGCTCACTTTGTCCAGTCGGGCAGTCGCGCCGCTGCATTCGAGGGGGCCGACGGCGACTGGGGGGACTGGCCTCGGTCTCAGAAGAGGCCATCTCACCGCCGACCCCGCCTTCGCCCCGGGCCACCTTGTTGACCCGGGAAACCTGAACAGGACCTCCAAGACAATTTTCCCCCATCTTGAAGGTCCTGCCTAGTCCCCGGAGACAACGGCGAACGGCCTGCCGTTGTCTCCCTGGTCCCTCCCCGGTCAGTCGCGGCCCGTGCCGCGTTCGCGCAACTTGTCCCGCACCCGGTCGCGGTGAGGCTGAGCAGGCTGGTCGTCATTCCGGTCCTGGTCCCCGTTCTGGCCGGGTTCCGCATCCTTGCCGTTCTGCGCGCTGTACTTCTCACGCAGTTCCCGTCCGTGCTGGATGTCCTCTTCCTCCTGCTTCTGCATCTTCTCGCTCTTCTTGGTGTCGCGCGGCGGCAGCTGAATGGTTTCTTCAGCCTCGATGCCGGCCTGGAGCTGGCGGCCCCGTTCCATCTCGGCGTCGAACTCAGCGCCGAAGAGCAAGGACATGTTCAGGATCCACAGCCACAGCAGCATTACGATTACGCCGCCCAGGGCGCCGTACGTCTTGTTGTAGTTGCCGAAGTTGCCCACGTAGAAGCCGAAGCCCAGTGAGGCCAGCAGGAAGACGAACAGGGCAATGCCTGAGCCAAGGCTCATCCACTTGAACTTGGGCTGCTTGACGTTGGGCGTCGCGTAGTAAAGGACGGCGATGATCACGATGATGAGCCCCACCATGACCGGCCACTTGGCGATATCCCAAATGGCCAGGAAAACACCACTGAGGCCAATCAGGCCGCCAACCGCTTCCGCCACCGGGCCGCTGAGCACCAGCATGCCGGCCAGGATCGCGATGATGACTACCGCCAGAAGGGTTACCACCAGCATGGTGCCGCGCAGCTTGACGAACGGCCGCCCCTCATCCACCTCGTAGACGCGGTTCATGGCACGGCCGAAAGCACCAACGTATCCGGACGCGGACCATAGAGCGGTGGCAAGGCCGAGGACCAGGGTCAATCCTGCCGCCGGTGCGTTTGCCAGGTCCGAAACGGTGCCGCTGACGGTGTTGACGGTTTCTGCAGGGGCGAAACCGCGCACGATCTGCAGCAGGGCATCGGTAGTTTTCTGCGGGTCGCCGAAGATTCCGATCAGCGAGACGAGTGCGAGTATGGCCGGGAACAGCGAGAGCACCGCGTAATACGTCAGTGCAGCAGCAAGGTCCGGACACTGGTCCTTGCTGAACTCACGCAGCGTCTTCCTGGCAATGTATTTCCAGTTCGGCTTGTCCAGGTCCTTTGGGCTGTCCGGTTTCCGGGAATCATTTGGATCCGGCGCCTGGCGTGCTTTGGCCGTGCTGCTCTCGGATGCGTCATGAGTGGCCATGGGGTGTCCTCTCGATAAGGGTGCTTAATCCGAGAAGCCGGCTCCGCGCGGTGGCGGGGCCGGCCTCTCAGATGGTGCTCGTGCCTTTTTGTGCCGCGTTAGTGGCGGGTCAGGTGTTTTGGACGTTGGTTTTGGCGTCGGTGGCGCGGTCTTTGACGTCGGTGACGGCGCTTTGGCCTTCGTTTTTGACGTTTTGGGCGGCGTCAGTGGCGGTGGCCTTGACGCTTTGGATGGCTTCCTGGGCGGGTTCCTTCAGGTCCTGGACGACGTCTTTGGCGGCGTCGGTGACCTTTCCGGCCAGGGGTTCGGCAGCGGTTTTGAGCTGCTGGGCCGCTTCGCGTTCCTTCTGGCTGGCCGGGATCAGGGAGGAGATGAGCATCCCGGCGCCGAACGCGATCAGCCCGGCGGCCAGCGGGTTGCCCTGGGCCTGGGCTTTGACCTGTGCCGGTGCGTGGGAGATCGCGGTTCCGGCGTCGGAGAGTTTAGCGCTGACGTTGTCCTTGGCCCCATGCAGGGTATCGCCGGTGCTGTGCAGGGCGTTCCCGGTGTGCCCGGTCCCGGAGGAGACCTTGTCCTGGACCGTGGAGGTGGCGGTGTCTGCTGCTCCCATGACTTTCTCCTTAACCCCGCTGACCGCGTCCTTCACGGTGTCTTTGACTTTGTCGGTCTGGCGCTGGACAACGTTGGCCGGGGTGACCTTGTCCGCGACCGCGTCCACGTTGGTGCCGAGGCGCGCACGGGTTTCTTCGATTTCCTGACGAATTGCATCCGGGTTATCGCTCATCGGTTTACCTCACCTGGTTTTAGGGTTGGGGGAATTTCAGAAAGTGTTTCGCCCGTCTGGGGCAGGCCCTGGATCTGCTTGAGTTCCTTGCGGCCGATCGAGGCCAGGACCGCGGCGATGATGCCCCAGATCACGGCGACGATCACAGCGGCCCAGCCCAGCGGCATCAGCGCGCCCAGGGCGAACATCAGCCCCAGGGACAGGAACACCAGGACGAAGTGCCCGGCCACGCCGGCGCCGGCGAGCATCCCGCCGCCCTTGCCTGCCTTCGTGGCGGACTGCTTCAGCTCGGCCTTGGCGAGGGCGACTTCCTGGCGCATCAGGGTGGACAGGTCCCGTGTGACATCACCGAGCAACTCACCCAGGGACGTGTTGTCCGCCTTCACATGCGCCTCACTCGGAGCAGGCTCCGGAATTTGGCTACTCATCAGAGTCCGCCTGCCTGCCCGCCGGCGCGGCGGTCGCGGGCGAGGGGGTCGTCATCCAGCGGATCAGCGGCAAGCCGGGGGTCACCCAAGGGGTCCTCGGCTGTCCGGGTTCCGGACCAAGGCTCCTCTTCCACCAGCTGGGGGCTGTCCAGCGGGCTGGCGGGACGCCCAGCCGCGGGATAGCTGCTGCCGGGCGCGCCGGCGTCGTAACCGGCTGTGGTGGCCGGACCGGGGAGCTGGACCGGGGGAGGAGGGACCGTTCCACCGGCAGGCGTGTAACCCTCGGTGTACTGGTCGCCGTAGGGGCTGGAGTACTGGCCGGCCAGTCCTGCCGTACCAGCAGTGCCGGTGGTGGATGACGTTTCGGTGGTGCCTGCGGTGAGGCCGCGGGTCAACCGGCCGGCCAGGACGCCGGCACCTGCTGCCAGCAGCAGGAACGTGCCGGGCTTGTTGCGGGCGAACCTCTGGACTTCACCGAGCAGGTTACCCGGCTGCTTGTTCTCAAGCCAGGACGCCACTGATTCGCTGCGCTGGGCCGCCTGGCGGATCAAGTCGCTGGCCAAGCCCTGCTGATCCGGTGCCTCGGCCATGCTCTGCAGCTGGCCCGAGATGGTCCGGATGCCTTCGGCGGCCTTCTGCTGCTGCGTTCCGGCCTGGCTGGAAAGCCCGGACTTCGCCTGGGACAGCAGGTCCTGGGCCGTGGACTTCGCTTCGGAGGCAACGTGGGCTGCTTCTTCCTTGGCGGTCTGGGCTACATTCTGCGCGGAGCCCTTCGCGGTGCGTGCAACATCAGCTGCTTCTTCCTTCGCTGCTTCCTTTCGGGACCCGGAGGCATCACCGGCGGGTGCATCTCCATATGGTGGAGTGGCGGCGGACGGGAAAGTGGTGGCGCTTCGCTCCCCTGGAATTCCTGTGGAGGCCGGCGGAGCCGTGTAGGCGGGATCCTCGGGCCATTGGTTCTCTGTCATCTTCGCTCTCTCTTTCCAAGAAGGCCGGTTGTTGATCAAGAACCAGCGATACTGGCCCTAAAATAATAAGCATGATTACTAATAAAAGGTAAGTACGCTTGCTAAGCGAGTTATAAACGGTTCCAAAATTGTCAGCCGGAATGGCTCTGCCGGCCCGGGTCACATCGAAGTGGAAGTGGTGGGTAATTTGGAAATAGCTCCGTGGGTTTGGGTATTGGTGGCCGTAGTTGTGGTGGTGCTGATTGTGCTGCTGCTGCTTGCAACAGGACGGCGCCGAAAGGCCATCCAGCAAAAGCGGGATGATGCGCATCGCCAAAAGGCGGCGGAGATCCGCCGTGAAGCCGAAGACAGGGAACTCGATGCCCGGGAGCGCGAAGCGAAAGCGACGCGGGCCAGGGCGGACGCCGAGCAGGCGCAGGTTGAAGCGGCCCGGTTGCGGCAACAGGCAGACCAGCAGGCAAATGAGGCCAAGGCCCTGCGCGACGATGTGAGCGAACGGACGCGGAAGGCGGACGAGCTCGACCCGGACGTCAGGGGCAGCCGTGACGGCGCGGGCAATAATACCCGCCGGGGCGCCACTAATCCCGTCACCGCGGACCGTGAGGGTGCCCATGATGAATGGCGCAACGACGGCGCCAACCCCGGCCGGGGCGGCGCGCACGTGGATCGCGAGGACCCCCGTTCAGGCATCTGATGCGCCGAGGGCGCGCCGGCGGATGCACGCTGGAGCCTCACCTGGCTCCTGACAGTGTTGCCCGCCTCGGTTTCAGGGCGGGGGAGGGGCTGATTCCTTCCCCCGCCCCCAGGCCGTCCAGCACGTCCAGGACTGCCGCTACGGATGAAGTTTTCGCTTCCCAGCCCAGGATCCGGCGGGCCCGGCCGGTGTCCATCAAGGGGACTCCCGCTGCCATCTCCACCCAGCCGGAATCGGTGGGCAGCAGCCGGAGCCGCCAGGCAAGGCCCACTGCTTTGTGGAGCAGGCCCATCGGGATGGGGAGGATTCTTCGGGCCTGGACGATCCGCCCAAGTTCCTGGGGTGTCAGGACCGGCTCGGCGGCTATATTGAACGCTCCGGAAGCCCGTTGATCGATCACCCGCCAGTAGGCTTCCGCTACGTCGTCCGCGTGGACGGCCTGGAAAATCAGGTTATCCGGAGCGGGCAACAGTGGAAGCCACAGCCTCCTGGGCAGGAGCCGGGGGATCACCGGTCCCAAGAAGTACCTTCCGATCTCGCTTCCGGCGTCACGTTGGAAGATGAGCCCTGGCCGGAGCCTTGCGACGGCGATCCCCGGCTCTGCGGCCGCAAACCCGTCAAGGAGTTTCTCCTGCTCCGCCTTGTGGCGGCTGTAATGCGAGCCCGCCATGCCTTCGGCAGGCCACGCCTCATCCATGCGCCGGTCCTTGGGGGCCTTGCTGTAGGCACCGACGGATGACGCGCAAACGATCTGCTTGACCCCGGCCTTCCGCGCCGCTTCCAGGACATTGGCTGTTCCTGTCACGTTGGTCCGGTGCAGCTGGTCGAGGTCCCGGTTCGGCTGGATTTGCCAGGCCAGGTGGACAACGGCGTCCACTCCTGACAGGGCCGACTCCAACTTCGGGCGGTCGCGTTCCAAACCAACATCCAGCGTGTGCCATTCAACTCCCGCATAGGGTGCCCGTGAGGTGTCGGGCAGGCGCCTGCTGATCCCTGTCAATTGCAGGCTCCCAGGCTTCGCGGCCAGCTGGCCCTGGAGGTTCCGCAGCAGTGCTGTTCCGGCGTTTCCGCTGGCTCCGATAACGGCAATATGCATGGCAAAGGCTCCTTGGCGGGGGTGTGCGGATCGTCTTACATGCCGAGCCTAATACCGCCAAGGATTGTTTTATAAGCAACCTTATGATTTCCTACTGCTAAGTCTTGCCGCAGGCTTCGGAACCAGACTGAGGGAACCAAACGACAATGCCCGAACCACTGACCGCGCTTGCCGTGGACGTTACGCCTGTCCATGATCCATGCCCCGAAGCCCCTCAGGGCCGCTCCTCCGCCAAGGCGGGGCGGTTGCGGGAGACCTTCGAAAATGACCTCGTCCTGAGCTACCTGGACCTTGCCGAGGCCTTGGCCGCCCGCTTCGAAGCCCGGGGCCGGGAACGGGCAGACCTCAACCAGGTGGCCTATCTCGGCCTGGTCAAGGCCGCCCGCGGTTTCGACCAGAGCAAGGGTGAAAGCTTCCCCGCCTATGCAGCTCCAACCATCGCGGGGGAGTTGAAGCGATACTTGCGTGACCGCACGTGGGTGGTGCGGCCGCCCCGGCACATTCAGGACCTCCGCACCAGGATGTTCCGGGTTGAGCCGGAGTTGGTGCAGTCCCTGGGCCGGAATCCAAGCGTCGATGAACTCGCCATTGAGCTGGGAACGGACGCCGCTGACGTGCAGGAAGCCATCTCTGCGTCCAGCAGCATGCACCCGGACTCACTGGACGCGGCAAACCCCCACAGTGACGCACCGTCCATCGGCGAGTTGCTGGCCTGCCCTGAGACACCTCTGGAGCGGCTGGAAGACCTTGCCTGCCTGCGGGAGGCAATGCAGGACCTGGATGCCGCGGACAGGGAACTTCTCTACCGCCGCTATTTCTGCGAGGAAACCCAGGTGCAGTTGGGAAAGCGGCTCGGGATGTCGCAGATGCAGGTTTCGCGGCGGCTGGCCCGGGTGCTCGTTGAACTCCAGCGCAGGCTGCGCAGCAGCACCCTGAGTGACGGCGAACGTGAGGATCAGGAGCGCGCAACGGGGTCCACGGCTTCTGTAGCGGCAATCCGCCGTACTGCCGGCACCGGAGTTTCCGGCGCGATTTCCACCCGCCAGAGCGCGTCCCGGGCCCGGAGCAGCTAGCTCTGCAACGCCTGTCATCCCGTCCCGGAAGCAGGTTCAGGGCCCGTCAGGGAAGCCTCAGATGCCCTATCTTGCCTGTTCAGCCGCCTCCCCGTTCACCAGTCGAAAGGCGAGAAAACCAGCGGCCCCTGTTTAGGAGCAGCAGCAGTGGGGAACAGTGAGGGTATGGGAAGCTCCGTAACCTCCAAGCTCCGCGCTGTCCTGTTCGACCGGGACGGGACCCTGGTGGTCGATGTGCCCTACAACGGGGACGCCCGCCTGGTCACACCAATGCCCGGCGCCAAGGAAGTCCTTGATGCGCTCCGTGCAGACGGGATAGCAACCGGAGTCATCAGCAACCAGTCGGGCATTGCCCGCGGCCTGATCACTGCAGCCGACGTTGCAGACGTCAATGCCCGGGTGGAGGAACTGCTCGGCCCCTTTGACGTGTGGGAGGTGTGCCCGCATTCCGAGCAGGACGGCTGCGCCTGCCGCAAGCCCGAACCGGGGATGGTGCACAGCGCCTGCCGCAAACTTGGCATCCAGGAATCGGAGGCCGCGCTCATCGGTGATATCGGCGCTGACGTCCGTGCTGCCGAAGCGGCAGGAGCAAGGGGGGTCCTGGTGCCCACGCCGGTGACCCGATCCGAGGAAGTGGCCGAGGCACAACTGGTGGCCCGGGACCTGGCCGAGGCCGTTTCGCTCCTGTCGGAGCGGCCCTGATGGGCCGCGTGCTGGTGGCACGCCTGGACAGCATGGGCGACGTTCTCCTGGCTGGGCCCGCCGTACGGGCCGTGGCCAACGGCCGGTTCCCCGATGGCAGCCGGCCGAACCACGTGGTGATGCTTTGCGGAAGGCAGGGCGGGGCAGCGGCAGGCATGCTGCCGGGCGCCGCGGAGGTCTACAGCTGGGACAGCCCGTGGATCATGAACCCCGCGCCCAAAATGACCGGACCCCATGCAGACAGGTTCATCGAATACGTCCGGAACTCCAGGATCACTGAAGCGGTCATCCTCACCTCTTTCCACCAGTCGCCCCTGCCGCTGGCGCTGCTGCTCCGGCTGGCCGGCGTCGAACGGATCACCGGAGCCTCCACCGATTACGCGGGCTCCCTGCTTGATGTCCGGCTCAAACCGGGCGAAGACTTTCCGGAGGACCAGCCTGAGGCGGAACGTGCCCTGGGCATCGCTGAGGCAGGAGGATTCCGCCTTCCACAGGGCGACGACGGAAAACTCCGCGTCACGTCCGTCCCTGATGTCCGCGGCCTCGTGGGTGAGGAACCCTACGTGGTTGTCCACCCCGGAGCCGCAGTCCCCGCCCGGGCCTGGCCACCGCTGCACCATGCCGCCGCCGTCGAACTCCTCCAGGGTGCCGGCCACCGCGTAGTAGTAACGGGCGGTCCGGCCGAGACGTCGTTGACCGCCACCGTCGCAGGGCCTTCCGCCCTGGATCTGGGCGGACGCACGGATCTCCACACCCTCGCTGGGGTCATGGCGGGCGCGGATGCCGTTGTCACCGGAAATACCGGGCCGGCACACCTCGCGGCGGCCGTGGGCACCCCTGTTGCATGCCTCTTTTCGCCCGTGGTCCCGGCTATCCGCTGGGCACCGTACGGGGTGTCACTGGAACTGCTCGGTGACCAGAACGCGGCCTGCCGGATGACCCGCGCCCGTGTCTGCCCCGTTCCCGGCCACCCCTGCCTTGACTCCGTATCACCTGAAGAAGTGGTGGCCGCCGTGGAACGCCTGATCGGCGGAGTCAGCTCTTTCAGCACGCACGTCAGCACCCGTAGAAAGGCCCGCAACAGATGAGAGTCCTGCTCTGGCACGTCCACGGTTCCTGGACGGACGCGTTCGTCCGCGGCCGTCACGAGTACCTCCTTCCCGTCCTGCCCGAAGGCGGTGCCTGGGGTCTTGGCCGTGCCGACAGGAACTGGCCCTCGTCGGTACGCGAGGTGGATCTGGCAAGCCTGGACGCCGACGCCGTTGACGCCGTCGTCCTGCAACGCCCTGAGGAAATCGACGAAGTTGCCCGTCTGCTCGGCCGGAGGCCCGGCGTTGACCTGCCCGCCGTGTACCTGGAGCACAACACCCCCAAGGTCGATTTCCCGTTCGCCCGGCACCCGCTCGCGGACCAGGACCGTATTCCCGTGGTGCACGTGACCCACTTCAACAAGCTTGCCTGGGACAATGGCTCAGCCCGCAGCCTGGTCATCGAACACGGGATTCCGGACCCGGGCCTGCTCTACACGGGGGAACTGCCCGAACTTGGCGTCGTGGTGAACGAGCCCATCCGCCGCGGCCGCGTGACCGGTACAGATCTGTTGCCCGCTTTCGCCTCCGTGGCGCCGCTGCAGGTCTTCGGCATGAAGACTGACGGGCTGGCCGCCGCCGCAGGGATTGACGAGTCGCGGCTGACGGTACGCGGCGACCTGAAAACCCAGCAGCTGCACCGCGAACTGGCGCGGTGCCGCGTCTATGTCCACCCCATGCGGTGGACCTCCCTGGGATTGTCCCTGCTGGAGGCGATGCACTTGGGAATGCCGGTGGTAGCGCTGGCAACCACCGAAGCGCCGCGGGCGGTGCCGGCGGAGGCCGGGGCCGTTTCCGCCGATGTCGATGAGCTGCTGCGCTCCGCGCGGCGGCTGGTCGCCGATCCGGATGAGGCCCGACGGCGGGGCCTTGCCGCCCGTGAGGCTGCACTGGAACGCTACAGCCTGGGCAGGTTCCAGGACCGCTGGGATGAGCTTCTGGCGGACTTGGGCGGCCGGTCCCGGCACTCCGACAACGAACGCCTGGAGGAGAAGATCCTCGTTCCGGCGGGAGAGAGGAAGACCCCATGAGAATCTCCATGATTTCCGAGCACGCCAGTCCGCTGGCGGCACTGGGCGGGGTGGACGCCGGCGGTCAGAACGTGCACGTTGCCGCGCTGTCCGAAGCCCTGGCCAAGCGGGGCCACCACGTGACTGTCTACACGCGCAGGGATGCAACGGAGCTCCCGGCCAGGGTCCGCGTGGGAAGCCGCCTTGAGGTGGTCCATGTGGACGCGGGCCCCGCGCTCCATGTCCCCAAGGACGAACTGCTGCCCTACATGGGAGAACTTGCCGACGGCGTTGCCGAGGACTGGAGCCAGCGGCCGCCGGATGTGGTGCACGGGCACTTCTGGATGTCCGGGCTTGCTGCACTGGACGCGGCCCGGCGGCCGAACCAGGGCTACCGGGTTCCCGTCATTCAGACTTTCCACGCGCTGGGCACCGTCAAGCGGCGGCACCAGGGGGCAGAGGACACCAGCCCCTTGGAGCGGCGCTGGCTGGAGCCCGGTGTGGGACGTTCCGCCGACAGGATCGTGGCCACCTGCTCCGACGAGGTCTTCGAGCTCAAAGCCATGGGAATCACTACGGGCAAGATCTCCATTGCCCCCTGCGGTGTGGACCTCGGATTCTTTTCCGCAGACGGGTCCGTCGCGCCGAGGAAGCGCACCCACCGCATCCTTTCCGTGGGCCGCCTCGTGCCGCGAAAGGGAGTGGACCTGGTAATCCGGGCGCTGCCGTACCTGCGGGCGGCAGGTTTCGACGACGTCGAACTCCTGATCGTGGGCGGCGGCGGAGACTCCGGGGTGCTCCACGCGGACCCTGAAGTACGGCGCCTCATGGATTTGGCAGCCGAACTCGGTGTGGCGGACCAGGTGAGCCTGCAGGGCCAGGTGTCCCGCAGCGAGATGCCCGGCATCTTCCGCAGCGCCGACGCCGTGGTGTGCGCCCCCTGGTATGAACCATTCGGCATCGTCCCGCTGGAGGCAATGGCCTGCGGCGTTCCGGTTGTTGCAGCCGCAGTGGGCGGCCTGCGTGACACTGTGGTTGACCACGGCACCGGACTGCACGTGCCGCCGCGGGACCCCGAAGCCATTGCATCGGCGCTCGCCCTGCTGCTGGAGAACCCTGCACTGCGCGCTGAGCTTGGCAGCGCAGGCAAGAAGCGCGCCCGCACCAGGTATTCGTGGGACCGGGTCGCGGCCGAAACCGAAAAGGCTTACCAGCTGGCGGTGGCCGGGGCTTCCGCCGGCGTCGTCCCAATGGAAGGAGCGGCACTATGACTGCGGAATCATCCGTGCGGGAAGCTGACCTGCACACTTTGCCAACAACTGACGCATTGCCTGCAGTTCTGCCCGGAGCGGCCTTTGTGGACCCCGACAGCGCGGAAGCGGTCCGCGTGCACCTGGACAACGTCGTACCCGCGCTCGAGTCGCTGCGGAGCCAGTCCGGCCGGCTTGCGGCCTGGGGCGTGGAGCTGGCCCAGCGCCTGCTCCGCGGCCAGCGCCTGCTCGCCGCCGGCAACGGCGGCTCGGCCGCCGAAGCCCAGCACCTCACCGCGGAGCTCGTGGGCAGGTTCGACGGCGAGCGGGTTCCGTTCTCCGCCATATCGCTGCACGCTGAGTCCTCGGCCGTGACCGCCATCGCCAATGATTACGGCTACGACGACGTCTTTGCCCGCCAGGTGCGGGCGCACGCCCGGTCCGGCGATGTGCTGCTTTTGCTGTCCACCAGCGGCAAGAGCCCCAACCTGCTGCGCGCAGCCGAGGTTGCCGCACGCCTGAACGTCACCACGTGGGCGCTGACGGGAGCCGGCCCCAATCCGCTGGCTGATGCCTGCGACCAGGCGGTGATGATTGACGCCCTCAACGCCAATGCCCAGGAAGGCCACCTCATCGCCCTGCACGCGATCTGCCGCGCTTTTGACCTGGAAGTTGCCCGGCACAGTTCCGCCGACGGCTGGAGCGTGCAGAACCAGGGCCTTCAGAACCGGGGTGCCCAGGCATGAGGATTGTAGTGGTTGGCGATGTCATGCTGGACGTGGACCTCTCCGGCGAAGCCACCCGGCTGAGCCCCGACGCCCCGGTACCGGTGGTTGACGTGTCCGGCGTCAAGCGCCGGGCCGGGGGAGCCGGGCTGGTGGCCCGGATGCTTGGCGAGGACAACTGGCCAGTCACGCTGGTGACGGTCCTGGGCGATGACGACGCCGGCCGGCAGCTTGAAGCGCACCTCGCCGGAGTGCGGCTCGTGACCGGCCCCAGCGGCCATCCATCACCGGTCAAGACCCGCGTGCGGGCCGGCTCGCACCCGGTGGTCCGGTTCGACCAGGGCTGTGAGAAGGCTCCCGTCCCCGAAGTGAGTCCTGCCATGCTGCGCGAGGTGGAGAAGGCAGGCGTCATCATTGTCGCGGACTATGGCCGGGGACTGGCGGCAAACCCGCAGTTGCGGGAGCTCCTTGCCCGGCTTGCCGGCCACGTGCCCATTGTATGGGACCCGCATCCTGCCGGACCGGACCCGGTACCCGGCGTCGCCGTTGTCACCCCCAACTTCGCCGAGGCCCAAAAGGCCGTGCAGTCGCGGGGCCGGGACGCCGTTACGCGGCAGGATGGCGCGGACCGTGGGCAGACAGTTGCGGGAGATCCTGCAGCCGGGGTGGGCGCAGTCCTGCTCGAGGAATGGGGCAGCCAGGCTGTCCTGGTCACCAAGGGGGAAGAGGGCGCCGTCCTATGCCGGCGCGACCAGAGCTCCCGGGCCGTTCCTGCGCCGCGGGTGGAAGCCGGTGATCCCTGTGGAGCCGGTGACAGGCTCGCCGCCAGCCTCGCCGTCCACTTGCTGGCCGGACGGGACCTGGCCGAAGCCGCGGAACTTGCGGTCCACGACGCTGCCGACTTCCTCGCCAACGGCGGAGTGTCCGCCCTTCCCGACACCAATGGACAAGCGCCGCAGCCAAAACCGCGCGTCAACGACCCCCTGCTGCTGGCCCGCGCTGTGCGCGAAAACGGCGGTAAGGTTGTGGCCACCGGTGGTTGCTTCGACCTGCTGCACGCCGGCCACGTCCGGTCCCTGGCAGCGGCCCGTGAGCTCGGCGACTGCCTGATCGTCTGCCTCAACTCCGACGACTCCGTCCGGCGGCTGAAGGGCCCGGAGCGGCCCATCATCGGCCAGCACGACAGGGCAGAACTGCTCCTGGCCATGGAATGCGTGGACGCCGTGATGGTGTTCGACGAAGACACCCCGGAGGCAGCGCTTGAACGCCTCCGCCCCGACATCTGGGTCAAAGGCGGCGACTACAAAGGCGCCAGCCTGCCGGAGGCCGGTCTTGTGGAGAGCTGGGGCGGGCGCTGCGTCACCGTGCCGTACCACCCCGCCCGTTCCACCACCGGCCTGGCCGATGCATTGGCCAAAGTCAGCTAAACAGGTCCGGCCGCGGCCGCAAACCCGGGTCGCCCGGCAAACGAGCGGTAGCCAACACAAGTTTTGTACGTCCCATTCGAAAGGAACACCATGACTGCAGAGTTCAATTCACCCGGCCGTGTACTCGTGACCGGAGGGGCATCCGGACTGGGGGCCGCCGTCGTCGACGCCGTCCTGAAGGCAGGCGGCACCCCGGTGGTGCTGGACCGCGACATCAGCAGCGTCTCGGCCGTAAAGGCTTTTGAAGTGGATGTGGCCGACAGGCTGGCCGTTGAGGCCGCTGTCAAGGAAGCCGCGGAGTCCCTGGGTGGGCTCGAAGCAGTGGTTACGGCCGCCGGAATCGACCGTTGCGGCAAGCTTGCGGACGTCGAGGCCACCGAGTGGGAAAAGGTCATCGGCGTGAACCTGATGGGCACTGTTTCTGTTGTCCGTGCAGCCCTGCCCTACCTCAAGGCCTCCCACGGCAGGGTGGTAACCATCGCCTCCACCCTGGGCAAGCGAGCCGTGGCTGATGCCACCGCCTACTGCGCCTCAAAGTTCGGCGTCGTTGGCTTCAGCCATGCGCTGGCCGCTGAGACCGGCGGCGAAATCGGCGTCACCACCATCATCCCAGGCGGCATGAAAACCCGGTTCTTTGATGACCGCACCGAGCAGTACAAGCCGCAGGACGACTCACGGCTCAACGACCCCGCCAACACGGCGCAGGCAATCCTGTTCGCGTTGAACCAGCCCACCGGCTGCGAGGTCCGCGAAATGCTGATCTGCCACGAGGAAGAGGGCTCCTGGCCCTAAACCCCGATACTCACCAGCCGGAACCGACGGGAGGAACTTCATGCCCACCATTGCCACAGAAACGACTGCTCGCCCGGAAACCGCTGACAGCAGCGGCATCACCATCCGGAATCCCCGAACCGGTGATGTCCTTTGGACTGTGCCGGAGGCCGAGCCCGAAGCGGTGTCCCGTGCAGTAGCGGTGGCCCGGAGCGCTGCGGGGGCCTGGGCTTCCACGGCGCCGGCCCAGCGGGGTGCGGCAGTGCGGGCCGCCGCTAAAGCGCTGGCTGCGGCCGCCCAGGAGTTGGCCGAACTGAACGCCAGCGAAACGGGGCGGCCGGTGGAGGAATCCCTCGCCGGCATTGGCGCGGGGGTTTCCACCCTTGAGCAGTACGCGGAGCTGGGGCCCGTCCACCGGGGCCACAGCCTGCGCGGCAATCCGCTCGCTTCCGATTACACCGTGGCTGAACCCCGCGGCGTCGCTGTGCTGCTCACCCCGTGGAATGATCCTGTCGCGGTGGCCTGCGGCCTGATCGGGGCCGCGCTGGCCACCGGAAATACCGTGGTGCACAAGCCGAGCGAGCGGTGCCCGAGGCTGGGCGAGGCGCTTGGCGAAGTGCTGGCCCCGGCCTTCCCACCCGGCGTGTTCCAGACCCTTTCGGGCGGCGCCGCCGTAGGTGCACTCCTGGCACAGTCCGAAGTTGACGTGATCGCACATGTTGGCTCCAGCGCGGCCGGCGCGCGGATCGCCAGGGCTGGAGCCTTGACTGGAGCCCACGTCATCCGGGAAAACGGCGGAAATGATCCGCTGCTGGTGGACCGTGACGTCGATCCGCTGTGGGCTGCCGAGCAGGCAGCGATCGGTGCCTTCAGCAACAGCGGCCAGATCTGCGTGGCGGTTGAACGGATCTACGTCCATGAGGACATCGCCGCCAAGTTCTGCAAGGCCCTTGAAGCCGAGGCGGCCCTCCGCAACAGCAACGGGACGGTGGCGCCGCTGGTTGATCTCCGGATGCGTGATGAGGTCCATGCGCAGGTCACCGATGCACTGAATCAGGGCGCACATGCCGTGGAAGGCGGCACCCTGCCGGACCGGCCGGGCTCCTTCTACCCCGCCACCGTGCTGCTCGGGTGCACGGACCGGATGCAGGTCATGACGGAGGAAACGTTTGGGCCGGTTGCCCCCGTGCAGGTGGTGAAATCGTTCGACGAGGGCCTGCGCCTCGCACGCAGCGGCAGGTATGGCCTGGCCGCCACCGTCCTGAGCGGCAACATCGCCCACATCCAGCAGGCCGTTGCCGCCCTCCCGGTGGGAACCGTGAAGATCAACGCAGTTTTTGGCGGGGCGCCCGGCGGCGCAGCGCAGCCGCGGGGGGAGAGCGGCGCGGGCTTTGGCTACGGCCCGGAACTGCTGGATGAGTTCAGCCGGGTGAAGGTGGTGCACATTTCCGCACCGCCCGCTGCAGCTCCCGGCGCGGCGGATGAAGACCAGGAAGTGGAAGAGCCTGATGTTGAACTGCGGGATGAGTCATGAGCCTGTCAGCTGAGAACCGGTCACGGGACGACATCCCCGCGGCTCTTCCGGGCAACCCGCCGGATGAGCCCGGTGACGTTGACCTCTCCAGCCAGCGGGCCCTGTCGGAGTGGCTGCCGGGGCGTTTGGCAGCTGACGAGCCGGCCATCCTCGTGGTTGGCGACCTGATGCTGGACGGCTGGTGGAGCGGCAGCATTGAACGGCTCTGCCGTGAGGCCCCCGCCCCTGTGGTGGACGTGCAGACCCGCGAGTCAGTTCCGGGTGGGGCGGCCAACACTGCCATGAACCTGGCCGCCCTCGGGGCGCGGGTCTCCGTGGCGGGCATCGTCGGAACAGACGATGCCGGGGCGGACCTTCGGAACCAGCTCGTGGCTGCGGGCATCGACGTCAGCCACCTGCACAGCCACCCGGACATGGTGACCACCACCAAGATCCGGATCAGCAGCGGCGGGCAGGTAATGCTCCGCATCGACGACTCTGCCACGGCGGTGCCCGCCGAGGCGCTGGCCGCACTGGCGGCTTCGGTGCGCACCGCCGTCGAACACCAGGACGCGGTGCTGGTGTGCGATTACGCCAATGGGGTGCTGGCGGACCCGGTCCGTGCAAGCCTGGTGGACTCCCTGGCCGGGCCGGCGTCCGGTGACGGGGACCGTCCGCTGCTGGTGGTTGACTCCCATGATCCCCGGCCCTGGGCACCGCTCCGCCCGGACCTGGTGACCCCCAATGCGCAGGAAACGGCGCGGATGCTTGACCTGAAACTTCCCGACGGCCAGGACAGGGTGGAAGCGGTCAGCAGGCACGCCCCTGCCCTGCTGGAAGCCACGGGGGCACGAGCCGTGGTGGTCACCCTGGACCGTGACGGTACAGTGCTGCTCAGGCCCGACGGCGTGACGCACCGTACGTGGGCCCGCCCGGCCGCGGAAAAGCAGGCCTCCGGTGCCGGTGACACGTTCGTAGCGGCGCTGACTTTGGCGCGCTCCGTCGGCCTGCCGCTGACGGCGAGCCTGGACCTTGCCCAGTCGGCCGCCGATGTGGTGGTGCATCAGCCGGGCACCTCGGTCTGCAGTACGGGCCAGCTGAGCCGGTACCTCAAAGCCTTCGCTGACACGGCACTGGGCGCCGACGAACTGCAGCGGCAGCTGGAGCTGCACCGGTCCCAAGGCCAGCGCATCGTGTTGACGAACGGCTGCTTCGACGTGCTGCACAGCGGCCACACCCGCTACCTGAACCAGGCAAAACAACTGGGGGACGTTTTGGTTGTGGCGCTGAACAGCGATGACTCCGTACGCAAGCTCAAGGGAGCAGGGCGGCCCATCAATGGGGTGGCGGACCGGGCGGCTGTAGTAGCGGCTTTGAGCTGCGTGGACTACGTGACCGTCTTCGACACCCCCACGGCTGCGCCGCTGATCACACAGCTGCGGCCCGAGGTCTATGCCAAGGGCGGGGACTATTCTCCGGAAATGCTTGCCGAGACGCCCGCCGTGGAGCAGTACGGCGGGCGGGTAGCCATCCTGGATTACGTAGCGGAACGGTCCACCACTGCCGTGGTCAAGCGGATCCGGGAAGGCGAAGGAGCCCTGCCCACAACCTAGGGCGCGGAGCAACAGGGCTGCTGAAACCAATTAGGGTTGAAGCATGACTGAAGCGTGGCACGGTAATGGCAAAACGCGGTAGGTCTGGGGCCCGGAACGGCCTGCGCCCTGTTGCAGGCGTGGTGGACATTCCGGCAGGAACACGCCCAAAGGGGCCGGTTGAAGGTGTTTACTACATCGATACCGGGGACTGCGAGCTGATCGCGGACCAGGACAACTCCACCGGCTGGCTCCTGAAGATCAACGGCGTGATGAGCTCGCACATCGACCTTGCTGATCCGCTTTTCCTGGACTTTGAGTACATGCGCTGGATGGCCGCGCTCATTGAGTCGCGCTGGCCGCCGTCGCGCATTGCCGGAACGGGGCCCAGGCTCCGCGGCCTGCACCTCGGCGGGGGCGCATGCTCCCTGGCCCGCTACTTCCACAGCGTCTATCCTGACGCCCGGCAGGTGGTGGTGGAGCTGGACGGCAAACTGGCCGAGTACGTGCGCGGCTGGTTCGACCTGCCCAAGGCACCGCTGCTGCGCCTGCGGGTGGGGGAGGCCCGTGAGATCACGGAAACCCTGACGCCGGAGACCCGCGACTTTATCATCCGGGACGTTTTCGCCGGTGCCCTGACTCCGCACCCGCTTACCACGGCGGAATTCAACCAGCACGTCAGGCGCGTGTTGGCGCCCGGTGGGCTGTACGTGGTGAACTCCGGTGACGCACCTGATTTGAAGAACGCCCGCGAGGACGCCGCCACCATCGCTGCAGCCTTTAAACACACCGTGATCATCGCGGACCCCGCCATGCTCAAGGGCCGCCGCTACGGAAACATGGTGATGGCCGGCAGCGATACGCCCTTCGGCGAGGACCCGAAGCTGGCACGGCGGCTCCTGGGCGGAGCGGTCCCGGCGCACCTGTGGGACGATGCGCAAGTACGGGCCTTCGCGGCAGGATCACCGGTGCGCCGCGACCCGGTGGTTAAGTAGCTCAAGCACTGAGACCGCGGCCCAGCAGCCACTCCCGGTGCCCGGCCATCTGCTCCCGCAACCCCTGGACTACCGCCGCCACCGCCGGCCGCCGCAGCGAGTCCGGCCGCAGCACCATCCAGTACGGCAGCAGCTCGGCGATCTCAGCGGGCAGCAAGCGGACCAGGTCGGTGTGCAGGTCCCCCATAAAACACGGCAGGAAACCAATGCCGGCGCCGGCACGGGTTGCCTCCACATGGACAAAAACGTTGGTGGAGGTGAGGCCGTCGCGCATGGCGGGCACCAGCCTGCGCGGCGCATCCAGGTCATCCACCTGCAGCATTGAATCCACGAAATAAACCAAGGGATGCTCGTTCAGTTCCGCCACAGTGGCAGGGGTCCCGTGCTCGTCCAGGTAGGCGCGCGAGGCGTACATTCCCAGCATGTAGTCACCAAGCCGCAACGCTTCGGCGCGGTGCACCTGCGGCTCGCCCACCACCACTTCAATATCCAGGCCCGAGCGCTGCTGCAGCGCCCGGCGGGTCATGGTGACCACCTCCACGCTCAGCCCGGGGTGGTCGCGGCGCAGGCGCGCCACCGCAGGCGCCGCGATGTAGGCGCTGAAGCCGTCGGTCGCCGTCATGCGGACGACGCCGGTAATCGGGTCTGGCGCCTGGCCGGCCGCTCCCAGCGTGCCCATCACAGCTTCCACCTGCTCGCCCACCCGCACAGCCTGCGCTCCGAGTTCCGTCAGCTCCCAGCCTCCGGTTGCGCGCGCCAGGACCCTTCCGCCGAGTGCCTTCTCGAGGGCGGCTATCCGGCGAGAGACGGTGGTGTGGTTCAGTCCCAAAGCCTGGGCCGCCGTCGTGAACTTCGCGGAGCGGGAAACTGCAAGGAGAACCAGCAGGTCATCCGGGTTGGCTTTCATGTCTGCAATTGTGCACAGGTTTGGTGCTGGTTTGGTTATTGATAGTGCATGTCTGTGCAGCAATACTCGGTGGAGCCGCGAGTGCTGCAGGCAGCACGCCGGCTGGGCTGTTCGCACGCTGGGCAGTACACCGGAAACACCAAAGGGGATGCTATGGAAAATTCTTTGAACGGACGCAGGGCCCTGGTAACCGGCGGCGCCAGCGGGATCGGCGCAGCCTGCGTCCGTGAGCTGGCTGCCCACGGAGCGAAGGTGGTGGTGGCCGACGTCGACTCCGCCGGCGCCGCCGCGCTCGCCGACGAGGTGGGCGGAACCGCCTGGACCGTGGACCTGTTGGACGTGGACTCGCTTGCCACCCTGACCCTGGACTGCGACATCCTGGTTAATAACGCGGGAATCCAGCGCATCAGCCCCATCGAAGATCTTGATCCTGTGGAATTCCGCCGGATCCTCGCCCTCATGCTGGAGGCGCCGTTCCTGCTGATCCGGGCTGCCTTGCCCCATATGTACAACAACGGGTTCGGCCGCATCATCAACCTTTCCTCCGTGCACGGGATCCGGGCCTCGCCGTTCAAGAGCGCCTATGTCTCCGCGAAACACGGCCTGGAAGGGCTAAGCAAGGTCACGGCACTCGAAGGCGGTGACCACGGGGTCACATCCAACTGCATCAATCCGGGGTATGTGCGCACACCCCTGGTGGAAAAGCAGCTGGCGGACCAGGCACAGGTGCACGGCATCCCCGAATCCGAGGTCCTGGCCAAGGTGATGCTTACGGAATCGGCGATCAAACGTCTCGTGGAGCCCGAGGAGGTTGCGTCGCTGGTCGGCTGGCTGGCCTCGGACCGTGCCGGCATGGTGACTGGCGCCAGTTACACCATGGACGGCGGCTGGTCAGCCCGTTAGCCCAATAATAATCCGGGCGGGACTGGCCGCAGTGGCGGCTAGTCCAGCTTCCTGAGCTGCCGGTGGTCGTAGAAGAAGACCCCTTGGGCCGTGTCCACACCCGCCGATGTTCCCTGCAGGAATACCACCACGCCCTCGCGCCGGCCTTTGAAAGGATCGTCGCCCACCACGGCGTCGCCAATCCTGTACGGGGACTGCGGGGTGAAGGTACTCCGTGCCCGGCTCCATACGCGAGCGGCCATTGAGCTCAGGCTCACGGGCCGGCCCATGCTGGAAAGGTCCTGAACAATAGCTTTCACCATGCGTACCAACTCCTTGCCCGCGGCGTTCAGCCGCTGCCTGGCGGTGCAGGTTAACCGGAACGCTCCCAGCGTGAGGGCGGCCCTCCAATCCCGGTTGGCACCTTACGCTTACGGTACGCAGTATTCCCAGCAGTCACACCAGTAACAGGTACTCATGTTTCGGGAGCGCC
Organism: Arthrobacter sp. sptzw32; assembly: GCF_059089735.1. Taxonomy (NCBI): domain Bacteria; kingdom Bacillati; phylum Actinomycetota; class Actinomycetes; order Micrococcales; family Micrococcaceae; genus Arthrobacter; species Arthrobacter sp. sptzw32. Next base: position 267,195 of record NZ_JBNHEZ010000005.1, on the reverse strand, counting down.
TATACTCGTTTATTCCCGGTACTTGGAAGGGCTGCTTGAACCAGCCTCACGGTGCACTCCGGGTGCTGTTCACCGCTTGCCGGTTACGATGTCATCGGCGTTTTCGAACACCCACGCCACGAGCGGAACCAGGAGTGCCGCCAGTTCGTACCCGTGCTTCGTAAGGCTGTAGTCGACCCGCGGCGGAATATCTTAGTTGAAAGTGCGTACTTCCTTTTGGGAAGTAAGCGGGAATCGCCGCAGTTGTGCTTCCTGACAGACACCGACTGGAAGGAAATCATGAGCATCGTTATTACCGGAGCAACAGGCCAGCTGGGCCGCCATGTGGTTGAGGCCCTGCTGGAGCGCAACGTTCCCGCGCAGGACATTGTTGCCGCGGGCCGGTCCGTCGAAAAGATCGCAGACCTGGCGGCGCGCGGCGTACAGGTCAAAAGCATGGACTACGCCGATGCAGCCTCCGTAGCCGAGGCCTTGAAGGGCGCCGCCAAGGTGCTCCTCATTTCGGGCAATGAAGTTGGCCAGCGGGTGCAGCAGCACCGTACCGTCATTGAGGCGGCGAAGGCGGCGGGTGTGGACTTGGTCGCCTATACAAGCATCGCCAACGCGGATACCACCGGGATGAAGCTGGCCGCCGAGCACCAGGCCACGGAGGCTATCCTCAGGGCCTCGGGCGTTCCTTTCGTCCTTCTCCGTAACGGCTGGTACCTCGAAAACTACACCGACCAGCTGCCCGGCACCCTCGCACAGGGTGCCATCGCCGGAAGTGCCGGGGAGGGGCGGGTCAGTGCAGCGTCCCGGGCGGATTATGCGCATGCGGCGGCGGCAGTGCTGGTGGCAGAACGCCAGGCAGGCAGGATTTATGAGCTGGGCGGCGATGAACCGTTCACCATGGCTGAGTTTGCGGCCGAGATCAGCGCCGCGGCCGGCAAGCACATCTCCTACCAGGACCTCCCGGCGCAGGAATACGCCGAAATGCTGGCGGACGTTGGCGTACCGGAGGCTTTCGCGGAAACCCTCGCGGACTCCGACCTCGGGATTGCCCGCGGCGACCTCCTGGTAAGCTCCGGCGACCTGCGCAAGCTGATCGGACGACCTGCCACTTCGCTGGCAGAAGCGGTCCGTTCAGCTGCTGCTGCTGTGTAGCAGTTGTTATCGGGCAGCGGTGTTTCGGGATAGTACCTGCGGCGCCGGACTACCATCCGAGTTCAAGCCTGGCTGCCCGGCACCTCCGCCGGGCAGCTAGGATCCCGTGCCGGTGAGCGCCACAGTACTGCCAAGGCCGATCATCAGCGCCCCGCCTGTTGCTTCCATGGCTGAAATCCGGCCCGGCGACCGTGCAAACCACTCGCGCGCCCAACCGGCAGCTATGGCCCAAATGCTGTCCGAAACCAGCGCGATCAGCAGGAAGACCGCACCCAACATCGCCAGTTGGAGCGGAATGGCGCCTGAGGGGTAATCCACAAACTGCGGCAGGACGGCCACAAAGAACACCACTGACTTCGGATTGGTGACACCAACCATCAGGCCCTCTGCAATCAGGCGCAGCGGTGGGGAGGACGCCGGCCGAGGCTGGGGGAGCTGGTGGTTACGCCGCTGCCGGATGGTTTTGATGCCCAAGTAGATCAGGTAGGCGGCGCCGGCCAGCTTAACCGCCGTGAAGAGGGCCACGGATTGGGCAACAACGGCGCCCACCCCCAACGCCACCGCTGCCACCTGCAGCAATTGCCCGGCCGCGTTGCCCAGGACGGAAAGGACGCCACCCTTCCAGCCGAGCGCCAGGGACCTGCCGACCACGAACTATACGCTTGGCCCCGGCACGGCTATGAGGATCACGGCCGCAAGGGAAAACGCCGCCAGCTTGGAGGTCGGGACCATGCCTGATCCTAACTCCGGCGCGGCCCGTTTTGACCCCGGTCCTGATTCCCACGCGCTCCTTCCCTGTTGCGCGAAGCGGGCTGCGGTGGCCACCGGCAGCGGCGACCTCTTTTTCCGAAAGGCCAGCCCGCCGTCGTCCGCCGTCCTTGACTCGATGTCCGGTTGTTCCTTACTTTGAAGGGTCCTGATAGGCCGCCAGTGCCGTCGGGAAAACTGCTTGAGGACCACACGTACCAGCAGCCCAAGGAGATCGAATGAGAGCGATCGTGCAGGACGTCTATGGGCCGGCAAAGGTGCTCAAGCTGCGGGATACAGCGGTGCCGGCACCGCGCAAAAATGAGGTATAAATCCGCGTGCGGGCGGCAGGCGTCGACCAGGGGGTGTGGCACCTGATGACCGGCCTGCCGTACCTGCTCCGGCTGTTTGGTTACGGACTGAAGAAGCCTAAAGTTTCTGTGCGGGGCCGGGAAGTTGCTGGCGTGGTGGAGTCCGTGGGTGGTGGAGTAACACGTTTTGCTGCTGGTGATAAGGTCTTCGGCACCTGTGACGGGTCCTTTGCAGAGTACGTCTGCGCCAAGGAGGACAAACTGGCGCGGAAGCCTGCCAATCTTTCGTTCGAGGAAGCGGCCGCTTCACCTGTTTCCGCCGTCACTGCACTCCAGGCTGTGCGGGACGCGGCCGGGATGACGGTGGGCCAGAAGGTGCTGATCATCGGAGCGGGCGGGGGAGTGGGTACCTTTGCCGTTCAATTGGCCAAGGCCTTTGGCGCGCAGGTCACGGGAGTCTGCAGTACCGGCAAGGTGGACCTCGGTGCGGATGCAGTCATCGACTACACCAGGTCCGATATTGCGGGCTCCGGAATGCGGTTTGACGTCATCCTGGACACCGCCGGCAACCGGCCGCTGTCCGCTTTTTGGCGCCTGCTCACACCAAAGGGCACCCTTGTTCTTATCGGCGGCGAAGGAGGCGGCAAACTGACCGGCGGGTTCGAACGGTCATTGGGCGCACCGTTTGCCTCGTTGTTCTCGGGGCAGAAATTTAAGGCGCTGGTCGCGAAGGAAACGCATTTGGACTTCGAGGCACTGGCGGTTCTGTTTGAAGCCGGCAGTCTTAGGCCCGCCCTGGACAGGGTCTTTTCCCTGGCTGAAGCACCGGCCGCCATCACATACCTCCGCGGCGGGCAGGCGCGCGGCAAGGTAGTAGTGGTCCGGATCTAAGGGACCGCAGGGCGGTGGCGGGCTCCGCCACGCTGGCCACGGGTCTCCACCGCGGGTGTCTGCAATGCCAGACACTGGAAGGACACCGGCTCGGAAAGTGCCACCGGTAAGGGTGCAAGCTTAAGTACGGTATCCCGGACTGGTCGGGCTTAAGAGTACGGAAAGAAGGAGGGCCGGTGTTAGCAACTGAGGCACAGGCGGGGGTCGGAAGCACACTAAGAAGCACCCCGAAGGTGGCGTCGAAGGTGCCCGCTGCCGAAAATACCCTGCGCATCCTCAAACTGCTGGCTTCCAGGCGGGGTCCGATGGCGGCGTCGCAAATTGCCTCCACGCTGGGCCTGCCCCGGTCCAGTGTCTACCACCTGCTGGGCGTGATGGAGGCCAACGGATTCGTTTTGCACCTCCACGAGGAGCAGCGGTACGGACTTGGCATCAGCGCCTTCGAGCTCAGTTCGGCGTACTCCCGGCAGGAGCCGCTCTCCCGGCTCGGCCGGCCGCTCCTTGCATCGCTCGTGGATGCGCTCGGGGAGAGCGCGCACCTCGCTGTGCTGCACGGGCGGGACGTGCTGTACATCGTGGAGGAGCGGGCCAAAAACCGCCCATCCCTGGTGACCGACGTCGGCGTCCGGCTCCCCAGCCACCTCACCGCGAGCGGGCGGGCAATCCTCGCGGCCCTGCCCAAGTCGCAGGTGCGCGCGCTTTACCCTAATGCCGCCGCCTTCACCGCCCGGCATGAGGTGGAAGGCGCCATCATGAAGTACTCTGCGCTGTCCTCCCACCTCGACCAGGTAAGGCAGCGCGGCTACGCCACAGAGCACGGCGAGGTCACCCCGGGCTTTGGCTCCATCGCCGCCGCGGTAACAGACCACACGGGATGGCCGACGGCGGCCGTCGCCGTTACGTTCCTCGAGGACAAGGTGCCCGCCCAGGATTGGCCGGTACTGGCCAGCCGCGTCCAGAAGGCAGCCGACGAGTTGTCCGTCCGGCTGCACGGACGCCTCGGAAACTAGCCACCCCCTTTGCCCTGACACTCAACTCTCCCAAAAGGGTTTTCAGGAATCAGGACTGCCGGCGGAACGAGTCGCCGCAAGCGTCTGAAATACCGGACAGCGCCCTCCTTAAACCTCTGCAAAGCCCATCCGCAAAGGGCTTTGATTGATACAGAACAAGCCCACACCTCGGAAAATGAAAAGGAGCCATTATGGCACCCGCCGATTTCACCACCGGTGCCCGCCCGGTCAAAGCAGCCCGCGGCACCGAGCTCACCGCGAAGTCCTGGCAGACGGAAGCCCCGCTGCGCATGCTCATGAACAACCTGGACCCGGAGGTCGCCGAGCGCCCGGATGACCTGGTGGTCTACGGCGGCACGGGCCGGGCCGTCCGCTCCTGGGCAGCATTCGACGCCATCACCCGCACCCTCGAAGCCATGGAAAAGGACGAAACCCTCCTGGTCCAGTCCGGAAAGCCGGTGGGTGTATTCCGCACCAACGAGTGGGCGCCGAGGGTCCTGCTGGCAAACTCCAACCTCGTAGGTGATTGGGCCACCTGGCCGGAATTCCGCCGGCTCGAAGCCGAAGGCCTGATGATGTACGGCCAGATGACGGCAGGGTCCTGGATTTACATCGGCACGCAGGGCATCCTGCAGGGCACCTTCGAAACCTTCGCTGCCATCGCCCGGAAGCTCACCGGCGACGACAACGGAACCCTCGCCGGCACCCTCACCCTCACCGGCGGCTGCGGTGGCATGGGCGGCGCCCAGCCGCTCGCAGTCACCCTGAACGACGGCGCATGCCTGATTGTCGACGTCGACGAAACCCGCCTGCGCCGCCGGGCCGGCAAGCGCTACCTCGACGAAGTTGAAACCGACCTCGACGCCGCCATCGCGAAGGTGCTCAAAGCCAAGGAAGAGCGCCGCGGCTGGTCCGTAGGCTACGTGGGCAACGCCGCCGAAGTGTTCGCGGAAATCCTGCGCCGCCACAAAGCCGGGGAGCTCACAGTGGACATCGTTACGGACCAGACTTCCGCCCATGATCCTCTTTCCTACCTGCCCGAGGGCATCACCGTGGACGAGTGGCACCGCGAGGCCGAAGCCGATCCTGAAGGTTTCACCAAGAGGGCCCAGGCCTCAATGGCCAAGCACGTCCAAGCCATGGTGGAATTCCAGGACGCCGGCGCCGAGGTCTTCGACTACGGCAACTCCATCCGCGACGAGGCCCGCAAGGGCGGTTACACCCGGGCCTTCGAATTCCCCGGCTTCGTCCCGGCCTACATCCGTCCCCTGTTCTGCGAGGGCCTGGGCCCGTTCCGCTGGGTGGCCCTCTCCGGTGACCCTGAGGACATCCGCGTCACCGACGAAGCCATCAAAGAACTCTTCCCGGAGAACAAGCACCTGCACCGCTGGATCGACGCCGCCCAGGAGCGGGTGGAGTTCGAGGGCCTGCCCGCGCGCATTTGCTGGCTCGGCTACGGCGAGCGACACAAAGCCGGCCTGCTGTTCAACCAGCTCGTCAGGGACGGCAAGGTCAAGGCGCCCATCGTGATCGGCCGCGACCACCTCGACTCAGGCTCAGTAGCCTCCCCGTACCGTGAAACAGAAGCCATGGCGGATGGCTCGGATGCCATAGCGGACTGGCCACTGCTGAACGCCCTGCTCAATACCGCCTCCGGCGCCACCTGGGTATCGCTGCACCATGGCGGCGGCGTGGGTATCGGCCGGTCCATCCACGCCGGCCAGGTCGCCGTCGCGGACGGCACCGACCTCGCCGCCCAAAAGCTCGAGCGCCTCCTCACCAACGACCCCGGCATGGGCGTCATCCGCCACGCCGACGCCGGTTACGAGCGGGCCCTCGACGTCGCCAAGGAACGCGGCGTCCGCATCCCCATGAATGAGAGCAAGTAAGACATGACAACGATTACCCATGAACCGCTGACCGTCACCCTCGGCTCCAGCGGCGCCACCCCGGAGGACGTCGTCGCCGTCGCGCGCCACAACGCCAAGGTGGACATTTCCCCGGAAGCCCTTGAAACGGTAGCCAAGGTGCGTGCCCACATCGATGACCTGGCCGCCAGCGACGTCCCGGCGTACGGGATTTCCACCGGCTTCGGCGCCCTGGCCAACCGCCACATTCCCAATGAACTGCGCACGCAGCTTCAGAAGAGCCTGATCCGCAGCCACGCCGCCGGCATGGGCCCCGCCGTGGAACGGGAAGTGGTGCGCGGCATCATGTTCCTTCGCGCCAAGACCCTCGCATCGGGCCGCACGGGAGTCCGGCCCGTGGTCCTGCAGACCATGGTGGACGTGCTCAACGCCGGTATCACGCCGCTGGTCCGCGAGTTCGGTTCGCTGGGCTGCTCGGGCGACCTCGCGCCGCTGTCCCACTGCGCCCTGGTCCTGATGGGCGAGGGTGAAGCGGAAGGGCCTGACGGCGAGCTGTACGGCACGGCCGGCCGCCCCGCCGTCGCGGAACTCCTGGCCCGGCACGGAATCGAGCCGGTCACCCTCGCCGAGAAGGAAGGCCTCGCCCTGGTCAATGGCACCGAGGGCATGCTCGGCATGCTCCTGATGGCCATCGCGGACCTTCGCCAGCTGTTGACGACGGCGGACATCACCGCTGGGATGAGCGTCGAGGCCATGCTGGGCACCGACCAGGTTTTCCTGCCCGAGCTCCATGCTGCGCTGCGGCCACACCCGGGGCAAGCGGCAAGCGCCGACAACATGCTGCGGGTGCTGTCGGATTCGCCGATCGTGGCGTCCCACAAGGTGGGGGACTCGCGCGTGCAGGACGCGTACTCGCTCCGCTGCGCCCCCCAGGTGGCCGGTGCCGTCCGGGACACCCTGGACCACGCGGAGCTGGTGGCTTCCCGCGAGCTCGCCGCAGCGATCGACAACCCCGTGGTCCTGCCTGACGGCCGGGTCAGCTCGAACGGCAACTTCCACGGCGCCCCCGTTGCGTATGTCCTGGACTTCCTGGCCATCGCGGTCGCGGACCTGAGTTCCATCGCCGAGCGGCGTACGGACAGGATGCTTGATCCGGCCCGTTCCCACGGCCTGCCTGCCTTCCTCGCAGCTGACCCAGGTGTGGACTCCGGGCTGATGATCGCCCAGTACACCCAGGCCGGGCTGGTGTCGGACAATAAGCGGCTGGCAGTTCCCGCCTCCGTGGACTCGATCCCGAGTTCGGCGATGCAGGAAGACCACGTCTCGATGGGCTGGCACGCGGCGCGGAAGCTGCGAAAAGCAGTGGAGAACCTGCGGCGGGTGCTGGCCATCGAACTGGTGACGTCGGCCCGCGCCCTGGACATCCGCACGCAGCTCTCCGGTGGGGTCCTGACTCCGGGACCGGCGGGTGCAGCCGTCGTGGCTGCGCTCCGCGACGTGGTGGCGGGGCCGGGAACGGACCGTTTCCTGTCCCCGGAGCTGGAAGCGGCCGACCAGCTGGTTAAGGAAGGTAAGGTGCGCAAAGCGGCCGAATCCGCCGTCGGCGCCCTTGCCTGAGGGAAGAATCTTCAGGAAAAGCGCATAAACCGTCCGCCTGGTGAAATTCTCAAGCACATGGTCATCAGGCGGACGGGGAGTGTAGTAGAACTGAAGGTGTAGTGAAAGTCACATCGAAGAGGCTGTGGCGCAGAACATATACAAAGGGGTAGAAGTTCAAATGAAAGCACGTGGGGCAGTCTTATCGAGGCGAAGTGCCCATTCCGCCGCGGTTCCGGACTGGAGGACTCTTCAGGCCGGGGAACGCGTCGAGATCATCAAGCAGGCGCATGTGGTGGCCACCGGGGAGGTGGAGGAAGTGTCCCAGAGCGGAAACGTCCTGTGGCTCGTGCCGGCTGGTCCTACCGAGAAAGAGCTCTTTTTGAAGTCTGACGGCGTGCAGGTGCGCCGCGGCTGACACCGCTTAGTAAACGCAAAGCAAAAGTCCCCGCCACTGCTTGATGCAGGGGCGGGGACTTCTGTTTGTGCGCGGAGAGGCATCCGTCGCAAGCGGTCAGGCGGCGATGGCCTCGTAGGTCTCGCCGGACGGCACTGACTCATCCAGGGCTACTGTGTAGCGTCCGGGCCAGAGCCGGGTCAAGGGAACGTGAACCAAGCGGGCAGCACAGTCACAAACGGTCTGGTGGCGAAAACCTTGCCCACTCCGCCACGATGGTGGCAATCCATCAAAAATTTGGGCTTGCAAGAAGGAGATCCGTTATGAAGATCATGCGCCTGGGGGACAACGGCAAGGAACAGCCCGCCGTCCTGGGGCCGGCCGAAAACGGCGGCGAACAGTACTTCAGCCTGCTGCCCCTCACACGGGATGTGGACGGTGACTTCCTGGCAGCGGGAGGGCTGGACAAAGTCCGGGAGGCACTCGAAGCAGGTATGCTGCCTGTCCTGGCGGAAGCAGCCTCCCTCCGCGTCGGTTCTCCGCTGGCCCGGCCGGGAGCAGTAGTGGGCATCGGCATGAATTACGCCGCCCACGCGGCGGAATCAGGTTCCGCCCCTCCCGAGATTCCCGTCGTGTTCCTCAAGCCGACAAACACCGTGGCAGGAGCCTACGACCCGGCCCCGGTTCCGCCGTACTCCAGCAAGTATGACTGGGAAGTGGAATTGGGCATCGTGATCGGCAGGGAAGCCAGCTACCTCGTATCAGTTGAGGAGGCGGAGGAGTGCATCGCCGGCTACGTCACCGCGAATGACTTCTCTGAGCGGGACTACCAGATCCCGGGGGCGGCCGGCCAGTGGACCAAAGGCAAGTCCCTGCCGGGCTCGACCCCTTTGGGCCCGTGGCTTGTTCCTGCGGCGGACGTGGACGCCGGAAACCTGCCGCTCCGCAGCTGGGTCAATGGCGAGCCGCGCCAGGACTCAAAGACGTCCGGGCTTATCTTTGACGCGCCCACCCTGATCCACCACTGCAGCCAGTACATGCGGCTGGAGCCCGGTGATGTGATTCTCACCGGGACTCCAGAGGGTGTGGCGCTCAGCGGCCGCTTTCCGTACCTCCAACCAGGCGACGTGGTGGAAGTCGAAGTCGAAGGGCTGGGCCGCCAGCGCCAGGAACTTTTCCGCGCCTGACGGCAATTCAGTTAGCCGGCCTTTACCGCCAGGACCGGGCAATCCGCCTCAAGCAGGATCCGCTGCGACACACTGCCCATAATGAGCTTGCCCACCGGCGTGCGGCGGCGGAGCCCGATCACGATGAGTTCGGCGTTGTGCTCTTCCGCGGCGTCCAGGACCTCCGCGGCGGCATCATGGCCACGGACCGGCTGCTTGATGACGTGCTGGATGCCCTGGGTGGCCAGCCGGTCCTCGATGCTTTGGATTTCCGGTTCCTGGGCGTAGCGGTTGTCCACCAGCGCGTCGCCCTTGGACGAGTTGATGACCAGGAGGGTGGTGTTGCTCTTCCTGGCCTCGGTGATGGCCTGGCTGAGGGCTGCTTCGCCCTCGGGGGTTGGGACGTATCCCACCACGATCGTCATGGTGTCTCCTTGTTGCGGCTGGTTGTTGTTGATTGGCGTGCTGGGCCGGAAGGTTGCGGCAGTTTACTAACCGTCGCCGTCCCCGCCCGCGCCGCCGCCGGTGTTTCCACTGTCTGCCCGGTGGGAGCCGTGACTGACGCTGCCGCCGACCTCCCGGGGCACGGTTGCCCCGGTGTTGGCCGTGACCAGGGTGTTCCGGGACGGGCGGTTGCGGCGCACCAGCTTGAAGAGCAGCGGCCACAGCAGGATGAGCCCCACGATGACGTAAATCACGACGGCGATCGGCTCGGTGAAGAGTCCGGCCGGATCGCCGGCGCTGAGCTGCAGGGTCTTGCGGAGCTGGCCTTCGATGCGCGGACCCAGGATCACGCCAAGGATGAGCGGCAGCACAGGCAGCCCGAAGCGGCGCATCATGAAACCCAGCGCGCCCAGGACCAGCAGGATCACCAGATCGAACGCCTGCAGGTTCACCGAGTAGGCGCCCAGCGTGGCGAAAAAGAGGATGCCCGCGTACAGGTACGGCCGGGGCAGCTGCAGGAGCTTCGCCCACAGCGGAGCCAGCGGCAGGTTGATCAGCAGGAGCAGCAGGTTGCCGATGAACAAACTGGCGATCAGCGCCCACACCAGGGGTCCTTGGCTGGAAAACAGCTGGGGGCCCGGCTGGATGCCGTAGGAGGTGAAGGCAGCCAGCATGACGGCGGCCGTGGCGTTGGTGGGCAGGCCGAGTGCCAGCATGGGGGTCAGGGTGCCGGCGGCGGCAGCGTTATTGGCAGCTTCCGGACCTGCCACACCTTCAATGGCGCCCTTGCCGAACTCCTCCGGGTGCTTGCTGAGGCGCTTCTCGGTGACATAGGAAAGGAACGTCGGGATTTCAGCGCCGCCGGCAGGCAGGGCGCCGAACGGGAAGCCGAAAGCCGTGCCGCGCAACCATGGCTTCCAGGAGCGGCTCCAGTCCTTCTTGCCCATCCACGGCCGGCCAACGGGAATAACGTGCAGCGGGGTACGGCGAAGGTGTGCGGCCACCCAGAGGGCTTCGCCCACTGCGAAGATGGCCACGGCCACCACCACGATGTCCAGGCCGTCCGCGAGCAGCGGCTGGCCGAAGGTCAGGCGACGCTGGCCCGTGACGGAGTCCATGCCTACCAGGCCGATGGCCAGGCCGAGGCCCAGCGAGGCGAACCCGCGAAGCCGGGACGAGCCCAAAACAGCGGTGACGGCCAGCAGGGCCAGGACCATGATGGCGAAGTAGCTCGGAGCGCCAAGGCTGACGGCAAACTCCACCACGATGGGTGCGCAGACGGCGAGGAGGGCGGTGCCGATGGTGCCGGCAATAAACGAGCCGATGGCCGCCGTCGCAAGCGCCTGTGCAGCCCGCCCGGCCTTGGCCATCTTGTTGCCCTCGATGGCTGTCACCACGGACGACGATTCACCAGGAGTGTTCAGGAGGATGGAGGTGGTGGAGCCGCCGTACATGCCGCCGTAGTAGATGCCGGCGAACATGATGAAGGCGCTGGTGGGCTCCAGCGCGTAGGTGACCGGAAGGAGCAGGGCCACGGTCATGGCCGGGCCCAGGCCCGGAAGGACGCCGACGGCGGTGCCCAGAAGTACGCCGATCACGGCGTACAGGAAGTTCATGGGGGTGAGGGCGGTGGCGAAACCGTCCATCAGTGAGGACCAGACATCCATTACAGGATTCCTTCCAGGAGTCCGGCAGGCAGGGCGATGCCGAGGCCGAGGTAGAAGCCGTAGAAGGTCAGCAGGGAAAGGGCGACGGAGATGAGCCCGTCCCGGACATAGCGGCGGCTGCCCAGTGCCAGGACGCTGCCCCAGAACAGGACCGTGCCGGAGATCACCCACCCTGCCCAGTCAATCAGCAGGATGTTAAGGATGAACGCGCCTGCCAGGGGCAGGATGGTTTTCCAGTCAGCGGGATGCGTGAGGTCAACGTCCTCGCCGCCTTCCGCCTCGCCCTGGCCGCCCCGGATCACGTTGATGGCCAGAAGGACCGCGCAAACCACCAGCAGTCCGGCCACGATGTACGGAACCGTCTTGGGGCCCACCGGGTCCGATTGGGAGTACGGGGTAACCAGGCCGTTGGCGTCCATGAAGACCATGACGCCGGCCGCGCCGAGCAGGAGTGCAACCCCCAGCTCGGCGCGGCCCTTAAGGCCTGTGGTCAGGGAGCTCACGCCAACCCAAGCTTGGTGAGGACGTCCGCCACCCGCTTGTCCTGCTCGGTGAGGAACGTCTCGAACTCGTTGCCGGTGATGAAGGCGTCAGACCAGCTGTGGGTCTTCAGCGCTTCCTTCCAGCCTTCGCTTGCGTGCATCTTCTCAAGGGCGGCGATCATGGAAGCCTTGTCCTCGTCGCTGATGCCCGGAGGGGCCACAATGCCGCGCCAGTTGGTGAACACCAGGTCGATGTTGGATTCCTTCAGCGTGGGGGCGTCCACACCTTCCAGGCGCTCTTCGCCGCTGGTGGCCAGGACGCGGACCTCGCCGGACTGGATCTGCTGCAGGAACTCGCCTGCACCGGAGGCTGCGAAGCCGATCTTGTTGCCGAGGATCGCAGGGAGGAGGTCGCCGCCGCCGTCGTACGAAACGAAGTTGACCTTGGTGGCGTCGATGCCAACTGCGCCCGCAAGCTGCATGGGCAGGAGATGGTCGGGGCCGCCGGGGGATGAGCCGCCGCCCACGGAGATGGAAGCGGGGTCAGCCTTCCAGGCCTTCACCAGGTCGTCGATGGTCTTGTAGGGGGAATCCTTACCGACCATGATGGCGCCCGGCTCTTCGATCAGGCGGGCCAGCGGGGTGGTTTCGGTCAGCTTCGACTCGGACTTGTTGGTGTAGCTCGCACCCACGACGCCCAGGCCCATGAGCATGGCGAGGTCGCCGTTGCCTTTTTCGTTGACCACGCGGGCCAGGCCCACGGTGCCGCCGGCGCCGGCCAGGTTGAAGACCTCGGTGTTGCTGGTGATCTTCTCGTCCTCGAGGACCTTTGCGGCTGCACGGGCAGTGGTGTCGTAGCCGCCGCCCGGGGTGTTGGGGACCATGATCTGCAGTCCGGTGATGGGCCCGGCGGCAGCGCCGGAGGTTTCCGAACCGGTGGAGCTCTTGCCGGTGGCACCGCAGCCGGTGGCCATCAGGGCGATGCCGGCGGCGACGGCGGCGACTCGCAATGCGCGGATCTGGCGCATGGTGTTCCTCTTCTCAGTAATGCAATTCGGTACAGGATGATCAGGGAAAGCTGATCTTGTCCTTTGATGCTAGGTTCGGCCGTGATGCCGGTCACTCTTATGTACGCAGAGAAAGTTAAGTTCATTGCGTTCACGTTTCCGGGGTCCCACACTGCCTGTGAAAGCAAAGGTTCAAGGACTGGCTCGGCGGCGGCCTTGGCTGGTTCACGCATGCCCTGCGGTATAGTTCCGATACGCCGGGAGGGGACGGGTGGCGAGCTCCTGCGCACCATCGCCAGCGGGCACGCAGAACAACCACAAAGGAACCCCAGCAGTGACTCGTCGAAGAGGAATGTCCCTTGCCGGGCAGTACCTTGTGCTGCAGTTGCTGATCGTCCTGGCCGTTTTGGTGGCCGTGGTGGCCATTTCCCTTGCCCAGTCTGCTGCCGCGTTCGAGCGCACAGAGGGACGCCGGGCCCTGTCTGCCGCAGAGGCCTTGGGAAACAACCCGGCCGTACGGGCTTTGCTGCCGGATGCAGAACCCAGGATTGGTGCTGCCCTTCCTGCAGTGGCCGAATCCGTACGGACCGTTTCGGGCTCGTCCCACGTGACGCTCGCAAAGACAGACCTCACCGTGGTTGCCGCCTCCGATCCGGGCCTGCTGGGAAAGCCCCTGGAACTGGGCGCCAGCAGGGTGATGGAAGGAAGGGCCTGGACCGGCGTCGTGGGTGAAAGCGGCAATGCCGTCCTGTCCGCCCACGTGCCCGTACTCGATGACGCCGGAAAAATGATCGGCATCGCCTCTGTCAGCCGCGACTACCCCTCTACTTTGGAGCGGCTGGGGGATGCCGTGCCCAACCTCCTGACCTATCTGGGCGTCGCAAGCGTCCTGGGCGTGGCGGGATCCCTGCTGCTGTCCCGGCGCGTCAAACGGCAGACCCTCGGCATGGAGCCCAGCGAAATAACCGGGCTGGTGGAAAACCGTGAAGCCATGCTGCACGGGCTGAAGGAAGGCGTGGTGGCCCTTGATCCCCACGAACGCATCACGGTGGCCAATGACAGCGCCCGGACACTGCTGGGACTGCCGCCGGATTGCGTCGGCAGGAAGCTGGCCTCCCTCCCCCTGGACCCCGCACTGAAGGCGGTGCTGACCCGCGAGCAGCAGGACCCGGACCAGCTGGTGCTGGTGGGGGAGCGCCTGGTGGTGGCGAACCGCGTCCCCATCCGCTCGCGGGGCCGCGACATCGGCTCCGTCACCACACTGAGGGACCGGACCGAGCTGTCCTCCCTGGAACGCGAACTGGGCGCCACCCGGACCGCCACCGACACCCTGCGGGCGCAGGCCCATGAGTTCGCCAACCAGCTGCACGTCATCTCCGGCCTGATCCAGATTGGCGAATACGACTCCGTGGTGCAGTTCGTCAACGGCGCCACCGTGGACCGCACCAGGCTCAACGATGAAGTGACCAGCCGTATCCACGACCCTGCGCTCGCCGCACTGCTGATCGCCAAGTCCAGCCTTGCCACGGAACGGGGAGTGGCACTGCAGCTCGATCCCGAGTCCGCCCTGGGACCGGTAAGCGACGACCTGTCGCGGGACCTCACCACGGTGGTGGGTAACCTGGTGGATAACGCGTTCGACGCCGTCACCGGACTTCCGGGCGCCGCTGTCCGGGTGCTCGTGGAGGACGCTGCCGGCATCGTTACCGTGACTGTCCGGGACAACGGCGCGGGCGTTCCCGCCGAAGCTTTGGACGATATCTTCCGGCAAGGGTTTACCACCAAGGAAGCGGCGCCAACCGACGGCCGCGGCTTCGGCCTCGCCCTCTCACGGGTGGTCTGCCGGCGCTCCGGCGGCGACCTGACGGTAGCCAACGACAACGGGGCAGTCTTCACCGCACGGTTCACACGAAGTACAGCCCAGCTCAAAAGAGGTAGAACACAGTGATCAAGGTGCTGATCGTCGACGACGACTTTATGGTGGCCAAGGTCCACGCCGGGTTTATCCAGCGCACTCCCGGGTTCGTGGTGGTGGGAGTGGCCCATACCGGCGCCCAGGCCGTGGTGGAAACCGGGCGGCTGCGGCCCGACCTGGTGTTGCTGGACATCCACCTGCCGGACATCAACGGGCTGGACCTCATGCACCGGCTGCGGGACGTTGCCCCGGAGTTGGACGTGCTGGTGATCAGCGCGGCCCGCGAAGTGGAAACCGTGCGCAAAGCCCTGCGCGGGGGGATTGTGCACTACCTCATTAAGCCGTTTTCGCAGTCCGACCTGCAGGAACGCCTGGAGCACTACCGAAGCGCGTACCAGGGCCTGGATTCCGCCAAAGACGTGGCCGAGCAGTCGGACGTGAACCGGGTGTTCGGCCTTGACCGGACGGACCGGCCGCTTCCGAAAGGCTGCAGCGTCGAAACCCTCAAGCTCGTGGAAGCAACCCTTAACGCGGCCGAAGGCGACCTGTCCGCGGCTGAAGTGGCGGAACAGCTGGGAACGTCCCGGGTCAGTGCCCGGCGGTACCTTGAATACCTGTATGACGAAGGGGCGCTGGAAGTCCGGCTCAAGTACGGAGTGGGCCGCCCGGAACGGCGCTACGTCCTCAAGGGCCAGTAGACCGCGCTGATAAACCAGTGAACCGCGGCAAAGCGATCAGTGCAGGAGCGTGTTGATCAGGCGGGCGGCGACCTTTGCGGTTCTGCCGTCGATATCAAACCCGGGGTTCAGCTCTGCCACGTCCAGGTGCAGCAGCTTCCCGGACCGCGCCACCTGGCGGCACACCGCGCTGATGACCTGCAGCGGGACGCCGTAGGCGGCAGGTGCGCTGACGCCGGGGGCAACGGCCGCCGGCAGCACGTCAAGGTCGATGGTCAGATACAGGACGTCAATCTCCGCGATGAAGGCATCCACAAAGTTCCGGACGCGTTCTGCAGAGCAGTCCTCGTCCAGCAGGTAGCGGACGACCAGCTTCCCGGCAGTGTCGAAAAGGGCCCGTGTGTTGTTGGGTTCGGAAATGCCGACGACGGCGTACCTGAAGTCGCGGCCGGCGGCGGCTTCCGCGCGTGCCATCTGGAGGAACGGCGTGCCGGAGCTGGCTTCGGTTTCATCACGCAGGTCGAAGTGCGCGTCCAGGTTCAGGACTCCCAGCCGCTGGCCGCCTTGGACAGCGGCCGATCCGGCCACCCCCAGGTAGCTTGCGTAGGCGGTTTCGTGGCCGCCGCCCAACACTACGGGAAGGTGCCCGGCGTCGAGGATCGCCGTCACTGCTTGGCCGGTGCGCTCCTGGCCCGCCTCGAGGCCGGTGCCGGCCACCACATCGCCGGCGTCCGAAACGGGTCGGTCCAGGTGGAACGCCAGCGGTGCGAGGGCGGCGCGCAGTGCTGCAGGCGCGGCGGCCGCACCCGGCCGGCCCTTGTTCCGCCGCACGCCCTCGTCACTGCAAAACCCGAGCAGGACGGCAGGCTTAGCTCCTGCCGCTGTTGCATTGCCGTTGTCGTATGGTGTGACCGCCTGCCACCAGCGGCGGTGCTCGGCGCCGTCGCCATCGAACCTCCCCTTCCAGGGCTTCGGCGGGACGTCGACGGCAGGGAGGAAGGCAGGCATGCTCCAAGCTCACCGTATGCCGCCGGCGAAAACCAGCAACTCCGCCGTCGCGCTGTCCGGAATCCAAGAATCCGGTTCCGCCGAATCCGAAGGGATATGGTGGAGCAATCCCTTCCGGGGACTGACATGCCATTGCCGCGCCAGCAGGGCGCACCGATCCAGGCCGGAGAACAGCAACGTGTTTGAAGCCCCTAATATCCTGTTTGCGGCCGCGGGCCTTGCGGTGTTTACCGCCGCGGTTCTCCCCAAGCTGCTGCGCGATATGCCCTTTTCCATGCCCATGGTCTTCCTCGGCGCAGGGATGGGGGCGTTCGCCCTGATCCCCACCCTCCCCGACCCGGACCCGATAGTGCACGGCGACTTCGTGCTGCACCTCGCGGAAGTCTGCGTGATCATCTCCCTGATGGGCGCGGGGCTGGCGCTTGACCGGCCGGTGGGGCGGAAACGCTGGTCCACCACCTGGCGGCTGCTGGGAATCGCCATGCCCCTGTGCATCATCGTGCTCACCCTGCTGGGGCTGTGGTTCCTCGGCCTTGGCCTGGCCGCCGCCCTGCTGGTGGCCTCAAGCCTCGCACCCACGGACCCTGTACTGGCGTCCGAGGTGCAGGTGGGCGAGCCGGCAGACCACGACGACGGCACCAACAAGGAGGACGAGGTGCGGTTTGGCCTCACCTCCGAAGCCGGCCTGAACGACGGACTGGCCTTCCCGTTCGTCTACCTCGCCATTGCCATCAGCGTCGTCGGGTCATCCCCGTCAGCCTGGTTTCCGGAATGGTTCGGGGTGGACGTGCTGTGGCGGCTCGCCATAGGGCTCATCCTGGGATTCCTTAGCGGCAAGGTGCTGGCCCGGATCTTCTTCTCTGCACGCGCCGAAAGCCTGCGGCTCTCCAACCACTCCGAAGGCTTTGTTGCGCTCGCGGCCACGTTCCTCACCTACGGCCTGACCGAGATGATCGAGGGCTACGGGTTTATCGCTGTGTTTGTCTGCGCTGTCACCATCCGCGGCGCTGAACGTACCCACGGCTACCACCGGGTGCTGCACTCCTACGTGGAGCAGTTGGAACGGCTCCTGACGGTGGTGATCCTGGTCCTGCTGGGCGGTGCGATTGCCCGTGGGCTGCTCGAAGGCATCGGCTGGGCGGAGGTGCTTGTTGCCTTGGCATTCCTGCTGGTGGTCCGGCCGCTGGCAGGCTGGCTGGGGCTGGCGGGCGGCAAAACCGGGCCCCGTGAGCGGATTGCCCTCTCGTTCTTCGGGATCCGCGGGATCGGCTCGCTCTACTACCTCTCCTACGCACTGGGCAAGGGCAACTTCGCGGACCAGGCGGAATGGCTGTGGGCTTTTGTAGGCCTGGTGGTGGCGCTGTCCATTGTGATCCATGGCGCCACCACCTCTCCGCTGATGAACCGGCTGGACAAGCTCCGCGAGAAGAAGGCCCGTGCGGTATCCGGTGATGAAGGGTTGGCTCCCAACACTCCGGTGTAGCAGGAGCTTGTTCCCTGCTACATGCCGATGGCGGCCTCAATGGGGCCAATGGCGAAGAACAGCAGGAACGCCCCGGCCACTGCCCACATCAGCGGGTGGATTTCCCGGATCCGGCCCTGGACGGTGCGGATCAGGACGAATGCGATGAAGCCGGCCCCGAGGCCGTTGGCGATGGAGTAGGTGAACGGCATCAGCGTGAAGGTCAGGAAGGCCGGAATCGCGATGCCCCAGTCCTGCCAGTCGATCTTGCCCACCTGGGAGACCATCATGAAGCCCACCACCACCAGGGCTGGGGCCACAGCCTCGAAGGGAACCAGGTTGATCAGCGGGGTGAAGAACATGGCCACCAGGAACAGCAGACCGGTGACGATCGAGGCGACGCCGGTGCGGGCGCCCTCACCGATGCCGGCACCGGCCTCCACGTAAATCTGGTTGGAGGACACGGAAGCCCCTCCGCCGGCGATCGCGCCGAGCGCATCCACCTGCAGGACCCTGTCGACGTCAGGAATATTGCCGTGCTCGTCCACCGTGCCGGCCTCATTCGCCAGGCCCACCATGGTGCCCATGGCGTCGAAGAAGATGCTCAGCAGGATGACGAAGGCCAGCAGCGTGGCGGCCACAAAGCCCAGGTGTTCGAAGGCGCCGAACGGGTTGGCCTTGCCGATCAGGGACAGATCGGGGGCAGCCCATTCGGAGAACGTCGGAGCCACCAGGGACCAGCCCTGAGGGTTGAAGGGTTTGCCCGGCTGGACACTGGGGCCGATGTGCAGTGTCATTTCCAGGATCACGGCAATAACGGTGGACGTAATGATGCCGATCAGGATGGCACCCTTGACCTTGCGCACCACCAGGGCGATGGTCAGGACCAGGCCAAGAACAAATACCGCGGTGGGCCAGCCCAGCAGCTTGCCCTCAAAGCCAAGCCCAACCGGCACTGTGGTGCCTGCCACGTCCGGGATGCGGCGGACAAAGCCCGCATTGACCAGGCCAATCAAGGCGATGAACAGCCCGATGCCCACCACGATAGCCGTCTTAAGCCCCTCAGGTACGGCCTTGAACACCGCTGTCCGGAAGCCTGTGAGCACCAGGATCAGCATCGTGACGCCGGACAGGACCACCAGGCCCATCATGTCCGGCCAGGTGAGGCCCGGGCTGGTGGCTACGGTGACCGCCACGAATGCGTTGACGCCCAGCCCGGTGGCCAGCGCGAACGGATGCCTGGCCCAGGCTCCCATCAGGATGGTGAGGATGCCGGCAACAAAGGCCGTGACCGCGGCGACTGCCGGGAACCCGAGGGTGTTGCCGCTGGAGTCCGGAACGGAAAGGATCAGGGGGTTCAGCACCACGATGTAGCTCATGGCGAAGAAGGTGGCGAAGCCGCCGCGGATCTCGCGGGAAAGGTTGGAGCCGCGCTCGGTGATCATAAAATACCGGTCCAGGGCAGAGCCTTGCTTAAGCATTAGTCCTCCGGGGGAGTCTTTGGGGATACCTGAATCCTATGGGGGCTCCGGCAGGGTCCCCGACAATTTCGCCTAGTCTGTTAGGAAGCCAACACAGAGGGAGCAGTCCAAGCATGCGTTCCATCCGCCGCCAGTTACTGAGCTTTGTCCTCGGGTCCTTCGTTTTTGCTTCCGCTGTCCTCGGCGTGGCCGGGCCCGCCGCGGCACATGACGCCGCTGAATCCAGCACCCCCGCCGACGGCGCTTCGGTAGCGGTGCCGCCGGAACAGGTGTCGGTGGCCTTCAACAACAACCCGTTGGGCATCGGCTCATCCTTTTCCGTCAAGGATGCCTCCGGCGCGGAGTGGGCGGACGGGCCGGTGGACATTGTGGACAATGTGGCCAGCCAGAAGCTGAAGGCGGGCGGCCCGGCCGGGCAGTACACCGTCACGTGGCGGGTGGTCAGCTCCGACTCGCACCCCATCGAAGGGACGTTCACCTTCACGGCTTCGGCAGCAGCGGAAGGTGCTGCAGCGTCAGAGGGTTCGACGGCGGGAGCGGCCGTTCCCGGGATGGGAACGGCCCAGCCGGGAGTGACAGCCGCGCCGGAGACTGCCGGCCAAGGCGAGCCGTTCCAGTGGAGCATCGTTATTTTCGCTGCAGCAGCAGCAGGTCTGCTTGCCGCCCTGGCCATCCTTGCCCGCCGACGGCTCGCCGCGGGCGCCGACCACGAGAGCTGACGGGCGCTAGCAGGGCAGGATCGCCAGGCTTCCGGTGTGCGGGGGAGCGCCGGCCGCAGGGTTGACCTTCGCGGAGATGGCCAGGCCCACGGTTTTCGCCTGGCGCAGGGCCTCTTTGGGAGACGGTGTGATCAGTTCTCCCACGCCCACCAGGTAGATGCCGATAGCCCGCATGGCAGAGACGAGGTTGCGGCCCACAGAGATGCCGAAGTCGTTGATCATCCGCCGCAGCTGGCTGTGGGCGCAGCGTGTGAGCACAATGTGGTCTGCCACCAAAATGCCCGTGGGCGTATGCACCTCCCACTGCGGGACAGCCGCGCCTCCGGACTTGCCGTCCACCATGGTCAGTTGAACGGCGCGTGTGCTGTTGCGGACATCCACATCGTGGCTGGCGGCGTAGTTGCGCAGGTGACGGAGGATCTCGTTCCGCTCCCGAAGGGTTGCCGAATCAGCCGCGTCGCAGCGCTGCAGCGAAGCTGTGTTGGCCGGCTGGGCGGCCCCCAGGATGTCCAGTCCGTCCACCACTATGGAATCAACCCCGCGGCGGCACAGCTCGGCAGCCACTGCCAGGCCGGACAGGCCGGTGCCAATAATCACAGTGGTGGTCTGCTCGGTCCCGGCATTCCCAGGCATGCTTGACACTACAGTTTCCTCCTTCGAAGCTTCGGCGGGTGCGGGCGTCCTCGCCCGCGCGCGTTCCGTTACCCCCAAAGTCCGGCCGCAGTGCATTGCCGGGCAGCTCTGACAGGAAGAGGCAGTAGGCGTCCCGGACCAACAATGTCCTGAAGACTACAGAACATTTGCAGCGCTGGATAGCCCAATCCGAAAAGATTCCACTGCAGGTGAACACGCTTTCCTGAGCCCTGCGACGAGCCTGTGGATAAGTTCCGGTTGCGGCTCTGAACAGGCTTGCTAAGCAACGGCGGACGGAGAATAGTGAGAAATGGAAGCAGGTCCTCCCGGGCAGCTGCGGCTGCGGTACGGGTGCACAGGGAACGGCCCCGCTTCTGGCAGAATAGCCGCAACATCAGGCAGTATCGCAAGGAGGCGGCCCTATGGGCGCACAGGAGTTGCATCCGGACCCGGCGCGGGACAACGGCGGCTCGCATGCCGCTCCCGACGGGATCGTTGTTGGCGTTGACGGGTCGGACCACGGCCAGTGCGCCTTGGTCTGGGCTGCCAGGGAAGCCCAGCGCCGCCGTCGTCCATTGCACATCGTTACCGCCTACTCGGTACCGATCTTCGCGGCGTCCGGCCTGGACGGCGGATACGCCACAGTAGATGACTCAGTGATCCGCGAGGGCGCCGAAGCTGTGGTCAGGCAGGCACTGGACAAGGTCGCCGGCTACGACATTGACGTCAGCGCTTCGGTGGAGAACGGCGACGCGTCCGGCGTGCTCCTGGAAATGTCCCAGACAGCGGAACTCCTGGTCTTCGGAACACGCGGCCGTGGCGGCTTCGTCGGAAGACTCCTTGGTTCAGTGAGCAGCGCCCTGCCGGCACACGCGAAATGCCCTACAGTCACCGTGCCCCTGGTCTGCGCGGACCGGCTGGGCGAAACCACCGAGGACCGCCGGGTCAGGGCCGAGCAGGCCAAAGCCGGGCACCAGCGCGTGGAAAATGTGGTGGTGGTGGGTGTTGACGGCTCCGAACAGGCGCGGGTTGCTGTGCTCGAAGCCGCGGACCAGGCTCTACGGCTGGGTGCATCGCTCCGGGTGGTCTGCGCGGTTCCGCAGTACAGCGGCTCACTGGCCTGGGTTCCCGCCCCAATGGACCGCAAGGCACTGTTCGCCGATATTCAGCTGACCCTGGAGGCAGGCATGGCCTGGTTGCGGAGCCACTATCCCAACCTGTCGGCGGAATCCGAACTGCTGGACGGCTCGCCGGTGGACGTGCTGGTCGAAGCAAGCCGGCACGTGGAACTGGTGGTCGTGGGAACCCGCGGCCGCGGCGGCTTCACCGGTATGCTCCTGGGGTCCACTTCCGACGGGGTCCTCCATCACGCCAAGGGCCCCGTCATGGTGGTCCCTGACCGTGAGGACCCGCGCCTGGCGGACCGCGCCCGGTTCGGGCCCATCCTCGGCGCAGCCTGATCACAACATCACGGAGGGAGCGTCACCGTGGCCGCCTACCCACCAGGAGAAGCAGGGGAAGCTCCGCGCCAAGCGGACCGGAACACCCCTGCTGCCTTGATCCTGCGCCTCAGCCATGTTGGCGGCAGCATGCTGCCGCTGGTGGGAGGCAAGGCTGCCAACCTCGGTGAGCTGATATCAGCAGGATTACCCGTGCCGGATGGTTTCTGCCTGACCACGGAGGCGTACCGGGAGGCGGTGAAGCCCGTCCAGGACGGGGTGCTTGCAGAGCTTGGCAGAGTCCAGGCTGAACTGCCGCCCGGCCTGCCCAGCCGGGCCGATGAGCTGGCCGCAGCGGCGGGGATGGCGAGGGACGCTATCCGCGCCATACCGGTTCCGCCCAGGATTGCTGCCGCAGTGGAACAAGCCTATGCAGCGCTGGGTAAATCTACCCCGGTGGCGGTGAGGTCCTCGGCTACGGCCGAGGACCTGCCGTTTGCGAGCTTCGCCGGCCAGCAGGATACCTACCTGAATGTGGTGGGCATCGACGCCGTCCTTGAGGCTGTGCGCAACTGCTGGGCCTCCCTCTGGACGGACCGGGCAGTGGCTTACCGTGCCGCACTTGGTATCACACCGCACGAAGTAGCCCTCGCCGTCGTCATTCAGCGCATGGTCGATGCGGCATCGGCAGGGGTGATGTTCACGGCCAACCCCGTCACCGGCAGGCGCCGCGAAGCCGTCATCGATGCCGCGCCGGGACTTGGCGAAGCAGTGGTTTCCGGGGCCGTCAATCCGGACCATTTTGTGGTGGACGCCGAAACAGGCCGGGTCGTGGAGCGGAAGCTGGGCGATAAGCGCTTGATGGTGCGCCCCCTTTCAGGTGGGGGAACGGAGACACAGGACCTTCGGGACCGGGCGGAGGATCCCAGCCTTACCGATGAACAGGCCGTTGAACTTGCGGTCCTCGGTGCCCAGGCGGAGCGGCACTTCGGATCCCCGCAGGACACCGAATGGGCCATTGACTCCGGCGGAACGCCCTGGTTGACCCAGTCCCGGCCCATCACCACCCTGTTCCCGGTCCCGGAGAGCCGCTACCCCGGCGCGGGAAGCAGGGTCTACCTTTGCTTCAGCCTGGCCCAGGGACTCACCCGGCCGCTCACGCCCATGGGGCTGGCATCGATGCGGCTTCTTGCCTCCTCTGTGGCCAAGGCCGCCGGTTTCGCCGTTCCCGAGCCCCGGCGGGGCCCTTCACCGTATGCCGAGGCTGCCCAGCGCTTGTACTTCGACCTCACCACCCCGGTCAGGAGCAACGTGGGCCGCCGGATTTTTCCACGGATCTTCGACGTGATGGAAGCCAGGTCCGCAGTGGTGTTGCGGCAGATTTTCAGCGACCCCCGTTTCTCGGTGACCCGCCGGACTCCGATCGGAGTGGTGCGGCATGTCCTGCCGGCAGCGGTGCGCGCCCGCGCCCCGGAATCGGTGCTCCGGGCACTGTTCAGGCCCAAGGCGGCCCTGCGCAGGCTGGACCGCTTCACCCGGGAATTCGGCGACGACCTGGAGCTGGGCCCGGGAGCAGGGCCAATTGAACGGCTGAACCACGCCGAGCGGCTCCTGGGAGACCGGCTCTTTGCCATCGTCCCGGCCATCTTGCCCCTGCCTGCCTTGGGATTCGCGATGCTGTGGCTGGCGGGAAAGCTGTTGGGAGGCAAGGACCGCTGGGAGGACCTGCAGAAAGTGCTCCGGGGCCTGCCGCAGAACGTGACCACCGAGATGGACCTTGACCTGTGGCGGCTTGCGTCAGCAGTGAGGGATGACCGTGAATCACGCACGGCGCTGGAGGAGCGGCAGCCGTCCGAACTGGCAGCAGAGTTCGAAGCCGGGCGCCTGCCCCCTGTCCTGCACGCAGGCCTGGTCCGGTTCCTCGACCGCTACGGTCACCGGGCCGTAGCCGAGATCGACGTGGGCATGCCCCGGTGGTCCGACGACCCGACGCACATTCTGGGTGTCCTGGCCAACTATCTCCGCCTCACTGACCCCGCCATGGCTCCGGACGTGCAGTTCAGCCGGGCGAGTGCGGAGGCAGAAGCACAAGTGGAACGGCTCGTAGCCAAGGCGCGCAGCCGCAGCAGGTTGCGTGGGCTGCTCGTTGGTGCCGCTTTGCGCCGCACCAGGACTTTCGCCGGGCTGCGGGAGCTGCCCAAGTACCAGCTGGTCCTGGGCCTCGCGGAAGTGCGGACTCAACTGGCGTGTGTGGGAGCGGCGTTGGCAGCTGACGGCCAGCTGGAGGGCGCCGACGACATCTTCTTCCTCGACTTTGAAGAGGCCAGGCAGGCTCTTGCCGGCCGGGGCCCCAACGGAGGCGCCGAGCAGGGCACGCTGCGCGAACTCGTCCTGGAACGGCGCGCCGCTTACGCCGCCGAACTCGGCAGGCGCCACGTTCCCAGGGTCCTGCTCTCGGACGGCACCGAGCCCGAGGTGCTCTACGCCGCGGGTGCCGGCCTCGCTGACGGAGCACTCTCCGGCAGCCCGGCATCGGCGGGTTCGGCCACCGCTCCTGCCCGCGTAATCCTGGACCCTGTGGGCGCTCACCTTGAACCAGGGGAAATCCTGGTGGCACCGTCCACCGATCCCGGCTGGACGCCCTTGTTCCTGACCGCCGGCGGCCTGGTGATGGAGATGGGCGGGCCCAACTCGCACGGTGCCGTAGTGGCGCGGGAGTACGGCATACCCGCCGTGGTAGGGGTGCCGGATGCCACTTCCCGGCTGACCACCGGGCAAAAAATAACGGTCGACGGCGGCGCTGGAACCGTAGTGCCCGCGTAACCGGGTGGAAGTCTCCGGGGCAGGTGTAGGGAGCATTCCCGAGGCGTACCCTTGGACTATGGGCTCCAGTGACGGAGACGGCCCGACTGCGGACCGCCGGAGGATGAACCGCCTGACCACGGGCAGGCTTGCCGGAACAGGCGGCAATCGGACCTGGTTGACGTGGGTTCCTGCAGCGGCTGTGCCTGCCGTGATCGCCGCCGGGGTACTGGTGGGATCCATGCCGGCGCGGGCAGGCGACCCGCTGCCCGCCAAAACCCCTGCCGAGGTGATCGCCTTGCTGGCCGGCCACAGGACACACACGTTTTCGGGAACGATTGAGCAGTCCTCCGAGCTGGGGCTGCCGGAACTGCCGGCAACGGGTCCGACGTCCGGCCCTGCCTCGCCCGGAGGCGCAGCCTCAGCCATGGAGTTCCTCACCGGTGAGCATACGGCGAGGGTCTTCATGGACGGAAAAACCAAGGCGCGGATCCAGGTGGTGGACCGGCTCGCCGAACGGGACGTGATCCGCCGCGGAAACGACGTCTGGCTTTACTCCTCAAAGAACAACTCAGCCGCGCACCTGACCCTGCCCGGCTACGCCGCCGATTTGCCGCTTACCCAGCCGCCGCTGGCGGACCCAGGGAACACCGGGACGCCGCCTCTGAATACCCCGCAGGCTGCGGTGCCCGTCCCGCCCACGCCCCAGGACCTCGCCGAAAAGTTCCTGGCCCTGGCGGACAGTTCAACTGCCGTGTCAGTGGGCCCGGATGTGACAGCGGCCGGGCGCCCTGCCTACAACCTCCTGCTCGAGCCGCGTACCGGGGACACGCTGGTGGGCAAGGTGGCAATCGCCGTCGACGCAGCCAACGGCATGCCGCTCTCTGTGGAGGTGACGGCCCGCGGTGCAGCCCAACCCGCCTTCAGCGCCGGATTCACCAGCCTGTCCCTCGATGCTCCGGACGACGCGCTTTTCAACTTCGTCCCGCCGCCCGGCAGCACCGTTGAGGAACTGCAGGTTCGCCATTCCCACCACTGGCCGCTCAGCTCCGGGTTCCCCGGCAACCCCGGCCTCCACGTCACGCCGGATAACTCTGCCCGGAGCATCAAGGACAAAGTCCAGCCCTACCTGACCGGGGCCGGGTGGGAAACGGTAGTGGAAATCCCGGCTGAGGCAGGGACGGCTTCCACCATGGATGCCCTCCTTTCCCGGAATCCGCTGTTGTCCCAAGCCGTCGTCGCAGTTCCCGGCGGGCGGCTGTTCTCCACCACGCTGTTCACCGTCCTGTTCACTGACGACGGCCGGATCTTCGCGGGCATGGTCCCGCCGGAGAGGCTGCAAGCCGCATCCGCGGCTCCGTGACCGGGCCCGCAGGAGGCCCCGGCTCCCGGACCTACGGCCTGACCATTGAGACCCAGGGGCTGACGAAGCGCTTCGGGCAGCAGTTGGCCGTGGATGGCCTCGACCTCGCAGTGCCTCCCGGCGCGGTCTTCGGCTTCCTGGGACCCAACGGCTCCGGAAAGACCACCACCATCAGGATGCTGCTGGGCCTCGCCGCCGCCTCCGCGGGGTCCGTTCGACTGCTGGGCAGGGACATGCCCGGCGAATTCCAGGACGTCCTCCCGCACGTGGGGGCGCTGGTGGAGGGCCCGGCCTTCTATCCCTTTCTCTCCGGGACCGCGAACCTCCACCGCCTCGACGCCGCCACCCGGCATGCCCCACCCGCCTCACGGGGATCCCGGGTGAACCAGGCGCTGGAACGGGTGGGATTAAGCCACGCCGCAGGCAAGCGCGTGCACGCCTATTCGCTGGGCATGAAGCAACGGCTCGGTATTGCCAACGCGCTGTTGTCTCCCCGCGAACTGCTGGTGCTGGATGAACCCACCAACGGGCTGGACCCCCAGGGCACCCGGGAAGTCCGGAACCTCGTCCGGTCCCTCGCAGCAGACGGGACTACCGTCTTTGTCTCGAGCCACCTGCTGGCCGAGGTGGAGCAGATGTGCACCCATGCGGCCATCATGAGCGCGGGCCGGCTCGTGGCCCAGGGCCCGCTCTCCGAGCTGCGCCGGTCCGGAACCGCCTCCATCCGTCTGGTGACGCCGGACGCCGGGACCGCGATGTCGGTCCTGGCGCGCCTTGGGCTGTTGCCGGAACCTGCAGCTGCGCAACCGGACGGCGAGGTGGTAACGGCCGCTCTGGCCCGGCCGGGGGTACTTGGAAGTCCAGGCGTTGGGGCAGGAAGGCCAGTGCCGGGCACCCCTGCCTCCCCGGGCACCCCTGCCTCCCCGTACACCGCCCCGGACACCGCCCCGGAAGAGATCGTGGCACGCCTGGTGAATGCCGGAGTCAGGGTCCGCGGTTTCGCAGTGGAACGGGAAAGCCTTGAGGACCGCTTTGTTGCCCTGACGGGTGAGGGTTTCGATGTTGCCCAGTAACGCCCGGCAGGTAACCGCAAAGGCAGCAGGAGCAGAACCCGCAGCGGCGCCCCGCGGGTACGGTGCCTCCCTTTTGTGGTCGGAACTCCGGCTGCTGTTTGCGCGGCGCCGTACCTGGGCACTGCTGCTGGCGCTGGCGGCGATACCGGTGCTGATCGCCGTGGCCGTCAGGATCTCATCCGGAGTTCCCGCGGGCCGGGGCCCTGCCTTCCTGGACCGCATCACCCAGAACGGACTTTTCGTTGCGTTTACCGCCATGCTGGTGTCTGTTCCACTGTTTCTGCCCCTGGCCGTGGGCGTGGTGGCAGGGGACACCATCGCGGGCGAGGCAAACCTGGGCACATTGAGGTACCTGCTGGTTGCTCCTACAGGCAGGGTGCGGCTGCTTCTGGTGAAGTACGCGGGGGCGCTGGCGTTCTGCCTTGCTGCGCCCATCACGGTGGCGCTGGCCGGTGCCGGCATTGGGGCGGCGCTTTTCCCCGTGGGCCCGGTGACGTTGTTGTCAGGGGACGTGATCGAGCCGGCGGAGGCCGGGGTACGCCTCCTTCTGATTGCTGCCTACCTGGCCGTTTCCCTGGCCGGGCTCTCCGCCATAGGACTCTTTGTGTCCACGCTCACGGTGGTCCCGGTGGGTGCCATGGCGGCCACAGTGGTGGTCTCAGTAGTGTCCCAGGTCCTTGACCAGCTGCCTCAGCTCGAGTGGCTGCACCCGTGGCTGTTCAGCCATTACTGGCTGGGCTTTGGAGACCTGCTCCGCCAGCCGGTGCTGTGGGACTCGTTCGCCAGCAACGCCTTGCTGCAGGCGGGGTACATTGCCCTGTTCGGTGCCCTCGCCTACGGGCGGTTCATCACCAAGGACGTGCTGAGCTGACCAAGCCTAGGCGTGCTGGTGCGCCTCGTGTTCGGAATGCGTGGCCGGCTCCAACTGGAACGTGCAGTGGTCGGTATCGAAGTGCGAACCCAGGCAGGTCACCAGTTTGTCCAGCAACTGGTCCGCTCCGCGGGCGGTCAGCACGCCGTCCTCCACCACGACGTGTGCTGAGAAAACCGGCACGCCTGAAGTGATGGTCCAGATGTGGATGTCGTGCACATCAGATACGCCCTCCACAGACATGATGTGTTCACGAATCATCTGGACTTCAACCCCCTTGGGGCTGGCTTCGAGCAGCACGTCAACCACATCGCGCAGCAGCGTCCATGCCCGGGGCAGGATCAGCAGGGCAATCACCACTGAGGCGATGGTGTCGGCAGCGTGGAAGCCGGTGACCATGATTGTCACCGCGGCGGCTATCACGGCGACCGAACCCAGAAGGTCGCCCAGGACTTCGAGATAAGCACCGCGGACGTTGAGGCTTTCCTGGTGTGCTCCGCGCAAAATCAGGAGCGACACGAGGTTGGCCGCAGCACCCAGGATGGCGGCAAACAGCATGATGTCCGTCTGCACCTCAGGGGCGGAACCGATCCGCCGGATTGCTTCACTGAAGATGACCACGGAGATCACGATCAGGATCAAGGCATTGGCCAATGCCGCGAGGACTTCGGCCCGCTGGTACCCGTAGGTCCTCTGGTCACTCGCCGGTTGGCCTGCAATCCAGGCGGCAAGCAACGCGATGGTTACCCCGGCGGCATCGGAAAGCATATGGCCGGCATCGGCAAGCAGCGAGAGCGAACCGGAAAGTACTGAACCCACCACCTGCACCAGGACCACAACGAGGGTGATGACAAGAACCGCCACAAGCCGCTTGCGGTGCCGGCCCGTTGCGGTAATACCGTGCGTGTGGCTGTGATCGTGTCCCATGCCTACAAGGCTAGCCCCAGCCGAGCTCGTGCAGCCGGTGGTCATCGATCCCGAAGTGGTGCGCGATTTCATGGACCACCGTGACAGCCACCTCATGGATAACGTCATCACGTGAGGAGCAGATTTCAAGGATGGGTTCGCGGAAGATGGTGATGCGGTCCGGCAGGGAACCGGCATCCCACCACGAGTCCCGCTCTGTCAGCGGCACGCCCTCATAGAGCCCCAGCAGTACGGTGTCCGGGTCCTCGCCCGGCCGGGGCACGTAGTCGTCCTCGATGAACACCGCTACGTTATCCATCGCGCCCGCCAGCTGGTCCGGGATACTGGCCAGGGCGTCCTGGACTGCGGCCTCGAACTCGTCCGGCGGCATGGTGAAGCCGGGTGGCCCGATCGCACGAAGGGGCTCGCTGGGGCCCTCGGGAACAACAGGCAAACCCGGCGGCAAACTGGCTGGCATACTCCAACTCTAGTGACGAACCTTTGGCCTGGCTTCCCGTCCCGGCCTGGTCCGTCGCCGGGTCAGACCCACACCGGCCAGGCAGACCAACCCGCCCACCAGGCCCAGTGCAGTGGGAATTTCGCCCAGGAGCAGCCACGAGATAAGGATGGTGGTGCCGGGCACCAGGTAGGTGGTGGCTGCAAGCTTGCCCGCCTCAATCAGTGAAAGCGCGTACGCCCACGTGGTGAAGGCAATGGCCGTGGGGAAGATGCCGAGATAAACCAGGCCCCATGTTGCCCCAGCCGGCGCCGCCTGCACTTCGGTGGCCAGCTGTCCTGCAAAAGGCAGGCAGCACACTGCCCCCACCAGGATCCCGAACCAGGTGGCTTGTGCAGCGGGAAACTCGCGCAGCACCGGCTTTTGGATGATGACGCTGACTGCGGCAAGCACAGCGGCAAGCAGGCACAGCAGCACCCCCGCCACATCCGCCGTCGGACTTTCCCCCGGTACGGAGGGCTGGCCTGAACCCACGGCAATCAGCGCCACCCCCGCGAAGGCAACCAAGCTGCCGATGATCAGCCAGCGCGGGAATCCCTCCTTGAGGAAAACGCCGGCCATGATGGCCACGAGGATGGGATTGACGTTGATGAGCAGGGCGCTGGTGCCGGCATCCAGCACGTGCTCCGCCGCGTTCAGCGCCACGTTGTACCCGCCGAACCACATCACCCCGTAGGCAAGGATGGGCCACCACTCCCGGCCCCGGGGCAGGAGCCGGCTCTTCAGCAGTTGGGGGAGGACCAGCAGGGCCAGCACGACGGCGGCAACCGCCAGCCTGCCGAGCGTCAGGGAGCCGGGGGAGAAGTGTGGGCCGATGGCCCGGATGCCCACAAATGCCGAAGCCCAGAGGACCACGGTAACGGCCATGGCCGCAATGCCAAGTGCTTTGATCCGGGATGCGGGAGCGGTTGGGGGCGCGGGTGCGCTGACGGGGGTGCTTGATGCCATGGAGCCAATCTAGCCGGGCGTCCAGCTCCCGGTCTGGCGGAAATCGGCCACGTCTAACCAAGTTCCTGCCAAAGATTCGATAAAGAGCCCAAAAGGGTATCGGTTTGGCGGCTAGGATGCGGGTTATGGTCTCAAACCTCGCGCCTCCCCGGGATACAGCACGCCTGATCCGGAAAGTCATCTGGCTGGTCCTCGCCGCAGTGGTAGTGGCCGGGGCGGCCTGGTACGCCGTGCTGACCTTGGGGAAGTCCCAACAGTCCGCGCCTGCGGCCCCCGGCGCCGAACAGCTTGTCCGGGCGGACAGCCACCGCTTGACCAGCCCGGCGGTCGAGAAGGCACAACTTGTGGAATTCCTGGACTTCGAATGCCCGTCCTGCGGCTCCATCCATCCCATCGTCGAGGAATTCAAAGCCGAGTTCGGAGACAGGATCACATTCGTCCACCGGCACTTCCCCTTGTCAGCCCACCCGAACTCGGGACAGGCGGCGCTGGCAGCGGAAGCGGCCGGGCGGCAGGGCCAGTACCAGCAAATGGCCAACAAGTTGTTCGAAACCCAGTCCGAGTGGGCGGGAAAACAGCAGTCCCAGGCCCCGCGGTTCCGGAATTACGCCGAGCAGTTGGGGCTGGACCTTGCGCAGTATGATGCCGTCGTCGCTGATCCCAGGACGGAAGAGCGCATCCTGGCCGACATCGCGGACGGTGATGCGCTGGGCGTGACCGGCACCCCCACCTTCTTCCTCAACGGGGAGAAGCTCACCCTGACCACCAAGGCCGAGTTCCGGCAGAAACTCGCGGACGCCGCCGGTTAACGCTGGTTCGCCCCGGACCACTCCAGCAGCCGCTCGACGGGCCAGGTGGTGACAATACGGTCGGCCGGAACACCGTTCCGGTCCGCACGCTCCGCGCCGTACTGAAGGAAGTCCAGCTGCCCTGGTGCGTGCGCGTCACTGTCGATTGAGAAAAGGCAGCCTGCGTCCAAAGCGAGCTGGATCAGTGCATCCGGCGGGTCCTGGCGCTCCGGCCGCGAATTGATCTCCACCGCCACGTTGTGTTCCGCGCATGCGGCGAACACCTCCTTGGCGTCGAATTCCGACGGCGGACGCGTCCCCCGTGACCCCTCCACCAGGCGTCCCGTGCAGTGCCCCAGCACGTTGGTCCGCGGATCCGCTATGCCCTTGAGCATGCGTCGTGTCATGGTGTTCCGGTCCGCCCGCAGCTTGGAATGGACGCTTGCCACCACGATGTCCAGGCGGTCCAGCAGTTCCGGATCCTGGTCCAGTTCGCCGGACTCCAGGATGTCCACTTCGATGCCGGTCAGCAGCCGCACCCGGTTGTCCTGCTTCCCGTCAGAGCCGGCGTGAGTGCCGTTGTTGATGTCCGCCACTACGTCCAGTTGCTGCATCAGCCGTTCCGCCGAGAGCCCGTTGGCGATAGTGAGGTTAGGGGAGTGGTCTGTCAGCGCGAGGTAATCCCTGCCCAGCACCCCGGCTGCTGCCACCATCAGCTCAATGGGGGACCCGCCGTCGGACCATTCGCTGTGGCTGTGCAGGTCACCCCGGAGCGCCTCCCGGATGGCGGTGCCACCGGAAGCCAAAGGCTGGGCGCCCTTCTCCCGAAGGTCGGCGAGGTACTCCGGGACCTGGCCCTCGACGGCATCCCGGATGACCTGGTAGGTCCGGTCGCCAATGCCTTTCATGGATTTCAGGCGGCCGTTTTTCACCCTGGCTGCCACTTCTTCCGGCGGCAGCGGAGCGATCACCCCGGCAGCTTTGCGGAAGGCCTGGACCTTGAAGGTGGCAGCGCGTCCGCGCTCCAGCCAAAAGGCGATCTCGTTGAGTGCTGCAACGGCGTCCATCAGTCCATCTTCACCTGTTCGTGCCGCTCTGGGCGCGTGTTTTCGCGGATTTTGGAATATTCCCCAGTAGGCCCTATAGTTTTAGAGTCCAGTTCGGAGAAACGCAAAGAGCAAAGACGGAAAGCATCGCTTGACGCCTTTTATTTTTGTTCCGAACGGGTTCTGGCCCCCATCGTCTAGCGGCCTAGGACACCGCCCTTTCACGGCGGCGGCACGGGTTCGAATCCCGTTGGGGGTACGCAAGGAACTGGTCAAACAGACTAAAAATGTCTGGTAGGCTGGAAGCCTTGAAAAAAGCGGTAGAGATACTGCGAAGCAAGAAACGCAAGGCCCTGTAGCGCAGTTGGTTAGCGCGCCGCCCTGTCACGGCGGAGGTCGCGGGTTCAAGTCCCGTCAGGGTCGCTCTGATTGTTGGAAGCAATTCCGGCTCTCATGGTGACTAGTCACCTAGGCTCTGTAGCTCAGTTGGTAGAGCGTTCGACTGAAAATCGAAAGGTCACCGGATCGACGCCGGTCGGAGCCACGAAACCCCCGGAAGCCCGGGGGTTTTTTGTGTCTAACCGTCCGGTACCCCGCGTAAACCCCGCACTTTCAAATGAGGCCAGCGAGCTGCTCCTGCATGATGGTGCCGGCCCGGATCTCACCTTCGAGCGTGTTCATGTAGACGTCCTGAGTCATCGATGGATTCGCGTGCCCGAGGTACGCCGCGATCTCGGCTGCTGACATGCCCGCCCGGTCGAGGATCGTAGCCGCCGTCTTGCGGAAGGTGTGGGTCATCAGCTTTGGATAGCCAAGCGAGAGGCGGATGTCGCGAAGTTCACGTTGAGTATTGGAGGGGTCACGAAGACTCAACTGGACCGTGGGGAACAGCAGGGTCGTGTGCTCCTTGAGTCGCTCGTGACGGCGGCGCAGCATACTCAGTGTCGGACCGGGCAGGGGCGTTATGCGGTGAGAGGCAGCCGTCTTCGGAACCGGTTGCCTGACGATGCCCACTCCGTTCACCCTGACGTTGGTTGCCTCCACCTCGGCGGTGCCCGCTGAGAAATCGATCGAGGAGACGTCAAGAGCGCATACCTCACCGACCCGCCAGCCCGAGGCAACCATGAAGTCGAGTAGCTCGACGGTGTCCTGCTCGATCAAACTCGGTGCGGACCTGAGCTTGCTCATCAGTTCGGGGAGGTCGCCAGGAGTGATGGCAGACGCACCCTTCCTCCCCTTGGGCGTGGCGATGCGCTCGATATCGTGAACGGGGTTTCTAGGGACCGCGCCATTGCTTACGGCAAGCGTCATCATGCCGCTCAGGACCGAACGGCAGTTCTTCGCGGCGCCGTGGCCTGATTCCTTCGTCACGGCGTTGATGAACTTGTGGAGCCGGTCCGGTTTGGCCTCGGAGACGCTGAGGTCACCGATGCGCGGACTTATGTGTGCTGACACGGCGTACCCGTATGTCTCGAGGGTCCCTTCCGAGCGCTGCAGATCACGCTTGTGCTCGAGGAACATCTGCCCGAGCACGCGGAGCGTCGTCGTCGGCTTGAGTTCGCCACCCCGGGTGGCCTCGATCGTCACGAGCGCCTGCCTCAAGGCAAACTCCGCTTTGGCCCGGCTGCTGCCGAACCGCTCGACCTGCCGAGCCTTGCAATCGCCGTACCGGTAACGCGTACGGGCCCGCCACTTGCCGGGCTGCACCTCCGTCGTGTTGATGGTGCCGTAGGTACCGATTCCCATTCTCGGCCTAGGCAGTGATCCTCCCCTCTATTGCGGCGCGGATATCGTCAACAAGCACGCGAGTGACACGGCCGCGGGCCTGGGGCATGCTGTCATCGCCTGCCCTGGTGAGTGCCTCCGCCTCGAGTGAGCGCCCCCAGAGCTGGATGGCTCGTTGTTGAACTTCGTGAGGTGGAAGGCCCAACGTCTTTGCGGCGCGTGATTCCGCGAGGCTGACTCTCGGATGTCGAGAGCGACAGTACTCTGCACCTTCGGGCGGCTCGAGCATCGCCTCCCAGAGGGCGTCTACGTGCGCGTTGCGTTCGTCGGCGGTCAACGGGCCGCTACTGCGCCGAACGATAGCGGCGTCCTGATGTGCGTCACAAGTATCGGTACGGGGGTCGTGGGCATGCTGGTGGTCAGCGCCCGTCAGTTCTATGCTGCCTTCCAGAGTGGCCCCCGGACCCGACCATTCCCGCACGTCTTCCCAACCCGCAGTTGGAGCTGAAACAGTGAATGATTTTGAGATCTCGCCGGAGCGTGCAGCGGCCATACGACGCGCCGAAGTGCTGTCCCGGAAGATCAACCTGCTGCTGGACACGATCATGTCCGAGACCGGGAAGCCGTTCGAGTACCCGGCCATCAAGGACACCGCGATGAAGGAGTGCGGCTACTACATCTCCCGCCCCCGGTGGTCCCTGCTGAAGTTTGGCAAGGAACAGATCGTCCCGGACGAGACCCTGCGCGCGATCGCCGCTGTGTTCGATGTCGACCCGGAGTACCTGCTCCAGGAGGACTGGCCGCTTCCCGAGCAGGTCGAGGCCGAGCTGGCGCTGCTGCGCAGCCTGCGCTTGGCCGAGGTGCGCAACTTCCCGGCGCGTGCCCTGAACCCGGTGGCTCCCGACAAGCTCCTGGCGATCGCCAAGATCCTCGACGAGGTGTAGCGGCAGCTGCACTGGTCACCCAGTCGAAAAAAGAAGCCCCGCCGGGATACCCGGCGGGGCTTCTTCGTGGTGCTGGGTGGTTGTCTCTACTTGAACGAGTGCGCGCCCTGCTGTTGGGCGGGACCCATGGCGGCCGTACCGCCCGACTTGGCTGATACCACGCGTGATCCGACCCTGCCCGATTTCCCGGTGCCGTATCGTACGGTCTTCGCGGTCCGCGTGCTGGCTCCGTTCGTTACCGGAGCAGGATACGAGTCCTCGATCGGTGGCATCTTCATCGCGGCCAGCTTCTTGACGGCGGGGTCCGTCTTACGTCCGAGCTTCTTGTCGAGCACGACCTTCAACTGCGCAGCGTAAATCTCTCGGCGCAGCGTCCTGAGCAGCTCGTTTGTGGTGGGTCTGCGTTCAGTCATTGCGGTCCTCCTTCGCGAGCTTATTGTCTCCTGATGACTGCGAATCGTCCACGTAGCCCTCCACCGACGAGCGTTGCTCCTCGGTGAGCTCTCGCTCTGCCACGTCGTTGATCAGTTGCTCGATGTCGTTCGGCTCCATGTGGGTCTTGGTGCCCTCCCACACCGCATCCAGCACGAGTCTGTCCTCGTCGTTGGCCATGTCGCTGTCGGCCAGGAGCTGGAGCATCTCGTTGCCGTACCGGATCATCACGGCGTCCTCCGAGGTGGCTGCTTCCAGGGCCCCACTGGGTGCGCCGCCACCATTCGCTTCTGTTGTCGGCCTGGCGCTTCTGCCTCAGGGTGCGCCAGGGGACCCCTGCGATCAGGAGACCGGCGAGCATCGGTGCGAATGCGGCAAGGACCTGCCATGCAGCGGGTTCTCCCGGTGCCAGGTTGTTCAGGGCGCCGACGATGTCCTGTATCTCGTCGTTGGTCATCGGCGCGTCTCTTTCCGATGTAACGGGCAGTCAACCTCGTTCCATAGTCAGCTATTGCCTAGGATCCGGACACGGTCGATCTTGAAGACCGCCGGGAACGTGGTGTTCTTATCCGGATTTCCCGGATACTCGCCCCCGACCGCCAAGTTCATCACCAGGTACATCGGCTCATCCGGAACCTGCCCGCCCACTACTTGCCATACTTCCTCTCCGTCGAGCAGATAGGTCATTTTTTCGGGGGACCAATCAAGTGAGACGGTATGCCAACTACCAGCCAGGGATCGCCCTTCCGGGAGGAAGTGATCCTTCCCAATGGGTGGTGCTGACCTGTCTCTTGGGTGTAGGTGCATCATCAGGCGGTCAGTGGCATCACCGGTTACTTCCAGCATGTCGATTTCCGGCCGCGACTCCTCGCTTGCAGGAAGGAGCCAGATTGCCGGCCACAGGCCGCGCCCCGAAGGTAACTGAAACCTAATCTCGACCTTTCCGTACGTAAATTGAAGTTTGGACGGCATGTCATGGGCTGGGGGTCCAGTTGTCACCATGCCGGAGGCGAAGGGGTAATCCCTGCCGTTGGAGGCCGAAATCTCGCTGCGCTCGGCAGTCATGTGCAGAGCCCCATCGGAAACCCTCACCTGCCCAGGAAGGTACCATTCGAGTCCATTGTTTGATTCGATCGTGCAACCGTCGTCCTGCCACCAGTAGCACGTATTCCAAGTAGAGTCTCCGAGCGTGTTCCCATCGAAGCCATCGTCCAGCAGGATCCCTTGCTCCGAATTCGCGCCAGGATGGTTTTCCACTTTTGGCTTAACTGTTGAAGGTACCTGGACATCTCCTGGCGTTGTGCCAATGTCGGCGGAGGTACAACCTGCCAACAACAAGCCCACGGCGATCAGTCCGGCCACGATTCCCCAACAGAATGCCCTCTGCGTCCGCATCACCAGATGCTAGCACCGGCGAACGCCGCCCGCCATGTCATGCCAATGCCACATGGCTGGGGGAAGGCCCCCGGGAAACCGCAACGGCGCCGCGCGAAGCTCGTCAACGACCCGGCCGCATCGTTAGAAACGATGGTGTTCATCCTCAGGGTATTTCTGCTGGCCGGGACGCTCAACGGGACGGGATTCAAATTCCTTTCGAAAGCGCGCAAAGCCGGGTATGGGCGCGAACCCTACTAATGCGATGAGAAAGAGAATAGCGAGTCCTGCGAGCGGCGACCACAAACCGCTGACGGCCAGCGCGGTCCCCACCAATACTGAAGCGCACAAACTGAGAACAACGGCCATCGCCAGTGTGTCACCACGATCGTTGGGCTGCATTCGACGCGCCCACCCGTAGCCTGGCACCAGGAGACAGAAGGCAGCCAAGTAAATCAGCCGTATTTCCGGCACGGCAACGGCAAGAATGACAAGCAATGCAAAAACAGCGACCGCGGCCGCCCCAGTCCACGCGTTTCGTCCCAGCATCACTTTGATCCTGGTTCTGACAGAGTGAACACAGCGGCGTCGGGTGTTTCATAGACAATGCGGAAATCACTGCTGCGGCGCAGCGCGAACTCGATCCGCTCAATACTTCCCTCCGGCATCGACGCTTCGAAGTCCACCGCGATGCCTTGTCCCCGGGTGAGAAGAACGTAGGCATCGGTATATTCCGGGTCGCTGAGCCACTCCGCCAATTTTCCGGCAGGGTCGGCCAGCAGTTCCGAGGTTGTACCCTCTGGTTCCCGATCGATGGGGACATAGGTGAACTTGTCGTAACCGAGAAAACGCGTCGGATAATTTGTGCTGCCCTCTACGAGCAATGACCCCGACTGTGCGTGGACATCCACCCAAGCTGCCGCTTGCACCTCTGCGGGAGTGAAGTAGT
Organism: Arthrobacter sp. sptzw32; assembly: GCF_059089735.1. Lineage (NCBI taxonomy): Bacteria > Bacillati > Actinomycetota > Actinomycetes > Micrococcales > Micrococcaceae > Arthrobacter > Arthrobacter sp. sptzw32. The sequence continues at coordinate 229,394 of NZ_JBNHEZ010000005.1, read as the reverse complement.
TCTGTCGTTCCTTACCGTAGTAACCAAGGAAAAATCCCGGTACGACCAGGACAGCAGTGACGGCGGCAGCGAGCAAACTGCGTGGGGGAAAGCCACGAGAACTTCGGGGTAGGCAGGCGTCAGCCCCGAGGAAGGCGATGAACGGTGCAGCGAATAAGAAGGCACGGAAAAGGACCTCACCACCAAAGCCGGTAGTTAAGACCAGCAGGGTCGGCAGGACCATGAGCACTGTTGCCGTCGCCCGCAGGTCTCGCCCGCGCCTTCGACGTACAAGTCCCAGGAGGGCGACTGCTGTGGCCACGATAACGGTGAAACGCCCGCCCCATACCACCAGCAACTCTACGCCGCTCAACGCCGCCGCTTTGTCGAGGGTTTGATCTGCGTTGCCCACTGGATTACCCAATTCCGAGACCAGCCGCTGCAGGTTCGTCAGCGTGTAGTCGCGTGCACCTGTAAGAGCCCATACCGCCACGAGGGCTAACGCCACAAGCGGGAGGTACCAGCCCCGGGTGCGGCGAGTTGCGACCAAGGCGCTGACGGCGAAGAACATCATCAAGGGCGTGATTTGGTGGCTGACAGCGAGCGTCGCGACGATTGTGGCGAAGGGGGCGATGTGAATGCGGTGGGTTGAGTGCCGGATTAGAAGCCCGACCAGTCCGAGATACAGCAGAAAGGCCAGCGCCTGAGGAGAGAAGTACTCCTGTCCGACCCAGTTGATCAGGAAAAAGAACAACAGCCCGAGCCAGACCAGGGACCGGTTGCGGGTCATGCCGCGAAAAACGTAGCGCAGGACCAGCAGGTTCATTAGGTTAAATGCCAAGGGCGCCCAGCCCGCGATCTGGAGGGCGTCTGGTTGTCCGGCCAACGAAGTCAGCAAGGCACTGCCCGCGAAGAAGCCCGGCCAATTATGATAGATCTGCCCGACGTCGATGCTGGTATCCACGGATCCGGTGCGAAGAATGTAATCAACGATGCCAACGTGCTTGTATGCCCAGGAATAGCGGAGGGTCCCGTATAGCAGCGGCGGCGTGCCATGTATCAGGGCGATATAGGTGACGAGGTAGGTGGCAAGCACCCAACCCGGACGGGCCCGGTAAAGACTGTAAAGGAAACCGCCGATAAGCAGCACGAGGCAGCTAACGATGGCCACGTTGAAGAAGGACAGTAGGCCCAGTGCACCCATAGTCCGAGGGGCGGTTCCCAAAAATCCCAAGATCCACAGAAGGACGGCCGCGAAGGGGACTACGAGGAACACCAGGTCGTGCCGTAATGTCACAAAACGAGCTCGACCTTTCGGCCAAAGCACGGACGCGGAAGTACGCGCCTGCGCGGCCAGATGCAACGGGGAATTCAACGCGGGCGTCTGCACCGTTGCCCTTTGTTTGACTGGCGCCTTCATTGCAGCGTTCCCTTCGGCGACTGATACTCTTTTCCGGCGAACAGATGGACCACGGGAGAAACATTCCGCGCGGCCCATATAAGTCCCACCCTGTTGGTCGATGCCCGGGTCAATCCTGCAGAAACGTGCCATAGCCACGTCAGCAGAATGATGTGTTCGGTCTCCACGTCTGCGTTGGCCAGCGTCGCGCCGAGGCCAGATAATCCCGAACGAACAGCCTCCGGATGGGCCAGGGCCTCCAGAACGGTAGCACCGAGTTCTCCGGGTTGGTTCGTAAGCCACCAGTGCACGAGATCAGTATCCGGAATCCCAGAGGGTATCGCGTTTTCCCAATCTACGATGCCACTGATCCTCGGGCCCTCAGGCGTGATTGTTGTCAGCACGTTTCCCCCCCAATAGTCGCCGTGCACCCAAGTCGTTTGCATTTGGCGCCCGACTAGTCCCCGTCGGAGTTCCCGCGCAAACCGCTCTAGGTTACGCGCGGTTCCGGGGCGCCGGTACGAGCGGCGTATGGCTTCCACCGGCTTATCGACCCACAGGGCCAAGAGACCCTCATCCACAACCCGGGACGCGCCCGTCGCCTCGTGGATCCGGCCGATGGCTGCAAGAGCGGCCGCACTCACAGAATCAGAACAGGGCGTGGTCGTGTCCGTCGCACCGGGCAGGGCCGACTCGAGGACGACCTCTTTCCCGTGCAGCTGCGTCCGGCGAATCATACGGGGTAGCAAGACCACTGTGTCGGGCTCAAGTCCCGCGAGAAGTCGCCCCACGGTATCAGCGTGTTGTTTCAAGCCTTGGGAGGCGAGCGACGACGTAGCGATTTTCAGGATCAGAGGCTGCTCGTCGCCCTTCACCGCGACGACCAGCGTGTCGGAATCCGAGGTCAGCAACACGGACGTCCGGTCACCAGGCAACCCGCACGCCGCGAGGGCCGGCTCCAGCAGGAGTTCCGCTTGCTTTTGGTTACGTCGTGTTCGTCGGCCTAATGGAATCCCTCTCGCTGCATTGAGCATGCCGCGCCGCCCATGTGGTCTGTCCCATAATCCGGTGCGTCCTGAAAGGAGCAAGCATGCGGCCACAAGGGTCTGGTTGAAGAGGATGGCAATGCCAATACCTGTGAGGCCCCACAGTTCAAGGCCAATCCAGCTTCCCCCCCATGTGGCGAGCGCGGTGAATGCGTATACCGCAAGGACCGTCTTCATGTCTCCGCGTACGCGCGCCGTGCTCACGCTGATTCCTATGATCAGTTGGGGGACGGCCGATACCAGGATCAGCTGCAGCGTCGCCGTGGCGTTTTCCGCGTATTCGGTACCGATCAAGCGCAGTGCAAAGGGCGCCGCCATAACGCCGATCACTGCCGCAGGCACCACCAGCTGGGTGCAGTGCAGCAGGGCACGCCGAGCATGGGCCACGGAATGTTCCGGATCGTGGGCTGATTCGGCGATCAACGCGCTGCCAACGTTGCTGGTAATCAGGTAGAGCGCGTATCCGATGGTGTTCGCCATGTACCAGTGGGCGCTGGCCTCGGCACCGGCGACCTGCAGCACGATGAGTGTCAGGACGTCAGTCGTTGCCAGCCACATCAGGGTCGCCACGTGGTCCGGGCCGGCGAACCGCACCAGGGTCGACATCGAGACTTTCGCTTCCGTGGCTGATCGCGGATCGGCGGCGGCGACTTTCCGGGCGATACGAAGCACCAATGCGCCGACGACGATGACGGAGAGTGCAACCGGAACGATGGTTGCAGCGAAAATCGCCCACGCCGCGGCACCGGCCAGTAGTGGTAGGGCGAGGATCTTGAGTAGGGAGGTCGCCCCGTTTGCCAGCGGAACCCAGCCGGTGTGGCGCAACCCGATCAGAACCTGGTCCTGCAGAACGAAGACCACCCAGGCTGCGGTGCCGACGGCAAATACGAACATGTTAAGGGGACTCTCGCGCAGGAAGCCCAGCTTTTCGGCCCACAACGGCTGTCCCATCAGGAAGATCCCGGCGGCAAGCATCGCGGCCCCGGCGCATAACGCATAGCAGGAGAGGATGAGCCGGCCCGTGGCTGCCCCAGCAGCAGGAAGGAAGCGCAGCAAACCGTTGCGCATTCCCAACGTCGAAAAGTTGGCTAGCAAGGTCACGGTTGACATAACAGCGGCGCCGATGCCTACGGCCGTCGTCGGCAGCCACCGCGCGGCAAGGGACCAGAAGATCAAACCGAGGACCGAAGTGATTCCGGTGCCGATGATTAGGGCGTCTGCTCCGCGACGGAGGGGGTCCTGCAGACGGGCACGCACTGAACCGGTGAGACTGAATGCGGCACTAGTCATAACTCTCGATCCTGACGTGGCTGATAGCGAAATCAGCCGGAAAGTCGGTCGCGTCATCCGGTGGCCCGGCGTAAATCCCCCCCACGGCGAGATTCATCACTAGGTACATCGGTTCGTTTGGAACTTGGTCGTCGACGACTTCCCAGATCTGCTTTCCGTTCCAGTGAAAAACCAACCGGCCAGGGGTCCAGTCCAGACGGACAGTGTGCCACTCTGCCGTGAACTTGTCTCCTCCAGGTTGGTGGAAGTCCTTCCCAAAGGACTCCGCCGAACGACTCTTAGGATGGAAGTGCATTGCGATGATCTGGGGCATGTTGCCGCGCAGCTCCAAAATATCGATCTCGGGCCGGGATTCCTCGCTAGCTGGAAGCAGCCAGATGGCTGGCCACAGCCCTTGTCCCTCGGGCAGTTTAACGAGTGCTTCAACGGTGCCGTACTTGAAGGCTAGCTTGGGGGGGTGGTCATGGGCTGGGGGACCGGTCGTCACCATTCCGGAGGCAAATGAAAACTGCCGGCCGTCCGGGGTGACGATGTTGCGCCGGTTAGCCGTGAGGTGAAGCGCACCATGGGACAAGGTGACCTGTTCCGGCCTGTACCATTCAAGCTCGTCGTTGGATGCAATGGTGCAGCCATCGTCATTCCACCAGTGACAGGTATTCCACACCGCCTCATCCAGCGCGTCTCCTTCGAAATCGTCGTCCAGCAGGAGCGTCTTATCCGCCGAGGTTTGCGGTGACTTGAGCGCACGGCCTTGCGCGGAGTCCTTACGCAGGTCGGCCGAAAATGCCGACACGCCCAAAACGACGGCAAGGAGGACACCCATGACAAAGAACCGCGGGCGGGCAAGCGGAAGCTGGTCAGACATCACGAAACCCCAAAAGGCGTTTGACAACTTCGCGTGCTACGGCATCTGAATGGCTCCATGGCAACCTGTCGAGCCGTAATTCCGCGTAATCGTGGGGGCGGGCGCCAAACTTTTCCTTGAACTGCGACAGCGTCGTCGACCGGCCACTTTCGCCCAAGTGGTAAGCGCTGCATGCTAAGTCGCAGGCCATCTTAATGGTGGTCCATTGCACCAGGTCTCCCGCACCGGTGGAGCCCATCTGAGCGCGGTCCATTGCGGACCGGGTGTCATGGGCGGTTTGGCCGAAGAGGGTGATCGCTCCCGCCAAGGGCACCTCCCCCAGATAGGCCAGGGTCACCACAAAGTGCGTTCCTAGATGCCGGGCCATAGCCTGCAGCTTGTTCAAAGGATCGCGGCGGCGCGCCCTCGCGTGGGCCAGTGCTCGAGGTTCGTGTTGCTGTTCCGCCCACCTGTCTACGGAGAGGAGGAATAGTCCGTAGTAATCCTCCAGTAGGGCACCCGAGTGGCCGGTCTCGATACGGATTCCTGTACGCTCGGCGGCGCGGACGCCGCGTCGGGCGGATTTGGACAACTTGGCCCATGCGGCCTCCTCCCCGCCAGCCAAATCGATCACGTGGGCACGGCGCGGGATCACCAGGATGCCTTCGTTGAGGTTGCCGTCCCACGCCGGCCAACGTCGCGGGTCTGGTCGAATAGCAACCCGCTGCATTCCGAGACGGTGCAGATCACCCAGCACTTCACGCACTATGTCGGCGCTCGCCTCCGATCCCAGGAGTCCGCCTATGCCCCAGCCGGACGGATACGACTGGAGCCAGCCGCCGAGGCCGATGGGACCGCGCCGCCTCACGAGGGGCAGCACCACTTCGCGGCCATCTTCAAAGGAGTACAGGCGGCTGGCATCCCGGTAGGAACCGGCCGCTACCAGGGCGTCCACCCATTCTGGCGCCTGCTCGGGCAATGCGTCCCGATCGTTGGAGAGGACGCGCTGCCACGTGTCCCTTGGCGCTGGCGTGACTACCGTGAATGCGCTCATGATACGAACCTCGCCGTCCCTGCACGGAGGCGGCGGACCTGCCGCCAGGCCGTGGTTCGCCAGCGTTCCCCGGCAGGGGCCCGAACAACGCCCTGCCCGCGCAGCACGCGTTCGATCATGTCGAGCGTGTAGTCCGACGTCACCGTCACACGGGCTAGCGAAAATCGGTCGTCCTGGTCGTGGCTCAGCGCGTTTCGGACCGCGGCTGCAGAAGTATAGCCTGCGTCGGACACCATCTTCTTGATCGCCCGGGTATGGTAGCCGTGCGGGTAGGCGAAGGCGTCGACTCGCCGGTCCAGAATCGATTCCAGCTTGTGCTTGCTGTCAACGATTTCCCGGCGAGCGATTGCGGCGCGAACGCAATCCAGCTGCGGATGCGTCATGCTGTGGGCGCCGATCTCCACGCCGTCGTCCGCGAGCTCCCTGATTCCTTCCGAATCCAGCATTGGCAGGGAACCGGCTCCGAGTGGGGCAAGCCAGTCACTCCGACCACCCACCAGACCTGCTGTGACGTACAGGGTTGCTGAGAGGCCGCGGGACTTCAACTGAGGCCATGCATTTGTCGAAAAATCGGCCAGGCCGTCGTCGAACGTGAGCACCACGGTCCCCTCAGGCGCTGGCTTGCCGGCCAACCTGAAGTTCATCAGATCAGCCACCGACAAAGCGTGATAGCCTAGTCCGCCCAGCAGGTCCAGATGGTCTGCGAACTGCGCGCGACCGATGGTCCATGGCTTGAAACCCGCCGCGGGTCGGTCATCAATGGAGTGGTAGAGCAGAATTGGTATGACGGGCATCATGAAACGCCTACTGGTTGAATGATGCGCTTGGCGTGGTGTCGGCTCCGCACGTAGCGCCCGGGCCCCGAAAGCAATCCCCGGAGATGTTGCCGCCGCAAATCCTGCGGATACGGCGGCAGGCCGGCCATTGCCGGCGGGTTCAAGATTGCCGCGGCACGGGTACGTAGGGCCGTGCGCCGGGCAAATAGCACCAGGAGCATCTTCGGATCGCGCATGAGGCAACGGGTTAAGTGGGCGCCCAGCCCTGCGCCATAACCGTACATTTGGCGGCGGAGCGCAGAATAGTCACGATGGTGTGGATGCAACACGATGGCAGCCGGCTCGTGTACCAGGCGGTGTCCGGACTTCAGAACATCGTAGAAGGCGGCTAGATCGTCACCACCCATCGAGATCGTTCCCGTACCCAGCGCCGGGTCGAAGCCTTCCTTGCGTAAGTACGCAGTGCGGAACGCCATGTTCGCCCCTGAACCGCACGAACCCGAGGCGTAGGGGAGAAGCGGATGCTCATCGTTGTTCATCCAGATATTGAATTCGCGCTTCTGCAGCCCCTTGTCGTAAGTCGCCTTGCCCTCAACCCACAGTTGTGGCAAGGTTTCGAGCTCGCGTGGCGCAATCATGCCCGTGACGCAGACGATCCCTTCACCCCCGTCGAAAGCCAAAAGCAGGCGTTCAAGCCACCGGTGCTCCACAAGGACGTCGTCGTCGGTGAAGGCCACGAATTCAGTGGTTATGTGTGGCAGGGCCGCATTGTGCGCGTTGGCCAGCCCCGGCCGGTCATCGCGCACGTAGGAAAGGCGTTCATCGCCTTCAATGCGCCTTGCCATCGACTCGGCCGTCCGCTCATCTGAAGGTGCATTGTCTACAACGACGACCTTTTGTGGCGCTACACTGCCGCCCAGGATGGAGTCGATGCACTCGAGAAGTTGTTCGGGCCGGTTACGGGTGGCAATAACCACCGTCCCACGGTCCCCAAGAGCGCACAGGTCGGATAGGCCGGGAACCGCTGCCACCAGGTCAGCAACTGGCACGAGCGAAGCCGCTTCCAACCTCTGCGCAACCAAGTTTGCAGTCAGCTGTTTTTCGTCGTCGGCTTCAATGCGTACCTTGGTGACGGGAGTCCCCCCACATGTGACCAAGCACCATGCCTGCTTGTGATGTACGCCGCCATCAAGTACGGCGAGGGAAGCGGACAAGTCTTCTAAGTCAACGATCATCGGCAAGACAGCCGGCACTTCCGCTTGATCTGTGGCCAGCAGGGCAGGTCTAAACAGACGTGCCTTCGCGTAACCACCGGCGGTTAAGGAAAGCCCTATCATGATGGCACCGGCTCTAGCCGCCGCCCACCGGTCGCCTCGAAGTGCGGCGACGAAATTATGCAGCACGGCCGCCGGTAACGTCCGTCTGACGTAGGTTCGCTCCGCGGCAAGCCCAGTGGACACACCTACAGTCCGTGATACGCGCGCCTTGGAGATTCCTTCGGCGAGGCATCGGGTACGGAAATAGGACCAGCGGGCCCGCCCCACCGGGATTCGGTGATAGACGACGGCGGCGGGTTCGTAAAGGAACAGGCCGCCTGGGTGGCCCTTGGAAGCTCTGATGCACCACTCGGTCTCCTCACAGCCCGCGGCCGTGTTTGCCGTGCGTCCCAGCTCGGTGTCAAACCCGCCCACTGAATCGAAGACGCTGCGGCGCATGGACATGTTGCAGCCCATCATGTTGCGAACCGGTGCGAGCCGGTCAGGCTGCCCTGTGTAGCTGCAGCCGACGACCCAACCGAACTCGTCCGGCCACCACGCTGGTTCCACGAAATCCCAGGCGGGCCGGGCCGATCCGCCCACCCCCAAAACCCGGGAGTCGGCGTAGTGCGCGGTTAAGCGGACCAACCAATCCCGGCCAGCGGTCGCGTCGTCGTCAAGGAAAGCGACCACTTCGGCGGTGGCCACGTCAACACCAGTATTGCGGGCCCCTGACAGCCCCTTCGGACCGCTGTTCGCAACCACCTTAACCCCGACCAGCTCCCGCCCGGCACGGTCCAGCAACTCCTCGTTATGGTCAATCACGACTACGACCTGTTCCGGCGGTGTAGATTGGCCTCGCACAGAAGCGACGGCCGCGACGAGGTCATTCCAGCGCCCTTCGGTGTAGGCGCAGATAACTACGCACGTTGTGGCGGTCATCGGGCCGGGTTCTCCTGCAAAATGGCACCGGCGCTGTTAGGCATCTCGCGGACGGCGGCTGGCATCGCGGCAAGCCCGAGGCCGGCGTTCGAGGAGTGCGACACTGAAGCAACGGCACCGAAGCCGCTCGTGGGTCGGGGGACGCCCAAGCCAGTTCGGGCTCGGGACAGGCCCCGCCGTTCACGGACGATGGTCCGAAGAACGCGGGCGCCGTCACGGAACGTGCGCAAATTGCTTTCGCCGTGAAGTCGGGGACTTTCGAACGACGCGACTTCCACGACCCGCAGGCCAGCAGCCAATGCACGGATATTGAGGAAAGTTTCCACTTCGAAACCGCTCACCTCGCCTTCGAAAGCCGGAAGCACGTAGCGCCAGAAGGCCATGTAGCCATAGCAGAGATCCGAATAACGACCACCGAATGCAATGCGAACTGCCTGGGTCAGGACCACGTTGCCGGCCGAGCGCAACAGCGTTAGATCGCTGCTGCCACCACCTTGCAGAAAGCGCGATCCCTTGACCACGTCGGCACCGGCCTGGAGGGTCTGCACGAAGACGGCGATGTCTTGGGCAGCCATGGACCCGTCCGCATCCATCATGACGATGATGTCACCGTGCGCCGCCTTGAACCCGGAGCGCAAAGCGTGGCCCTTGCCGCGGCGAGGCTCCATGACAATGATGGCGTCAGGACGCAGCTGGCGGACGACGTCCAGAGTCCCGTCAACAGACTCACTGTCCACGATGATCAACTCGTCGACTATGGAAGGAAGCGAAGGCAAGACCTGGGCGAGGTTCTTGGCTTCATTGAGCGTCGGGATAATGAGGCTAACCGACGGCTGGGCCGAGGATATGCGAATCATGGGAAGCGCAAGATCGGCCGGTGGTACCTGATCGTCTTCGTTCAGTGGGCTCATGTTTGTCATTTCCTTCTCAATCTTGGTTTCAAAATTCTCCGCCCATCACGCCTCACCGGGGCGAGCCGCCCATCCTGTACGCATGGGGCATCAACGTACTCCTCAAAGTGGTTTCACCACACGAGTAGAGCACTACTCGTTCACGAGTAGAGCACTACTCGTTTTGGCTGGTTTGTGGCGTGCTCAAGCCCTCGCAATTACTCGGCTCCTACTCGAACGGCTACTCGGCTCCTACTCGGACGGCGCGGCTTGGTGGGACGCATTTGAGTCTTCGGGCAACCGACAGTGAATCGCTTGCGCAGTGCAGAATGTATGAAACTGCGATGATGACAAGTGCCTATCCCAGCCCATCGATGAAGCCCAGCAGCCAGAGTCCGTCACGGCCGATCACATGACGGCCAGGACATGGTTGGCACGGGACACCCCAGACAAAATGTGGAAGCTATCCATTCCCACAAACAATACGGAGTACCCATGGCATAGGCAGGGCGCTTGGACTCCGTCCAAGCCGAGCCCTTGCGGTCGGACAGCGAGGGCACCACGGCATCGACCGCCAAGCGTCCGAGACTGTCCCGAACCCCGCATCTATCCCGCATATCCGGTGACAACGGACGAAAGCGGATTGCAGTAGAAAGCAAGCCTGACTAGGGGCAGTCGAAGATGCTGGTACTCCGCAAGAACCGGTGACAGAGCGGTACTCTTACTCGAAAGGTCACCGGATCGACGCCGGTCGGAGCCACCACTGGGAAGCATCAGTTCTTCGGAACTGGTGCTTTTCTTCTTTAACGCCTTACTCCTGGAATGGCTGCCAGGTTCCGCCGCTCTCCACGTCAGGACACTTCTCTGCAGCCGGTTGGCCCTGTCTGCCCTTAAGTCACCGCCAGGGATAGGGTTGGGATCAACAGAAGGGGGAGTGCCTGATGGAATACCAGAACCCGCAACCCGGCCAGGGCATCCAGAGCCGTCCCGTCCCGGTTCCTGTGCCGGCGCCTGGTCTTGGCCGTACGGTGATTTCTGAAACGGCAGTAGCCAAAGTGGCAGGACTTGCCGCCCGGGCCGTACCGGGGGTGTACTCCCTGGGCTCCGGACCCCGTGCGCTTGGCGCCATCCGCGACGCCGTTGGCAGTTCGGATCATGCCGCCGGCGTACGCGCTGAGGTGGGCGAAACGCAGGTTGCAGTGGATATCAGCCTCGTCGCAAGCTACGGCACACCGCTGCACTCACTGGCCAACGAGGTACGAGCGGCAGTTTACCGGGCGGTGGAGGAACTCGTGGGTCTGCAGGTGATCGAGGTCAACGTGGAAGTCACCGACGTCTACGTTATGCCACCGGTTAAGCCCACCACCGGTTCCACGGAAAGGGAGGGGCTGCTGTGAACCTCACCGTCGCCGGTACCGCGATGGGCGCCTTCGTCGCCTTTATGTCCCTGCAGTTCGGCCTGTGGGGGTTTCTGATATCGCTGCTCTTTATGGCCATCGGGGCAGTCCTGGGCCGGGCCGCTGAAGGGAAACTGGACCTTCGCGGCGTCCTGGACGCCATCATCGGCCGGCGCTCGTCCTCATGAGCTCCACCGCTCCGGCTGTCCGGGGCCAGGAGCTGACCGGCCATAACCGCATCAGCACGCAGGCCCTGACCAGCCTTGCCAAGGCCGCAGCCGCCCACTACCTGGGCGTGGACGCCGAGGATGTCCGGGCTGACTGGACGGACGACGACGGCATGCTGGCGCTGTCCCTTGTCACGCCCATCAGCATCCCGCCACTGAACGCCGTGGTTCTGGACCCCTCCCGGGTGAAAGGCGGTGGAGGCTCCATCTGGGAGCGCACTGTAACGGCAAAAGCCCGCATCCTCGCCACAGTCGCGGATTTGAGCGGTGCACAGTTGAGCCGGGTGGACATCAGGATCAGCGGAGTGAGGATCAGCGAAGGAGGACGCGTCCGATGAGCCGGCGCGTGGAAAACCAGGGTCCTGATATGGGCCGCATACTGCATCGGGAAACGCACTCCTCACGCGCGGTAGTGGCCACTGCCGCCGCGGTCCTGGTCATCGCGCTTGCTGCCTACGGGCTCCTCGAAGCTGCCGTTCAAGCCTTCGGGCAGCCGGCCTGGCTGATCGAGCCGCAGGTGGCGGCCGAGCGCATGGTGGCCCTCCCCGCAGATATTTCACCGCTGCTGCTGGGCGCCCTTGGCGCGGTCCTGGCCATGTTTGGCCTGGTCTTTTTCCTCAACGGGGTCCTGCCCGGGCGCCGTGCCCGGCACCTTGCAGGTGGCGGTGAAAACGCCGGACGTGCCGTAGTGGTGGACGATGAAGTCATCGCTTCCGCGCTGGCACGCCGCGCCCGGCTTGCCGCAAATGTCGCACCCGAACAGGTCATGGTGGTGGTTTCGCAGCGGCAGGTGGTGGTGAATGTCCGGCCCACCTCGGGAGTTCCCGTGGACCACGACGCCGTGCTTGCTGCGGTCCAAAGCGAACTTCACGCCATGGCTCTGCACCCTTCACCCGAGGCACAGGTCAACGTGGCGCCGTCAGGAGTGATCGGCGCATGAACAGTACCCCTACCCTTCTTAACCGGATCCTCGTTGCGGTCCTCGGTTTGATGCTTCTTGCTGTTGGCGTCCTGCTGATGCTGCTGGCGGCTGTTCCGGCCGTTGCTTCCTGGTGGCACTCCTGGTCTGCCGGTGTCTGGAACCAGGTCAACCAGGTCTTCGCTGCCACGAGGTTTCCCGGGCGCACTGAAAGCTGGCTGTGGATCCTGGTGGCGCTGGCCCTGCTTCTGCTGATTGGACTGATGGTGGCCTGGGTTGCGCAGCAGGGCAAGGGCCGGGCCAACCTGCTTGCCTATGAATACGATCCCGGGGCGGTTCCGGGCGATGTCCGGATCAGTGGAGGAGTGGCGGAGCAGGCGCTTAAACATGCCCTCGCAGATCGTCCCGACCTGGCCGGTGCGACTGTGACCACCTATGACGTCAAAGGCAGCCCGGCCCTGAAAGTGCGCCTCCTGCCGCGCCAGGGCGTGGCCCCGCACCTGCTGGCAGGTGAGGTATACGCCCTGGTCGCGGCACTGGAGACGGTGGTTGGAAGAAAAATTCCGGTGCTGATCCACGTTGCAGCCGGCGCCCGGACGCGCTTCAGCCGGGCTGAGCGCGTGCGTTGACCGCTGGTACTTTCAGTCCCTGACCAAATAAACGGTGCAGTCTACGGGTACTTCGCGCCTATCCGCCCACTCGGCTGCAGGTTCAGGACCGCTGGAGAGAACAACCGAATAACCATCAGGAACGGGGGCGGAAGCAAACCCAAGGTTGCCTAACACCAGGACGTCGCCGTTATGGAGGGCCAGCACCCCGCTGTCCGGCGCGTGGACCTCAGCCCAACCAAAGGAGCCTGCACCCAGCCGATGTGCGGACCTGAAGGCAAGGGCAGCCCGGTAAAGCTCCAGGGTAGAGCCTTCCACTCCTTCCTGTTGGTCCGCTGCCAATGGGCCGAAACTCTCCGGCTGCGGGAGCCAGGGCTGGGATGCCCCGCCGTCCAGGGCCACGGAAAAGCCGTGGCCGGGCCGTTCCGCAGCCCAGGGCAGGGGGACCCGGCAGCCGTCACGGCCAATCTCTGCGCCATGCGTCCGGAAAAACGTCGGGTCCTGCCGCGCATCGGCCGGGAGGGTGGTGTGCTCGGGAAGTCCCAGCTCCTCTCCCTGGTACAGGTAAGCCGAACCCGGAAGAGCCAGCGAAATCAAGGTCGCAGCCCTCGCGCGGGCAAGCCCCAGGGGAGCATTGGGCTGCTCATCGTCCGCTCCCAGTCCCTTGGGGAACATCGTGGGGTCCTTTAGGCCGAACCGGGTGGTGTGCCGGACGGTGTCGTGGTTGCTCAGGACCCACGTGCAGGGAGCGCCGACGGAAGCGGCAGCTGCCAGGGAGGCTTCAATGGACTCGGCCATGCGCTCCGCATCCCAGCCTGCAAGCAGGAAATCAAAATTGAAGGCCTGCTGCATTTCGTCCGGGCGGGTGTAGCGGGCCAGCCGTTCCGCTGGCTCCACCCAGGCTTCGGCCACCATCATGCGGTCGCCTTCGTACTCGGCCAGCACCTGGTGCCAGTCCCGGTAAACGTCGTGCACGCCGTCCTGGTCAAAGAACGGTGAGGGAGGATAAAGCGGGGATACCGCCCTGTGTGGCTCCTCGGCGTCCGTATGGGCTCCGGGAGCATCACCGGGGCGGTGCGCTGCTTCCCGGGGCACTTCCACGGTGCCTTCAACCATGGCGGCGGCGCCTTCCCAGTCGGGCAGGCCGGGCTCCTTGACCAGGCCGTGGGCCACGTCAACGCGGAAGCCGTCCACACCCCGGTCCAGCCAGAAACGAAGCACAGAGCGCATCTCCTCGTGCACCTCGGCGTTTTCCCAGTTGAGGTCCGGCTGCTTGCTGTCAAAAAGGTGCAGGTACCACTCGCCCGGAGATCCGTCAGCCTCAGTGATCCGGCTCCAGGCCGGCCCGCCGAAGATCGATTTCCAGTTGTTCGGGGGGAGCTTGCCGTCACCGGAACCGGGAATGTCGTCCTGTCCAGACCGGAACATGTAGCGGCTCCTCTCCGGAGAACCCGGCGCGGAAGCGAGCGCTTCCTGGAACCACACATGTTCGTCGGAAGTATGGTTGGGTACCAGGTCAACAATGACCTTCAGCCCGCGCTGGTGAGCTTCCTGCAACATGGCGTCGAAGTCACCCAAGGAGCCGAAAAGGGGATCCACCTGGCGGTAATCTGCCACGTCATACCCTGCGTCCGCCTGGGGGGATTTGTAGAACGGGGACAGCCAAATGGCGTCTACCCCCAGCTGCTGCAGGTAGGAAAGACGGTTCGTGACACCAGGAAGATCTCCCATCCCGTCTCCGTTGCCGTCTGCGAAGGAGCGGGGATAGATCTGGTAGACGACGGCGTCCGCCCACCATTCCGGCCGGGCTGGATGGTCAGTAGGAACGTCCGGATTGGACATTTGGTTCCTCTCAGATAACTTTTTGATGTAAACGCTTGCATAACCCGCAGCAACATTACTAGTGTGAGCGTCACCACATCAACCTCACCAGCAAGCGCACTGTAGACCTACTTGTCACTCAGCGAGGAGCTTCAAGCTAATGAAAACCCCTAGATTCCTACTTCCGGCCGCCACTGCCGGTGTTCTGGCCCTCACTCTGACCGCATGCGGCGGGGGAGGCGGCGGGACCACGGGCGGCGGTGGAGGTGGTGGCGGCGGTGACGCCGAAGCCAACCTCGACAGCCGGGGTCCCATCACCTATGTACAGGGCAAGGACAACAGCAACGTAGTCCGCCCGCTGATTGAAAAGTGGAACGCCGCTCATCCCGATGAGAAGGTCACCTTCAAGGAACAGACTGACCAGGCTGACCAGCAGCACGATGACCTCGTCCAGAACTTCCAGGCCAAAAACGCCGATTACGACGTAGCGAGCGTTGACGTCGTCTGGACCGCCGAGTTCGCCGCCAAGGGCTGGCTCCAGCCGCTCAAGGACAAGATGGCCGTCGACACCACGGGCATGCTTGAACCCACCGTCGAGGCCGGCTCCTACAAGGACACCCTGTACGCGGCTCCGGTCTCCTCCGATGGCGGCATCCTCTACTACCGCAAGGACCTGGTCCCCGAGGCACCCAAGACCTGGGACGAGATGATGGAGATGTGCTCCATTGCAAAGGAGAACAACATTGGCTGCTACTCCGGCCAGTTCAAGCAGTATGAAGGACTGACCGTCAATGCTTCCGAGGCCATCAACTCCGCCGGTGGTTCCGTCCTTAACGACGAGGGTAAGCCGAACCTGAACACCGCGGAGGCCGAGGAAGGCCTGAACAACCTGGTCGAAGCTTTCAAGAATGGCAACATTCCTGCTGAGGCAATCACGTACCAGGAAGAGGAAAGCCGCCGCGCGTTCCAGGAAGGCAAACTGCTGTTCCTCCGCAACTGGCCTTACGTCTACAACCTGGCCACCACCGAAGGTTCCTCCCAGGTCAAGGACGTGCTGGGCATGGCGGCCCTGCCGGGCAAGGACGGCCCTGGTGCTTCCTCCCTTGGTGGCCACAGCGCAGCCATCAGCGTCTATTCCGACCACAAGGCGACTGCCCTGGACTTCGTAAAGTTCCTCATCGAAGAGGAGCAGCAGAAGTTCTTCGCAACGCAGGGTTCCCTGGCACCGGTATTCGGCGCTCTCTATGAGGACCAGGAACTGGTTGCCAAGCTGCCGTACCTGCCCGTCCTGAAGACCTCCATCGAGAACGCTGTTCCCCGTCCGGTAACCCCGTTCTACCCGGCTGTCACCCAGGCCATCCAGGAGAACGCCTACGCTGCGCTGAAGGGCGATAAGCCGGCCAAGGACGCGCTGTCCGACATGCAGAAGTCCATCGAGACCGCCGGCGCAGGATCGTAAGAAGCCATGGCTACTGAACTGGGCCCGACGCCGGTCAAAGGGCCGGCGTCGGGCACTACCCCGGTCCACCACGGACCCAAGGGCGTAGGCGAAGACAACAAGATCCTGAGCCAGGGCAAGTGGGCATCATGGCTTCTTGCCCCGACCATCATCGCGCTGGGCATTGTGATCGTTTACCCGATCATCAGCGCGATCATCATGTCCTTCCAGAAGGACGCCGGACTCGATCCTGTCACCGGGCTCTTCACCGAGGGCGGCCCGGCAGGTATCCAGAACTATGTGAACTGGCTGGGGCAGCAGTGTGCAGCCCAGGGCGGCGGCACGGTCGCCTGCCCGCCGGGCACCCTCGGAGGCCAGTTCTGGACGGCTACGGGCACCACTTTCCTCTTCACAGTCATCACTGTTGCCTTCGAAACCGTCCTCGGTTTCTGGATGGCCATGATCATGGCCCGCACGTTCAAGGGCCGCGGCCTGGTCCGCGCAGCGGTACTCGTTCCGTGGGCCATCCCCACGGCAGTAACCGCCCAGCTCTGGCTGTTCATGTTCGATTTCAACGGCATCATCAACAAGCTGTTCAACGTGTCCATCCTCTGGACGGGCAGCGAATGGCCGGCTAAATGGGCTGTGATCATTGCCGACACCTGGAAGACGACGCCCTTTATGGCGCTGCTCATCCTCGCCGGCCTGCAGATGATCCCTGCCGAGGTTTACGAAGCCGCAAAGGTGGACGGCGCTACCGCATGGCAGCGCTTCCGGATGATCACCCTGCCTTTGGTCAAGCCGGCCCTTATGGTCGCCATCCTGTTCCGTACCCTGGATGCCCTGCGTATGTTCGACCTGCCGTACATCCTGACCGGTGGTGCCAACAACACCACTACGCTGTCCATCCTGGTGATTAACCAGATCAGGCAAGGCTTCAACTCAGCTGCCGCCCTGTCCACCATTACGTTCTTCATCATCTTCCTGGTGGCGTTCATTTTTGTCCGCTTCCTGGGCGCGAACGTTGTGGAGCAAAGCGGAGCCACCGGCAAGGGGAAGAAATGACAACCACCACTGCTTCGACGTCCCTGCGGGCGCAGCAGGACAAGGGACGCAAGTCTGCGCAGAACCGGGAAAAGTGGGCAAGCGTCCGGACCTACATCAGCGCTGCCGTCATCCTGATCTGGTGCCTCGCACCTGCTTACTGGATGGTGGTAACGGCTTTCCGCGACGTGGGCTTCACCTACGACACCACACCCTGGCCCACCCACGTAACCATGGACAACTTCGTCACCGCCTTCGATACCTCGTTCGGCAACAGGTTCGGCCAGGCCCTGCTGAACAGTATTTTCATCGGCGTCACGGTCACAGTGATTTCGCTCGTGATCGGCGTGTTCGCGGCGTACGCCCTGGCACGTCTGAACTTCCGGTTCAAGTACCTGGTGCTGGGCTTCATCCTGGGGGCATCCATGTTCCCGGGCGTTGCCCTTATCACCCCGCTGTTCCAGCTCTTCACCAACATTGGCTGGATGGGCACGTACCAGGCGCTGATCATTCCGAACATCTCGTTCGTGTTGCCCCTCACCGTGTACACGCTGACCTCCTTCTTCCGGGAAATGCCCTGGGAGCTGGAGGAATCTGCACGGGTTGATGGCTGCACGCAGGGACAGGCGTTCCGGAAGGTCATCATGCCCCTGGCGGCACCGGCGATCTTCACCACGGCCATCCTGGCATTCATCTCCTCGTGGAATGAATTCCTGATCGCCAGCCAGCTGTCCAACGAGGCAACGAAACCGGTGACGGTGGCCATCGCCAGCTTCGCGGGCGCCCAGCCAAACCAGATCCCGTACACGGCCATCATGGCCGCGGGCACCATCGTCACCATTCCTTTGGTGATCCTGGTACTCGTATTCCAGCGCAAGATCGTTGCCGGCCTGACGGCTGGTGCGGTCAAGTGACGGGCCACGCTTCACGCTCCCGGTCCGCCGGGGCGGGAAGCAACCGCCGCCGCATGAGGTCCGGTGAGGATTTTGACATCATCATCGGGTTCCTAGGATTCTGGGCGCTGGTACTGCTCGTCGTCACCGTCTGGATGGAGCTGACGGCGCAGCCGGCACTCGGTTGGGCACTGGGGCTTCTGGCCACCCTGCTCGCACTCTATGGAATGGTGCGCCTGCGCCGGCGCCTTCCGGACCGGAGGTAGCGCACCCCGGCTGCCCGGCGTCGTCGGGTAGCCGGCGCGACGGGTACAACGGCGCCAGGTAACACTGCGGTGCGGACCGGTGCTCAAAATATTATTGCCCGGGGTATCGCACCAAGCAGGGCGGATGCCTGCAGGGATCAAATGAGGGGACACCGTGGCACGCACAAGTGAAAGGTCTCAACGGGGCGGCCACAGCGGGGTCAGCATCGAAGACGTCGCCGCCGCCGCCGGAGTATCCACCGCAACGGTGTCGCGGGCAGTCCGCGGGCTGCCCCGGGTGTCACCGGCAACCCGGCAGAAAATCCTCGAGGTTGCCGGGAACCTGGGGTATGTGGCGTCCAGTTCAGCCTCGGGACTGGCAACAGGCAGAACCAAAACCATTGGGGTTCTTGCCCCTTTCGTCAGCCGCTGGTTCTTCTCCAAAGCCATCGAGGGAGCTGACCGGGAACTCCACGCCCGCAACTACAATCTGTCCCTGTTCAATCTGGGGGGCCATGGCAGCAACCGTGAGCGGCTCTTCAGCAAGACCATGGTCTACAAGCAGATTGATGCCCTGCTGGTCCTGTGCATGGCGTTGTCCCACGACGAGCTGGACCATCTGCAGAAGATTGACATCCCGCTGGTGGTGGTGGGCGGCCATGTCGAGGAGTGCGCCTATATCGGCATCGACGATTATGCTGCGGCCTCCACTGCCGTCCGGCACCTGATCGACCTGGGCCACCGGGACATCGCGCTGCTGCACGGCGACGACGAGACAGACCTGAACTTTGATGTTCCCCGGGTCCGAATCCTTGCCTTTAAAGACGTCATGACCGCGGCCGGCCTCCCCACCCGCGCCGAATGGGACGAGTGGGGGGACTTCACTGTCCGCAGCGGGCAGGAAGCGTTCCGCCGCCTGTGGGCAAAGCCAGGAGACAAGCCAACAGCTATTTTTTGCGCATCGGACGAGATGGCCATGGGGGTGATCTTCGAAGCCGCCCGGGTCGGCGTGCTCGTGCCGGAGGAACTTTCGGTGGTGGGCATCGACAACCACGATTTTGCTGACGCCATAGGCCTGACCACTGTGGGGCAACGGCCCGACGAGCAGGCGGAACTTGCCACCAAGATGCTCCTCGATGAGCTGGACGGCGAGGCAGGGGCGGTACGGTCCGCCGTCGCGCCGCATGAGCTGATTGTCAGAAGGACGACGGCGCCGCCCCAGTCTTAGCGCCAGCTTTGGGAGGCGTGGGGCCAGCTTCAGGAGGCGCGGGCCAGCTTCAGGAGGCGCGGGCCAGCTGCCGGATGGGAATCCAGCGCGATGCCAGGCGGCGGTACGCCGCGGCAGCGCCGGTCATGTCACCCTCCGCCAGGCATTCGATTCCCAGCCTGATGTCCATGGGCGAATCGTCCGGATACACTTTGTCCGCGACAGCCCCGTAGTCCAGCTCCACCATGGAGTTCACATGGAATAGCTCCAGCCACTCCGTGAGCTGTGCGAGATCGTCGAGCATGTCAAGATCCGGTGCCGCCAATGCCAGGTTGGCCACGGCGTACCGCGCCCGCTCCAGGGCTTCGGTGATGGGTGCCCACACCCGGACAGTGACGATCCTGCCGGCTGCCTCCACCACGTCTTTATGGTCCGTATCCATGAACAGGGAAAACCAGCTGAAGGGGATACCCCAGGTGGACGCCCGGGTGTGCACACGGACGGACCCGTCGCGGGCTTTGACCTGGTCGATCCGCTCCTGGTGCTTGTCCCGCTGCTCCTCCGGGATCAGCAGCTCAGCCAGCGGACCATGAATCCCCTCCATCAGCGCGTTGGCCGCCAAGCCGGCCCGCAACACCAGTTGGCTGGGACAGTACAGCAGCTCAGGCTCGGCGTCAGCGCCGTCGTCGGACGTTCCCTTGCCGGGAGCGGGAGCCGCGGTGACGCGCACCAGGTCGGTCCGCCCGGTAGGGAAGGGGTCGCCGCCGGAACGGGTGATCCGTCCCAGTGAGGCCAGCAGTTCAGCGTTCTCGACGGCGGCACGGGAGGCGGCCTGCGCCCCGGCAGCGGCAATGGCTTTCCGCTGCTCTTCGGGGAAGGCGTCGAGGGGTTCATAGACGCGCAAGGTTGAGGAGAATGGCAGGCCTGCCTGGCCCCGGTAGAGGTTTCCCGTCATTACGGCCTCCTAGGTTGGGTCCAGGATGATGTCATCAGTCTGCCAGTTCCACCAGCACGGGCGCATGGTCCGACGCGCCCTTGCCCTTGCGCTCCTCGCGGTCAATTGAAGCGCCTGTCACGCGGGCAGCAAGGGCGGGGGAGCCCAGCACGAAGTCGATCCGCATGCCTTCCTTCTTCGGAAAACGCAGCTGGGTGTAGTCCCAGTAGGTGTAAACGCCCGGGCCCGGCGTGTAGGGACGAACGACATCGGTGAAGCCGGCAGATTCAAATGCGTGGAACGCGGCGCGCTCCGGAGGGCTGACGTGGGTGTACCTGTTATTGACGAAGAGGTCGATGTCCCAGACATCCTCGTCGAACGGTGCGATGTTCCAGTCGCCCATCAGCGCCACCTGGGCCTCGGGGTTCTGCGTGACAAGTTCCTGGGCATGCGTCTTGAGGCTTTCCAGCCACTTGAGCTTGTACGGCATGTGCTCATCGTCCAGAGACCGGCCGTTGGGGACATAAAGGCTCCAGATCCGGATGCCGGCGCAGGTGGCCGCCATGGCCCGGGCTTCCTGCACGGGGTCCTTGCCCGCCTTCCCAAAAGAGGGCTGGTCCAGGAAAGTCCGCTCAACGTCCTCCAGCCCCACCCGGGACGCGATGGCAACGCCGTTCCACTGGTTCACGCCGAAGTGGGCAACCTCGTAGCCCATCCGCTCAAAGAGTTCCCAAGGGAAGTTATCGTCCTTGCACTTGGTTTCCTGGATAGCCAGGACGTCGCAGTCACTGCGCTGCAGCCAGGCTTCCACACGGTCGGCGCGGGCACGGAGCGAATTCACATTCCAGGTAGCAATCTTCACAGCTCCTAACTTACCGTGGCTGCACGGATTGCGGAGCAGGCCTGTCCGGGGTCCTGCCCGCCCGGTGGAGTTCAGTAGGAAGCCCGAGTATATTCGCAACCAGGAATGACATGGGTCACACGCGAAGGAGCTTCCATGGTGGGGATCAACGTCCCCATTCCTGTGCCCATCGCCTACTACACGTTCGGCGGTTGGAAGGCGTCCGGGTTCGGCGACCTGAACCAGCACGGGGCGGACGCCTTCCGTTTTTACACCAAGACCAAAACCGTCACCACGCGGTGGCCCTCAGGAATACGGCACGGAACCAGTTTTGTGATGCCGGAAGGAAGTTGATGACAAACCTGAATACTGATGCGGTCAACGGGGAGGTCCTGTTTGAGCGCCGCGGCCGGCTGGGGCTCATCACCCTCAACCGGCCCCGGGCCGTCAATGCGTTGACCGCCGGAATGGTCGGCGCGCTTCTGAAGCAACTCACCGCGTGGGCGGACGACGACGGCGTTGCCACGGTTCTGGTGCGAGGCGCAGGTGAACGGGGGCTCTGCGCCGGCGGGGACATCGTGGCCATCTACGAGGACATGCTCACGGGCGGAGGGGCAACGGCGGACTTCTGGCAAACGGAGTACCGGGTTAATTCCCTGATTGCCCGCTACCCTAAGCCCTACGCCGCGTTGATGGACGGGCTGGTCCTGGGCGGTGGCGTGGGGATTTCCGCGCACGGTTCGGTCCGGGTGGCCACTGAGCGGACCCGGATGGGTATGCCCGAGACCACCATCGGGTTTGCGCCGGACGTCGGCGGGACCCTCCTGTTGTCCCGGGCGCCGGGCGAGGCGGGAACCCATGCAGCTTTAACAGGGACACACCTGAGCGGGGCCGACGCTGTGTACCTGGGCCTGGCCGACCACTACATTCCCTCGGGCAGGCTGGACGACCTGCTGGTGGCGCTGGAAAGCGAAATTCCGGAAGCCGCCGTCGTAAGCGTCGCGCAAGATGCCCCGCCATCTGCCCTCGAGCAGCAGCGGGAGTGGATAGACAGTTGCTACGCCTCCGACGACGCCGAGGAGATTGTCCGCCGGCTACGGAAAATTGGTGGGGACGCTGCCCGGGCTGCTGACACCATCGAGTCGAAGTCCCCTACGGCCGTGAAAGTCACGCTGGCTTCCCTCCGCCGGGTGAAAGGCCGCAGTCTCGACGATGCCCTGGCGCAGGAGTACCGCGTAGGGCTGCGGTTCCTGGAAGCACCCGATTTCCGGGAGGGAATCCGGGCGCAGGTGGTGGACAAGGACCGCCAGCCCCACTGGAATCCGCCCACCCTGGCTGGGGTGTTGCCGGAGCAGGTGGAGCGCTTCTTTGAACCGCTGGGCAGCAGGGAACTGGATTTGGAGCTGAAGGAGCCGGACCATGCGTGAGAACCACACCGTTGCCTTCCTGGGCCTTGGCCATATGGGCGGGCCCATGGCAGGAAACCTCGTAAAGGCGGGGTATGCGGTAACCGGCTTCGACGTGGTGCCTGCAGCCCTGGAGGCTGCCCGCGCCCGCGGCATTCCAGTCGCAGCAAGCGCTGTTGAAGCCGTATCCGGGGCAGACGTTGTCCTCACCATGTTCCCCGGCGGCCGGCACGTTCTGGATGCCTACCGGGGCACGGACGGCAGGGCGGGACTACTGGCAGCGGCAGCCCCTGGAACCATATTCCTGGATTGTTCCACCATCAATGTCGATGAAGCGCGGGAAGCAGCCAGGCTGGCCACCGAAGCAGGGCACCGCTCCCTGGACGCCCCGGTTTCCGGCGGCGTGGTGGGCGCCGAAGCCGGAACGCTCACGTTTATGGTGGGCGGGGACGAACCCGACTTCGATGCCGTCCGGCCGCTGCTGGAGGTCATGGGCAAGCGCGTGGTCCACTGCGGCGGGCACGGCGCCGGCCAGTCCGCCAAAATCTGCAACAACCTGATCCTGGGGGCATCCATGATCGCCGTCAGTGAGGCTTTTGTGCTCGGGGAAAAGCTGGGCCTGAGCCACCAGGCGCTGTTCGATGTGGCATCGGCTGCGTCCGGGCAATGCTGGGCACTCACCACCAACTGCCCCGTGCCCGGTCCCGTTCCCGCCAGCCCGGCCAACCGCGGTTACCAGCCCGGCTTCGCGGGAGCGCTGATGGCCAAGGACCTCAAACTCGCAGTCAATGCACTGAACAGCACAGGAGTGGCTGCCAGGGTAGGACCGCTGGCTGCGGAAATTTACGATACGTTTGCCGCGGAGGGCGGAGCCGGCAGGGACTTCTCCGCCATCATCACGGATATCCGGGACAAGTCCGGCAAAGATCAACTTGTGAATGCGGCGGGTAGCCGGGCGGCCAGCCTTCCGCACGAGGCAGCAAAACATGCACCACATCAGGCAGCGCAGGACGACGGGAGCCCGGAATGACGGAATACACGAACATCCTCGTGGAGCAGCGGGGCCGGGTGGGCCTGGTGACATTGAACCGGCCGCAGGCGCTGAATGCCCTCAATAAGGCAACCATGGAGGAGCTCGTGTCCGCCGCCCGGGCCATGGATGTTGATCCGGGTGTGGGGGCGGTGGTCCTCACGGGGTCAAAAAAGGCCTTTGCTGCCGGGGCTGATATCAAGGAAATGGCCGCCCAGGGTTACATGGACATGTACGCAGCAGACTGGTTCCGCGGGTGGGAGGACTTCACCCGGCTGCGCATACCCACAATTGCCGCGGTGTCCGGTTTCGCACTGGGCGGGGGCTGTGAACTGGCAATGATGTGTGACCTCATCATCGCCGGGGACAACGCGAAGTTCGGTCAGCCGGAGATCAACCTCGGCGTGCTGCCGGGGATGGGCGGATCGCAGCGGTTGACGCGCGCCGTGGGCAAAGCCAAAGCGATGGACCTGATCCTCACGGGCAGGTTTATCGGTGCTGAGGAAGCGGACCGCTGCGGCCTGGTGTCCCGCGTTGTACCCGCCGAGAATGTTGTGGACGAGGCGATAAAAGCCGCAGAAGTGATCGCGTCCAAGTCCAAGCCTGTGGCCATGGTGGCGAAAGAAGCCGTAAACGCCGCTTTCGAAATTGGACTGGCCCAGGGGGTCCTCTTCGAACGCAGGCTCTTCCACTCGCTGTTCGCAACGGAGGACCAGAAGGAAGGTATGGCGGCATTCGCGGAAAAACGACAGCCCGAGTTCCGGCACCACTGAGGGACGGCAGCCCCCTGCAGGGTGCCCACATTTGAGGTTGTTACCCCCTGGTCCCAGACTCCTCACAGGTGCGTAAGGTAGACAGGGCACACCAATCTTTCGGGACGCGGACGGGGGAGTTGTATGTGGGGAACGGCGGCGGATGCAGGCGGCTCAACCGATAGTCTCACCGGACTGGTGGGGATAGCTGCCTGGGGCATCGAGCAGTTGGGCGAATGGGGAGTGGGGCTCTTCACCCTTGCCGAAACCGTTGTGCCGCCCATCCCCAGCGAAGTGATCCTGCCGCTGGCCGGTTATCTGGCCCGGCAGGGGACTCTGAACCTGATCCTGGTTTTTATGACCAGCACACTGGGAGCCTACCTGGGGGCCGTCTTACTGTACTGGCTCGGAGCCAGGCTGGGGTTTGAGCGTTCCATCCGCGCTTTGTCCAGGCTGCCCTTGGTTGACCGGGAGGACTTTGAGCACGCTGCGGGCTGGTTCCGCCGGCACGGACGGTCGTCCATCTTCTTCGGAAGATTGCTTCCGGGTGTGCGGAGCCTGATATCCCTTCCCGCCGGCGCGGCCGGCATGCCATTTGGGATGTTCAGCCTTTACACCCTGGCGGGCAGCGGACTATGGAACGGGGCGCTCCTGGGACTCGGCTACCTGCTGGGCACCCAGTACCGGGTTATTGAGGAGTACTCGCGGTTCCTGAATTACGCCGTGTATGCAGCCCTCGGCGTCACAGTGGCGCTGCTGGTGGTCAGGCGCCTCAAGCGCATTAGGGCCACACCCTGATCCTGCGATGAGGACGTTGCCCAGGGGAAACAATGCAAACCAGGACCTCTGTCAGGAATCCAGGAAGTCGCCCGCATTCCGCCGGAAGTCCTGGAGGATCCGGATCAGCTGATCCACATCCTCGGACCCGAATCCCGGACGGCTGAATACCGCGGCGTTCAGGGCCGCCGTCGATCGTTGCGCAAGGGTACGCCCTTCACCCGTGAGCCCAACCAGTGTGGTGCGGCCGTCGGAGGGATGGGGCGAGCGGCGCACCAGCCCCGCCTCCTGGAGCCGGTCCACCGCGTTGGTGATGGAGGTCGGGTGAACCTGGAGCAAGGTACTCGCCTTCTTCATGGGAAGGGACCCGCTCGTGGCGAAGCTCAGCAGCATGAGCAGCTCATAGCGGGCGAACGTCAGGCCAAAGGGTTTGAGGATGAGTTCGATCCTGGACAGGAGGTTTTGCTGGGTACGCATTATCGCCGTGATGGCGGCCACGGGCGCAGCGGCCTCCGCCCAGCCGTGCTGCTCCCAGTTCCGGCGGGCATCTGCAATAGGATCATCGGGACAGCGGAGTACCCACAGCCAGCCTTTCTGCAGGTGATGCAGCTCACTCGTGTGATGACCTGTGCAATATATTAGGACATCCAAGGGTTCAGCAGAATGGTGCGGCAGCGAGGGGGTAAACGCCGATGCATCCTCCATCACCTGGCGCCGGAGCCCTGCCTTTTCCGGACGCTGACCTGATGTACATCGTGGACCTTCTGCCGGCGGCCGAGCGGGACAGGTACTTCAGCATCCGCCGGTTCCTCCAATCCTCGGTCCGGCAAGCCTCCATCGAGTACTGGAACCGCGAGGACTTCCCCTTTGGCCTCGTAGCGGACATGGGAAAGTACGGCCTCGGCGCCCTTCAGCTGGACGGCAGTTCCACGCTCTTTAAAGGCCTTATGTACGTAGAACTGGCACGGGCGGATGTGTCCCTGTCGGCGCTGGCAGGGATCCATAATGAGCTGATTCTTGGGATGATCAGCCAACTGGGGTCGGAGGAGCAAAAGTCCCGGTGGCTGCCGGGATTGAGAACCTTCAGCCACCTGGGAGCGTTCGCCCTGACGGAGCCGCAGCATGGCTCGGACATCGCCGGCGGCCTGGAGACTTCAGCCAGGCTGGAAGGAGGTGAGTGGGTCCTCAACGGGACCAAGCGCTGGATCGGGGCCGGGACCATCGCCGATTTCGCGCTCGTGTGGGCCAGGGACGAGGCTGACGGTGAAATCAAGGGCTTCATCGTGGAGACCGACCGTCCCGGCTACACCGCCTCAAAGATCTCAAACAAGATCGGCCTGCGGATCATGCAGAACGCGGACATTGTGCTGGCAGGCGTACGGATTCCCGCAGGCAACCTGTTGCCGGGGGCCACCAGCTTTTCCCGGACCAATGAGCTGCTGCGGGACTCCCGCGCCTGGGTGGGCTGGCAAGGTGCGGGCATCCAGCTCGCCGCCTTCGACATCGCCCGGGCATACACCCTGGACCGGCGGCAGTTCGGCAAGGAGTTGGCCCGGTTCCAGCTTGTGCAGCAGCAGCTCGCTGACATCCTGGGCAACGCTTCGGCCTCCCTGGCCCTGATGGCACAACTGGCCCACATCCAGGAGGAAGGAAAGCTGGAGATGGCGCAGGCTGCCATGGCCAAAGCCACCATCACCCGTTTGGCGCGGGCCTCAGTGGCCATGGGGCGTTCACTGCTGGGCGGCAATGGCATCAGCAGCGACTATGAGATGGGCAAGCTGTTCGGTGACGCCGAGATCCTGTATACCTACGAGGGAACCTACGAGATCAACTCGCTAATCGTGGGCAGGGCGGTCACCGGGAAGTCCGCTTTCCTTTGAGCTGCGCACTTCTTGAACCGGGCCTGGCGCCGCACCGTTGTTCCGGGGCGCCGGCGTGGGTAGCATCGAACACTAAGCCTGCTTAGTGTTTCTCCTGTGGCGTGTTCGTGTGAAGGGGTACCGGAATGACTGTCAAAAATTCAGTAGTGGTAATCACTGGAGCGTCCAGCGGGATCGGGAGGGCAACTGCCCTGCGCTTCGCCGGCAAGGGGGCACGCCTGGTCCTGGCTGCCCGCGGAGCGGAATCCCTCGAAGCCGTGGCTGTGGCATGCAGGAAGCGCGGCGCGCAAGCCATCGCGGTCCCCACGGACGTAAGCGACCCGGACAAAGTGGATGAACTGGCCTCCCGCGCTGTCAGGGAGTTTGGGCGCCTGGACGTATGGGTTAACAACGCAGCGGTGGGTGTATTCGGCCTGCTGACCGAGATCCCGCCGGAGGACTACCAGCGGGTATTGGACGTCAACATCTCGGGTTACGTCAATGGCGCACGGGCGGCCCTGATCCGGCAGACAGCCCAGGGCTCAGGAACCTTAATCAATGTTGCCTCGATTGTGGCGGAAACTCCGCTGCCCTATTCCTCCGCTTATTCCATCTCCAAAGCCGCCGTGCGCGCACTCAGCGTCAGCCTGCGCTCGGAACTCGCCCGCGAAGGTTTCACTGGTGTACATGTCTGCACCGTCCTCCCGGCCACCATAGACACCCCCTTCTACCAGAACGGGGCTAACTACAGCGGCCGCCGCCCCATGGCCTTGCCTCCGGTCTATACGCCGGAGCGGGTGGCGAAAGCGGTGGTGAAGCTGGTGGCCCATCCGCGCCGGGAAAGCGTGGCGGGCGGGCTGGCGGGCCGTTTGCTGCTCCTGCAGCATAAGGTGACACCCGGTGCCGTGGAAGCTGCGACCGCCCGTCAGGTGGACAGGCGGCAGCTTTCCCGTCGGCAGTCCGCCCCCGTGACTCCCGGAAACCTTCACCAGCCGTCCCAGTCCGTCCGGAGGACGTCTGTCACCGGGGGGTGGCACGGCCGGCGGCGGACTGCCCAGCGCACTTTGATGGGTGCCACGGCCCTGGCCGGCGCGGTGGCGGTCCTGCGTAAGCGGCTCGGCTGATTGCCGGCTACGGCGCCGGTTCCCGCCAAACACGGACCCGGCGTCGTGCTTCGGCCCCCCCTTAGAGGTCCCTTTCGGCGTACAGGCGCAGCGCGTCCCGCACGAAACCGGCTCCTGCTTCCCCGCCGTAGTTGGCGGCGAACCGGGGATCGGCCACGTACATCTCGGCCAGCCCCGCCACATAAGCCCTGACGTCACCGCCGCGCTCCGAAGCTGGAGTGCCGGGTATGGAGGCCAACCACTCCACGTGGCGCCGGGCCAGGTCCTGCGCTTCGGGGCTGTCCGCGCCGATTCCTGATGCGGAAGCGGCTATCCAGTCGCCGCCCAGCTTTTCGGCGCGGGCCCTCCACGCTTGTTTCTGCCCGCTTCCCATGCCGCGCCACCAGGCGTCGCTTGTGGCGTAGGCTTCCTTTCCCCAGCGTTCCTCCACCTCGTCCTTGTACTGGGTGTGGTCGAAGCCGTCGAACATTTTCTCGGCCATGAGTTCACCGCCTCCTTTAGCTGTTGCGATTGTTTCCTGAACGGACAGAATCTGCCGGGCCAACCGGTCCTGTTCCTGCCGCAGCCAGTCCAGGTGGCGGCTCAGTGCCTTGACAGCGTCTGTCTCGTGGTGGAAGACCTCGGCGATGGCCGGCAGCCCCAGCCCAAGTCCCCGGAGAAGGAGGATCCGCTGCAGCTGCAGCAGGGCTGCGGCGTTGTAGTAGCGGTATCCGTTGCTCCCAACGCGGCTGGGCTTCAGCAGCCCGACGTCGTCGTAGTGGCGCAGGGTCCGGCTTGTTGTGCCTGCCATCCTGGCAACATCCTGAATGGACCAGTCCGGTTCGGGTGCTTCCATGCTCCGAGCGTAGGGTTTGACGCAGCGTCAAGGTCAAGCAGGTTTTTCCGGGTAACGGTTACGCAAGCGCGGGTTGCGGGGAGAGCGGGTACGGGCCTGGGCGACGAGGCGGGTGAAGGCGAAGATGAAGACCGCTTCGATAAGGATCATCAGTGCCACTAGCAGCCACTGTTCCTCGGCCACAAAAACAACGCATCCTGCCAGCGCCAGCACGGTCCCAAGTACCAGAGTGTAAACGGCAAACCCCACGGCCACCCGCGCGCTGCGGACGCCGGTCCGGAAACCGAAACCATAGGGTTCACCACCGGGCTGCCCGGGAACGCGGTCCGGCACGGGAGGCGGAAGCGTGTCGAACTCCTCCCACGGATCCTTTTCTCCATCGTTGCCGGGGACGTTGTCCGGGCGTTGTCCGGTCATAACGCAATTATCCCAGCATCGGCCGGGAAAGGGAGGCCAAAAGCGTGCACGGGGAGCGAGCCGGCGGGGAGGGACGAACTGAATATAAAACAGCGGCCCCTCCAACATCTGTTGGTGGGGCCGCCGTCGTGGCGGGTCCCTCCTGCGGAAGCGGGAGGAAAGCCGAAGCCTTAGAGCGGGCGGATGTTTTCCGCCTGCGGGCCCTTGGGACCCTGGGTCACATCGAATTCAACCTTCTGGTTCTCATCGAGTGAGCGGTATCCGCTGCTGGCGATTGCGGAGTAGTGGGCGAAAACGTCAGCGGACCCGTCATCGGGGGCAATGAAGCCAAAACCCTTTTCGGCGTTGAACCATTTAACTGTGCCTGTTGCCATGGCTGCATTCCTTCGTGTGACTCTGATTCTCTCCCCGGGCCATCGGCCCGAGGTGCGCGGAGAACGTCCCCCGCAGTCCCCAACGTACGGGGCGTACGCCATCCGTGCAAGGGTAGCGGCAATAAAGTGTTCTCAGCGCATGCCCTCGCGGCGGATCGCTGTGGCAATGGCAGCGGCCCTGGTATCCACTCCGAGCTTGGCGTAGATGTGGGCCAGGTGCGTCTTGACCGTGGCCTCGGAGATGAACAGCCGTTGCCCAAGTTCCCGGTTGCTGAGTCCTTGCGTGAGGAGGCTGAGCAGTTCCGCTTCACGCGGAGTGAGAATCTCGTCAGGGTTCCGCAGCTGCTGGAAAAGCCGGGACGCGACCGGAGCACTCATCACGCTTTTGCCTTGAACTGCCCCGCGAATGGCCGCGAAGATCTCATCAGGTGCGGCGTCCTTCAGGAGATATCCCATGGCGCCAGCGTCCACGGCCCGCACAATGTCCGCATCAGAGTCGTACGTGGTGAAAACCAGGATGGCCTGGCTTCGGTTGCGCTCGCGGATAAACCGGATTGCCTCGATCCCGTCCATCCCCGGGCCCATGGCCAGGTCCATGACCACTACCGCGACGGCGTCCTGTTCCAGCCGTTGCAGGGCTTCCTCTCCGGAGGCCGCTTCGGCGACGACGGCGATGTCAGGTTGCGTGGCCAACAGTGCCCGCAGTCCGCTTCGCACCACCAGGTGGTCGTCCACCAGCAGCACCGTTATGGCGCTCATGCAGGCTCTTCCGGCGCAGCGGGGTCGAAAGGCACATCCGGCGCCGGGAGCTGGGCTGCCACGACGGTCCCTTCGCCAGGGGCGCTTTCCACTGAAAATATGCCGCCCAACTGCTCCACCCGCTGCCGCATGGCCCGGAGTCCGTACCCTCCGGCGTCCGACGGCGGTGCTGCCGCCTCCGGATCGAAGCCACCGCCGTCGTCGTAAACATCAAGGGTGACAGCGTCCGGAAGGTAGCCAAGGGTCACTGTGCCGGTGGCTGCGCCTGCATGGAGCTTGATGTTGGACGCCGCGCTTTGGACTACCCGCAGCAGCGCGTGGCGGACTTCCGGCGGCACCGGGCGCGGCTCACCGGTGACCAGGAGCCTGGCGTCCGGAACATACTGCCTGGCCGCGAACAGCAAGGCCTCAGGCAGGGGGGACGTGTCCAGTCCAGGGGAGGCAAGTTCATGGACCAGGCTGCGGGTTTCGGACAGGCTGCCGCGCAGCAGGGCGGTGGCCTGCCCGAGCTCCGCTTGGGCCAAAGGACTTGGCCACGCCCTGCCGGCCGCTTCCAGCAGGAGCAGGCTGCTGGCCAGGCCCTGGGTCACGGTGTCGTGGATTTCCCGGCTCACACGCTCCCGTTCGGCAATGGTGCCGGCCCGGCGCTCACTGGCTGCGAGCTGTCCCTGGGCGAGGGAGATGTCCGCATGCAGGCGGCGCTGTTCCTCGGCGTCGTGCTGGATCCTGTCGTAGATCAAGGTCAGCATCAGGCCGACGGCGAGCGGGCCGAGGAGCATTGCCAGGTCAGTGCCGCTGCTCAAGCGGAACAGCCCTGCAGCGGTAGCTGCGGCGGTAACTCCAGCCGCTGCATAGGCGGCCGCGCCGCTCAGCGCACTGCGGCAGAGGAAGAAGAGCGCGAACGAGCACCAGGCAAAGCTCGGGGCTGCGATGACCAGGACCGCCCACACTGCCGCCAACGCGAACACCAAGGGCGCTCCCGGCCTGCCGCGGGATGCAAGGATGGCGACGACGAAGTACAGCAGGCAGGCGGCTGCAGCAAGGCCAAGAACCAGGACATTGTCCGCGGGGCTGTGCCGCATCAGATAACGGACCAGAGAGGCCACCAGCAGTACAGCAAAGCCAAGGTGCACTGCTGCGTCGATCGTGCCGAAGCGGGCGCCGGTACTGTTCAGGGCCGCGGCCGTCTTATTGTCGCCCGGCCCCTGCAGCTGGTGCGGCCTGTCCGGGGCGGTACCGCCGGCAGCTGTCGGGTCACCGGCAGATGCGGCTGGGGCGGCGTTGGCTTGGGCAGGCATGGAGATCCGGTTCCGGTGGGGGAGTGCTACCTGTCAATGTTATGGCCCCCTCCCGGCTCCGTCCCTCAGCCTTTTGGCTGATACAGCTGGCTTTTCGTAGCACACCGCCTGCACCAAAGGCCCGATGGCAGGAACGCCGAGTCCCGGAAGGATTGGACCGTAGCCGCTCCAAACGCCGTTTAGGGCTCCGAACAAAGGAAAATCCATGAAGAAGTTCACGAAAGTCCTCGCCGCCGCAGCAGCCGGCGCGCTTACCCTCACTGCCGGTGCAACGGCTGCCGCAAATGCCGGTTCGGCTCCAACCGCCGTCCCTGCGGCCGATATCCAGCCCGTGCCGGAGAATGTGGTGCAGCAGAACCGCATCTCGGTCGGCGCCTCGACCAAGGCAGTGCAGGCAGCGCTGGCCAAGTGCCAGGCGGACAAACTGCCGTTCGTCACGGTGGCGCTGGTGGACCGCTTCGGGACAGTGCAGGCGCTCCTGCGTGGTGACAATGCAGCCGAGCACACCATTGAAGCCGCCCGGCAGAAGGCCTACACCGCCGCCGCCTTTGGCACTCCAACCAGCGAACTGGCCAAGCGGATCAACGGAACAGGCCCCAGCATTGCGGACCTCCCGGGCACTCTCTTCCTGGCCGGTGGCGTTCCGCTGAAGGTGAACGGGGTGTCGGTGGCGGGCATCGGCGTCGGCGGGGCGCCGGACGGTGCACTTGATGAGGCCTGTGCTGCAGCCGGGGCGGATGCCATTACAGGTGCCGGTGCCCCTCAGTAGGCTAAGCGCATGAAATGGTTCGGGGCTCTGCTTCTGGTCCTCTCCTTGGCGGTGCCAATGACAGCCTGCCAGGCGCCTCCGGAGGGCCAGAGGGAGCGCCAGCCGGCGTCTCCTCCAGCGTCGGTCCAGGCCAGCCCGGACGCCCAGGAGTCCACGGGCCCGGCATCACCGGCGTCTTCCCCCGCGCAGCCGGTACCGGAAACCACGGCGCCCGCGCTCTCCGCCGAGGCGCAGGCACAACTCGACCAGGAGCTGATAGCCGCGGCCAAGGCCAACAACGCTCCGTTGGTCAAAGAACTGATCGCCCGTGGGGGCAACGTGAACGCCAAGGACGCCATCGAGGATTCTGCGTTCCTCTACGCGGGCGCTGAAGGATTCAACGAGGTCCTTCGGCTGACCCTGGCCGCGGGAGCAGACGTCTCCAGCACCAACCGGTACGGCGGAACGGCCCTGATCCCGGCCAGCGAACACGGCCACGTGGAGACGGTGCAGATTCTGATCGACGCCGGCGTGCCCGTCAACCACGTCAACAACCTGGGTTGGACGGCCATGCAGGAAGCCATCCTGCTGAACAACGGCGGGCCCAGGCACCAGGAAGTGGTGCGCCTGCTTTTGGCGGCAGGCGCCGATCCCAACATCGCGGATCCGGAAGGGCGGACGGCTTTGCAGAATGCCGAACGTTTGGGCTTTACGGAGATCGCGGCCGTGCTTCGCGGCGGGGGCTGACCAGCGCAGCGGCCGCTATACACCAGGGTTTCCTCCGCCAGCTTGCCGAACCGGCTGTGTCCCCAGCCGGTCAGCAGGACATCCTTCCCGAACCGCTCCGCAGGCTCAAGCCGGTGCCCCTTCCAGGGCAGACGCTGCCGGTTCCTGCCCTTCAAGGGCAACAGCGAACTCGGCCTCCGTCTTCGCGCGGACCTCCTCCACGGTGACCCCTGGGGCGAGGCGGGTAAGGGTAAGTTGGCGCCCGCCGCCTGCTTTACTTCCACTTTTGACCAGGTCGAAGACGGCGAGGTCGCTGATGATACGGTCCACCACCGCAAGGCCGGTAAGGGGAAGGGTGCATTCCCGCACGATCTTGGCGCTGCCGTCCTTGGCATTGTGCTCGGTGAGGACCACCACGCGCGGGGTTCCGGCCACGAGGTCCATGGCGCCGCCCATGCCCTTGACCATCTTGCCGGGGATGGTCCAGTTGGCGAGGTCGCCGCTGCCGGAGACCTGCATGGCTCCCAGGATTGCCACTTTGACGTGCCCGCCGCGGATCATGCCGAAAGAGGTTGCGGAGTCGAAGATGCTTCCGCCGGGCAGCACCGTGACCGTCTGCTTGCCGGCATTGATGAGGTCGGCGTCCTCCTCGCCCTCGAAGGGGAACGGCCCCATGCCCAGAAGGCCGTTCTCGCTTTGCAGGACAACCCGGACGCCGGCGGGCAGGTTGTTGGCCACCAGGGTGGGGATTCCGATTCCCAGGTTTACGTAGTCTCCGTCATTCAATTCTTCGGCCGCGATCGCAGCCATCTCATCCCTGGTCCAGGCCATGGGGTGCTCCTCGGGTTTGTGGTGGTTAGGCCGGTACGGTTTCGGCTTCGCGGGAGGCGGCGGGCCGGACGGTCCGCTGCTCAATGTCCTTGATCCGGTCCTTTGCCTGAACCAGGCGTTGGACAAACACTCCCGGTGTGACGATGTGGTTCGGATCCAGTTGGCCCGGCTCCATGATCACCTCGGCTTCGGCGATGGTCAGCCGGCCGGCCGTTGCAACTACCGGGTTGAAGTTCCGGGCGGTGAAGCGGTAGATCAGGTTGCCGTCGGTGTCAGCGGTGTGGGCGTGGACCAGTGCGACGTCGGCCCGGATGGCGCGCTCGCGGACGTATGTTTCGCCGTCGAACACCTCGTGCGGCTTGCCTTCGGCAACCAGGGTTCCCACACCGGTTTTGGTGTAGAAGGCCGGTATGCCGGCGCCTCCGGCGCGGAGCCGCTCAGCAAGCGTGCCCTGCGGGGTGAACTCCACCTCCAGCTTGCCGGCAAGGTACTGCTCGGCGAAAAGCTTGTTCTCTCCGACGTAGCTGGCAATTACCTTGCGCACTTGGCCTGCTTCGATCAGGATGCCCAGGCCTTTGCCGTCGACGCCCATGTTGTTCGAGACCACTGTGAGGTTCTGCACCCCGGAGTCACGGACGGCTTCAATCAGGTCCGCTGGAATGCCGCTGAGGCCGAATCCGCCCACGGCCAGCGTGATGCCGTCCTGCAACGCTCCTTCCAGAGCTGCCGCGGCAGATGGCTGAAGTTTGGGCATGGAGCCTCCTCGTTGAGAATCCCGCATTGATGGTCCATTTTGTGGACGCGGGGTTTGGAAGTGCACATTACGGGCGGCGGAGAAGGGCTGTCAAGCCTTGCCAGGGACCGTATATACCGCCGTTTTACAGTGTGGACGGTAGGATCAGCGGAGTTCATAATGTGGACAACCGAGGAGCGAAATGCCTAATTCTCCCGTGCAGGGTGCCCAGGTGGTCAGCAGGATCGCCGGACTGCTGCGGCTCGTGGGACGCAGTGCCGAAGGGCTGCCGCTGTCCGCCCTGGTAGTGGAATCCGGGCTTACCCGGCCCACCGTGCACCGGCTGATCTCGTCCCTGGCCTCGGAGGGATTGCTGGACCACGACGCCGGCAGCGGCAATTGGGTCCTGGGCCCGGAAATGCTTTTGATGGGGTCGGTGGCCGCTGCGCGCTTTCCGATTGAGGATATTGCCCGGCCGAGCCTGCGCAGGCTTGCCGAGGCCACCGGGGAAAGTGCGTTCTTCTCCATCCGCCGGGGTTCGGAGACGGTCTGCCTGCTGCGGGAGGAGGGAAGCTTTCCGGTCCGGTCCTTTGTCCTGCACGAGGGCGTCCGCTTCCCGCTGGGTGTTGCCTCAGCAGGGACTGCGATCATGGCTTTCCTGCCCGAGGCCGAGCAGGAAGAGCTGCTGCGCGGCTGGGCGGAGCACGCGGGTGCTTTCGCCGGGGCGCACACCGAAGAGCTGGTCCGGGCCAACCTCGCCAGGACCAGGCAGGTTGGCTACTCTGTGAATCCCGGGCTGGTGCTGGAGGGCAGTTGGGGGATGGGCGCCGCGGTCTTCGACGGATCGGGCAAGCCCGGCTGGGCGCTCTCACTGACCGGCATCGAGCCTCGCTTCAGGCCTGAGCGGCAGGAAGAGCTGGGCAACCTCCTGATGGCTGAGGCGCACCGGATCACCCAGCAGCTGGGTGGGGACCGCAAAGGCGGGGGCCGCCGCTGAGCCTCCCCGGGCTGTGCCAGAAAACGACGACGACGGCGCGCCGCCCTTTTCGGTGCGGCGCGCCGTCGTGCTTTCCCGCGTTGGGTAGGAGCTGGGTGACCTTGCCCGGCCGGCTTACAGTCCGGCGCGGGGCTCCTCCGGGCCCTGGTGCTTCCACCAGGTATCAAAAATGGTGACGGGCACGGTGCGCTTGTGCCGGGTCCGCAGGTACTTCTCTTCGATCAGCTCAGCCACGGATCCGGGAACGTCACGGCCCTCCAGGTAATCGTCGATCTGGTCGTAGGTGAGGCCCAGCTCATCCTCGTCCGTGCGGCCCGGTTTGTTGTCCAGCAGGTCCGCCGTCGGTACCTTTTCCCAGACCCGGGCCGGCGCGCCGAGCTCGGCCAGCAGCGCGCGGTTCTGCCGTTTATTCAGTCCAAACAGCGGGAGGATGTCCGCACCGCCATCGCCATATTTGGTGAAGAAGCCGGTGACGGACTCGGCGCCGTGGTCCGTGCCCAGGACCAGATAATTGTGCTCTCCGGCCAGGGCGTACTGGGCGATCATGCGGGTGCGGGCCTTGGTGTTGCCCTTGTGGAAGTCGGAGATTTCCGAGCCCACCGTCTTCTCGAACTCGTCCTCGAAGCCGTCCACCGCGGCTGAGATATTGAAGGTCCACTCGGTCTTGGGCCGGATGAAGTCCAGGGCGGCCTGGGCGTCCTCCTCGTCGTGCTGGATGCCGTAAGGCAGCCGCACGGCCACGAAGTTTGCTTCCACGCCTTCGGCAACAAGTTCCTCTACGGCCAGTTGGGCCAGCTTTCCTGCGAGGGACGAATCCAGGCCGCCGGAGATCCCCAGGACAAAGCCCTTGGTGTGGGTGGCTTTCAGGTAGTCCTTGAGGAATGTGACGCGCTTGCGCACCTCCCCGGCGGGGTCGATCCGGGGCTGGACGCCCATTTCTTCAATGATCCTGGCCTGGAGTTCGCGCATGTGGTCCACCCTAGCCAGCGGGGTCGCCAAGCCTCAAGCACCCACACCGGCCCGCCGCCACTAAACTGGGGTCCATGACTTCCCCCAGTGACACTGCAGTGGATACTGCAGCCGCCCGCGCCCGCCTGCTGGAACTGATCAAGGAACTCGCCGTGGTCCGCGGCAAGGTCACCCTGTCCAGCGGAGCGGAGGCCGACTACTACATCGATCTCCGCCGCATCACCCTGCACCACGAGGCTTCCAGGCTTGTGGGGCAGGTGATGCTGGCGCTGGCGGACGACGCCGGGATCGACTTTGAGTGCGCAGGCGGACTCACCATGGGAGCCGACCCCGTGGGAACGGCAGTGATGCATGCTGCGGTGGACGCCGGCCGCACCGTTGACGCATTCGTCGTCCGCAAGGCCCAAAAGTCCTACGGCATGGGCCGCCAGGTGGAAGGCCCGTCCGTGGAGGGCCGGAAGGTCCTGGTGCTCGAGGACACCTCCACTACCGGCGGTTCCGCGCTGACCGCGGTGGAGGGAATCCGGAAGGCCGGCGGCAATGTGGTGGCCGTGGCCGTCATCGTTGACCGGAACACCGGGGCCAAAGAGAAGATCGAAGCTGAGACAGGCGTTCCCTACCTGTTCGCGTTCGGCAAGGACGAGCTCGGGCTTTCCTAGCCGTAGCGGCAAAAATCAGCCGGGGCGGAAGCGCCCCGGCTGCTAATCATGTTCTGGGCCTTGTTGGTCCGGCGTACATGGTTGCCCTATGATGTGGTATCCC
Source organism: Arthrobacter sp. sptzw32 (assembly GCF_059089735.1). Classification (NCBI taxonomy): domain Bacteria; kingdom Bacillati; phylum Actinomycetota; class Actinomycetes; order Micrococcales; family Micrococcaceae; genus Arthrobacter; species Arthrobacter sp. sptzw32. Next base: position 191,947 of record NZ_JBNHEZ010000005.1, on the reverse strand, counting down.
CTCAAGTACCCCGTACGGAGAACGTGCACGATGCTGCCCCCTGAAGAACCGTTGAGCACCACTGACAGAATCCAGAATCTCATTCTGGAAAGTGCTGACTTCGAGGACTTCCTGAACGAACTGGCGCGGTTTTCCGCACATCAGATGGCCGGCCACGGCGATGATGCGCTCTGCGGCATCACCCTGCTGCGGGACCGGAAAGCGGCCACGATCGGCTGGAGCAGCGACTCGGCCCGCGAGATTGACCAGATCCAGTACTCCCTTTCGCAGGGCCCTTGCCTGACCGCAGCGAAAGAGGACCGCGAAGTCCACGTTCCGGACCTGTTCGCGGAAGAGCGCTGGGGACCGGACTACGCCTCCGCGGTGGCGTCGCACGGTCTGCGGTCAGTCCTCTCGCTGCCTTTCAACCTGCAGGGTGACGCCAAGGCGGCACTGAACCTCTACTCCGATGTCCCGAACAAGTTCGATGAACGTGCCACCGCAAAGGCCAGGGACTACACAAGGGAGATTTCGCAGGCGCTCCGGCTGGCGGTACGGTTCTCGCTTCACGCGGACAGCGCCACGAACCTCCGGGCCACCCTGGAATCCAGAACCATCATCGACATCGCCGTTGGCATTGTGATGGCACAGAACAGGTGCAGCCAGGAGGCCGCGGTAAGCATCCTCACCGAGGCCTCCAGCAACAGCAACACCAAGCTCCGGGACATCGCCAAGTCACTGGTGGACTCCGTTGGAGGAGTCGGTACGCGGACGCATTACCAGGAACCCGGGGAGCGCCAGGCGGACCAGACCGCGTAACGAACGGCTTGTGCCTGCCGGTGCTGAAGGTTACGCTTACCGAGGTTGAGCCGTCGGCCATAGACACCCTCTTTTGGAGTACCTATGGACCGCGCACTGGATCCCCTCGTTAACCTTGATGTCCCCGGTGACATCGTCCGCATTGATGTCCGGGGGAGCTTGAACCAGGACTCCCGCCCCGGCCTTGTCCACATGATCCGCCGGATCAGGAGGATGGGGATCCGTTCCCACATCCGGGTTGAACTGTCCCGTGCCGCCATGGTGGAGTCATCTGCCCTCGCAGGCCTTCGCCTTGACCTCAACGCCATCGACGCCAGCAGCCTGCCGGGCCTTTACGGCGCCGGGGTGTCGCTTAACTTCTCGCCCGCAGGTGGGGAGTTGCCTGCCTCTGCAGGGCAACCACTGACCGTCCTTGACGGTTTCTCTGCCGGAGGGGCCGGAGATACTGACGTCCTTGGCCATTCGGCTGCTTTCCACGGTGACGCAGAGATCCAGCTGTTGGAACTTCCCGGGCTGGAGGTGCTGGGCGGCCTGGCGCTGCAGGACTATTCGGATGAGGAACTGCTGCTGGCCAGCGACACCCTCTTCACCCTCCTGGACAACCCGGCCGTGTTCCCCGGTGCGGACCTGCTGGGCCGGTACGACGACATTGGCCAGGAGATGCTGCGCCGCCAGCAGGAAGCCGCGGCGCCGTTCCCGGCCGCGGAAGGACAGGCTGCCAGCTGATCCGGCGTCACTGAAAGGTTACCGGCGGCTCCTTGCGGCGGTGTCTTCCGTTGTGCCTACGGTAGGGGTGTGCCATATGAGGGGGAAGTACATCCGCAGGACCGGCGCGCGGCGACCGAAGCCCGGCTGCTGCACGAAGCCGCTGCCCTCAAACAGTTTTCACGCCGGGGCTTCCTGACGGGAGCGGGCGTGTCAGGCCTGCTGGCCGCGGACATGCTGCTTACCCGCCAGGTGCAGTCCGCCCGCCAGGTGAACCGGGTCCTTCCTGTTGCTGATGACTTCGCGGATGTTTACTACCCGGACGCCAGCTGGTTCCTGTTTCCGGGCTATAAAACAAGCTGGGAGGAGGCGCAGTGGATCTTGAACACGCTGCGGGGCACGCTGAACAAGCGTGCCCGGCTCGCGGCCATCGGCTACTCCAACCTGGGCCTGGATATCGACGAGGTGGTCATCGCGTTGATCGAGCACGTCCGGGCCGAAAAGCTCACCAGGCTGTTCTTTTACGGGCACAGTTTTGGTGGAATGGTCGCCACCCAGGTGGCTGCCCGGCTGCTGGAACTCCACGGCGTCGAAGTGGAATTCATCGTGCTGGACTCAAGCCCGTACAGCAAGCATGACGTCCTGGACCAAAGCTGGTTCGACGGCGTGGTCTTCCTCTACGAGCGGGGTTTCCGGTTCCCGTCCGCCCTCCGGGGAGGGTACGAACTGGGGGAGCGGGTGATCCACAAGGACGAACGGACCTGGCGGCAGATCCTTGACCAGACGCTCGAGCAGCTCTCCCCGATCGCGCCGTCAAGCCTGCTGGTCCAGTCCGAATCCGCCTACATCTACCACTTTGACGGCACACGGTTTGCTGGCAGGATCGGCGGCGCCAAAATGGCGTATATCGGCAATCCGCGGGACCACACCGTCCGTTACCAGACAGCGGTGGAGGCGTGGGCGGTGGCCTTCAAGGCAAACATGGTGTCCAGCGGGCTTCAGACCGAAGGCGCATCCCCGGCCCACGCCAGCCCGGGCTGGAACCCCAACATCTACCGGCCCCTCCTGGACGGGCTCCTGGACGAAAACTTCCCGCTGCCGCGCGGCGGGTCCCGGGTGTCTGTCTTCTAGCCGGGGCTAGATCTGGTTTTTCAGGTCCGCTACGGAGTTCAGTACCTGGTTGGGCCGGAAGGGATATGAACCGATTTCTTCGCGCTGGGTGATGCCGGTCAGGACCAGGACGGTGTGCAGACCGGCTTCCATGCCGGCAACGATGTCCGTGTCCATCCGGTCGCCGATCATTGCGGTGGTTTCCGAGTGGGCGTCGATCTGGTTCATGGCCGAGCGGAACATCATGGGGTTGGGCTTGCCCACGATGTAGGGTTCCCGGTCTGTGGCCTTGGTGATCAGCGCTGCGATGGCGCCGGTGGCCGGCAGCGGTCCGTCCTTGGATGGCCCGGTGGCGTCAGGGTTCGTCGCGATGAAGCGGGCCCCGGCCAGGATGAGGCGGATGGCAGTGGTGATGGCCTCGAAGGAATATGTGCGCGTCTCGCCGAGCACGACGAAGTCCGGGTCCTGGTCGGTGAGGATGAAGCCTGCCTCGTGCAGCGCCGTCGTCAGTCCTGCTTCACCGATGGTGTACGCGCGGTTGCCCGAGCCCGAACCCTCCACCTGGTTCTTCAAAAACTGGGCCGTGGCCAGGGCTGAGGTCCAGATGTTCTCCTCGGGAACCTCCAGGCCGGAGGCGCGCAGCCGGGCCGCGAGGTCACGTGGCGTGAAGATGGAGTTGTTCGTCAGCACCAGGAAGCGCTTGGACGTGTCCACCCAGCGCTGGATAAGCTCGGCCGCGCCGGGCACTGCCTGGTTTTCGTGCACCAGGACACCGTCCATGTCCGTCAGCCAGCATTCAATGTCCTGGCTGCTGCGGCGAACCGCCGGGTTTCCTTTGACCTTGTCCGCCTCTGCCATGCCCTACCTCCGCCGGTGATGAAAGCCCGAAAGGTCCAGTCTAGTGTTGAGGGGTGAATCAGAAGCCCGGCATGACGTCCGAACCCCAGCCTGAGCCGGAGCAGCCCAAGGAGGGCACCGCCGGGGAAGTTCCGGGCGAAAGGCCGGAAGTCGGCGTCGGGCCCTGGGAAGGCAAGTTGCCGGAAGGCGACCACTGGGATCCCGACCTCCTGGCTGACGGTGACCGGCGCAACGTGCTGGACAAGTACCGCTACTGGAAACACGAGGCAATCGTGGCGGAGCTGGACTCCCGGCGCCACAACTTCCACGTGGCCATCGAAAACTGGCAGCACGACCTTAACATTGGCACTGTGGTGCGCACCGCGAATGCTTTCCTTGCCAAGGAAGTGCACATCATTGGCCGACGGCGGTGGAACCGCCGCGGCGCAATGGTCACCGACCGCTACCAGCACGTCCGCCACCACGCCACCGTGGAGGACTTCGTGGCATGGGCGCAAGGGGAGGGGCTCGCCATCATAGGGATCGACATCTTCCCGGACTCGGTGCCGCTGGAAACCTACGAACTGCCGAAGGACTGCGTGCTGGTATTCGGCCAGGAAGGCCCGGGGCTGACCTCCGAAGTCCACGAGGCCGCGCTGGCCACGCTGTCCATTGAACAGTTCGGGTCCACCAGGTCCATCAACGCGGCGTCGGCAGCGGCCATTGCCATGCACGCCTGGATCCGGCGGCACGTCTTCAACCAGCACGTTTGAGGCAGGCGGGGTGCGGGAGCGGAACGTAACCCACAGCACTCCCGGCGCCGGAATGACTAGGATGGTGCTAGCCGTAAGCGGTACTCCAGGGTTACCAGCCCACAGACGAACCTCAGCATAGGAGTCAGCATGCCCATTGCAACCCCAGAGATCTACTCCGAAATGATCGACCGCGCAAAGGCGGGCGGCTTCGCATTCCCCGCCGTTAACGTGACGTCTTCCCAAACGCTGAACGCAGCCCTGCGCGGCTTCGCCGAGGCCGAGTCCGACGGCATCGTCCAGGTCTCCACCGGCGGTGCGGCCTACTGGTCCGGCGCATCCACCAAGGACATGGTTGCCGGCTCCCTGGGTTTTGCCGCTTTCGCCCGCGAAGTTGCCAAGAACTACAACGTCAACATCGCACTGCACACGGACCACTGCCCCAAGGACAAGCTGGACGGGTTCGTGCTGCCCCTGCTCGCCGCTTCCGAGGCTGAGGTCAAGGCCGGCCGCAACCCGCTGTTCAACTCCCACATGTGGGACGGCTCTGCCGAGACCCTGCAGGAAAACCTCCGCATTGCCCGCGAGCTGCTCGAGCGCACCGCTGCCGCCAGGATGATCCTTGAGGTCGAAATCGGCACCGTGGGCGGTGAAGAGGACGGCGTCGAAAACGAGATCAACGAGAAGCTCTACACCACCGTCGAGGACGCCCTCGCCACCGTAGAAGCACTGGGCTCCGGCGAGAACGGCCGCTACATCACCGCCCTGACCTTCGGCAACGTCCACGGCGTCTACAAGCCCGGCGGCGTCAAGCTCCGCCCGGAGATCCTCAAGGACATCCAGGCCCAGGTGGGCGCCAAGATCGGCAAGGACAGCCCGTTCGACCTCGTGTTCCACGGCGGCTCCGGCTCCTCCGACCAGGAAATCGCCGACGCCGTCTCCTACGGCACCATCAAGATGAACATCGACACCGACACCCAGTACGCCTACACCCGTCCGGTGGCCGACCACATGTTCCGCAACTACGACGGCGTCCTGAAGGTCGACGGCGAAGTGGGCAACAAGAAGACCTACGATCCCCGCGTCTGGGGCGCAGCAGCAGAAGCCGGACTGGCGGCCCGCGTTGTCGAGGCCACCAAGCAGCTCGGTTCGGCCGGAAAGACCTTCTAGGAATGTCCGACGAGTTCCGCAAAAACCTGATGGGCCCCGAGCCCACGCTCCTGCCTGCCGAGACCGAGGTCTACCAGCAGCTGGAGGCCGGCCAGGAAGCCCTGGACCTCGTAGCCAGGCACCCCACGTCCTCGTTGCTGTGGGCGGTGCTGGCTGAAGAAGCCTGGGCTGAGGGGCGGACCATCGATTCCTACGCTTACTCGCGTGTGGGCTACCACCGGGGCCTGGACTCGCTGCGCCGCAACGGCTGGCGGGGCCTTGGCCTCATTCCCTGGGAGCATGAACCCAACCGTGGTTTCCTGCGGGCGCTGTACTCCCTCGGCCGCGCCTCTGCCGCGATCGGCGAAGCGGAAGAGCCGGAACGGATCGAAAAGTTCCTCAACGACTCGGACCCGACGGCGAAGGCAGCCATCGAGGGCAGGTAGCAAAACGACGACGGCGGCCGGTCACCTTTCGAAAAGGTGACCGGCCGCCGTCGTCGTTCCAGAAACTCCGGGCTACGCCTTCGCCAGGCCTGTGCGCGCCATTGCGTCCGCATAGGCGACGCGCATGTCCTCGAGGTACTCCTCCTGTCGCGCCGGCGAACCGGCGAAAGCACGGCCGCTGAGGGACCGCACCTTGTACGTCTTCAGGCCGCGGCGCCAGAGCAGCGGAACTTCAGTCTTCAGCAGCAGGTTGGCCAGGCGGTTGGCCTCGGTGCCGTGCGCCACGATCACGGACGCGCGGGGAACCAGCGCAAGGAACTTCAGGAGCGGCTTGAGGCCGGCAGAGATCTGGTCCGGGGTGAACTTGCCGTTGGCCTCGCCGGGCATGTGCCACGGGTGGACGTTCCACGGCATCACGAACTCCGGCCGCAGGCCCAGCTTCCACTGGATGCCGAGCATGCGGGTAGCGGCATCGTGGTCCCCGGCAGTGATGAAGCCGGAGTTGTCCGCCTCGCCGATGTTCGAGTACAGGCTGATGATGCGGCACTCATCGACGTCGTGCATGGGGTCCACGTAGGGCACTGCCATGCCAGGCTTGGCCGCCTGAAGGGAATCGCACAGTTCGTTGACCGCTGCGACATTGGGTTCGTAGCGGCGGCTCAGAAGTTGGTCATGAAAGGATTCGGGTGCCAGGGCTGTCATGTAGTGCTGGGTCTCCTGCGGGGATTGGTGTTGCTGCCACCACGGAAAATGGGCGCACGGTGGCGCACTACATCCGCGGTGGTTGAAATGGGGTGGACCGATTCCTGGTCGGCCTTTCCCAGTTTAGCAAGCCCCGCAAAACGAAACGCCGGTCCCGCGCACCCGTCCTGAACGGGGCACGGAACCGGCGGGTTCGGTCTGACTTACTTTTACCAAAGCCGCTTGGTTGCGCGGCGTGCGCCTTCACCCAGTGATTTCAGCTTGGCGAAGGCGATCTGCGGGTGGACCCTTCCACCCAGGCCGCAGTCGGTGGAAGCGATCACGTTCTCCCGGCCCACAACTTCCGCGAACCGAACAATGCGGTCGGCCACGAGGTCCGGATGCTCCACTACGTTCGTGGCGTGGGAAACGATGCCCGGGATGATGACCTTGCCCTCGGGAAGCGCAGTGTCCTCCCAGACGCGCCACTCGTGCTCGTGGCGCACGTTCGCGGCCTCGAACGAGTAACCGCCGGCGTTGATCCGGAGCATGGTGTCCACCAGGTCCGCAAGGGGAAGGTCCGTAGTGTGCGGGCCGTGCCAGGACCCCCAGCAGAGGTGGAAGCGGACCTGTTCCTCGGGGAGGCCGCGAAGGGCGTAGTTGAGCGCCTCGACGCGGATCTGCGTGAACTTCAGATAGTCCGCCACGCTCGGCTCGGGGCTGATCTGGTCCCAGTTCTCGGCGATGGAGGGGTCGTCGATCTGCAGGATGAGGCCGGCGTCGACGATGGCTTTGTACTCTTCGCCGAGCGCATCGGCGCAGGCGTAGATGTACTCCTCCTCCGTGGCGTAGTACTCGTTGGTGATGCGCGAGGCGCTGCCGGGGGAGAGGGCAGCTACAAAGCCGTCCTTGAGTCCGGCAGCCGCAAGGCCGGCCTTCAGGTTGGCGATGTCGGAGGCGACGGCGTCCTGTCCGGTGTACACGAGTGGTCCGGTGACCTTCGGGAACGGCTTGGGGCCGCCCGTGAAGATGCCGCTGGTGGGATCGCTGTAGGCCTCGGAAAAGAGGGCGCGGTCCCGGCGGTGGAGGAAGCCGGTCAACTGGACGTTGCCGGGCGTCGATTCCTTCGCTTCAACGGCCCACTTGGCGTCATTGTCCAGTTCCAGCCCGCCCATACGCGCGAAGGAGTAGGACCACCAGGCGCCGTAGTCAACGGAAGCGGACATGGCGTGCCCGTACTCGCCGTCGTTAGGGATATCGACGCCGAGGCTTTGCTGGCGCTGGACCAAATCGACCACGGAAGCGGTGAGGAGTTCGTTGTAGCCCTCGACGTCGGCAGGGTTTTCCTCGCGTGCGGCATTGGCAGCGATCAGCTCAGGAGTCCGGGGCAAGGAACCTGCGTGCGTGACGCGGATATGGTCTGTGTTCAAGGTCATGCTGAAATTTCCTTCCATCGGTCCTGGCAGTAGCACCTTCGCAGGCAGGACGGGCCTGCACTTTGAGGTTGCTGCGGCGTCAACGATCCAGGTCTCTCGGCCGCTCCGGATGGTTCCCTCCCACTCAAAGCCAGCGGCCTCCCGGGGAGCAAGTTCGCTTCGGATTGTGTCGGAACAGGATTGGACGGCGTCCGCTTACAAAACGTAATAACTGGCTGCGCATTCCTGTTATGTCCATTGACACCGTTCGTTCAGGTTGGTTGGCTTCTGTCACAGCCTGTGATGGGTGACACGGCGGGCTGTCACACCCAAAGCACTCGAAAGAGGTACCGCACCGTGAAAAAAACCCTGGCAACCTTCAAGACCCTGGCCGTTACGGGAGCCCTTGCCCTGGCCGTTGTGGCCGCACCAGCCCCGGCCCTCGCCGTGGGCGAAGGCCCCAACTACGACGGCAACGGCCAGATCACCACATCGAAGCTGGCCTCTTATGACCAGATGGTGTCTTTCCTGAAAGTCCAGGACGCCCGCCAGCCGGCCATGGAACTGGAGGTCATCGGCCAGACCGTAAAAGGCCGGGACATCCACCTGGTCAAATACATCTCGGACCCGGCCAAGCCCACCATCCTGTACCTGACGCAGCAGCACGGCAACGAACAGCTCACCACCGAAGGCGCCCTGGAATTCGTCAGGCACCTGGGCACCGGAAAGTCCGGGGACATTCTCGACGGCGTGAACATCCTCATCGTGCCGATGCTCAACGCGGACGGCGCCATGGGAGACGTGAACTTCCCGCTGGACGACTACCTGGCCAAAGGTGACCGCAACATGACGCGGTACAACGCCGAAGAGGTGGACCTCAACCGGGACCATGTAGCCAAAATCCAGCCGGAAACCCAGGCGCTGCATAACAACGTGATGCGCAAGCACAAGATCGACTACATGATCGACCTGCACCACCAGGGCACCCGAAGCCAGCGCGACGGCGAACTGGTGTCCGGGTCCATCCTGTACCCCACCACACCGAACGCCGATCCGGCAGTCGTCGAGAAGTCCAAGCAGCTGGGCGCCGTCGTTTTCCAGAACGTCGACTCCACTGGCTGGGGACACCTCGGCAAGTACGTGGGCGGCAGCGCCGAAACCATCAGCCGCAACGGCATCGCCGTGGAATACGACATCGCCACCCTGCTCTTTGAAATGCGCGGAATGTCCGACCACTACCTCGATGGCTACGCCCTGGGGCTCCGCAGCAACGGCTACCTGATCAAGCAGACGGTCACCACCCTGACCGCCACCGCCGCCGCGATCGCGGACGGATCCATTGCCGACGCCGACACCTCCTTCTGGGACAGCCTCGCCACCCAGACTTCCCGTCCGGGTGAGGAAGCCGACGACGAATAGCGTCACCGCTGACAACCTGCTGCGGTCCTTCCCACCGGGTCCGTTACCCGGCAGGAAGGACCGCAGCAGCCCAACGAGTGGACGAAGTCCCTGATCGGCTAAACTTGGGTGGTAAGAGCCCCGGAACTCTTGCGTCGCTGTGCTGCCGCGCAGACCAGCGAAGGCCGGTCCATTCGGGGCGTTCTCATGAACGGCGCTGCACCAGGCCCGCCACCTTTGGCCGGGCAGGGGCAGCCCGAACGAATGGGGGAGGATCCCATGCCAGCAATTGTGATCGTAGGAGCCCAATGGGGCGACGAAGGAAAAGGCAAGGCGACCGACCTGCTGGGCGGCCGTGTTGACTACGTTGTCAAACCCAACGGCGGCAACAACGCCGGGCACACCGTCGTCGTGGGCGGTGAAAAATACGAGCTCAAGCTGCTTCCGGCAGGCATCCTTAGCCCCAACGCAGTACCCATCATCGGCAATGGCTGCGTGGTCAACCTCGAGGCACTCTTCCAGGAGATCGAAGGCCTCCAGGCCCGCGGCGCCGACACCTCCAGGCTTCGCGTCTCTGCCAACGCGCACCTCGTCGCCCCGTACCACCAGGTGCTGGACAAGGTGACGGAACGCTTCCTGGGAAGCCGTGCCATCGGAACCACGGGGCGCGGCATAGGGCCTGCCTATATGGACAAGGTGGCCCGCCTGGGTATCCGGGTCCAGGACGTTTTCGACGAGTCGATCCTGCGCCAGAAGGTGGAAGGTTCGCTGCGGCAGAAGAACGAACTCCTGGTCAAGGTCTACAACCGCCGCGGCGTGCTGGTGGACGAGATCGTTGAGTACTTCCTGTCCTTCGCCGAACGGCTCCGGCCCCTGGTCATCGACAGCACCCTGGTCCTGAACACCGCCCTTGACGAGGGCAAGGTGGTCCTGATGGAAGGCGGCCAGGCAACGTTCCTGGACGTGGACCACGGCACCTACCCGTTCGTTACCTCATCGAACCCCACCGCCGGCGGCGCCTCCGTGGGTTCGGGCATTGGCCCTACCCGCATTTCCCGCTCCATCGGCATCATCAAGGCGTACACCACCCGCGTTGGTGCCGGCCCGTTCCCCACCGAGCTGTTCGACGACATGGGCTTGTACCTGCAGAAGACCGGCGGTGAATTCGGTGTCAACACCGGACGGCCGCGCCGCTGCGGCTGGTACGACGCCGTCCTGGCCCGCCATGCCTCCCGCGTCAACGGCTTCACGGACTACTTCGTCACCAAGCTGGACGTACTCACCGGCATTGAGCAGATCCCGGTGTGCGTGGCCTACGACGTGGATGGCGTGCGCCACGATGAGATGCCCATGACGCAGACGGAGTTCCACCACGCCGTGCCGATCTTCGAATACTTCGAGGGCTGGACCGAGGACATCACCGGTGCACGCACCCTCGCGGACCTGCCGGAAAACGCACGCAACTACGTGCTGGCCTTGGAGAAGTTGTCCGGCACCCGGTTCTCCGCCATCGGTGTTGGTCCGGACCGGGACCAGACCATTGTGGTCAACGATCTGATCAACGACTAACACTTCAGCACGTACTTGCGGCGGGCCACCTTATGAAGGTGGCCCGCCGCCGTCGTTTGGCCGCCCCGGCAATTTACACAAGGTTTACGCGGCCGGTCTAGCCAGGCCGCAGGCGCAGCGGTGAGACTCTTTGGTACAGCCGGTGACCTGTTCACCCATTTTTGGCCAGAGCCGCCGGCAAAGGGCCGGCCATGCGCCCGGACCGGCGGGGCGCCGACGACGCCGCCCTCCAGACCTGCAGGCAGGGCAGGACACACAAAACGGAAGGATTCGTGATGGCTGGAAAGTTCGAAGCTTTTCTTGATCCGGAGTCGTACTTCAGGTTCCGGCTGCTGGCGCCGGATGGCGAAGTGATGGCAGTCTCCGGCCCCTTCCAGGACAAGGCGGCCCTCGCTGCCGGAATTGCCGCAGTCCGGGAGTGCGCCGGCACAGGGTTGGTCACGGACCTTTGCCCTGCCGGATTTGTCGCGCGTCCGGCACCGGGTGCGGCACCCGCTGCGGCTCATGAGCTGGTGGAGGGCGCCCCTGTTGCTGCGGCAGCGGCCAAGGCTGGCTGCGAAGACCGGCGCGTACGTGCCGGGCACACCTTCGTGCTGGCAAAGGGACTCCACCGGCAGGGGAGCAAGCCCCGCTGGACCACGGCAATCGCCCGTTGAAGGTAAATCCCGAATAGTTTTTGAAGTTGTTCCTGCAGGGCGTAACCCTTGCTTACCCTGCAGCGATTACCCCTAGGTAGCGGTAGCCGCCACGGCACGGCCCGCTGGCACCGCATGTCTTCCCGGCCACGTAGGCTAGGCGCATGGCGCACAAAAATGATCCGGCCGTCGTCGAACGCCTGATGCGGACCAAAGGACGGTGGGCCATCGTCGGCCTCACCACTAATGAATGGCGTGCTGCCTACGATACGTCGCTGTTCATCCGGGACCGCCTGGGTATGGAGATCATCCCGGTCAACCTGCCGGGGGAGCCTGTGCACGGGGAAGAAGGCTACCGCAGCCTGGCTGACATTCCGGCTGAAAAGCGCCCCATCGACGTCGTGGACTGCTTTGTGAACTCCCAGAAGGTGGGGGAGGTGGTGGACCAGGCGATTGCCGTGGGTGCGAAGGCGGTGTGGCTGCAACTCGGGGTCATCGACGAGGATGCTGCCGAGCGTGCCAGAGCTGCCGGTCTCGACGTAGTGATGGACACCTGTCCCGCCCAGCAGGCCTGGAAATACAACCTTTGACGGGCCGGCGCTTCAGCCCTTCAGAAGCTCCGGGTAGTGCCGCCCGGTGACGTCGGGGTGGGCGCGCATCCTGCCTTTGAGCATGTTCATCCCGAACGACGCCAGGAGCGGGTTGGCGGGGTCGTCGGAGATGCCCCTCGCTTCAGCCTTCAGCTCGGGCGGCAGGGGAACGGTTCCGATCACCGCATCCAGCCGGGGGGACCAGAAAAACGGGACGGAATACCTGTCGACGCCAGGAGGCGGTGCCTGTACCCGGTGGATGGTGGCCACCAGGTAGCCTTCCGTGGCTACCTCCAGCATCTCGCCCAGGTTCACCACCAGTGCTCCCGGAATAGGCTCCACCTGCGCCCACTCAGTGGCCCCGGGCGGCAGCACCTCAAGCCCGCCCACACTGTCCTGCAGCAGGAGGGTGACGAAGCCGTAGTCCGCGTGTGAACCCACGCCCTGGTTACCCGCGGCTTCCACTACTCCGCCTACGTAGTGGACCAGCTTGCCCATCCAGGCGGGAGAACCCCGGAATGGCTCGTCAAAATAGTCCTCCGGCAGGTGCAGGGACACGGCGATGGCCCGGAGCAGCTCCATTCCCACCGCGGACATCAGTTCAGCCCATTCCATGGCCGCCGGCTCGAGCTCCGGAAAAGAGTCACCGGGCCAGAGGTTCGGGCCTTGAAGCAGCCAGTAGGGTTTGTCCGGCGGGTAGTACGGAACCGGTTCGCGCTCCGGGGAGTAGTCGATCTGCTCGCGGGCGTCCGCCCGACCCTGGGTTACCTCGGTGCCCATGCGGGTGTAACCGCGGAAATGGGGTGAGAGCCGGTTGTCCAGCCTCATCCTCTCCTCCAGCGGCAGTGAAAAGAACCGCCGGATCACGTCCAGGAGGTGTTCGGGCTGGCCGGGCGCCGCGCCGTACCCGGTGATCTGGAAGAAGCCTACGCTGTGCGTCGCGTGCCGCAGCTGCTCGATGAAGTCCGGGTTGAAGGAGCCGTCCGTCTGCCGAGCCGTGCCTAGGTCCAGAACAGGAATGGCAGCCTCATCGTGTGACATCCTCGCAGACTAGCACCGGAGGAGCCGGCTTTATAGGCTTCCTGCATGGACCCCGCTGCACTGAGAAAGATCTGCCTCTCGTTCCCGGGCGCATACGAGGATTACCCCTTCGGGCCGGAGACCGCCGTGTTCAAGGTCCGGGCAGACGTTGCCGGCGGCGCCCGCCGTGGGGCCAAGCTTTTTGCCTTGTCGTCGCTCGACGCAGACGACCTTTACGTGAACCTCAAGTGTGACCCGGCTTTGGCTGTCCAACTCCGCGCAGCGCATCCTGAAATCACCGGGGCGTGGCACATGAACAAGGTGCACTGGAACGGCGTCCGCCTGGATGGCCGGCTGCCGGACGCCATGGTCAGGGACATGGTGGAGGACTCCTACGACCTGGTGGTGGCAGGGCTCAGCAGGAAACAGCAGGAGCAGCTGGGGTGGGCGCGGCTTGCAGGTGCCGGAGGCGGCAGCCCTTGAGATCCAGGCGCACGGCAGCCGGCGGTGTGAACCGCGGCGGCCTCGACTACCCCTGCGTCGGGGGAACAGAGCACGGCGCGGCGCCGGAAGGCTACGCCATAGTACTGAAGGAGGTTCCCCTCGGCAGCGGCCTGAATGTGTACCGGCGGGTCGCCGCCGGCATCCTGTCGTGGGAGCTGCAGCGGCGGGCCGGCCTGCGCGTCCGCACGGATTCGCCGCGTGTGGTGCCTGGAGCGCGGGTGGTGAGCGGCTTCGGTGTGGGACCCTTCCGGTTGAAAGCGCCGTGCGAGGTGGTGTGGGTCCGGGAACCCCTGCCGGCGGGCATTCCGCAATCGGCAGGATTCGGATACGGCGCCCTGCGTGGCCATCCTGCCCGGGGTGAAGAATCGTTTGAAGTGGAGATCAACGCAGATGCCGGAGTTCTGCTTCGAATCCGGGCCTTCAGCAAACCCGGCAGTTGGTTTTACGCGGCGGGCGCCCCGGTCACCCGTGCAGCGCAGCGGCACGTTACTTCCCGGTACATTGAAGGGGCACGCCAACTCGCTGCGGAAGGAATGTCCCCGTGATTTTTATCGTCGTTAAGTTCAAGGTCAAGCCCGAATGGTCGGAGCGCTGGCCCGCCCTGGTGGCCGGCTTCACCGAGGCAACCCGGCAGGAGCCCGGCAATCTATGGTTTGACTGGTCCCGCAGCCTGGCGGACCCGAACGAGTACGTCCTGGTGGAGGCCTTCAAGGACGACGCCGCAGGAGCCCATGTCAACAGCGTCCACTTCAAGCAGGCCATGGCTGATATGCCCCAAGCCCTCGCCGAGACTCCGCGCATTATCAGCCGGCAGCTCGACGGCGAAGGCTGGGACCGGATGGGTGAGCTCACCATCTAGCCGTCCGGGCGTATTTCGCTAGGCTGAAGCCATGTGGATCGGCTGGATCGAATTCGACATCCTCCTGGGTGACGTCCAAAGCCTGAAGGAGAAGCGCTCCGTCATCAGGCCCCTGCTCGCTGAAATCAAGCGCCGATACGACGTCTCCGTCGCCGAGGTGGGGTTTCACGACCAGTACCGGCGCTCCCAGGTGGGGGCAGGCCTGGTGGCAGCGGACCGGGCGCACCTCGTGGAGGTGCTTGACGCCGTCGAACGCCTTGTTGCGGGGCGGCCCGAAATTGAACTGCTCAGCGCAAGGCAGCGGGAACACCACAGCGAGGACTGATCACCGCCGTTCCCAGGCTGCGTTCCACGTGATCTCCGCCAGTATGGCCTGCCCCCGGAGGCTCGGGTGGAAGTAGTCCCGCACGCTGATGTCGGCGGCGCTGAAGTTGTAGTTGTAGACCTCGCCGCCGTCGCTCCGGCAGTTCGTGTAGTGCCCGCAAACCTCAGCGAGGACGGCGTTGAACGCGAGTTCCCGTTCCACTACCTGGCTGCGCATCTCCTCCGTGTTGGAATCCGCCAGCATCGACTGGCATGTCCGTCCTGCGGACCAGGCAGACGCTGCGGCCGGTTCGCCATGCAGGACACTCCACAACTGGTAGATGTTGGGAATGCTGCTGACTGCCACCTGCGGGCGCGGCCGCGCCTGGTCCAAGATGGTCAGCGCCTCGGCGACGCGTGTCCTGAAGTCTTCGATCGGCGTCATGTTGTCCACTGATGACGCGCACAAGTCGTTGGCGCCCATCAGGATCGTTACATACTCGACCTGCTGTGCCACGGCGGCCGCCGCCTGCCGGGGCAGGTCGGAAACCTTCGCCCCGCTGACGGCGTTGTTGAACGTATTTCCCTGGATGCCGGGGGTCAGTTGGAGCAGCCGTTCGTAGTGGCTGGTGATCCCGTCACCCTGGCCGCCGCCGGTGGACCAGGACAGTGCGGGTAGGTCGCCGTGGGTACAGCATGCGTTGTGGGCCTGCGTGATGGAGTCCCCGAGGGCAGCCATGCTGTGCGGATACGCGGCTTGGGGTCCTGACCGTGGTGTTGGTGCTGCGGCAACCAGGACAAGGATCGGCAACAGAAGGACGCTGAGGAACTTTCCCGCCTTGCCCATAGGACGATTAAAGCGGAAACCGCGGTGGTTACGGAGGTCCATTCCCGCACGGGGGAACATCTGGTTTCCGTAACCACCGCGGTGTCCGGCGGTGGCGTGGGTACTAGCCGAAGTGCTTCGGCAGCGTGGCCTCGTGGGCTTCGCGGAGGGCGTCCAGCGACAGGCCGGCCACGCCGTTGATCTCCAGGGTGCCGCTGGCTGCGTCCACCACGCCGATGCGGGTGTGCGCGAAGCCGCGGGCGGTGCACATGTCGGTGAAGCGGACTTCCTCCGACCGTGGGACGCCCACAACAGCGCGGCCCTGGGACTCGGAGAAGAGCGCCGTGAACAGGTCCACGCCGTCGCGGTCCAGAACGTCCTGGAGGGCGATCCGGGCGCCAACGCCGTAGCGCAGCGAGGACTCCACCAGGGCTGCGGCGAGGCCGCCCTCGGAGAGATCGTGGGCGGAGTCGATCATGCCGTCGCGCGAGGCGTTGATCAGGATTTCGCCCAGCGCGCGTTCGGCGTCGAGGTCTACCTTGGGAGGCAGGCCGCCCAGGTGGCCGCGCATGTTCGCCCATTCGGAGCCGTCCAGCTCCGCAGCGGTGGTGCCCAGCAGGTAAATGGCCTGGCCGTCTTCCCGCCACCCTGACGGCGTGCGGCGGGCGACGTCGTCGAGCTTGCCCAGGACTGCCACCACGGGGGAGGGGTGGATCGGCGTGGTGCCGGTCTGGTTGTACAGGGAGACGTTGCCGCCGGTGACCGGGATGCCCAGCACTATGCAGGCGTCAGACAGGCCGCGGATGGCTTCGGCGAGCTGCCACATGACGTCCGGGTCCTCGGGCGAGCCGAAGTTCAGGCAGTCGCTGACGGCCATCGGGACCGCGCCGGAGGTTGCGACGTTCCGGTAGGCCTCCGCCAGCGCCAGCTGTGCACCATGGTAGGGATCGAGGTAGGTGTAGCGGCCGTTGGCGTCAGTGGCCAGGGCCACGCCCAAACCGGTTTCCTCGTCTACCCGGACCACACCGGCGTCGTCAGGGAACGCCATGGAGGTGTTGCCGCCAACGTAGCGGTCGTACTGGTTGGTGATCCAGGACTTCGAGCACATGTTGGGCGATGCCACCAGCTCGGTGACGGCCTTGGCCAGTTCGGCCGGGGCGGACGGCCTGCCGGCGTCCTGTACGGAACCGGTGAAGGCGTCAGCCTGCACGGCGTCCTGCCACTCGGGACGGGCGAACGGGCGGTCGTAAACCGGTCCGTCGTGTGCCACGGTGCGGGGATCGACGTCGACAATCACCTCGCCTTCCCAGGTGATGATGAGGCGGCCGCTGTCCGTCACCTCGCCCAGCCAGGCGTACTCCACAGCCCACTTGTCCATGACCGCTTCGAACGCTTCCACGTTCTCTGGAGTGACCACGGCCATCATGCGCTCCTGCGACTCGGACATCAGGATTTCGCCCGGAGTCAGCGTGGGGTCGCGCAGCAGCACGGAGGTCAGCTCAACTGCCATGCCGCCGTCGCCATTTGAGGCCAGCTCGGAAGTAGCGCAGGAGATGCCGGCGGCGCCGAGGTCCTGGATGCCTTCCACGAGGGAGCCCTTGAACAGCTCCAGGCAGCACTCGATCAGGACCTTCTCAGCGAAGGGGTCACCCACCTGCACGGCCGGACGCTTGGAGGGCTTGGTGTCGTCAAAGGATTCGGAGGCCAGCACGGAGGCGCCGCCGATGCCGTCACCGCCGGTGCGGGCGCCGAACAGGACCACTTTGTTGCCCTTGCCGGAGGCGTTGGCCAGGCGGATGTCCTCGTGGCGCATGACGCCCACTGCGAGGGCGTTGACCAGCGGGTTGCCCTGGTATACCGAGTCGAACACCATTTCGCCACCGATGTTCGGCAGGCCGAGGGAGTTGCCGTAGCCGCCGATGCCGGCCACTGCGCCGTGCATCACGCGTGCCGTGTCCGGGTGGTCGATGGCACCGAAACGGAGGGGATCCATAACGGCAACCGGGCGGGCGCCCATGGAAATAATGTCGCGGACGATGCCGCCGATGCCGGTCGCGGCGCCCTGGTAGGGCTCAACGAACGACGGCGAGTTGTGCGATTCGATCTTGAAGGTCACGGCCCAGCCGTCCCCAAGGTTGGTCACGCCGGCGTTTTCGCCGATGCCCACCAGCATGTCCTTCTTCATCTCCGGGGTCACCTTCTCGCCGAACTGGCGCAGGTGGTTTTTGGAGGATTTGTAGGAGCAGTGCTCGCTCCACATGACGGAGTACATGGCCAGCTCGGCGCCGGTGGGGCGCCGGCCCAGGACCTTGACGATCTCGTCAAACTCGTTCTGCTTGAGGCCCAATTCGGCCCAGGGCAGCTCAGTGTCCGGAGTTTTCGCGGCGTTCTCGACGGTGTCGATGTTGAACTTTTTGGTGGTGTCGATGCTCACTTGTCGCCTCCCACAATCTTGGTCAGTACGGAGGTGAAGAAACCCAGGCCGTCGGTGTCGGACCCGCCCACGCCGTCCAGCGATTCTGGGCCGAACCCTGCCTCCACGGCGTGCTCGGGGTGCGGCATGAGGCCCACCACGTTGCCGGCTGTGTTGGAGATGCCGGCGATGTCGCGGCGGGAACCGTTCGGGTTGAAGCCGACGTAGCGGAACACCACGCGGCCCTCTGCCTCCAGCGCGTCCAGGGTTTTGTCGTCCGCGAGGTACTGGCCGTCCTGGTTCTTCAGCGGCACAGTGATCTCCTGGCCCGCCTGGTAGTCCAGGGTCCAGGCGGTGTTGCTGTTTTCCACGCGCAGGACCTGGTCGCGGCACATGAACTTCAGGTGGTCGTTCTTGATCATTGAACCCGGCAGCAGGTGCGATTCGGTGAGGATCTGGAAGCCGTTGCAGATGCCGAGCACGGGAAGCTTGGCATCGCTGTTGGCGGCGTCGATGATTTTGGACATCAGGGGCGCGAAACGTGCAATGGCGCCGGCACGGAGGTAGTCACCATAGGAGAACCCGCCGGGAATCACGACGGCGTCCACGTCACCGAGTTCGGTGTCGGCGTGCCAGAGCCCAACGGCGGTGCCGCCGGCGAGCCGGACGGCACGGGCGGCGTCGCGGTCATCAAGTGTCCCGGGGAAGGTGACGACGCCGATCCGGGCGCCAGCGAGCCGACGGGCACCGGAGGCGTCAACGGCGGGTGCCCCGCCGATCAGGGGAAGTTCAGTCATGTCAGGCCTCAACGACCTCGACGTTGACGACATCCTCGATCACAGGGTTGGACAGCAGGGTTTCAGCGGCATCGCGCGCCTGGGCCAGGATGTCCTCGGTCACCTCGCCGTCGACCGTCAGTTCAAAACGCTTGCCCTGGCGGACAGAGCTGAAGCTGGTGAAACCCAGCCGGGGGAGGGCGCCGACGATAGCCTTCCCCTGCGGGTCCAGAATCTCGGGCTTGGGCATGACGTCAACAACGATCCGGGGCATCCGGTAACTCCTGTGCGTGAGCTTGGGTAAGGGCGCAGCGGAGTGGTGCCGTCTCACGCCGTACCGAAGTGTTGAGGACACACGTGTTCAACCTTGTGGACGGGCGCTCCGCGAGCTTGCCAGTCCATTCTACCGGCCGGAAGGGGCCAACCTGTATTCGGGGGATTTAGGGCCGCGACCTGCCCTGGAGCTCCCGCAGAAGGGGTGGCCGGCGCCGGTTTGCAGCGGAGATCTGGAGTTGACCCTACGGTGTCACTAGGATTACGGAATGGCTGAGAAACCGAAATCCGTCCTGTTGCCCGTGGTTGCCGCTGCAGTATTTGCCGGGCTGGGGCGCATGGTTCTCCAAAAGATCAAGGCCGATCGGCTTGCCCGGGAAAACCGGGTTGCGGGACCGCTGGATGAAAAGACCCGGCAGTGGATCAGCGACGTGGTGCGCACGCCCCGGTAGCAGCGCAGCAGCGCCTTCCGTCCACGCATGAAAGGGCGCCCTGCGGGGTGCCCTTTTCCATGCCGTCCCCCTCTGTGGGCAAGCCGTTTGACTGGCGATAAATTCATGCATGTGTTCTATGTCATATTCAGCTATCAGTCTGTACTCTATGAATCGTCTGGTCGAACGAAATGACAAAACCTGTAATTTCGCATGCCAGGCCGTAGTTTCTGCCCCCCATCCGGCCGGGGCGGTACATCGTGAAAGGGTTGCGAGTGATATCAACTGGAAAGAGCCCCATGCGGGCCGGGGGATTCCGGAAGGCCGCGGCGCTTGCCGTGGGCCTGCCCGTTCTCCTGACCTCGATGGCCATAAGCCCCGCCACCGCGGCGCCGGCCGGACAGGATCTGGCAATCACTGCCAAAAAGGCCGATCCCGCGGAGTTCAGGGACGGTCGCTACATCGTTGTCCTTGCTGGTGCGGC
Source organism: Arthrobacter sp. sptzw32 (assembly GCF_059089735.1). Lineage (NCBI taxonomy): Bacteria > Bacillati > Actinomycetota > Actinomycetes > Micrococcales > Micrococcaceae > Arthrobacter > Arthrobacter sp. sptzw32. The sequence continues at coordinate 171,973 of NZ_JBNHEZ010000005.1, read as the reverse complement.
GGCTGCGGGTTACGACGGCGAAACCCCCGGGCTGGGCGCAACCAGGCCGCAGGACGGCAGGAAGCTGGATGCCGAAAGCCCCAACTACAAGGCCTATGACGCCCATCTGCGCAAGCAGCAGCGGGAGGTCGCTGCCAGCCAGGGCATCACTCCCGGAAAGCAGTTCACCGCTGCCCTGAACGGCTTCAGTGCCGAACTGACAGCTGCCCAGGCTATGGAGCTGTCCCGGGATAAGCGTGTCCTGGCGGTCGCGCCGGACACGGAAAATGCCCCTGACTACACCACCACGGACTTCCTCAGGCTGACCGGCCCCGACGGTTTCTGGGCCAAGCAATTCGGCGGGGAAGCCAACGCCGGCAAGGGCGTGGTGGTAGGGGTCATCGACTCCGGTTACGCCCCGGACAACCCGTTCCTCCAAGGGGATCCCGTCCAGCCCCTGAGCGGTCCCGCGCAGGTTGGCGTGCCGTACCGCACCGCCGACGGCCGGATCGCCATGCTTAAGGCAGACGGCACCACTTTCAAAGGCGAATGCCAGAAGGGGCAGGGGACGGGGGCCTCATTCGACGGCTCCCTGTGCAACTCAAAGGTGATTGGCGCCAGGTACTTTGCCGATTCCTTCCTTCAGTATGTGGCGCCGGAGAACCGCGCGCCGGAAGAGCTGATCTCGCCGGTCGACGTCGGGAGCCACGGCACCCACACCGCCACCACCGCAGCCGGCAACGCGAACGTGGAGCAGGTAATCGACGGCAGCGCATTCGGCAGGAGCTCCGGTGTTGCCCCCGCCGCAAAGGTCTCCGTTTACAAGGTCTGCTGGGAGGACACCAACCCCAATACCGGCGGCTGCTACTCCTCCGCTTCAGTTGAGGCCGTGGAAGCCGCCATCAAAGACGGTGTGGATGTCCTGAACTACTCGATATCGGGTAACAACAACAGCACCACCGATCCCGTGGCGCTGGCCTTCCTCAACGCTGCGGCTGCAGGTGTTTTTGTTTCCGCTTCCGCCGGCAACTCCGGCCCTGCAGCCTCCACGGTCAACCATGCGTCACCCTGGCTCACCACGGTTGCCGCCTCCACCTTCCCGAGCGACCTGCTTGGCACGGTGAAGGTCTCCGACGGCTCGGTGTACCGCGGAGCGTCGATCATGAAGTCTGAGGTAGCAGACAAACCCGTCGTCGTTGCCGCTGCTGCGGCAGCAGCCGGTGCCGCCAACCCGAACCTCTGCGGCCCCGGTTCGCTCGACGCAGCCAAAGTGGCCGGAAAAGTAGTGGTCTGCGACCGCGGCGTTGTGGACAGGACGGCCAAGAGCCAGGAAGTACAGGCTAAGGGCGGCGTCGGGATGATCCTCGTGAACGTCACCAGCAGCTCCGAAGACGCGGACAACCACGTGATCCCCACGGTCCACGTCAACGCTCCCAAGAGCCTGGAACTGAAGTCCAAGCTGGAAGCCAATCCTGCGCTGACCGTCAGCCTTGTCAAGGGTGATCTCACCGGTGAACCGCCTGCCCCGGCGCCGCAGATCGCCGGCTTCTCGTCCCGCGGGCCAACCCTTGCTTCCGGCGGTGACCTGCTGAAGCCCGACATCGCTGCGCCAGGCGTCAACGTCCTTGCCGGTGTTTCCACCATCGGCAACAACGGTGACCAGTTCGGGTTCATGTCCGGCACTTCCATGGCCGCGCCGCACATCGCCGGCTTCGGTGCGCTGGTGCTCAGCAAGCAGCCCAGGTGGAGCCCTGCCATGGTCAAGTCAGCCATGATGACCACCGCCTACCCGCTGGTGAACGCTGACGGTTCGGCCAACACCGATCCGTTCCAGGGCGGCGCAGGCCACATCGACTCAACCCGTGCCCTGGATCCGGGCCTGGTCTACAACTCAGGCGTCAAGGACTGGCTCGGCTTCCTCAACGGTCAGGGCGTGGACACCGGAGCACCGCAGGCCGGCACCATTGCAGCACGCGACCTGAACCTGCCGTCCATCGCGCTCGGCAGCCTGGTGGGCGAAGTCCAGGTCAAGCGCCAGCTCACCGCACTGGTACCCGGGATGTACCGTCCGGAGGTCAATACGCCCGGGTTCAGCGTCCAGGTGGAGCCGAAGTCGTTGAACTTCGCCAAGGCAGGCCAGACACGCGAGGTCACACTTACCATCAGGAACGTCAGCGCTCCGGTCGGCAAATTCAGCACCGGTACCCTGACCTGGAAGGGCCCGCGCACGGTCAGCTCTCCCATCGCCATCCGGCCGGTCGACGCACAAATCGCCCCGTCGTTCTCCTTCAGCTCGGCCACGGGTGATGGCAGCGGCACCATAGAACTGGTGTCCGGTTCGGATAACCCCATCAAGGTAGGAATTGAAGGTTTGGCGCCCCTGAGCCAGACGGCCATCACCAAGACCCCGGGGGAGTACGCACCGGCAAATGATGCGCACAATGCCCTGCTCCAGGTGACCGTTCCCGCAGGCGCCTCATTCGCCAGACTGGGCGTCCAGGCGCAATCGGATGACGTGGACTGGGACATGGTGGTTTACGCGCCCAATGCCGCTGGCGGTTGGACGGCAACACAGGTGGCGACGGCTTCGGCCAGCGAGTTCCTGGACCTCGAATCGCCGCGGGCCGGCATTTACTACATCGTGGCCAACCTCTACTCCACACCGGACAACGGGGCGGCCAGCGCCTCCGTGCAGGCGGTCACGTTTGCCGGGGACGCGGGTAACCTCACGGTTGAACCGAACCCGATCGTGGCTCCCAACGGTACTGCCACGGCGGCCACACTGTCCTGGACGGGCTTGTCCGAAGGGGCTTACCTGTCGCGCCTCAGCCTGGGCGAAAACGGCATCCGCACCTGGGTGAACGTCCAGGTGGGCGCCGCCTCCGCCGCTCCTGCCGGGGCGCCGCGGGTGGCTCTCGCGGACGCAGTTCCCGCCGGCTAGCAGCCGACAATTATGGAACAGGATCCCCGGGCGGTTGAACCGTCCGGGGATCCTGTTGTTGCAGTCCTTGCTGGCTGCGGGACGAGGCGCTAGACGGCGCCGGCGGCTCCCGCCGTGTTACCGAGCAGAGGGGCCATTGTCTTCCAGCGGGTGATTTCGCAGCCGTCGGTCCTGGTGAAGACCGCCTCCACAGCGCGTCCGTGAAATGTTCCTGTCACCACTGCGACCTGCGGCCCGCCGTACTGCTGCGTGCACAGCTTGGGGGGCCCGGGCTTCGGGAAGAAAATGTCCTCGCCGTACCGTTCCACTGCGGCCAAGGCAGCGGCGGGGTCCGGCAGAGTGCTTCCGGCCAAGGGGTGCCCGGCCTCGGCCACCAAGCGGAACTCGTGCCCGCCGGCCTCGGGGCTCTCCCGCAGCGTAATGGTCAAATCGATCATTCCGGTCCACCTCCGGACAAGGCGGCCAGTTCCTGGGCCAGCTTTTCCCGTAATACGGCCGCCTCGGCCGCGAAGGACCGCTGGTGTTCGACGTAGGCGGCCTTGCCCTGGGAGGTTTCGATGGGAATGGCAGGGTAGCCCCACTCGGTGAGGTCATAGGGGGAGGCCTGCATGTCCATAGCCCTGATCCGCCAGGACAGGTCAAAGCAGTCCATCACCAGTTCGCTGGGCAGGGCGGGAAGGAGCTTGTACGCCCATTTGTACAGGTCCATATTGGCGTGAAGGCAACCGGGCTGTTCAAGGTGCCGCTGGGTTTCCCGGCTGGGCGCCAGTTCGTTCAGCGGAACGGCATCCGGGGTGTAGAAACGGAACGCGTCGAAGTGGCTGCATCGGATGCGGTTGTCCTCCACCACCTTGTCCGTGCCTGCTGAGCCGAGGCGCAGCTGCAGGTACTCGTGGCGCAGGTCGAACCGGTCCTGGTGGTAGACCATCGCCCATTCATGGAGCCCGAAGCAGCCGAACTGGGCAGGGCGGGCAGCCGTTCCACGCAGGATGATGCCGGCGAAGGCGACGGCGTCCCTGCGGTCTGTGACAAAGGTGTCCCGGTCCATGGTCACCGCGGTGGAACCTGGCGGCAACCTGAGGAAGGCAAGCTCACCGTCGTCGAGCATCCGGTAGTGCTTCCACCCGCGTCGCGCTGCCGCTTTCGGGCCCGCCAGAACGACGCCGGCGCCGGGGTGCCAGCGGCGGAGCTGGCCGGGTTTTTGCGTGTAGTAGGTAAAAAGGAAGTCCTCCACCGGATGCTTTTGCCCCGCGGAGCGGCGGGCAAGATAGGGATCCGCATAGCGGCTGACGCGCTGCTGGTGGGCTTCCTCGCGGGCCCGCCACTCGTCCGCCGCCAGGACCCTAAGCTGCTCCACCGGCTGCACCAAGTACATCTTTCGCGGCATCCCAGGCGCTGATCTCGCACCCGTTGGTGCGGGCAAAGGCAGCATCAACAGGGACTCCATCCAAGACGCCGGTGACGGTGGCTTCCTGCGGCCCGCCGTACTGTTCAGTGCAGGCCTGGTCAGCCCGTTGCGGCGCGGCAATCAACAGGGCCGCGTTTTCCTTAAGGGCTGCGCAGGCGGCATCCGCAGCGGGGTGCTCGCTTTCAGCATCGGGCGCGCCCCCAAGGCAGACGAGTGTGTAGTGGACCTCCGGTTCGCCGGCTGAAGACTTGTAGACGATGGCCAGTTCGGCGTTGCCCTGGCCGGAGCCTGATGCCGGCGGAGCGGGCTCGGGCGCCGGTGCCGGTACGGAAGACTCGGCGTCCGGGTCGAGGCTTTCCGGAGGCGCCGGTGTAGCCTGCTGCGCAGGGGAGGAGGCGGAAGCGGTCGGCGATGGGGAGGTGCTGCCTGAAGGAGTTCCCCCGCCCTCATTGGGGGTGCAGCCGGGCAGCAGTACAGCGGCGAGCAGCAAGGCCGCGATGCGGATGTATGCGTGGCTCCCGGACCGCAGCGGGAGCGGCAAAACCGCCGATGGCATCAACTGCGCCAATCCCCCAGAATTCACACTGGGCCCGCCTCGTGGCCTGTCCGTCATGATTTAATCCTACTGCCGCCGTCCTGGCCCCCGGCTAAGCCTGCCGGGCCTGGGATGTGGCTGCAATGAGGCCGGTCATGGCGGCATGCAGCTCACTGACCTGGCTTCGGGTCAGTCCCAGACGGTCCATCATGGTGCCGGGCACGTTGAGTGCCTCCTGCCGGAGGGCAGCGCCTGCGGGAGTGAGGCCGACGGCGAGCGAGCGCTCGTTGCCGTCCACACGGCGTCGGGAGATCAGGCCCGCTGCTTCAAGGCGCCGCAGCAAGGGTGAAATGGTCGCCGGCTCCTGCGCCAGGGCCTCGCTGATATTCCGCACCGTGCGCGGGCTGGACTCCCAAAGGCACAGCATCACCAGGTATTGCGGGTGGGTGAGGTTCAGTTTCTCAAGCACCGGCTTGTACGCTCCCACCACGCTGCGGGAAGCAACGGTCAGGGCGAAGCAGAGCTGGTGTTCAAGCAGCAGGTCATTGTCCTCCGGGCTTTTCCTGCCGGCAGGCGTTTTGCCGGTGGAGGTGGAAGTGCTGGATGCGGTGGTCATCAGGGCCTCCAATTGTTAGTGCGCTAATCATTAGCGTACACTCCAATTAGGAGTCATGGTTCGCGGAAGGAGCCGGTTCATGGGTAAGGCCAGTTCAGCAGGCAAGGACAACGCGTCGCAGCGGTTTATGCGGGCCACCGGCAAGTTGCGCGCCATTTTCGGGCCTGCGAACCGCTCATCGCTCCTTCATGACATGACGGAGGAAAACCGCCGGCTCCTGGCCCAGCGTGAAGCTGAAACGCAGCAGTGGGAAACCGTCACACGCCCGGATGGAAGCACCTATGTAGTGCCGCGGAATCCGGACGACAAGTCCCTCCGCTGACACCTGGGCTGCGGAGCCTTTTCCAGCACCCGGGCGTAAAATAAGGGCACTGGCTCCGTAAGGAGCAGTGGCCTTTTGGACTGGCTCTTCTTTCCCTGCACGCGGAAAGGGGGTGGAAAACAGTGGCACATGTACTCAGCGGGTTTATGAACGCGACCGAACGGCTTCGCTTCTTCTTTGGACCGGCCGCCCGCCTCGACTCCAGTTTGCCGGTGGTGCACAAGCATGACGAGTTTGAGCAGGCCTCGGAGGAGGAGCTCACGCATTTTGTGGTGGAAACCGATTCGGCCGGCCACCACTACGCCGTTCGGCGGGAAGACCTTGAAAAGGAGACGTGACGCCAGCGGGATCATGGCGCGCACTCCCTGGATATAAAAAATGCACTGGCAGGAAACAGGTTCCCTGCCAGTGCATACTTTTATGTTTTGGGCGCCGTTTAGCGGCCGGTCCCGCCGTACACGGTGGCTTCGTTGTCGCTGTCCAGCTCAAAGGCCCGGTGGATGACCCGCACGGCCTCGTCCAGGAGATCGGCGTGGGTTACAACCGAGATGCGGATTTCCGACGTGGAGATCATGTTGATATTGATCCCGGCGTCCGAAAGCGCTTTGAAGAAGGTTGCGGAGACGCCCGGGTGTGAACGCATGCCCGCGCCAATCAGGGAGAGCTTGCCAATCTGCTCGTTGTACTCGATGGTTTCGAAACCGATCTGGTCCTGGGCCGCATGCAGGGCCGCCAAGGCATCGGCTCCTTCCACGATGGGCAGGGTGAAGGAGATATCAGTCCGGCCGGTGCCGTGGGTGGAGACGTTCTGCACGATCATGTCAATGTTCGAGTGGGCATCGGCGATGACCTGGAAGATCGCGGCCGCCTTGCCCGGGATGTCCGGAACACCAACAACGGTGACCTTGGCTTCGGAACGGTCGTGTGCGACGCCGGAGATGATTGGCTGCTCCAAGGCAACTCCCTCTTGTGTGGTGATCTTGTCTTCGGCACTGGGGATGACCCAGGTGCCTTCGTGCTGGCTGAATGACGAGCGGACGTGCAGCGGCACGCCAAACCTGCGGGCGTACTCCACGCAGCGGAGGTGCAGGATCTTGGCTCCCGAAGCTGCGAGTTCGAGCATTTCCTCGCTGGAAATCGTGTCGATCTTCTGGGCTGAGGGGACCACGCGCGGATCCGCCGTGTAAATGCCGTCCACGTCCGTGTAGATCTCGCAGACGTCCGCCTCAAGCGCTGCTGCCAGCGCTACCGCGGTAGTGTCCGAGCCGCCGCGGCCCAGGGTGGTGATCTCGTTGGTGGCCCGGCTCATGCCCTGAAAGCCCGCCACGATGGCGATATTGCCCTTGTCCAGGGCGGTGCGGATGCGGTGGGGATCGACGTCGATAATCCTGGCCTTGCCGTGGATGCCGTCAGTGATCATCCCGGCCTGGGAACCGGTGAAGGACTGGGCGGAGGCACCGAGCTTATTGATGGCCATGGCCAGGAGCGCCATCGAGATGCGCTCGCCGGCTGACAGCAACATATCCATTTCGCGGGCGGGGGCTGAGTCCGTCACCTGGCCCGCAAGGTCCAGCAGTTCATCGGTGGTGTCACCCATGGCCGAGACCACCACAACCACTTCGTTGCCCGCTACCTGGGCGTCCACGACGCGTTTAGCGACCCGCTTGATGCCGTCGGCGTCCGCGACAGAAGAGCCGCCGAACTTTTGCACGATGAGCTGCTTGGTTACGGCACCGCCGACGGGCAGCTCCTGAGGCTGGGTTGCGTTGTGCACTTCGGTAGTGGGCGTACTCATGCGCATACCTTCACTGGATCAATTGGGGTCCGGCCAGGCAGCCGCAAAGCTGTTGGCCCAGACGCTGGAAACTAACGCCGCTGTTGGCGCGACTTCTCGTTTCAGTTTATCGCCGCGCGCGGCCGGGCGTTGAATTGTGACCGAATCTCAGCCCCCGGGAGGACCTGCGCGGAAGCCCCTCGGGCGTACGCTCAGACTGACACAATGCAACAAAATACTGTGGGGGACAGGTGTGCAACACATGGCCATGATTTCTGAACTACCTGATGCGGACGGGCCGGAACCCAACGACGGCATTACGGCCCGTGCCGTGAGCCGCAGCTTCGGCGCGGTGCGCGCCGTCGAGCACATGGATTTCCATGCACCCGCCGGGAAGGTGACGGCCTTGATCGGACCGAACGGGGCAGGCAAAACAACGCTGCTGCTGATGCTGGCGTCACTGCTCGCACCGGATGAGGGCAGTATCAGCGTGGGCGGGCTTGATCCGAGCCGGCACCGGGCGGAAGTGCGCAGCCGGCTCGGCTGGATGCCGGACACCCTGGGAGTGTGGGAGTCGCTGACCGCCCGGGAGATCCTCACCCAAATGGCCCGCTTCTACCGGCTCCCGGCACAGGGCATAGCGCAGAGGGTCTCCGACATGCTTCGAAGTGTGCGGCTGGATGGCCTCGCGGACCAGCCGGCCCGGGTGCTGTCCCGGGGGCAGCAGCAACGGCTCAGCCTGGCGCGGGCCCTGATACATGACCCGTCCGTCCTCCTGCTCGACGAGCCCGCATCGGGATTGGACCCGGGTTCCCGCGTGGAACTGAGGATCATGTTGAGGCAACTCGCGGCGGAGGGCAAAGCCGTGGTGGTCTCGTCCCACGTGCTCAGCGAACTGGATGAAATCGCCGACGCAGCGGTGTTCGTCAACAAGGGCCGTACCGTCCGGCATCAAACCACCGAGGAAGCCGCGGCCGCCGGCCGCCGGTACGCAGTCAGCGCCTCAGATACAGCCGCGCTGGCAGCCAGGCTCACCGCGCTGGGCGTGGCCTTCCGCCACGAAAACGGGCGGCGGCCGGCCCTCAGCCTGACGCTGGCAAGCGATAACGACGCCGAGCGGCTGCTGCGCGACCTGGTGCTCGCCGGCGTCGGAGTCAATTCCTTCGCCCCCGCTTCCGGGGCACTGGAAGAGACGTACATGAGCCTCGAAGGGGAGCGGCAATGAGCCACGCGACAGAAAACCTGCAGCACACCGTCAGCGGCAGGGGAATTGGCGGTTACCTGCCCGGGGTCAGGGACGTCGTGGTCCTGGAGCTCAAGCAGCGGTTGCGGTCCCGCGGCTGGTTCATCATGCTGGCCATCTGGTTTGTCCTCACAGGGCTGGTGACCTGGCTGACGTGGGCCAGCTGGAACGCCTCACAGGCGGCCCAAAGGGAGTTCCCGGGCTCGGTCCCGGCACCCGAACCGGGGCCGGGCTCCATGATTTTCGAGGTGGTCCTCGCCTTTGTCCTGCTGTTTGCGTTGCTTGTTGCTCCGGCACTTTCTGCCAACGCGGTGAATGGGGACCGGGCAGGCGGCACCCTGGCCATCCTCCAGGTGACGCTGCTGCGGCCAAGCCAAATTCTGTGGGGCAAATTTTTTGCAGCATGGGCTGCAGCGCTGGCCTTCCTGGTGGCAAGCACCCCGTTCCTGGTGATCGGAGTGGCGCTGGGTGGGATGACCGCAGGCCATGTGCTGGTGGCCCTGCTGATGCTGGCGCTTGAGGTGGGTGTTGTCTGTGCAATCGGCGTGGGCATTTCCGCTCTTGCCGGCCGGCCGCTGTTCTCTATCGTGGTTACTTATTTGGCAGTGGCGGGGCTGGCCGTCGGCACACTGATCGCCTTTGGGCTTGGCACTGGCCTCACCCAAGGAACGATCATGGCGAACCAGGCCCAGTACCGGCAGTACGAGCCCCTCCGCAACGGGCCGGCGGAACCTGATTACACCTGCTCAGGGCCCTTGCAGGAGCAGAGTGCCATGCGCACCGAGCGGGTGGCCTGGCTGCTGGCCATGAACCCTTACGTGGTGGTGGCTGACGCTATCCCGTACCCTGACCGAACCGGCCAGCAGGGTTTCACGGCTGTTGGCGCGATCGAGAACGTCAGCCAGGGCGCCAGGTATGCCATGGCGGGCCCGGAAGGAACCTACCCCTGCGCGAACGGGGAGGTAAAGCCGCGATACCTTGCTCAAGCCACGCCGCTGTGGCCATTGGGCCTTGGCCTGCAGCTCGTGCTGGCAGCGCTGCTGATGTGGCTCGGCTGGCGTTCGCTCCGGACTCCGGCACACCGTCTGGCGAGGGGTACGCGTATCGCCTGATTCGTGCTCCGTCACCCGGAAGAGGGAGGGGGCCTGTCCAGCCGCAGTCCCTAACCAGCGGCGCGACCCCTTCCGGAAGCCACGTGGTACAAGTCCTCAGGTCAGGGCGTTGCGGCGGCCCTCAAAGGCACGTCCCAGCGTGACCTCGTCTGCGTACTCGAGGTCCCCGCCCACCGGCAGCCCGGACGCGAGCCTGGTCACGGTGATTCCGATCGTCTTCAGCATCCGGGCCAGGTAGGTGGCTGTTGCTTCCCCTTCCAGGTTGGGGTCCGTGGCGATGATGACTTCCTGGATAGCGCCGTCGTTCAACCGCGTCAGGAGTTCCCGGATCCGTAACTGTTCCGGCCCGATCCCGGCGATCGGATTGATGGCCCCGCCCAGCACGTGGTACCTGCCCCGGAACGAACGGGTGCGTTCCACCGCAAGTACATCCTTGGATTCCTCCACCACGCAGATCACAGCGGGATCGCGCCGTGGATCGCGGCAGATGTTGCACTGTTCCTGCTCGGTGACGTTGCCGCAGACGGTGCAGAACTTGACCCGTTCCTTGACGGAGGTGATGGCCTCCACCAGCCGCTTCATGTCCTGCGGGTCCGCTTCGAGGATGTGGAACGCCAGCCGCTGTGCGGATTTCGGGCCCACGCCGGGAAGGCGTCCAAGCTCGTCAATCAGCTCTTGGACAGCACCTTCGTACACGATATTCCTCTTTAGCTAGGGGTAGACAGTTGTTGGATCAGTAGCGGGACGAAACGGGATTTCCGTCGAGGGACCGCTCTTCAATCAGCTTTCCGCCCAGGATACGTTCCACGGCGGCACGGCCGAACACCCCCGATTCCTCAATGGTCTCATCGTCGGCGCTGGGCACGTCCTGTACGTAGGCGGCAGCTGCGGGAACGGCCCGGGCAGGAGCCTTTGCCCGCCCTGCCTCCGCCTCCGGGCTGTTGGACAGGCGCTGGTAAAGGCTCTGCCGGGTGCCTGCTGGAGCAGGAGAATCGGCGGAAGCAGGAGAAGCTGCAGGAACAGTGCGGGCGGGTACAGCAGGGGCGGGAGGAACCGCAGGAGCCGTGCGGGCGGGGGCAGCTGCAGGTGCGGCTGAAGCCATGGCGTACTCCCGTACCGGCACCGGAGCCGACCCTCCGGGAACAGGGTCCGAAGGAACTGTACTTGGGGGCGCCGCGCTGGCTGGTACGGGGCTTGGGGCGGCCGGTTCAGCGACCGTCGCCCTGGTGCCCAGGCTTACGGGCGGGGCAGCAGCCGGAACCAAACCCCATTCGGCATCCACCGAAGAACCCGCCCTGCTGACAGGGATGGAAGGCGGAACCTGGGCGGCAGCCGGCTCATAGCGTGTTGCTGAGGGTGCAGCAACTGCCTTATCTTCCGGCGGGACGGCAGACACATTCCTGCCCACGTTGCTGGCTTCTCCAATCACCCAAACACCCGGGGCTTGTTCAACGGCGCGCGTCCACGGATCCGAGGCATCCACGCCCGGGGCAGCCATCGCCGGAGCCTCGGCAGGCGGCGTTGGCGTGCCCGCCGTGGCGCCGGGCCTTGTGTGCTGTTGACCTGGGCTGGGCACCGCGGAAGTGCCGCCAGTTGCCGCGGGAAGGGATTGGCCGCCGGCCCGGGCGGAAGGAACCCAGTCCATGGGAGGTTCCTCCTCGAGCGGGGGTGCGTCCTCGTCCCGGGGCGGACCCCAATCGTCGTCAGAGTAGGAGTAGTCGCCTGCGGAGCCGCTGTACGGGTCAGCCTGGGCCGGAGGGACGGCCGAAGATTCCGCCGGAGGTTGAGCCTGGAAAGAGCCGCCCGGTCCCGGCTGTTGAGCGGGGGATCCGCCGGCAACAGGTGCAGGTACCTCCCGGGAGGACTCTGCGGCAGCACCGCGTTCACCAACAGGTATGGACTCAGCCTGTGAAGTGTTACTGCCGGACTCGGGGTTGGCCGGGGGCCGGAACAGTGTGGACCCCGTTCCTCCTCCAGGTCGGCGAGGGGCCGCTGGGGGAGGCCCGGCAGGCGAGGGTGTACCGCGCCCCTGCGCCGGTTGAACGGTCTGTGCCGGGACACGGGCATGGCCTTGGCCCGGACCTGCGGACGCGGAAGATTCAGGTGCATTTGGTGCCGGGGAAGGGGCAGGTGCCAGCCCCCAGGCGACGTCAGCCGATGTGGCCCCGGCAGTTGAAGCGCCTGGATCAGTTGTAGTTGCCGGGGCCTGCCGGCTGGCGGGTGCTTTTGGGTTTGGTTCAGAGCTCGTCCGGTTGGCATTACCGCCAGCCACCGCGTTGATTTGGCAGTCGATGCCTACGGTTTTATGGATCGCCTGCCGAAGGTTCTCTGAGTGGTCAGCCCGGCCAAAAGCGCCGGCGAGCCCGGAAGTGGCGAACGAAAGCGTGAGAGTCTGGCCGTCGAAAGCACTGACATGTGCGTTGGGTTCAACGAGCGCCCAGGTGCTGCGCTTGATCCTGGACAGCGTCTGCAGGACATCGGGCCACGCCCTGCGCAGCACTTCGACGTCGCCCATGGCGGCAGGGGCCCCGGCCGGAGCTGGCGTGGCAGTGGCCGGTTCGGGGCGGACAGCAGGCGCGGGCTGGGCAGCCGGAGCCGAAGCTTGGCCCGAGCCCTGTGCCGGCATCCCGCTCACCGGGCTTGCTGCGGGGCCCTCTTCGGGAGCTGCGGCCGCGGGGCTTGCCGGGCCAGGGCGGGAACCGGTGCTGCCGGAACGGGGTTCCGTTGTGGGATCGACCGGCCAGTCGCTGGTGCTGACGCGGGGAGGGGTCAACGGGGCGCGGGCGTCGGCCTCGGCCGGGCTGGCTGATGCTGCATGTACCGGCGGTTGTGCAGGGACGGTTGCAGTTGCCGCGGGCCGCTGACCGGCTGGCTGGGCAGCGGCGGACTGGGATGCCGCGGGCCGCTGACCGGCTGGCTGGGCAGCGGCGGACTGGGATGCCGCGGGCCGTGCGGGTTCGGGTGCTGCTGGTTCGGCAACTGCCTGGGCGGGTATGGCCGGTTCCGGCGCCGCTTGCGCGGGAACATTGTCCCCGGCGGACGGAGACTGCTGCGCCGGAGCTGTGGCAACGGGAGCGCCGACGTCGTTCCCCGCATAGTTAAGCCGGCGCTCTACCCGGTCTATCCGGGCTGCCATCCCGCGCTCGTTCTGCTCTGAACTGGGCAGCAGGATACGGGCGCAGAGGAGTTCCAGGTGCAGCCGCGGGGAGGTGGCGCCGGTCATCTCGGTCAGGGCCGTGTTGGTGACATCGGCAGCGCGGGACAACTCCGCCGCACCCAGGTTGTGCGCCTGGTTCTTCAGCCGCGCAATCTGGTCCGCGGGCATGCCCCGAAGAATGGTCTGGGCGCTTTCGGGCATGGCCTGGACGATGATGAGGTCGCGGAAGCGCTCCAGCAGGTCCTCGACAAAGCGGCGCGGGTCATGGCCGGTTTGGATAACCCTGTCCACGGCACGGAAGACAGTGGCGGAGTCCGAGGCAGCGACTGCCTCCACGACGTCGTCGAGCAGGGATGCGTGAGTGTAGCCGAGCAGCGCGACGGCAAGTTCGTAGTCCAGGCCGTTGGGGCCGGCGCCTGCCATCAGCTGGTCCAGGACTGACAGGGAGTCGCGGACCGAGCCGCCGCCGGCACGGATCACGAGTGACAACACCCCGGGGGCGACCGGAACGTTCTCCTGGTTGCAGAGAAGTTCCAGGTAGGCCATAAGCGGCTCCGGCGGCACCAGCCGGAAGGGGTAATGGTGCGTGCGCGAGCGGATGGTGCCAATGACTTTGTCCGGCTCCGTGGTGGCAAAAATGAATTTGATGTGTTCCGGCGGTTCTTCGACGATCTTCAGCAAAGCGTTAAAGCCGGCCGAGGTGACCATGTGGGCTTCGTCAATAATGAAGATCTTGTAGCGGTCCCGGACGGGGGCGTACGTTGCCCGCTCGCGGAGGTCCCGGGCGTCATCCACGCCGCCGTGGCTCGCCGCGTCAATTTCAATAACATCAAGGGATCCGGAGCCGCCCCGGGCCAGCTCAATACAACTGGGGCAGGTACCGCAGGGGGTGTCCGTGGGGCCTTGGGCGCAGTTCAGGCAACGGGCCAGAATGCGTGCCGACGTGGTTTTGCCACAGCCCCTGGGACCCGAAAAAAGGTACGCGTGGTTGACCCGGTTTTTACGCAAAGCCGTCATGAGCGGCTCGGTGACGTGTTCCTGCCCGATAACGTCAGCGAACGAATCTGGACGGTATCTGCGGTAGAGGGCGGTAGTAACTGTCACAGTGAAAACCCTACCAATCCGGGCTGACAGTACGCCGCCCTGTGGGGGAATAGTAAAGACCCCCCATGCACCCGCCAGAGCCCATTTACCCTTGCTACCTTCCGGTCCTGGGGGAGTTCAACAGGATGACGCCACATGAGGGGCCGCCAGTTACTTTACCCGAACTTCAGGCCTGACTCGAATCGACGCCCGGCTGCCTCCAGCCCTCAACCTGCCAGCTCATAAAAGCCGGTTCCTCGTAAGGGTGCGCGGCGCGCAAAGCAGCTATCACCGCAGGAAGCGCGGGCCGTTCAACCATGCACTCAATCCGGTCCTCCGGCACTTCCTCGGGTGCTCCAACCCGCCCGAGATAAGGGGCGGCGCCGTCGTGCGCAGTGAAGCGGCCAGTTCCAGGGGAAACATAGGAGCAGTGGGAGTAGTTCCCGATCCGGCCCGCTCCAGCGTCACCGATGGCCTTGAGGACTTGCTGCGTATGGGGTCCGGGAACATAAATCACTAAAGCGTGCAGCTCAGTTATAACACCCATGGTGCCGGAAGAACCGGGCTTGGGCGGAAATTCATTGCTTATCCAGCCGGCACCCACGATCATGGGTATGTACACCGATTGGGGCAATCTCAAGATTGTGAGCTGCGGGGCCTGGCGGAATGGACCCGGACCCGGCAGCTCAACGGTGTTCCGGTGGAATGGACGCATTGGGGGCGTCCATTTCTGGCGTTAAGCCCAGGCGCTGAACCCTTTTCCAACCGGGCCGAAGCACTTTTCGCACATGCGCCGGAGCCCCGATTGGGCGAAGCGGAAAAGTTCAGGTAATCTAGTATCTGCTTTTGATTCAGAAGCAGCTGGAGAATTCGCCTAGCGGCCTATGGCGCACGCCTGGAACGCGTGTTGGGTTAACGCCCTCGGGGGTTCAAATCCCCCATTCTCCGCCGGTAAAGAACCCGGTCCCGGCAGTGCCGGGACCGGGTTCTTTCGTTTTACCCCTTCTTCGCGAACCCCGACCCGTTCGGCTCTGCAAGCCCGAGGCGCCGCAGCCGTTCGCGGGCGGCCAGCTCGCTCGGCCCGCGGCGGCCCAAAGCAAGGCGTACGACGCCGAGCACCGCCTTCGTAGCCAGCCTTACCGGCAGCGGGAACGGACCGAGCCGCGGTACCGACAGTCCGAGCATCCGGCGGTATTTCGGTTCCAGGCTGTACACCGCACCCGCGAACAGGACGCGGTAGCCGGGCCGAAGCATGGGGTGCAGCGGCGGATTGCGGATGAATGCCACTGTTTCTGCCACCCGGCTGTCCGCTCGAAGTTCCCCGTTCCGGAAAAACCGGTCCAGCTGTGCCCGCATGTCCGCCTCGGTTAGCGGCGGATCCTGTACACCCATCAACCTGCCGGCTTGGGCCCACTCACGAACGTAGGCGTCCGGGCCGCCTGGGATAGGGCCGCCCCACAACTGATGGGCCGTGAGGAACGCGTCCGTGAAGGCGATGTGGATCCAGCGGGCCAGTTCCGGATCGTTGGCGCTGTAGTCGCGCGGCATTCCCTCGTTGTCCACAAAGCTGCCCTGCACCGGATCGTGCAGACGCCGCACCCGCCGGGAAGCCTCTTCTGCGGCAGCCTTGGAGCCGTAGGTAACAGTGAAAATCCAGCGGATGGTGGCAGCCAGGCGGGCCAGGGGATCCTCGCGGAAGTTCGAATGTTCGTGGACGCCGGCGAGGGCTCCGGGATGAAGGGACTGCATCAGCAGCGTCCGGATGCCGGCAACAATAGGCGACATGGACCCGTGCACCGCCCATACCGCGGATCCTGGCAGGTGGTATCCCGGATCGTCCCCCTCCGCCAGTTTTGGAACCCAGTCCGGTACCTGGTCCGCCCTGCCCGTAAAGGTTTTCTTAAGCTCGTCCTGCCATTTCCGAAGGAAGCTCCGCATATAACATTGTCTCCCCAAGGCGAGCAGGCGGCGCTGCCCCTGCGGCGCACCGTACCGCAAGGTTTTCTCAAGTTGTCAACGGCACCATGAAACGGGGTTCACAGGCTACGGGTGCTGTGGTCCCATGGGAGATACCGTCAGGACGCGGGCGGGTGATTATGTTATGGAGACAGGCATTGGGGAATCATCAAAAATCGGGCAAGCACACAGACGTGCGCCGTCCTAACGTTTCGGTTGTGCGTGCCCTGACTGCCACTGGTGCTGTTGCCTTGTCCATCTGGTCCCTCAACCTTTCCGGCAGTGCCGGTGAGCAGGCCACCCCGGGCACCACGGTTGCGTTGGCAGCTGGGACAGCGTCGTCCAGTGGGGGCAAGGCGGACAAATCGACGTCGGACAGGGTCGGAGCCGGGATGCTGCAGCCTGCCGCTTTCACCGCTCCGGAAGAGCGCGTTACGTTTCCCCACGCTGTAATTGGCGGTTACCGCGGGGAAGACCCCTCGCTGAAGGTGGGCACAACAGGTTTCGGCCGGCCGCCGGCCGGGTTCCTGATGGCGCCGCTGGCTTTGCTCAATGCGAGCTCACCCTTCGGTTTCCGGGTAAGCCCGCTGTCCGGGGCCGCCGGCGATTTCCATCTGGGGCAGGACTACGCAGCGCCCTGCGGAACAAGTGTTTACGCGGCGGACTCAGGACTGGTGCGCGCAGCGGGTTGGCACCCCTGGGGAGGCGGCAACAGGGTGGAAATAGACCACGGCAACGGCCTTATCACCACCTACAACCACCTGGACGCCATCGGGGTCCGTACCGGCGATGAGATTCACGCCGGACAAATCCTCGGCGAAGTGGGCAGCACCGGATGGTCAACGGGATGTCACCTGCACTTCGAAACGATCCTCGACGGCCGGCACACCAGCCCGCTGACGTGGGGCCTGATGCCCGCCCGGCCCGTCCCCGGCAGTGGATCCGGGGAAATGCGGAGCTACCTGCCCGGGTTCGGTTCCCCCACCCAAGGGACAATCCGTTGGGCGCTTCCACTGCACGATGGTCACGACGAATCCCATGGGGGCGCGGGCCACGCAGGACATCCTGCGAGGCCAACCTCCCCGCCAGTTCCGTGGCGTACCGAGGTGACCGCGCCGGCACGCAATCTTCCGGCGCCTTCACCGAACACACCGTCCCCCTCCGGCACACCGAGTTTGCCAGCGACGCCCGCAACACCGAGTCAGCCGGCGACGGCGGCACCACCTTCGCCCACGCCGCCGTCTGGGGCGTCCCCGACTCCCTCGCTGCCGCCTGCTGAAACGGCCCCGACTGAGACGGCGCCTCCTAAACCTGGGCCGACGGAGACGGCGCCGACCGGGACCACGCCGACCGGGACCACGCCGACCGGGACCACGCCGACTGAGACTGCGCCGACCGGGACCACCCCGACCGGGACCACGCCGACCGAGACCACGCCGACTGAGACTGCGCCGACCGGGACCACCCCGACCGGGACCACGCCGGCCGGGACTGCGCCGACTGAGACGGCGCCGGCCGGGACCACGCCGACCGGGACTGCGCCGACTGAGACGGCGCCGGCCGGGACCACGCCGGCCGGGACCACGCCGACGCCGTCGGCCACGCCGCCGGTCGACCCCACGGAACCGGCAGCAACGCCGCCGGTCGACCCCACGGAACCGGCAGCAACGCCGGCGCCGGAAACCTGCCCGGCGGAGCCAACTTCGGAGACGCCAGACCCTTCCCCTGGAGCAGTTGTCGCAGGGCCAGCCGGTGAACAACTTCCTGAGGACGAAACCTGTGACGCCCTCCTTCGCGATCCCGCTGACACTGAACACCAGCCCCGCGGCTGACTCCGGCAAGTTCAGGGACACGGGGGCGAACGTGGTGCGAAGCGGGCGGCAGGACCTGGCTGCGGTTAAAGCCCACGCTTTCCCGAATTATCTTTCCGATGGCCCGGTTCTTTTATCTTTTTCCACACGGGCCTCGGCGATTCACCCCAAGTTTGCCAAATGTCTGATTGGATAAACCTTACTGAAGGGTAGAAGGGAAGCGCCGTTTCCCACCGACCACAGAGGTAGCAATGGGACACATCGAGGCCGAGCATCCCCGGCCGCGCCACTTCCTGCTCCACTTGAGCGATCC
Source organism: Arthrobacter sp. sptzw32 (assembly GCF_059089735.1). Lineage (NCBI taxonomy): Bacteria > Bacillati > Actinomycetota > Actinomycetes > Micrococcales > Micrococcaceae > Arthrobacter > Arthrobacter sp. sptzw32. The sequence goes on along the minus strand of NZ_JBNHEZ010000005.1, from coordinate 153,723 downwards.
CCACCTGATGGGAGGTCCGGACCCCCTGTACGGCGTCGTTGACAGCGAAGCGAGGCTCGTCCAGCTCTTCGAAGAGGTCAAGGCGTCAGGAGCGCGGCCGGAGGCTGTAATTTTCACCGGCGACCTTGCAGACAAGGGCGATCCGAGAGCCTACGTGAAACTGCGGGCCATCGTGGAGCCCGCGTGCGCGGAACTGGGTGCCGACGTCATCTGGGCCATGGGAAACCACGACAACCGGGCCAACTTCCGGAAGGGCCTGCTGGACCAGCCGGGCAATGATGCTCCCGTGGACCAGAGCTATTTCGTCAACGGGCTGCGCGTCATCACCCTGGACACATCAGTGCCGGGCTTCCACCACGGCGAACTGAGCGCCTCCCAGCTGGACTGGCTGGCACAGGAACTGGAGACCCCGGCCCCGGACGGCACCATCCTGGCGCTCCACCACCCGCCGGTCCCTTCGGTCCTTGACCTCGCGGTCCTGGTTGAGCTGCGGGACCAGGCGTCACTCGCCGCAGTGGTCCGCAATTCCGATGTCCGGACCATACTGGCCGGGCACCTGCACTACTCCACCACGGCAAGCTTTGCCGGCGTTCCCGTTTCCGTTGCGTCTGCAAGCTGTTACACGCAGGACCTGAACGTTCCGGTGGGAGGCACGCGCGGACATGACGCCGGGCAGTCTTTCAACCTGGTGCATGTCTACGAGCACACCATCGTCCACTCGGTGGTTCCGCTGGGCAGTTCGACGACGGTGGGGGAGTACGTTCCGCCGGAGGAGACAGCCCGCCGGCTTGAGGTTGCAGGGATCCATATCCCGGAGACCACCAAGCAGCGGAGTAGCGCCCGGGCCGGATTGTCGTCCGGGCGCTAATCCGCAGGTCCTACTTTTCCCAGGGCGCCTTAATGGGGAAGTACTTTTCCAGGAAGTCCGTGACCAGTTCGGCGCGTTCGTCCGCGTGCACCTCGGGGAAACTGCCGTCGTTCAGGCAGAAGAAGTCCATGTTCCGCTTGGCCAGCAGCTTGGGCAGATAGTTCAACCCTGTCCGGATGGTAGTGTCCACGTAACGCACCTTCGCAGCCGTTTGGGTCACCGCTCGGCCCGTGAGCAGTGCGTAGTAGTGGTAGAACGAGTTGGTGACGGAGATGTTGTCCGCTGCCCGGAACCGGCTGGCCGCGGTCTTGCGGAACTCCTCCGGAAACTCGCGTTCCATCTTCGCTACCACACTTCGGCGCAGGGGCGCGGCGGTGTGCTCAAGGTGGCGGGTGGTGATCCTTCCGAACCGGTTCCACAGCAGCTTCCGGTTGACCCGCGCCGCATTTTCGAAGCCGCTGCGTTCCGCGGCGTTCTCGCCCAGGCCGATCCGGGTTTCCGCCTCGATGAACTTGGTGATCCCGCCGGGGGTGAAGAACAGGTCCGGGCTGACGGGCCGGCCAAAGAACATGTCATCGTTCGAGTACAGGAAGTGCTCGGACAGGCCCTCGATGTTGTGCAGCTGGCACTCCACCGCCTGTGAGTTATGCGTGGGCAGCACCGAGGGGTCGGAGAAAAACTCTTCGCTGCGGATGATCGTGACCGCTGGATGGTCTGCAAGCCAGGCCGGAGCGGGAGAGTCTGTTGCAATGAAGATCCGGCGGATCCAGGGCGCGAACATGTAAACGGAACGCAGAGCGTACTTGAGCTCGTTGATTTGGCGGAAGCGGGCCTCGTGGTCGTCGCCTTCGCCCAGGACTACGTCCTTCTGCTGGGCGCGCCGGGCTGCAATGTACTCAGGAGAACTGCCGTCCACCCAGGAGAACACAAGGTCCACGTCGAAGTTGATGTCGCTCGCGTGGTCGGCGAACATGTTCTCGATGGTGGGCCAGGTGTGGCCGTAACGTTCCACGGTGCCGCGTACAGCGTCCTGCCGCAGCAGGGTCCTGCGGGTCAGGGAGTTCTCGATGGGGAGGATCAGCTCCTCCCCATCGAAGGACCACAACTCGATCTGCACGCCCGCTGAGGGGCCGAATTCAAACCCGCCCACCGGTTCAACGCGGGGGCGGTACAGGCGGAAGATGCGTGACTGCCGGTTGGAGGACAGCTCCCCGTCCGCCACCAGCACAGAAATCTTCTTCTTCGCGTCCACTGTCATGGAGTACACCGGTTCGTCCCGGCAGGCCTCCACCAGGGCAGCACGAAGCTTTTTGCGGTCCTTCCAGTCCAAGGCAATGACGGGCCGGTCACTGTTGCCGCGGACCAGCAGGTACTCCAGGCCGGCATCGGCCAGCACATTGCGCACGAAAAGCAGGTCCTCCACCATGGCCTGGTAGGGCGTCCTGTTGTAGTTGATCAGGGCATAGCGGCCTTTGTGCCTGATGACGTCGGGGCGGTGCCGAAGCCGCTGCTCAGCCGCAGCGGACGTGACCTCCGCATGAAATTGTTCCTCGACGGACGCCTGGCTGCCGTAGTAGACCTCGTCCTGTACCGGTGCTTCTGTAATTGTCGTCTCCGTGCTCGTCAAAGTAAGCGTTTCTACCTGCATGATAGCCGCGCCGTGGAAACAGCAGGTTTCGGACCGTGCCGTCCGGGGTAAGTAACGCGGTTAGGAACCCAGCGCCTCGCGCCAACTCCGCAGGAAAGCGCCCCCGGCGTCGTCGTGGATCACGGTGTCTTCGAGCCCCAGATCGGCGGCGGTCAGGACGGCGTACGGCTTAACCGGTACGCCATCGGCCGGGCGCACGTCCACATGCTTCACTGCGTGGTCGTTGTGGTGGAGCCAGTCAGCCATGGCGTAGTCGGTGCGGGAATCGCCCACCGTCCGCCAGGCCTGCGGCGTGATGCCCTGGGCCGCGAGCAGTTCCACAGCCCGGCTGGCGCCAAGATCCTTGCCCAGCCGCACTGACTCAATGTCCGTGGAGATGATGGTGGGGTCCACGCGGTAGTCCACTTCGTCGTCGGAATCCGGGGCGTGGTGGTCCAGGCGGACCACGCCCAGTCCGTGGCGGGCCATCAGGTCCATGGCATCGGCGTCAAACAGTTTCTGCTCAGCGAGGTAGTCGGCGCTGGGCACCCCGATGTGCTGTTCAACGGACACCATGGCCCGCTTGGTCTCATCAAAGAACATATGCGCCGAGTAGTCCTCGGCCACCATCCGCCGGACGTCGTCGCCATAGCCGGCTGGTACCGCCAATTCACGGTCCACATGGATCGGTCCGGGACCGGCAGCCGTATAGCTGAACCAGACGGCTCCCTTTTCGCAGACGGCGTGGATGACGGTGCCGGTTGGAATGCCTGCCGCGATCATCGGTTCCATCACCTGCTCGCGGATAAACGCATCCGAGCGGCCGGTGTTGAAAATGACCGGAATGCCGGCAGCAGCCAACGCCACAAGATCATGGATGATCTCCTGCTTGACGTCACGTGTCACCGGGCTTGCCACCGGCCCGTCCACGTCCAGCAGCAGCGCGAGGGGAGGCGTGGCCGGGTGATGTTCCCCGGACGTGGAGGCGGCAGGAAACTCGGATCTTGTCATGGCTCCATTCTGTCAGCAGCGTCGCAAACTCCCGGTTGCCGCGCGCCTGGGAGCCCGCAGACGAAGTTGGTCACTGTTTGGCTACAACCTGCCCGACGGTGTGCCTGCTACTTTCGCTGGAACCTTTGGGTGCCTAGGGTGGCATGGTGATATTCAAAGCTGTGGGCGAGGGCCGCCCTTACCCTGACCATGGTTACAACACCCCCAAGGAATGGGCTGCGCTGCCCCCGCGTCCGGTCAGGCTGGACGAGCTGGTGACCACCAAGCGGACCCTTGACCTGGAGGCGCTCCTTGCCGAGGACTCCACCTTCTTCGGCGACCTTTTCCCGCACGTGGTGCAGTACCAGGGAACCCTCTACCTTGAGGACGGCCTGCACCGCGCCGTCCGGACCGCCCTGCACCAGCGCACGGCGATCCACGCCCGCGTGCTGGTCATAGATGGCTAGGAAAAAGCAGCAGGACGCAAGCGTCCTCCACGGCCACCACGTTGTTACCGGTCCTGAGCTGCGGGCCGCCTTCGAAGCCGGGCACGACGCCGACGATACGGCGCGGGTGCGCCGCCGCGTGCTGCACGGGGTGGTGCTGGTGATCCTCATCGGACTGATTGTTGCCGCCATCATCACCGCCCTGGCCATCATCAGCGGGCGCCTGAAGCTCCCCGCCGCCGAGCCTGCCCAGGAGGCGGTCTCCACCTGCCCCGCCGCCACCTTCGACTACACACCCCACGACAAGATCAACCTCAACGTCTACAACTCCACCAACAGGGCCGGCTTGGCACGGTCAGTGGCGGACGAGTTCCTGGCCCGGAAGTTCGTGGTCGGGGCAGTCTCCAACGTGGACGCCGGCTACCGGGGTGTTGCCGCCGTGGTGTCCGGGGCAGCCGGCCAGGCGGCGGCCTTCAGCGTCCAGCGCAACCTGCCGGGGTCTGACTACTTCCAGGACGGCAGGACAGACGGCAGCGTGGACGTGATCCTCGCCCAGGACTACGCCTCGCTGGCCCCGCCAGAGCTTGTTGACCAGACGCCGGGCACCCTCAGCTGTCCGCGGGAAAGCCGCCGGGTCGCCGACGACGAAAAGGCGCCGGTGACACCTCAGGCTGCGGCCTGAACCGGATCTCCATCTGCGCCAACAGGCAGGGTTGCTTCACCGGCTGGGCACCAGGAGTGGCAGGGCAGCTCAGCCGGCCACGGCGGGAAGCGGGGCTACGCGTACGGCGCGTCCGGCGTCGTCGAACCTCGCTCCGGCGCCCAGCTGGATAAACCGCACGGTCCTGGCCACCCTGGCTTCCAGCTCCGCGGGCTCGTCGCTGCCCCTGGCCGCGCTGGAGGACAGCGTGCCGAGTATGAGCTGCGCCTGTTGGCCGATGTCCGCCGCCGGCAGGTAGCCCTGCGCCATTCCGTCGCTCAGGATGCCCTGCAGCAGGATGCTCAGCTCGCCCACGTGGTCAGCGAGCTTGGCGAAGGACGACGGCGACAACACGGCTCCCATCGCCGGCCCCGGCGGCAGATGGCGGCGGCTGAGGTCCACCACCTGGGCGCGCACGTACAGTGCCAGCCGCTCCACCGGGTTGTCCAGTTGGCCAAGAGCTTCCCGGAGCTCGGACAGGAACTTCTCCGTTTCCTCCAGGGCATAGGAAATGAGGAGCTCTTCGATGTCCGCGTAGTAGTTGTATACAGCGGTCCTGCCTACCCCTGCATGGCGGGCCACGTCAGTCATGGTCAGCCCGGGCAGGCCATGGGAAAAGAGGAGCTCCCCGAAGGCAGTGAGGATGCGGCGCTGCGTCTCCGCGCGCTGCTCTGCATTGCTGGCGGCTGAAATCCTGGGCATGCAGACACTTTACCGCGAAGTGTCACCAAACCGCTGCCTGGTGGAAGCAGCTAGACGGAGCAGCCGTCCGGGCCGCAGGCGTCGCCGTCGGTGGAGTTCACCAGCACCAACGGATTGGCTTCCTGCCATGCCTGGGCCAGCGCGGCGGCGAACGTCGCGGTGGGCTGGGCGCCGGAGAGGCCGAACTTGCGGTCGATGACGAAGAAGGGCACACCGCTGACGCCCAGCGCCTGGCCTTCGCTGACATCGATCCGGACGTCGTCGGCATACTTGTCCGTGGTGAACAGTTCCTCCGCCTTCTCCGCGCTGATGCCAAGGTCGAGGGCCAGGGAGGTCAGGTACTCACGGCTGCCGATGTCCCTGCCGTGCTCGAAGTGGTCGCTGAGCAAGCGTTCCTTCGCTTCGTCCTGCCTGCCGTGGGCGGCCGCAAGGTGGATCAGGCGGTGGGCTGTGAAGCTGTTCGCCACAACCACTTCATCAAACTGGTAGTTCAGGCCCTCAGCCTTGGCCTGCTCCGTGACGTGTTCAAACATCTGCGAAACCTGCTGCCGCGGCATGCCCTTGCGGCTGCTGAGGTAATCCAGTTCCGTCCCGTCATAGTGCTCGGGCAGGGTGGGGTCGAGCTGATAGCTGCGCCACTTCACCTCCACTGAATCACGGTGCTCGAAGCCGGCAAGTGCTGCCTCAAAGCGGCGCTTGCCGATGTAGCACCACGGGCACGCAACATCGGACCAGATTTCAATCTTCATGCTGTAGGCAACCCCGGAGCTCCTGAGGCCATTCCTGCGCCCCATTGTTAGATACCCCACAGTAGGGCTTGTCGTGCAGGCGAACGTGCGCAATAGTCGGAATGTCGGTCCGCGCAGGGCCGGCAGCACACTCTTTTGAGCCGCGGACGGGAACAGGGTCCGCGGATCGCCTTGCCCGGCCAGCTGGGAGCCCGGCCTGTCAATTCCTTGGAGGCAGGGATGCGGATAGGACTGGTTGCGGGACCGTGGATCCCCGTTCCGCCGGTGACCTACGGCGGCACTGAAAGGGTGGTGGACAGCCTGGCCCGGGGTTTCGCGGCTGTAGGGCACGAGGTACTCCTGGCGGCGCCAACGGACAGCACGTGCCCGGTGCCAAGGGTTACGAACATGCGGCCCTCTGCTCCGGACGAGCTGAACCTTACGCTTTCTGAGCTCAGCCACGTGGCCCGGGCTTACGAGGGGCTGGGGGACGCGGACATCATCCATGACCACACACTGGCCGGCCCTTTGTTCGCCCACCGGCCGAATCAGGTACCGGTGGTCACCACCATCCACTGCCGGCTTGACCCTGAAGCGGCTGATATCTACAAAGCTGCTGCCCGGAGCGCTGCTGTCATCGCCATCTCCCGCAACCAGGGATCCCACGCCCCGGACGTTCCGGTCACCCGCGTGATCCATCACGGCATGGACGTCTCCTCGGTTCCCGTGGGGTCCGGCAGCGGCGGCTACTTGTGCTTTGTGGGGAGGGCATGCCCGGACAAGGGCCTGCTGGAGGCAGTGATGATCGCCCATCAGGCGGGCTTGCCGCTGCGGCTGGCAGTGAAAATGCGCCAACCGGACGAGGCCCGCTTCTTCCGTGAAATGGTGCAACCAGTGCTGGGCCCGGACGACGACGTTATGGATGAGGTGGAAGATGCCAGCAAGTACCGGCTGATGGGCGAAGCGCTCGCGTTCCTGAACCCAATCCAGTGGCCGGAGCCCTTCGGGCTGGTCATGATCGAAGCGCTGGCCACCGGAACCCCTGTTATCGGCACCGCGGCCGGTTCCGCACCCGAGATCGTGGAGCACGGGCAGACCGGATACCTGGGGAAGATCGAGCGGCTGGCAGGCTTTGTGGGGCTTGCGGCCGGGCTCAGCCGCGCCGCGTGCCGGAAAGCGGTGGAGGACCGGTTCAGCGAGGAACGCATGGTGAGCGACCACCTCCGGCTGTACGCCGGCCTGCTCGAAGGGACTGTGCCCCGAGGGGTTCCGCATCCTGTGGGCGTGCACCAGAATCAGTAGGGGTAAGCCTGCTTCCGGATCCGCGGCGGCAGCAGCCCGCTGAGGAGGGAGTCGATTCGTGACCGCATGGAACGCTGATACAGAGGCGGCCGCAACCGAATCGGGTTCTGTCACCGTCGTGGAAGGGTCCTCCTTCTGCATTTCATCCGGCGGCGGGGACATCAGTTCAGAGGGCGGAACCAACGGCGCCTTTTTCCAGGACACGCGCATCATCTCCCACTGGGTCCTGCGCATCAACGGCTCCCTCCGCGAGCCGCTGGTGGCCCTGCGGCCCCGCCCGTTCGAGGCGACGTTCGTTGGCCGTGCAACGTGGCCGGACGGCCGGTTCGACAGCCCGCTGGTGGTCCGCCAGGTGCGCCACATCGGGCCAGGCCTGCAGGACGACATCACGCTCGAAAACTACTCGTCGGAACCCGTGGACTGCGACATCGAGCTTCTCGTCGACGCCGACCAGGCCGATCTGTTCGACGTCAAGGGCGGGCGGACGTCCCGGCGGGCAGAAGCGGTGCGCAGCATCCGCGAAGGCCGGCTTGTCATTGAAAGCGCCCATAACGGGCAGCGGCGCGGGTCGGCCATCCGTGCCCGCGGCGCCGTCGTCGCCACGGACGGACTTCGCTTCCGGGCCACCGTCCCGGCGCGGGGGAAATGGGCCACGAGCGTCATCGTGGTGCCGCTGGTCAACGGGCAGGAGCCCGATGAGCCTTTCAAAGAGGGCGGGCTTCCGCACCACCGCGAGGGCGCCCTGCGGCACCGCCGGTGGGAGCAGAACGTACCCCGGATCACGGTGACGGACAGCAACCTGCAGGCAGTCCTGAACCGCAGCGAGAGCGACCTGGGTTCGCTCCGGATTTTTGATGAGAACCATCCGGACCGGGCAGCCGTGGCAGCCGGGGCGCCGTGGTTCATGGCGCTCTTCGGCCGCGACTCCATCCTGGCGTCATACATGTGCCTCATGGTGGACCCGAAACTGGCCGCCGGTACGCTGCAGACTTTGGCAGGCCTCCAGGGGACCAGAGTGGACGTGGATTCGGAGGAGGAACCCGGGCGCATTCCGCATGAAGTAAGGCTTGGCGTTACGGCGGGCCTGTCCCTGGGCGGCACTGCCTACTACGGAACCGCGGACGCCACTCCGCTGTTCGCCGCCCTCGTGGGTGAACTGAGCAGGTGGGGAGTGTCCAGGGACACCATCGAACCCTTGCTGCCCCACACGGACCGCGCGCTGGACTGGATTAAGCGGTACGGCGACCGCGACGGCGACGGGTTCGTGGAATACCTCAGGCCCAACGACCATGGGCTCATCAACCAGGGCTGGAAGGACTCGTGGGACGGCATCAACTTTGCCGACGGCAGCCTTGCGGAGGCACCCATCGCACTCTGCGAAGTCCAGGCCTACGTCTATTCCGCCTACATTGGCAGGTCCCTGCTCGCCCTCTGGAACGGCGACAAGGCCCTGGAACAGCACTGGGCAGAGCGCGCCGCGGAGTTGAAAACGGCTTTCAACGACAAGTTCTGGCTGCCGGAGAAGGGCTACTTTGCCGTGGCCCTGGACAAGGACAAGCGGCCGGTGGATGCCTGCGCCTCGAACATGGGCCACTGCCTGTGGCTCGGCATTGTGGATGAGGACAAGGCGCCGTCAGTGGTGGAACACCTGATGTCCCCGCAGATGTTCAGCGGCTGGGGCATCCGGACGCTCGCCTCCGACATGGGTGCCTACAACCCGGTGAGCTACCACAATGGATCGGTCTGGCCGCATGATTCAGCGCTGGTTGCCACCGGGATGATGCGCTACGGGTTCGTCGAGGAAGCCCGGCGCGTGGCCACCGGCCTCATTGAGGCGGCCGAACACTTTGACGGCCGGCTGCCGGAATTGTTCTGCGGGTTCGACCGCGGCGAGTATGCCGGGCCCGTGCCGTACCCCACGGCCTGCTCGCCGCAGGCGTGGGCGGCTGCGGCGCCGGTGCAGCTGGCCAGGATCCTGCTGCGGTTCGACCCGGACTTCACCCGTGGGGTGGTCCATCTGGCGCCCATCCTGCCTGAAGCGCTGGGCGGGTTCAGCGCCGAGAATGTCCTGCTGGACACCTCCCGGGTCACCATCAGGGCACGTGAAACCGAAGGCAGCATCGAGGGGCTCCCGCCCGGACTCAAACTGCTCAGCGAACCCCGCCCGCCGCTGGAAACGCTGCTGGATGATTTCGGAGACGGCCGCGCCGGCAGCTAAGGAGCAGTTAGGGGACGGCGCGTTCCAGCACGAAGTCGTGCTCCACCGTACTGCCCAAACGGAACGACTTGGTTCCCACTTTGCGGAAGCCGGACTTTTCATAGAAGCGGATGGCGCGGGCGTTCTGGCTGTTGACCCCCAACCAGACGCCCCGTCCGCCGGTTTCCACAGCCGCCTGAAGGCTGGCCTGCATCAGTTCCGCGGCGGCGCCGAGACCGTGATGTTCCGGATGCACGTAGCACTTGCTCAGTTCCACCGACGGCAGGACCTTCAGCGCGGAAGCGACGTCCGGGTCTGCGGCCGGCCGGTTCACCAGCAGGCTGTAGCCCTGCAGGCCGCCGCCGGCCTCGATCACCAATATGGTCACCTCGGGGTCCGTCAGATAGCCCTGGAAATGGTGCTCACTGAGCGTGCTGGCCAGGTGCGCGGCGATATCCGCGGGCGACGCCGAGGGTGGGCACGCGAGCGGAAAGGTGACGGCCGCCAGCGCAGCCAGCGTGGCGGCGTCGTCCGTTGTTGCCTTCCGGATTGAAGAGGTCATGCAGGGATTTTATGTGCCTACTGCTTGAAGGCCGCGTCGAAGGCGGTGCTCGACGGCGGGAAGTCGAACTTCTTGAGGGCGGCGAGGGCTTCGGGGGCGCCGTGGAGGCGGTCCATTCCCGCGTCTTCCCACTCCACCGAGATGGGCCCGTCGTAGCCAATCGCTGACAGGGCACGGAAGGACGCTTCCCAGGGAACGTCGCCGCGGCCGGCGGAGACGAAGTCCCAGCCGCGGCGGGGGTCGCCCCAGGCGAGGTGGGAACCCAACACGGTGTTCCGGCCGGTCTGTCGGATTTTGGTGTCCTTGCAGTCCACGTGGTAAATCCGGTCCTTGAAGTCCCAAATGAAGGATACGGGGTCAATGCCCTGCCACATCATGTGGGACGGGTCCCAGTTCAGTCCGAACGCCGGGCGGTGGCCGATGGCTTCGAGGGTGCGGACGGTGGTCCAGTAGTCGTAGGCGATTTCCGAGGGGTGGACCTCGTGGGCGAAGCGGACGCCGCACTCGTCAAAGACGTCCAGGATGGGGTTCCAGCGGTCGGCGAAGTCCTGGTAGCCGGCCTCAAGGACCTTTTCCGGGACGGGCGGGAACATGGCCACGTACTGCCAGATGGAGGAGCCGGTGAACCCGACGACGGTGTCCACCCCTAGTGCCTTGGCGAGCCGGGCGGTGTGCTTCATTTCCTCGGCGGCGCGTTGGCGGACGCCTTCGGGGTCCCCGTCGCCCCAGACTCTTGCTCCCACAATCGCTTCGTGGCGGAAGTCGATGGGGTCGTCGCAGACGGCCTGACCTTTGAGGTGGTTGGAGATGGCCCAGACCTTGAGGTTGTACTTTTCCAGGACGGCGAGCTTGGACTCGACGTAGCCGGGTTCGTCCCAGCGCCAGGCGTCCAGGTGGTCGCCGGACACGGCGATTTCCAGGCCGTCGTAACCCCAGCCCGAGGCCAGGCGCGCGACTTCTTCGAAGGGCAGGTCTGCCCATTGGCCGGTGAACAAGGTGTAGGGGCGGGGCATGTCAGGCTCCTTCAATCGCGGTTGCAGTCCCGGTGGCAGGGGCCAGTTGGATGGTGGAACTTTTCGAGGCGGCGGACTCCTCCACGGCGGCCAGGATGCGCTGGACTGCCAGCCCGTCCTCGAACGACGGCGACGGTTCGGTTCCGCTGTCGATCGCCAGCAGGAAGTCGCGGATCTCGTGGGTGAAGGTGTGTTCCCAGCCGATGATGTGGCCCTGCGGCCACCAGGCGTCAAGGTAGGGGTGGTCCGGTTCCGTCACGACGATCCGGCGGAAGCCCTGCTCCCGGGCGGGGGCCGTGGCGTCAAGGAACTGCAGTTCGTTGAGGTTCTCCAGGTCGAACATGAGGGCGCCTTTGTCGCCATAGACCTCGAGTTGCAGCGAGTTCTTCCGGCCGGTGGCCACCCGGGAGGCCTCCACGGAGGCGACCGCCCCGGAGGCGAGGGACAGCGTTGCCCAGGCGGCGTCGTCGACCGTTACCTCTTCAAGCCCCCCGGCTCCTTGCCTCCGGTCCACGAAGGTCTGCAGGCGGCCGGCGACCCCGGTGACCGGCTCTCCGAGGAGGAAGAGGACCTGGTCAATGGCGTGGGAGGCAATGTCGCCCAGGGCCCCCGAGCCGGCGGTGTCCTTTGTCAGCCGCCAGGTCATCGGGGCGGACTCGTCAGCGAGCCAGTCCTGGAGGTAGGCGGCACGCACCTGCCGGACCGCCCCAATCCTGCCGTCACTGATGAGCTCCTTGGCGAGGGCCAGGGCGGGAACACGGCGGTAGTTGAAGCCCACCATCGACTGCACACCCCTGGCCCGGGCAGCCTGCGCAGCTGCGGTAATGGCTTCAGCCTCGGCCAGGGCATTGGCCAGCGGCTTTTCCAGCAGCACGTGCTTGCCGGCGTCGAGGGCGGCAATGGCAATTTCGGCGTGCAGCCAGCCCGGAGCGCAAATATCAATGATGTGGATGTCGTCCCGGTCCAGCACGCTGCGCCAGTCCGTCGCCGTTTCGCCCCAGCCGTACTTGGCGGCCGCTTCGGAGACCGCGGCGGTGTCCCTGCCCACCAGGATTTTCTGCTCGAAGGCGGGGACGTCAAAGAAGCTGGCCACGTTGCGCCAGGCGTGGGAGTGCGCCTTGCCCATGAAGGCGTAGCCGATCATCGCCACACCCAGCGGACCCTTGGCGCCCGGTTCCGGGTTCACGCGGTGCCGCCGAGAGTCAGTGTTTCCGGGGCCCAGTCCTCGGGGAGGGGAGCCGACGCGGCCGCGGAGCTTTCGACGTTGACGAAGGTGCCGGATTCGATGGATTCCGAGATGGAGACCATGCTGTCCAGGACGTGGTACGCCAGGTTTCCCGTGGCGCGGTGCGGGACGCCGGCGCGGATGGACCGGGCCATGTCCAGAACTCCCATGCCGCGGCCGTTCGCCGGTCCGGTGGCCGGGATGGTGGTCCATTCCTCGTCACCTGCGCGCCACAGCCTAATGTCGCCGTCGAAGTAGTTGGGATCAGGCAGGGACAGGGTGGCCTCGGTGCCGGTGATCTCCACGAAGCCCATCCGCTGGCGCGGGGACTCGAAGGAGAACACGCTGTGCGAGGACGCCCCGCTTTCGAACTGGGCCATTGCGGACACGTGGGTGGGCACTTCCACGGTGAACTCTTCGCCGGCTTTGGGGCCGGAGCCGATGACGCGGACATCTTTGGCCTTGGACCCCACGGCGGCTACCTTGCGGATGGAGCCGAAAGCCTGGACCAGGGTAGTGAGGTAGTAAGGGCCCATGTCGAAGAGGGGACCGGCGCCGCGCTGGAACAGGAACTCCGGGCTGGGGTGCCAGGATTCAGGGCCGGGGGTTTGGAAGGTGGTCAGGGCGGTGAGGGGCGTGCCGATGTCACCGCGCTGGATCAGGCGAAGGGCAGTCTGCAGCCCGGCGCCGAGGAACGTGTCCGGGGCGCAGCCAAGGCGGATTCCGGCGGCGTCAGCGGTCTTGAGCAGGCCCAGGCCGGAGTCCCGGTCCAGGGAAAAGGGCTTCTCGGTCCACACGTGCTTGCCCGCGTTGACTGCGGCGGTGGCAACCTCGACGTGGGCGGCAGGAATGGTGAGGTTGACGATGATTTCGACGTCGGGATGGCCAAGCGCCTTCTCAACGCCGCCCCACTCCGGGATGCCGTACTCCCTGGCGCGGGCTTCCGCCGCTTCCTCGAACAGGTCCGCGATGACGTGGACCTTAAGGTCAGGAAAAGTGGTGAGGTTGTCCAGGTACTGTTTGCTGATGTTGCCGGCGCCGATGACACCTACGCCCACGGGACCCCGGCCGGAGGACCTTACAGATTCGATGGGGCTCACGCTTTGATCCCATCGCCTGATGCCAGCAGGAACGAAAGGCTCTCATTGATGCCCTCGAAAATATCGCCGGCGTAATCGTCAAACTCAACCACGCCCACCTCAAGGGACTTCGCGGCCGCGATGACATCCACCACGGGGACTTTGCCCTGGCCTGCGGGCTGCTGGGCCTTGGTGTCGGTGGTCAGGGGCCCGTCTTTGATGTGGATGAACTTCACCCGAGCGCCGAGCCTGGTGAGGATGTCCACCGGGTCCTGGCCGCCGACGGCCACCCAGTAGGTGTCCACCTCCAGGACCAGTTCCGGGTCCAGCAGGTCCGCGAAGTACTCCAGGGCCGTACGGCCCTCGATGGTGGACTCCAGCTCCCATTGATGGTTGTGATACCCCACCCGTATTCCGTATCCGGCGCCCTTCCGGGCGGCTTCGTTCAGTTTGGCAGCCGTAGCCTGCACGTCGTCTGCGGACTGCCAGCGGTCGGCCGGGATGAACGGTTCGATGACGGTAGTGATACCCAGTTCCCTGGCGGCTGCAAAGATCTGGTCCTGGTCCTGGCTCAGCAGGGGGGCGTGGCCTGAAGGCGCGGTAAGGCCGTTCGCCCGAAGTGCCGCCCCAAGTTCTTTCGCAGTGGCCACGAAGTTGTACGGCTCCACCTGGGTGAAGCCAATATCGGCCACTTTTTTGATGGTTCCAGGCAGATCTTCCTCGATCGCCTGCCGCAGCGTATAGAGCTGAAGGGAGTATGACATGTGGTCTCCTGTGTTGGTTAAGGCGGATCCGTGCGAAGGTTTCGTGGCCTGGTTCACAGCTGTTTGGTCTAGTGCAAAGCTAGAACCGCTTTTGATTTACGTCAAGCAAAAGTTGACCGGGTGACATGCAGAAGCGGCCGTGCTATCCATGTTCTATGACCAAGACAGCAGGCAGCAGCGCCACGACTCCTGAGCCTGCGGTAATCCAGGGCGGGGCAGGAGTGCTGTTCCAACTCCTGCGGGACGGCCAGGCACGCACCCGGGCTGAGCTGGCGCTCACCACTGGCCTGGCCAGGTCCACCGTGGCGTCGCGCATCGATGCCCTCCTCGCCGCAGGCCTGGTAGGCCCCGCTGGTGAGGCCAACTCGAGCGGCGGCAGGCCGCCGTCGCGCTTTGCGTTCAATCCGGCGGTGCGCGTGGTGCTGGCCGTGGATGTCGGAGCCACGCACGCGATGGTCGCCGTCACTGACCTCAAGGGCCAGGTCCTCGCCGAACAGCGGCTGGCGCAGGACGTTGGGGACGGGCCGGAGGCTGTGCTGGGCAGGGTAATTCAGGAGGGGGAGTCGCTCCTCGCCGTGGCCGGACGCGGGCCGGCGGACCTGGCGGGCGTCGGGGTCGGTCTTCCGGGGCCGGTGGAGCACGCCACCGGACGGCCGGTTAAGCCACCCATTATGCCGGGCTGGGACGGGTTCGACGTCGTCTCTTACGTTCAGCGCTTGCTGCCGGTTCCCGTGCTGGTGGACAACGATGTGAACATCATGGCACTGGGGGAGCAGGCCGCCCACTGGCCGGGGGAGGAGAACTTCCTGTTCATCAAGGTGGCCACCGGAATCGGCTCCGGGATTATCAGCAGCGGAACCCTGCAGCGCGGTGCCAACGGTACCGCCGGCGACCTGGGCCACGTGCGGGTTCCGCGCGGCGACGACGTCCTGTGCCGCTGCGGCAACTACGGCTGCCTGGAAGCCTTGGCATCCGGTCCGGCACTGACGGCCGCGCTGGTCAGTCAGGGGGTGCCTGCAGCCAGGGGCAGAGATGTGCTGCGGCTTGTGGCGCAGGGAAACCTGCAGGCCATCCAGGTGCTGCGCCAGGCGGGCCGGGACGTAGGCGACGTCCTGGCCACCGCGATCAACCTGCTTAATCCATCTGTTGTTGTGCTCGGCGGCAGCCTGGGCCAGGCGGGGGAGCACCTGATGGCAGGCGTGCGTGAAGTCGTGTACCGGCGCTCGCTGCCCCTTGCCACAGCCCACCTCCGGATCGCACTGTCCCGGGCCGGGGACCGGGCGGCCATCCTGGGCGCCAGCCGGATGGTGACCCAGCATGTGTTGTCGCCGGCTGCCATCGAGGCAGCGCTGCAGGCAACCGCGTAGCCGGACCAAAGCTCAGCCCGCGTTTTATCCAGGAGAGCTTCAGGCGGAAATGACGCGCACGGGTGAGCCTGCCAACCAGGCCTTGACGTCTTCCAGCGCCCCGCCGTAGAACTGCCGGTAGCTTTCCCGCGTGACGTAGCCGAGGTGCGGGGACAACACCGTGTTGGGTGCGCTGAGGAGCGGGTGGCCCGCGCGCAGGGGTTCGTGGTCGAAGACATCCAGTGCGGCGCCGGCAATCCATCCGTCGGACAAGGCCCGCACCAGGGCGTCCTGGTCAACCAGAGGTCCACGTGCAGTGTTCACCAGCACGCCGTCCGGTCCCAGCAGCCGCAGCTCCGGTTCGCCCACTGTCCCCTCCGAACGGCGAGACAGGCGCAGGTGGAGCGTGGCGACGTCGGAATTGCGGAAAAGTTCCTCTTTGGACACCTTCCGCACCCCTGCCTCGGCAGCGGCCTCGTCCGTCAGGTTCTGGCTCCACGCCAGGACATCCATGCCGAAGGCCTGCCCGTAGCCGGCAACCCTGCGGCCGATCTTGCCGAGGCCCACCACGCCCAGTGTCTTGCCGGCGAGCTCGAAGCCCACGGTGTTCTGCCAGGCTCCTGCACGGACAGAAGCATCCTCGGCGGAAATGTTGCGTGCCAGAGCAAGGAGCAGCGCCCAGGTAAGTTCCGGAGCGGCGGTGGGAGAACCGGGAGTGCCGCACACCGTCTTTCCCAGCTCACCTGCTGCCTCCACATCGATGGACGCGTTTGCCATCCCGGTAGTGACCAGGAGCTGG
Organism: Arthrobacter sp. sptzw32; assembly: GCF_059089735.1. Lineage (NCBI taxonomy): Bacteria > Bacillati > Actinomycetota > Actinomycetes > Micrococcales > Micrococcaceae > Arthrobacter > Arthrobacter sp. sptzw32. Next base: position 137,375 of record NZ_JBNHEZ010000005.1, on the reverse strand, counting down.
AGCGCGGGGAGTTTTTCAAGCACTTCCCGGGGGAAGGCGGTCCGCTCCCGCATGGCAATGATGATGGTTACCCCTGCCAGGGCGGACACCAGCGCGTCCTGTGACGGGAACGGCTCCCGGTATGTGGTCACTGTGACGCCCGCGGTTTCCAGGGAGGACCAATCCGCAAAGCCGTGCGCGACGTCCTGGTAGTCATCAAGGATGGCAAGCCGGTGCTGCATGGTGTGTCCTTCGTCCCGGAAGTGCGGCAGAGATGTTCATCGTAAGGCAGGACGGGCCCGCCGCCACCGGGACCTGCCGTGCCGCCGTGATAGCAATGAGGGTGATGAAAAAAGTCTCAAGTCCCAAGCCCCGCAGGTGAGCGGCCGCATTTTTGCCCGGGTTCCCCGTACCTGGATCCTGCTGGCCTGCATCGGGCTGCTGGCGCTGAACCTTCGCGGCCCCTTTGTGGCCGTCGCCCCGGTGGTGGACGTGATGCAGGCCGACCTGGGCTTTACCCCGGTGGTCCTCGGCCTGCTCACCAGTATTCCGGTGCTGTGCTTTGCGCTCGCGGCGCCGCTGGCCTCACTCGTGGCCCGGGGGTACGGCGCAGAGTTTGCTGTGACCCTCACCATCCTGGGTGTGCTGGCGGGTGTGATTATCCGTTCCTCGGGTGGCCCGGTGCTGGTGCTGGCGGGGACGGTAGTGATTGGCCTGGCCATCACCATTGGCAATATCGCCGCGCCCCTCATCATTCGCCGTGACTTTCCGCCGCTGCGGCAGGGAACTGCCATGGGCGTCTACACGGCCGCGCTCAACGCCGGTTCCTTCCTGACCTCGATGGTCACAGCACCGCTGGAAGAACTGGCGGGCTGGCAATTGGCGCTCGCGTCGGTTGGTGTCTTCGCCATTGCTGCCATCGTTTGCTGGGCCCTTGCCGTGGGGCTTCGCGCGGCTTTTGTGCCCTCCGCTGCTGTTGCCCCGGACGGGCCGCGGGCTGCAGCGGTTGCGGGCTCGGGATGGACCACTGCCGGGCTGACGGCGGCGTTCGCCGGACAGGCCTTCTCCTACTACGCGGTCACCGCCTGGCTGCCCAGCTACCTCAATGACGAACTCGGCATGTCCGCTGCCGGGGCCGGAGCGGGATCCTCACTTTTCCAGGTGTTCGCCATTGCAGGCGGCCTCGGCGTGCCGTTCGCCGCCAAATACTTCAGTACGACGACGACGGCCGTCACCGTGGGCCTGCTATGGACAACAGTGCCCGCCGGGCTCCTGCTGGCCCCTGAACTGTGGTGGCTGTGGTCCATTTTTGGTGGTGTTGCCCAGGGCGGCGGGATCACCCTGATCTTCATCGCCATCATCAAGCTGGCCCGGGACCAGGGTGCCGCCGGCCGGATGTCTGCCACCGTCCAAGGGCTGGGGTATTGCTTCGGCGCCGTGGCACCTCCACTGGTGGGTTATGTGCACGACATCTCAGGCTCCTGGACTCCTGCCCTGTTGCTTATCCTGGCGTCGGTGCTGACGTTTTTCCTCGCCGCCACCCTCTCCGTCCGGCGCGTACCCAAGGGGCGGTAAGCGGGGATGCCTTAACGCCGCCGTCGTGCTTTCACCCCACCCCCGGCCCGGGACGCTCTCTCACTTAACGCAAGAAATACAAGGACGCTCTCTCACTTGAAGCAGCTTATGTGCCGACGCTCTCTCACTTTCTTTTGGAAAGTGAGAGAGCATCGCTGGATTGCGTGCAGTAAGTGAGAGAGCGTCGCTGGATCGCGGACCTGCCCAGGGGGTGTTCCAAGGTGTTCCGCCGCCGGGCCGGCCCTCCGGATTTCGGAGGTGCCTGTTGCGGAAGGGCGTGCCGGCCCGGCGAACGGAAGTCTGGTTACGCTAAGGCCAGTTCTTCGACCGATGCCCGTTCGCGGGCTTCCGTGAGGTAGCGGGCGTAGGCGGGGAGCGTGAGGAAGGACGGGAAGTCGCGGGCGAGGGTGACTTCTTCGAAGATGTCGCGGGCGTCTTCGAAGCGGTCGCCGTCAAAGCGTTCCAGCCGGGCGAATTCCTCGTCCAGAAGTTCCTCGATCCAGTGGTGGGTGATGATCTCGCCCTTGTCCGTGATGGCCCGGGCGTAGATCCACTGCCAGAGCTGGGAGCGGGAGATCTCAGCGGTGGCGGCGTCTTCCATGAGGTTGTGGATTGCTACCGCGCCGTTGCCGCGCAACCAGGACTCGATGTAGCGGATGCCCACTTCGATGTTGTTCCGGATGCCCTGCTCGGTGATGGTGCCATGCAGGGAGGAAATGTTGATCAGGGCGCGGTCGTCGGGGGTGACGTCCTCGCGGAGCCGGTCCAGCTGGTTGGGCTTGTCGCCGAGGATGGTGTCGAACACTTCGCGGCAGACCGGGACGAGGTCGGGGTGTGCTACCCAGGAGCCGTCGAAGCCGTCGTTGGCTTCGCGGGTTTTGTCGGCGCGGACCTTTTCGAAAGCGTTGGTGTTGGCTGCTTCGTCCTTACGGTTGGGCACGGCAGCGGCCATGCCGCCGATGGCCATGGCGCCGCGCTTGTGGCAGGCCCGGACGAGTTGTTCGGTGTAGGCACGCATGAAGGGTGCGGTCATGGTCACCTGTGCCCTGTCGGGGAGGACGAAGCGGGGGCCGCGGGTGCGGAAGTTCTTGATGATGGAGAAGATGTAGTCCCAGCGGCCCGCGTTCAGGCCCGCGGCGTGGTCGCGAAGTTCGTAAAGGATTTCTTCCATTTCGAAGGCTGCGGTGATGGTTTCGATCAGCACGGTGGCGCGGATGGTGCCCTGTGAGATGCCGAGCAGGTCCTGGGCGAGGATAAAGATGTCGTTCCAGAGCCTTGCTTCAAGGTGGTTTTCGATTTTGGGCAGGTAGAAGTAGGGGCCTTTGCCCTGGGCCAGCAGGCGGCGGGCGTTGTGGAAGAAGTACAGGCCGAAGTCCACGATTCCGCCCGCGATCGGGGCGCCGTCGATCAGCATGTGCTTTTCCGGCAGGTGCCAGCCGCGGGGGCGCACCACGATGGTGGGAAGATCTGCGGCGGGGCGGAGTTTGTATTCCTTGCCCTCCGGGCTGGTGAAGTCGATCCGGCGTTCCAGGGCGTCGGTGAGGTTCAGCTGGCCCTTGATCACGTTGCGCCAGGTGGGGGTGGACGAGTCCTCCATGTCCGCCAGCCATATCTTGGCGCCGGAGTTCAGGGCATTGATGGTCATCTTCTGGTCCACCGGGCCGGTGATTTCGACGCGGCGGTCCTCCAGGCCGGGAGCCGGGGGAGCGACGCGCCAGGACGGATCGTTGCGGATGTGCTCGGTCTCCCGGAGGAACCGCGGATCAGCGCCGTCGGCGATCGCGGCCCGCCGTGTCCGCCGCGCCTGCAGCAGCTCCTGCCGCCGCCCAGCAGTGGCCCGGTGCAGCTTGGCAATGAATGCCAGTGCGTCGGGGGTTAGCACCTCGTTCTGCCGGCAAATCGGCTGCGCGGTCAAAGTGATGCCATTGATGGTGAAGCTGTCAGTAAAGCTGTTCATTTCAGTCTCCTTAAAAGACGAAAAGGGAAGTTCGACGGCGGTTGACGGCAGGGTGGCGACTAAGGCACGAGGCCGAGGAGCCGGTGTCGCGGCCGCCTGCGTAAAAGGGGCCCCGCGTCCCGGTCCGTCCTCGCTCAGCGAGGTCGAAACCGGGACGGGGGAATAGCAGGCAGAGCGATGCCGGTCCGAACGCCGGAGGCAAGGCCCGCCGTCGAACGCTGAGTTTTAGTGGAACTGGCCCTCTTCGGTCGATCCGACCAGGGCGAGGGTGGATGCGTTCGGGTTGAGCGCGGTGGAGATGGTGTCGAAGTAGCCGGTGCCGACTTCGCGCTGGTGCTTGGTTGCGGTGTAGCCGCGGGATTCGGAGGAGAATTCCTTTTCCTGGAGTTCGACGTAGGCGCTCATGCCTTTCCGGGCGTAGCCGTGGGCGAGGTCGAACATCGAGTAGTTCAGGGCGTGGAACCCGGCCAGGGTAATGAACTGGAAGGTAAAGCCCACGGCGCCGAGTTCGCGCTGGAACTTGGCGATGGTGGCGTCGTCCAGGTGCTTGCGCCAGTTGAACGACGGTGAGCAGTTGTAGGAGAGCATCTGGTCCGGGAACTCGGCCTTGACGGCTTCGGCGAACTTACGGGCGAGCTCGAGGTCCGGGGTGCCGGTTTCCATCCAGATCAGGTCCGAGTAGGGTGCGTAGGCTTTGGCGCGCTCGATGCAGGGTTCGATGCCGTTGCGTACCTTGTAGAAGCCCTCAGCCGTACGTTCGCCGGTGATGAACTCGCGATCGCGTTCGTCCACGTCGGAGGTGATGAGGGTGGCTGCTTCGGCGTCGGTGCGTGCGATGACGACGGTAGGGGTTCCGGCGACGTCAGCGGCCAGGCGGGCGGCGTTCAGGGTCCGGACGTGCTGCTGGGTGGGGATCAGGACCTTCCCGCCGAGGTGGCCGCACTTCTTTTCGGAGGCGAGCTGGTCTTCCCAGTGAACGCCGGAGGCGCCGGCCTGGATCATCGACTTCATCAGCTCGTAGGCGTTCAGCGGACCGCCGAAGCCCGCCTCAGCGTCGGCGACGATCGGGACCAGCCAGTCCTCCACGCTCTGGACACCTTCGGCGAATTCGATCTGGTCTGCGCGGAGCAGGGCGTTGTTGATCCGGCGGACCACCGTGGGAACGGAGTTGGCGGGGTAAAGGGACTGGTCCGGGTAGGTGTGTCCTGAGTTGTTGGCGTCCGCGGCAACCTGCCAGCCGGAGAGGTAGATGGCGCGCAGGCCGGCCTTGACCTGCTGGACTGCCTGGTTGCCGGTCAGGGCGCCCAATGCGTTGGTGTATCCGCCGGTCTTGTGCTCCTCGGTGAGCTGCTTCCAGAGCTTCTCGGCGCCGCGGCGGGCCAGAGTGTGCTCTTCGGAGACCCGACCGCGGAGGCGGACGACGTCGGAGGCTGAGTAGTCTCGGGTCACACCTTCCCAGCGGGGGTTGGCGGCCCACTCGAGCTCCAGGGCGGTGGCCAGCTGTTCGGGCGTCTGCGAGGTGGGCTCAAATGCTGCAGTCATCGTTGATCTCCTTAATTGAGCTCCGGAATTGGTAGGTGGGAATGGCGTCGTTGAGTTTGCCACCGGCTTTCCGGTGCGGCGTTCTTTCCGTAATAACCACTTTTCAGCACTTCCAACTCCCTTTCCAGAGAAAAAGGGTGGAAAGAAATGCCGTTCTTCGCGTATCCTGCAGAAATGTCGCCTTCAAGCTGGAACAGGGACGTTTCCCAGCCGCCCACCGCCGCCCCGGGACTGGACGTGATATCGCTGGGCCGCCGGGTACGCCACCTGCGCAAGCAGGCAGGTCTCACGCTCGATGACCTGAGTGCCGCAGTCGGGACTGCCCCCAGCCAGCTGAGTTTGATCGAGAACGGCAAGCGGGAACCGAAACTCGGGCTGCTGCAGCACCTGGCCGCAGCCCTCAACGTCGGCATTGACCAGCTGCTTGGAGCCGAACCGCCCAGCCGCCGCGCGGCCTTGGAAATCGAGCTGGAACGGTACCAGCGCGGACCCCTGTATGAGTCCCTGAACCTGCCCAAAATCCGCATCAGTTCGCGTCTTCCCCTGGACGTCCTCGAGGCCCAGATAGGGCTGCTTCATGAGCTAGAGCGAAAGATGAATGAGCAGGTGGCAACGCCGGAAGAAGCCCGCCGTGCAAACGGTGAACTGCGGGCCATGATGCGCGAGCGGGGAAACTATTTCCCGGAGTACGAGCTGGAGGCGCAGAAAGTTTTGAAGGAGGTGGGGTACACCGCGGGACCACTGAGCCAACACGTCATAGCGGACATCGCCGCGCACCTCGGTTTCGCCCTTCACCATGTGGGCGACTTGCCGCATTCCACCCGTTCGGTAACGGATTTGAAGAACCGAAGAATTTACCTCACGCAAAGCCAGCGGCAGGACCACGATCCCCGGTCCGTGCTGCTGCAGGCCCTGGGGCACTACGTGTTGGGCCACGAAACGCCCCGAAGCTACGGTGATTTCCTGGCACAGCGGGTGGCCACCAACTATTTCGCTGCTGCGCTGCTCCTGCCAGAGCAGGCAACCGTGGAATTTTTACAAAAGGCCAAGGCGGCCAAGGAGATCGCGGTGGAAGATATCCGGGATGCGTTTGCTGTTTCCTACGAGACCGCGGCCCACCGCTTCACCAATCTCGCGACAAAGCACCTGGGCATCACCACTCATTTCCAAAAAACGCACCAGAGCGGCATCATCTACAAGGCGTACGAGAATGACGGAGTGGACTTCCCCCAGGACCACACCGGTGCCATCGAGGGGCAGCCGTCGTGCAAGGCGTGGACCTCGCGGGCCGTGTTTAATGTGCCGGACAAGTTCAGCGCCTACAGCCAATACACCGATACGCCTGCCGGCACATACTGGTGCACCGCCCGCACCGAACGCTCGGCCACAGGGGAGTTTTCACTGAGCATCGGGGTGCCGTACCAGCACGTGAAGTGGTTCCGCGGGCGGGAGACGACGGCGCGGGCTACTTCCAATTGCCCGGATCCCGCCTGCTGCAAGCGGCCACCCGAGTCCCTCACAGCGGAATGGGCCGGTAACGCCTGGCCGTCCGCCCGCGCCCACTCGCACCTCCTGGCCGCAATGCCGCCGGGAGCGTTCCCCGGCGTGGACGAGACCGAGGTATACAGCTTCCTGCAGGCCCACTCCGGCAGCTGACCCGGCGCTCTCTCAGGTCCTGCAGCAAAAGCCTGGATCCTCTCTCACTTTTCATACAAAAGTGAGAGAGGATCTGCCTAATCACTGCATCAAGTGAGAGAGCGTCCCTCACCCGTGCAGCACGCGGTATGCCTCCGCCGCCGCCGGGTGCAGCGGAATGCCGGCCGTGTTGATGAGGGTTTCCGGGCTGAGGAACTGGATGCCAAGGCTGGAGCGGGGGATCAATTCCGCGGCCTGGTTGACCAAAAGCTTGACGGTACGTTTCACCGGCTCCTCACCCAGGTCGCTCCGGCACAGCAGCAGGTTCGTCACGCCTACGGTCCAGACGGCAGGAAGTCCTTCGTAGGCTCCGTCGGGGATCAGCACCCGGTCATAAAAAGCGCCGTGCGTGGCCCGGAGCGCCGGGAGCAGCGCAGAGAGGTCCAGGAAGTTGAACCCGACGTCATGATGGGCAGCAGCGATGGCCGCGGTGGGAACGCCGCCAGACCAGAACAAAGCGTCCACTCTTCCCTCCCGGAGTGAAGTCAGCCCGTCGTTAAGACCGAGGTTCAAAACCGTGACAGCCTGTCCGGCGGTGCTGGCAGGACCTGCACCGGAATATGCCGAGCTCAGCCCCGCAGCGTCAATCAGGCGTGGAGTGGTCAGGGATGTTCCGGAACCGGGTTCGCCCACGGCAACTGTCCTGCCGGCGAGCTCGAAGATCGTGCGGATTCCGCTGGCCTTGCGGACCGCGCAGTGGACGTAGTTCTCGTAAACCCGTCCAAGCGCTGTGATTCCGGGACCGGGCACGGTTCTGCGCCCTTCCGCCTGGGCTGCGGCATCAGCGAGGGCGACGGCGAATGTCGCCTTCCCGGCCAGGAGCTGTTCGAGATTGTCCAGGCTGCCGCCGGTGGTCAGTGCTGCAGCCTGCCGCGCCACGCCATTGCGCTCCAGGGAGGCAGCAAGGAGGGTAGCGAACTCAAGGTAGAAACCGCCCGGTTCACCCCCTGCGACGGTGACAAATTCCGTCCGGTCTTCCGCAGTGCAGGCGCCCAGCGCGGGCAGCAGCACGCTTGCGAAACCGGCGGCAACACCAGCTTTGAGGGCGGTGCGCCTCGACAATCGGCGCGAACAGGGATCAATCATTGGGCGACCTTACGGCTGCCGGGGCGCCGCCTGCAGGAGCGGCCGGGAACTCCAGGGCAGCGGCCAAGCCGTGGGGCTGTGCCTCGCGAAGCAGCAGGCGCCCCCCGTTGGCGGCCACAAGCTTCTCCACGATCGTCATGCCCAGGCCGTTGCCGCTGATGTCCCGGTGCCGGGGTGAGCGCCAAAACCTGTGGGTGGCAGTAGTGCGCTCTTCGGGCGAAAGCCCTGGCCCGTCGTCGGACACCTCAATGATCACGGTGGCACCGCAGACCCGTACCGCAACGGAAATGCGGGCCCGGCCCGCGTACTTGATGGCGTTGTTCAGCAGTTCTCCCACTATCTGAGCAAGGTGGTCCGCGTTGCATGAGATGAGTGGGGTCTGCGTGGGTGGACCGTCCAGGAGGATGGAGGACCCGGCGTGCTGGGCGGAGGGCCCTGCCCGTTCAACTTCTTCCTGGACGAAGGCGAAGGGGTCAATAGGTCCGTGGCCGCCCTGCGGAAGCCTGCTGAGCGGGATGGCGGCTGCGTCCACAAAAGCCCGGTGCTCCGCCGCGGCCAGCCGGAGCACTCCGTCGAGGAGATGTTCAACGCGCTCCAGTTCGGTCACAACGGCGGCCGCCGCAGCCTGGGCGCGGGCGGTCTTCAATTCCAGCTGCAGCAGGTCGATCCGCAGCCGCAGGGCGCCCACCGGGTTGCGCAGTTCGTGTGAGGTGTCAGCAATGAGCTGGCGCTGGGATTCAATGCTGTCGCTGACGCTCTGTGCCATCGCGGTGAACGAGCGGCTCAGTTCCCTCAATTCCGGCGGCCCTTCCGCGGGCAGTTGGCGGCTGCGCCCGGTGGTTTCAAGTTCGGCGACGGCGGCGTTAAGACGGTGGACCGGGCGCAGCACCCACCGGGTCACCCTGGCAGCTCCGAATAGGAGCATGCCCGTGAGCGCGGATGCTGCCAGTCCGACGGCGAGCCACCGTTCCCGCAGTTTCTGCCGGGCAGCGTCCCGGTTGACCTCCAAAACGGCTGCGCCGAGCACTTGGCTGGCGCTGCCGAAGGAGCGGGAAATGACCTCGGATCCGGTCCCGAACGGTTCGATCGGCGCCAGGGTAGTGTCGCTGAGGTTCAAATTCGCCCGGGCAATCGCGTCCTGTACGTCGGGCCTGTTCTCACTCAGCCCGCCGGAGCGCAGGGTGCCCTGCTGGAGGCGGATCAGGACGCCTTCACCGTAGAGCTCTGAATACCTGTTCATCTCGGCCTGAAGCTGGACGGAATCACCGCCGTCAGTTCCGGCGTCGAACGCAACCTGCGCAAGCCGGTTGAGGGCAGCCGCCCTGTTGATCTGGAGTTCCTGGGTGAGCTCCCTGCTGGCAGAGGCGAGGATAGCGTTGGAACCGATCAGCACCAGGAGGACGGCCAGGATGCTCAGGACCCCGAGGACACGGACCCTCACGCAGGAGCCGCCTCGATGCGGTAGCCAACGCCTCGGACATTGATGATAAAGCCCGGCAGCTGCAGCTTGGACCTAAGGCCGGTCAGGTGCACGTCAAGTGACCGCGAGGAGGCCAGGAAGGCGTCGCCCCACAGAGCGTCCAGGATCTGCTCCCGGGTGACCACTGAGCCCGCATGGCGAGCCAGGAGCGCAAGCAGGTCGAATTCCGTGGCGGTCAGGGGAAGGGGCTGCTGGCCGAGAAGGGCCACCCGGCGCTCGAGGTCCACTTCGAGTTCTCCCAGTACGATCCGCTGCTGCCTGTTGTCCCTGGCGCGGCCCGTTCGCCTGGTGACGGCCTCAATGCGTGCGAGGAGTTCCACCAGCTTTACCGGCTTGACGAGGTAGTCGTCAGCACCCGAGCGCAGTCCCAGCACCACGCTGCGTTCGTCGTCGCGGGCGGTAAGAATCAGGATGGGCACAGGGGTGACCTGGCGGAGCTTTCGGAGTACGTCCAGGCCGTCCATGTCCGGAAGCCCCAGGTCCAGCAGGATAACCTCGAACCGCCTGTGCTCGAGGAGGGCGTCTGCACCCCGGGAAACCCTGCTGGAGGTATGCCCGGCCGAGACCACCGCAGCATCAAGGGCGGACGCCATGGCGTCGTCGTCCTCGACGATAAGCACGTCCATTGCCAGTTCCTGTTCCTTTTCAGCTGCTTCCTGATTCCCCTGCCTGCCTTTGGAGGTTACCCCTTCCGCTGGTTTCCAGTCCTGCCCTGCCTTCCCCCGCGTGGAACATCCGCGGGGAAAAACCTAAGGAAGTGTTAGGAAATCCGCTTCCGCTTGGGCTGTGCGTTAGCTCACGAATAGCTTTGGTGGGGTCCTCAGGCCTTACAGGGGACGCACAACGTCGAGGAGGAACCATGAGCAATGCTGCCATGGACAGCAACAAAGCCAGGCCGCAGCGGACAGCGGGGGCCGCGCAGCCAAGGAAGGTACAGCGATGAGCACCCAGCAGACAGCAGCAGCGGGCGAGGCCGCCCAGACGCGCCGGGCAGTGAGCAACATCCTCAAGGGGTCGGCCGGCAACCTCGTCGAGTGGTATGACCTGTACGTCTATACGGTCTTTGCCGCCTATTTCCAGTCCCACTTTTTCAACTCCAAGGATGACCTCCAGGCCGGGCTGGAGGCGATGGCGGTCTTCTCCACGTCGTTCCTGATGCGGCCGATCGGCGCCTGGTTCTTCGGCCGTTACGCCGACCGCAAGGGACGCAAGGCGGCACTGACGCTGAGCGTCACCCTGATGTCCGCCGGTTCCTTCGCCATCGCGATCCTGCCCACCACCCAGCAGGTGGGTGTCTGGGCGCTGGTCCTGCTCATCCTGATCCGCCTGATCCAGGGCTTCTCGGTGGGCGGCGAGTACGGCACCAGCGCCACCTACATGTCCGAGGCCGCAACGTCCAGGCGCCGCGGCTTCTTCTCCAGCTTCCAGTACGTCACCCTGATTGGTGGCCAGATGCTGGCCCTGCTGGTCCTGGTGATCCTGCAGAACGTCATGCCCAAGGAGGACCTCACGGAGTGGGGATGGCGGATTCCCTTCGCACTGGGCGGCGTCGCAGCGCTTGTGGTTCTCTGGCTGCGGCGATCCATGGAGGAAACCGTTTCGGCAGAGCAGGTACAGGCCGCAAAGACGCCGGCCGCAGCAGGAGTTGCCCAGCCCGGCACCATGAAGCTGCTGTTCACGCAGTACTGGAAGCCGCTGCTGATCTGCGTCGGCGTCACGCTCGGCGGCACGGTGGCGTTTTACACCTACACCAACTTCATCCTGAAGTTCATGAACGATACCTCGGGCATCGCCAAGACCGACACCTCCGTGATCAACTTCTGGGCGCTGTTCATCTTTATGCTCCTGCAGCCGGTTTACGGCATGGTGTCGGACAAGGTGGGCCGCAAGCCGCTGCTCCTCTGGTTCGGTATCACCGGGGTGCTGTTCACCTGGCCGCTGCTCTCCACGCTGTCCAACACCAAGGATCCGTTCACCGCGTTCCTGCTGATGCTGGGCGGCCTGCTGATTGTGGGCGGGTACACCTCCATTAACGCTCTTGTGAAGGCTGAACTGTTCCCCGCCTCCATCCGTGCCCTCGGCGTCGGCCTGGGTTACGCGATCGCCAACTCACTGTTCGGCGGGACGGTTCCGCTCATCGGAGCCGCCTTCCAGAAGGCAGAGCGCGTGGACTTGTTCTTCACCTATGTCACTGTGGCCATTGCCATCTCGCTGCTGGTGTACATCTTCGCGCTGAAGAACAAGAAGGCAACCCACCTGGACCACGAGCAGGGCCACGCCTGGGTGCAGGCCCGCAAGGACGGCGACAAGGACAAGGACCTGCTGGGCGTCTGACGTCCGGGGCCAGAAACAAAGGAAGTTCGACGGCGGGTGCCCACCCGCCGTCGAACCCTCACCCCATCAGGACGCTCTCTCAGATCCTGCAGCAAAAACCCGCATGCTCTATCACTTTTCTTACGAAAGTGAGAGAGCATGCGGGTTTTTCCTGCATCAAGTGAGAGAGCGTGCTGGGGCGAAGGTCTCTGTAAGCCGACCCCGCGAGCCGTGTGAAGGCCCGGGGTAGCTAGCGCGTGCCGCCCTGCCAGAGGGCGTCGAAGGGAGCTCCGGAGGCAACCCGGTTGCGGATCCCGGCGGTCACAAAGGCCTTGGCCGCCCGGGCTGCTTCCAGCGGCGTGGCCCCCTTGGCCAGTTCCGCCGTCACCGCTGCCGCCAGCGAGCAGCCGGCGCCGGACACCGCCACCTCGCCCACTTTCGGTTCGCTGAGCACTTCAAGGGTCCTGCCGTCGTAGTAGACGTCGACGGCGTCCGGGCCGGCCAGCCGCACCCCGCCCTTGGCCAGTACCACCGCGCCGCTGAGTTCATGGATGCGGATGGCCGCGGCTTTCAGGGACTCCACGTCCGTGATCTGCAGCCCGGACAGGGATTCGGCTTCGAAGTGGTTGGGCGTGACAAACGTTGCCAGGGGGAGGATCTGCGCCTTCAGTGCCTGGTCCGTGTCCAGTGCGTGCCCGGGCTCCTGGCCCTTGCAGATGAGTACGGGGTCCAGGACCACGTTGCGGAACTGCCCGGCCTCCAGCGCGCCTGCCACCGTGCTGATGGTCGCGGGGCTGCCCAGCATGCCGATCTTCACCGTGTCGAGCACGGACGGGGCGCCCGACGACGGGCCGTACGCCGCCGTCGTCGCCTCCAGTTGGTCGGCGATCACCTGCTGGTCAACCGGCACGAAGCGGTGGTTCCAGCTGTCCTCGGGGTTGAAGGACACGATGCAGGTCAGGTTCGCGATGCCAAAGACGCAGAGCTCCTGGAAGGTCTTCAGGTCGGCCTGGGCGCCGGCCCCGCCGGTGGCTTCGGAACCTGCGATCGTCAGGACGACGGCGGGAGCGGCAGCGGGGGACTGGACGTCGGTGGGGACAGAAGTCATGGCTCTATCCTGCCATCCGGCGTCGGCCGCCCGCCTTGTGTGCCTGAACAGCGCGCCGAAAGGGACCCCGTTCAGTGGGACAATTGGGCGGACAGTGCTAATACAGCCGGCAGCCCCGTTATACCGGGCCCCGAGCGAACCACTACGAAACGGACTCCCCATGCCTTCAGCACCCGGCCAAAACGCCCTGCCGCAAACAACGCCGTCCGGCCGCGGCGCCAAATTTGCCTCCATTGGTTCACCGTACTTCGGAATCATGCTGGCGTTCATGGCGGTGGTGTTGATTCTGTCCAACATTGGCGCGTCCAAGGGCGTGGCGATCGGCCCTATCATCACCGACGGGGGTTTCTTCCTTTTCCCGCTGGCCTACATCCTGGGCGACGTGATCAGCGAGGTCTATGGCTTCAAGGTGGCCCGCAAGGCTATCTTCACCACATTCGCGTTGTCCGTCTTTGCGTCGCTCAGCTACTGGGTGATCATCGCCCTGCCTGGCTTCGACGACGAGTTCGGATCATCCAAGCAGGCCGCCCTGGAAGGCGCCCTAAGCCCCGTACCGCAGATTGTGCTGGCGTCGCTGCTGGCGTTCCTCGCGGGGCAGACCATCAACTCGTGGATTCTGGTGCGGATGAAGGCGCGTTCCGGGGAGAATTCCCTCTGGGCACGGCTGATGGGTTCGTCAGGGGCCGGCGAGTTCGTGGACACCCTGATTTTCTGCAGCATCGCCGCATCCGTCATCGGCATCACCGACTTCACGACTTTCGTCAACTACGTTGTGGTGGGCTTTGTCTACAAAACCCTCGTCGAGTTCATCTTGGTGCCTGTCACGTCGCTGGTCATCGGGTGGATCAAGAAGCGGGAGCCGAGCTACGGCGCTGTTCCCGAGCCTGCGGCCTGACCTTCCGCGCCAGCCCACCTCCCCTGCCCGATTCGACGGTTCCCCGCACATTCGACGTCCGGGATCGTCTTACGTGCAGGGAACCGTCGAAACGGCCGCGCCTTCAGCCCGGTGCTCACCGCGCGGAGCCCTGGGCCAGCGCCCGGAGCACGCGGTACTTGAACTCCGCTTCGTTGAACAGGTCCTTCCACTCGACGCGGAGAAAGGTCCAGCCATCCTCCATCAGCGCCTTCTCGCGCCGGCGTTCGTCGAATAAAACATCATTGGTGGGCCGATAGTCGAAGTACTTGGACTTGCCGTCGAACTCAAGGGCAACCTTCCGGTCCGGCCAGGCGAAGTCCAGCCGGTGCCGTCCGAGGTGGGTGTGGACTTCGTACTGCAGATCCGGCGCCGGGATCCTCAGCCTGTGGATCAGTTCCCGGGTAAGGCTCTCGCCGGCTGACTCGGAACGCGGGTCCGCCTGTTCGAGGGCCCGGCGCAGCGCCACGACTCCGTTGCGGCCGGCCAGCGCGGCGCAATGACTCCTCAGGAGGGAGAGGTCAGCGCCAAGCCTGGCAGCGTGATCTACCAGGATTACAGACTGCCGCAGATTGAACATAAGGCAGCAGTCCACCACCGTGCGCTCCAACGACGTACACGGCAGGCCTTCCACAAACGAAACGTCCCGGCTGACAAGACTCCTTGTGTGTGCAACTACGCCGCGTCCGTGCGAGATGCTGGACGGGCGGCCCGATTGGGTGACGTGCACCAGGTCATTGACGTCCCACAGGTGAAGCCGCCGCAAGCTCGCACCCGAGGTGTGGCTGTAGACGAAGCCGCCTGCCGACGTCGTTCTGGTTCCATGCGCGTGCGCATGGATGAACTGACGACGGCGCCCGGCGGCTTGTAACCCCGCCCACCAGGCGCCGCGTGCGTAGCAACCCCGCCGCACCCGGACCAGAATTCCTTGCCGGACCAGTGCCGAGACGGCCCGCGAATTCAGGCCCAGTTCGAGGAGTTCGTCTGTCCGCCAAAGATTTGTCGAAGGAGGAAGCGCAGCAAAATCGGTCATGCTTCCACGATGGCGGGGCTGACTTCGACGCTCAACGCCGGACGAGGCTATGTGGACAAGCCCGTTTCGACGGTTCCCCGCACAAGCGGTGATGCGGAACGTCGAGGGCGCAGGGAACCGTCGAAACGGCGCCGGTCCGGCCGCTCCAGCAGTTTCGGCGGCGACGGCGGCGGGCGGAGGGAGCCGCCAAGGCGCTCAGGAGTAGTACTGCCCCAGCGTCTCGGCCTTGAAGTCGAAGAAGGTGCCGGATTCGATGGCCAGGCGGGCGTCGTCCACCATTTTCACCACGAACCGCTCGTTGTGGATCGAGATCAGGGTGGCGGACAGCATTTCCTTGCCCTTGAACAGGTGGTGGATGTACGCCCGTGAGTAATGCGTGCAGGTGTAGCAGTCGCAACCGTCCTGGAGGGGACCGAAGTCACGCTTGTATTTTGCCCCGGACAGGTTGAACCGGCCCTGGGGTGTGTAGAACGCCGAGTTCCGGGCCACCCGGGTGGGGGAGACGCAGTCGAACGTGTCGGCCCCATTCTCAATTGCAGTAAAAATATCGTCCGGCTCCGAGATGCCCAGCAGGTGGCGCGGCTTGTCCTCCGGCAGTTCCTCGTTGCACCAGCGCACAATCGTTCCCAGGTTCTCCTTCTCCAAGGCCCCGCCGATGCCGAACCCGTCGAACGGCATGGCGCCCAGGTCACGGCACGCCTTCCGGCGGAGGTCCTCATACTGGGCGCCCTGAATCACGCCGAACAGGGCCTGGTACGGTTTCCCCGCCCGGGACGACGTGAGCCGGAAGTGCTCCGCAATGCAGCGCAGTGCCCACAGCCGGGTGCGCTCCAGTGACTCTTCCTGGTAGCCGCGCGAGTTCTGCAAGGTAGTGAGCTCGTCGAAGGCGAACATGATGTCCGCGCCGATCTTGTGCTGCACCTGCATCGAGATTTCGGGGGAGAAACGGTGCCGGTCCCCGTTCAGGTGCGATTTGAACCAGACCCCGTCGTCGTCAATGTGGGCAAGGCGCTCCTTGCCGGGGGCAACGGCATCGTCAGGTCCGGACGCGTCCACAGATTTCATGTCGATGACCTTCTTGAAACCCGAGCCGAGGCTCATGACCTGGAACCCGCCCGAGTCCGTGAACGTGGGCCCGGGCCAGTTCATGAACGCACCAAGGCCGCCTGCCTCGTCCAGAATGTCCGCTCCCGGCTGCAGGTAGAGGTGGTAGGCGTTGGCCAGCAGCGCCTGGGCCCCGAGGTCCGCCATGGACTCGGGGAGCACAGCCTTAACCGTGGCTTTGGTCCCGACGGCGATGAACGCCGGGGTCTGTATCTCCCCGTGGGGTGTGGTGATGGTGCCGGTGCGTCCCAGGAACTGACCCCCGTTCGAAGCTACCTGGGCAGCGGACGGCGGACAGGTTTCGGCAAGGCGGGTGCCAACCCGGAACCCGAACTCGGACTGCCGGGCCGACGCGCCCCGCGCCGCTTCATCAGGAAACGCGGGGTCGAAGCCGGGGTCTGCCGGGGCGGCGGAAGGGGAAGGACCGGAAGCAGGGTTGGCTGGCACCGTACCAGTGTGCCAGCAATCGCGCAGGCCGCTCAGCTCACGGGTTCCGATGTGGGGTAGTTCTCAGCCCGCCACGAATCCCAGGAGGTGCGGACTGCATCAAGCCTGGCGGCACCCAGGCCGTACGTGGAAGCGATCACCAGGGACCCGCCGTCGGGCCTGACGTCTTCGATGGCAAGCTGGTCCGCCACCACAAGGAGTCCGTCACCATGGTCGGCATAGCTGTGGACCGTCAGTCCCACCTGGTGGTTGGTCCGGTACCAGACCTTTCCGGAGATCTCCTCGCCGGTGCCCAAGGTCAGCTGGTAGTTCTCACCCCGGGAGGGGAGATCGGCCAAACCGAGTTTTTCAATTCCTGAGCCTGGCCCGCCCGGTACCTGCAGGAACAGCGTGCGGCGCTTGCCGTGCGGGTGCCGTTCAAGTGCGAACCGGAGCTGCTGCAGGAACGTAAGCCAGCCCTGGGTGATGTCCTCGTCCCAGGCCGCCCACTCGGAGTTGTGGTCCACGGCAGCCCGGGTCACGCTGACCAGGGTTCCCTGGGGGACAGGCCTCAGCTCGAAGACGTCCCCGCCGTGGACTGTCAGGCTGGTGTGGTCCGGGGCCTCCTCCACGTCCGCGGAGAAGTATATTTCCTTGATCTCGGCGTCCAGGTCCTCGGCTTGCCAGCCGTGCCATTCGGCGACTTTGGACGGTTCGCGCAGCATTGTCCAGACCTGCGGCGCGTCAGCATTGATCACCACGCTCAGATTGTTAGTCATAGCCCCGAATGTACAACTCCGGCCGGACCCCGGGTAGGGGGAATTTCCTTAGGAGCGGACAGCCTCAAGTTCGTTGCTGATGCGGCGCTCCAGTTCCCCGGTGCCGATGGTTTCCGAACCTCCGTGCGCCCGGAGGAACAGCAGGGATTCGAGCCGCAGAAGGCGCCATTCCCGTTCGGCGTCATGGTTGGAGTTGTCGATCGACCGGAAAATTTCCTTGTCGTACAGGTTGGGTTCGTTGAGCGAGCGCTGCCGGACCTTGGCGGCCATCCTCGCCTTGAACGGATCGGTCTCCTGGTTTTCGGGCGTGCGGATCAGCCGCTCATAAACTTCGGCCCGCTCCTTCTGGCCATCCTGCCGGCAGATGTAGCTGGACAGCGCCAGGGACGCCTCCACCGAGGCCCACCGGCCGGGGTTCCCGTCATAGGGCAGGACGTTGAGCAGGTCCGCGACGGCCAGCGCGCCGTCCGCGTCCTTGAGGGTAATGAAGAGTTCATGGGCCAGGTCGCTGAGGTCCTTGAGGCAGCTGCCCGACTTGAAGTTCACGCCTTTGGCGAGCCGGTCGGCCAGCAGCAGCACGCCCGTCGCGTCCGGGTGGGCTTCCGCTGCAGTTTCCACCACAGATTCCGGCGTGCCTTCCGGAGCCGGGATCAGGGCGAGTTCCTCCTCGCCCGGACCGTTTGCCGCGGGGGGAACCGGGGGAAGGGGCGGTACGACGACGGCGGGAGCTGCTGGTGCCGCGGCGGGTGTTTCGCGGGGCCGCTCGTGCGGGGCCTCCTCGGAAGGCTCCGCCTCTGCTGGCTGCGGAAGCTGCGCCACGGCGCTGGCCCCTCCGTCGGTGACAGTCACGGTGGTGCCGACGGCGATGCGAAGTGTCCCGCCGCCGGAAAGGCTGGCAAGTACCAGGGCGGGTGCGCCGAAATCGTCCGTTTCCAGCTCCACCTGATGGATCTCCGCTGTCCGTTCGCCGTCGGGCAGGAGGATACAGCTGCCGGTGGTCAGGGTCCCAGCCTGCTGTTCACGATGGTGCCGGGCGGCTGGTGTTTCGGTCATGGGAGTCCTTAAGTTCTCTTGCGGTCCGCCCTACAGTCTACAAAGGAGGGGGCCCGAAGTCGGGGACGCCGGGTGCCGCCGAGGGTGTCAAAACCCCACACCCGCGAAGGCAAGGGCCTGCCGGATGAGGCCGCCCCGCCCGCCGCTGAACTCCACCTGGACGCCGGGACTGAGAACTTCGGCGGGGGTCATCCAGGTGAGTTCAAGGGCATCCTGGCGTGGCTCGCACTCGCCGGTTACGGGGATGACGTAGGCCAGGGACACGGCGTGTTGGCGCTCGTCCGTGAAGCCTGTCTGGGAGGGGGCGGGAAAGTACTCCGCCACGGTGAAGGGGACCGGGCTGATGGGCAGCTGCGGGAACGCCAGCGGGCCGAGGTCCTTTTCCATGTGCCGGAGAAGGGCTGCGCGGATGGTCTCGCGGTAGATGACGCGGCCGGAAACGAGGGAACGGACCATGGTGCCGTCCTCGTCAGCCTGGAGGAGGGTACCCACCTCATTGACGAACCCCAGCGGATCCAACCGGACGGGCACTGCCTCCACGTAAACCATGGGCAGCCGCCCTCGCGCCTCAAAAAGGTCTTCTTCGGAGAGCCAGCCGGGATTCGGGTCAGGGGTGCGCACGTTCATGGTTAAGTTCTACCGCATGGGACGCCGCTCCGAGATCCATACCATTGCCGCCACATGCGGCGCGCCGGGGCCGGCGTCCGGATTGGGGACGTGGAGGGTGCTGCCGAATGCCTCTTCCGTGATGCTGGCCTCCATGCCTGCGGAGGCGAGCCTTTCCTGCAGAGGTTCGAGGCCACCGTCGTACTCAAAGCCCAGCCCTGAGCGTGGAGTTCCGGACGCCGGCCGCACCAAAAGCAACCCGCCGTTCTTGGCGGTGAAGTCGACAGTTTCGTCAGCGTCCGGCGCCGGGCGGGGGCGGGCACCGACGTGGCGCAGTGTGGCGGATGCCGCGGCGGTGTCCTCCGTCAGCCAAACCCCGACGACGGCGAGGGCCGGGTCAGCGCCGGTCTCCTCGACATTTTGGGCGGCTTTTTCAGCAAGGAAACTGAAACCGTCCGGCGCGGTAATCCTGCAGGCTTCGCCGCGGTCCGCCATGACCAGCCCGGCAGGCGTGGTTCCGTCATCCTGGGCGGCGAGGTTCGTCCGGCGGGCGAACTCAGCCAGGTTTCCGACTTCCACCGCCAACGCTGTGGTTCCGTCCTCTGCCGCTCCTTCCGGTACTTCCTTGAGGGCAAGGCGCCCCGAGCCGGCGTCGAAGACGCGGAACCCGCCGTCGCCCTCGCTCAAGACCAGGCCCAGGGCGGTCAGGAGGCGGTCCCAGGCTTCGATGTTGGAGGTGAAGTGGAGGGGGCGGACACGCAGCATGGCTTCTCCTGTGCATGGTGACGGGACTTTGGTGCCATCCTGCCACGAGGGCCGCCGGGTGCCGCCTCGCTTGTGCTCCCGGAGCGCAGGAGCAGAATAGGGCCATGGCTGTTGAACTCGAGGAACTGCTGGTTCCGGATGCTGCCGCCTGGCGCCGTTGGCTGGAGCAAAACCACAAAACCAGCCCCGGTGTATGGCTCGTCCTGCATAAAAAGGGCGGGCAGGTGACCCGCCTGGACTACGCGGCAGCGCTGGACGAGGCCCTGTGTTTTGGCTGGATTGACGGTCAGGCCAAACGGCGGGACGGTGAAAGTTCCTTCCAGCGGATGACGCCCCGCGGACCCAGGAGCCCGTGGTCGGCAAGGAACGTCACGTATGTGGCCCGGCTGGAGGCCGAGGGCCGGATGACGGACGCGGGACGGGCGGCGGTGAAGGCAGCGAAGGAAGACGGCCGGTGGGACAAGGCCTACGAAGGACAGGCAACCGCCGAAGTCCCGGCGGACCTGGCAGCGGCAATAGCCGCCGTTCCTGCCGCCCAGGCCATGTTCGATGTCCTCACCAGGACCAACCGGTTCGCCCTGATTTACCGGACGAACTCGGTGAAGCAGGCCGCCACCCGGGAGCGGAAGATTGCCGGGTTTGTGGAGATGCTGGCCCGCGGTGACGCGCCGTACCCGCAAAAGAAGCGTCCGCCGGTGCAGCAGTAGCAGTCATCAGGTGATGGAAGCGGCGGCCTCGATGGCCATCCAGGCCTGCAGCTGTGTGGAAAGGTCCACGCTGGTTCCAGGCGGGTAGGTGGCGTCCGCCGGGCAGGCCGCATGCATGGAAAAAACCGGCCGTCCGTGCTGACCATTGCGGATGCGGCCATCGCCCGGGCCGGCAGGACGCCTGCCGTCCCAAAAAGCGCCGGCGGTGTCTAACACCAGCCGTGCAGCGGTAGCCCGGGTCCGTTCAGGAAGCCGGGGGTCGACTGCGGCGAGGGCGAGGTAGCGGCAGAGGATTCCGGTGAAGAGGCCGCCGTCGCCCGTTCCCTCGCAGCGCAGGACCATCCGGGGAGCACTTGGGGTGTCCTGGTCGGCGGAGGCGCTTTGCTCCGGAACAGTCAGCTGCCGCTCCACGCCCTCGACCAGCGCTGTGGCCCGGGCAAGATTCGCTTCGCCGCCGAGTTCAAGCAGCGCGCCCAGGACCGGGCCCTGGTTGTAGGTGTAGACCGCCCTGTCGACCACCACGTTCCCTTCCGGGCTGAGCCGGGCGCCGTCGAGGTACAGGCCCTGGTCCGGGTCGAAGAGGGTGGCGTCCAGCCAGTCCAGCAGGGACTGCGCCTTGGCCAGGTGGCCGGTGCGGGCATAGAAGAGAGCGATGGGTGCAGTGGCGGGCGTGTTCTTGAAGTCCCGCTTTTTGCTCCAGAAGGCACCTCCGCCCATGTCGCCGGTGCAGGCGGCGTCGAACTGCAGGGTGAGTGACGCGCGGATGCCGGCATAACGCTGCCCGGTCTCCTTTGCCAATTGGTCGAGCCGCAGGACGGCGAGGGCGAGCCAGGCCATGTCGTCGTAATAGTTGTTGACGAGGGTGAACGCGTTGCGCAGCCACATCCCGGTCACCAGGCTTGACGCCAACTGCCGGGCGGTGGTCCTGCCGGGGCCGTCGAACCGTGATGCCGGTGTTGCGCCGTTTCCCAGTTCCCGCCGGCCGGCATCCACCAGGCAGTCAACGTAGTGGGCCTGCCACCAGTAATGCCAGGGCCGGAGCAGGTGCCCCTTCAGGGAGTACCGCACGGCAGGGGCCGGCCATTTCACCGACCCGAGGTGTGTTCCCGGCAGGAAAAACAGCTTCCTGCCGAAAAGAGCGGTCACCGAACGGGCGGCCGCGTTGGCCCTTTCCTGCCAGTCAACGGGAGAAGCGGCGTCCGCGAAAGTCATGGCTTCCACCCTAGCCGGGTCCGGCGGCATGCCGGACGGTGGCCAGGTAGTGCAGATCGGCCGCAATTTCAGTTAACATGCACTAACTAATGCTTCGCGGTCACCTGCGGGAAGCAGGCACGCATCGAGGAGGATGTATGGACGTTACCGGGAGTGTCGCGCTGGTTACCGGGGGCGCCTCGGGACTGGGGGCAGCTACCGCCCGCAGGTTGTTCGACGGCGGCGCAGCAGTGGTGCTGCTGGATCTTCCGTCCTCCGCAGGCGCAGCTTTCGCGGAGGAGCTGAACAGCAGAACTCCGTCAGGAAACCCCCGACAGTCCGCCGTCTTTGTACCCGCGGATGTAACGAACGAAGCGGACATCCAGGCTGCTGTCGACGCCGCGACGGCGCTTGGACCCTTGCGGATTGTGGTCAACTGCGCCGGCATCGCCACTCCTGGAAAGGTTTTGGGCCGGGAGGGGGTGCTTCCACTGGAGGCGTTCAACCGGGTTATTCAGGTAAACCTGGTGGGGACCTTCAATGTGCTCCGCCTCGCAGCAGCGGCAATGGTCACCACTGAGCCGGTCATTACAAAGCTGGGCGGACCCGAACGGGGCGTCATCATCAATACCGCTTCCGTTGCTGCCTTCGAAGGACAGATCGGCCAGCCCGCCTACGCGGCGTCCAAGGGTGCTGTTGCAGCCATGACCCTGCCCATTGCACGCGAGCTGGCGCGCTCGCTGGTGCGGGTGGTCACCATAGCTCCGGGAATCTTCGAAACGCCCATGATGGCGGGACTGCCGCAGGAAGCCCAGGACTCCCTGGGCGCCCAGGTGCCGCACCCCTCGCGGCTGGGAAAGCCCGAGGAATATGCCAGCCTCGCGGCGCACATCGTGGACAACGCCATGCTGAACGGTGAAACCATCCGGCTTGACGGCGCCATCCGGATGGGACCGAAATGACCAGCACTGCCCATCCCGCCGCTGGAACCGTATCCAGCCTGCCCCCGGCCGACTTCTTCGCCGTCGAATCCCTGCTGAACCAGGCCGAGCGGGAGAAGCTGGCGGAACTGCGTGAATTTCTGGCCGCGGAAATCGCTCCCTTCGCAGGAGAGTGGTGGAACAAGGCGGAGTTTCCGGCACACATCCTGCCCAAACTGGCGGCCCTGCAGCTGAGCACTCCGGCGCAGCGCGGCTACAGCCACTTGTTCGCTGGGCTGGTGATCGCCGAAATGACGCGGGTGGACACCTCGATCGCCACCTTTTTCCTGGTCCATCACGACCTCTTTGTGGAGTCCCTGTACGCCTTCGGCAGCGAGGACCAGAGGCACCGGCTGCTGGACGACGCGTCGAACCTGCGCATTACCGGCGCCTTCGCCCTGACGGAACCGGGCCACGGCTCCGATGTCGCCGGTGGCATGGAGACGCGCGCCCGGAGGATCTCCTCCGCCACGGGAGAGCCGGATAAGGACGGGGACACCTGGGTGCTGAACGGGGCAAAACGGTGGATCGGCAACGGAACGTTCTGCGGCTACATGCTGGTGTGGGCCCGGGACGAGGCGGACGGAGCTGTGCGGGGGTTCATTGTGGACGCCACCTTGCCGGGCGTCAGCAGGTCCCGGATTGAAAACAAGATTGCCTTGCGGACCGTCCAGAACGCCGACATTGTCTTCGATAACGTCCGGGTGGCGGAAGCGGACCGCTTCGTTGCCGTCAACAGCTTCGAGGACACTAACGAACTCCTCCGGGGTTCGCGCATCATGGTCGCCTGGCAGGCTGTGGGCCAGCAGCTGGCGGCCTTCGACGTCGCCCGGGAGTACGCCGTCGAACGCCGGCAGTTCGGGCGCCCGCTCGCGCAGTTCCAGCTGGTCCAGCAGCAGCTCGTCACCATGCTCGGCAACGCCGTGGCGAGCATGGGGATGATGGCGGGGCTCGCAAGGCTGCAGGACGAAGGGGCCGCTGACATGCCGCAGGTGGCCCTGGCCAAGTCCTATATCAGCGCCCGGATGCGGGAGACAGTGGCGCTGGGCCGGTCCATCCTGGGCGGCAACGGAATCGTCACTGACTACCGGATGGCGAAGATCTTCGCGGACGCGGAGGCCATCTACACCTACGAAGGGTCATTCGAGATCAACAGCCTGATCGTTGGCCGGGCCGTCACGGGCGTGTCGGCGATTGTTTAGTCACCTGCGGGGTACGGCTGCATCTCGCCGGCCTCGATCCGCACGTCCAGCGAATTGTTCCTAACGGGCATGGGGCAGGTGCCGTAGGGGGTAAAGGCGCTGGGATAGTTGATGGCTCGGTTGAAATCCAGGACAACTGACCCGTCCGGCCGGGGCCGCGGCAGGGCAAGCTTCCGCCAGTCATCGGTGGTGTCGCCGTTGGTTTCATCGTGGAACGTTACGGTCAGGGCGCCGAGTTTTTCCTCTTCCGCCTGCAGCCGGAATTCGTGCCCGCTGCCGGGAAGGCGGAATACCACCTCGCCCACCGTGCGGTGTATCCCGTCCACCAGGGGATTGGCCGTCGCGATGGGCACATCCACCGGCTCCGGGTACGCCTCGAACCTGCCGGCCACCTCCCAGCGGGGGTTGTACGGGTAGGTGGGGACGCCGTCGAATTCTGTGAAGATGGGGGAGCCCGGGTCCCGGGTGCGGATGGCGTACCTGCCTCCGCGCCTGGCCAGCTCAACCACAACCTGCGTCCCGTCCCCGCCGCCGAACCCCACCCACATCAGGGACTCCTCGTCGGCGAGGGCGGCGGAAACCGTGCCATGGACGGGCTTGCCCGAGTCCACCAGAGACAGGCCATCAGCCGGCGCGGCGGTGAGCGCCGCCGTCGTACCGTCCGTTGACCAGAGCCCGGGCGCGAGGTCGACGCCGGCGGGAGTCTCCTCCAGCCACTGGAAGGAGGTGAGGGTCAGCCAGCCGTGGGGGGCGGCGATGGCCTTGTTCCGGTTGTCGCGGAAGCGCTGCCAGCGCTCCACCCTGGCCGCTGGAATGGTGCTCATGGTTCCCTTCCGAGGTTTCGTCTGCGCCGGCTACAACCGCGCAGCGCGGGTGTTCATTCCACGGCGACGCCACCCGCCCTGTTGAATGGGTACGTGGACATTTTGGCGGGGGTAAGCAGTGAATCGCTCAGGGCGCTGACCTGGATCAGTGCAGCTGTTTTGGGAGCGGCCATGCTTCTGTGGCGGCGGCACCGCCCGGACCAGGCGCTGTTGGGGGCCCTCCTTGTGTTTATGGCGGCCAGCACCGGCGCAGGCATCTACGTCCTCAACCACTGGAGCGACGGCCGCTGGGGCGGCGACGCGCAGTCCAGGCTCAGTCCGCCGCCGTTGTCCGGTGCGCCCGTCGTGGGTGACTTCCTGAAGCCCCTGGAAGCGGCCCTGGGCGGCATGGCCGACGGTGTCAACGACTTCATCGACTTCCGGGCGGCCCTGCCGGTGGCGCTGGACTTTTTTGCTGCAGCAGGATGGGCCTTGGCTGCCGCCGTTCCGGCAGGGCTGGTGGTCCTTGCGGTCAATGCCCGGGCTGCCAGGCGTCGGAAGGCCGCACTGGTTCGCTACAGGACCGAGCTGGAAAGGCTCCGCATGGAGCTGGAGGGCGTCAAACGCCACGTCGGTTACCCAACGAATGACATTTTCCGAGACGGATTCCCGTGACGTGCCGCACAGCGGGTAGCATCGTTAGCTAGTAACGTGGCTCACAGTATCCAGCGCAGTGTACGAGCCAAGCCCGAAACCCTCGAAAGACAGCTTCCATGGCTCACACTGCAGCACATTCTGAAACCGACCTTGCCTCCGAATTGAGGGCAGACGTCCGCCGCGTCTCCACCCTCTTGGGTGAATCCCTGGTCCGCCAGCACGGTCCCGAGCTCCTGGACCTCGTGGAGCAGGTCCGCCTCCTGACGAAGGAATCCAAGGAAGCTGCCCGCGGCGGCGCCGATGCCACCGGCCCGTGGAGCGCGCAAGACGTCGTGGCCCAGGTCCGCGAGCTCCTCGGCTCCCTGCCCATCGAGCAGGCCACCGACCTTGTCCGGGCCTTTGCCTTCTACTTCCATCTCGCCAATGCCGCCGAACAGGTCCACCGCGTGCGCGGGCTGCGGACGCGGGCGGAAAAGGACGGCTGGCTCGCAAAGACCGTAACGGAAATCGTTGAGCAGGCCGGCCCCGGCGTGCTGCAGGAAGTAGTCAACGGGCTCGATGTCCGTCCCATCTTCACTGCCCACCCCACCGAGGCCTCACGCCGTTCAGTGCTGGACAAGATCCGCAAGCTCTCCGACGTGCTGTCCCAGCCCACCAGCGAGGGCACCGCGGCCCGCCGCCGCCAGGACCGGCAGCTCGCCGAAATCATCGACCAGATGTGGCAGACGGATGAACTCCGCCAGGTCCGGCCTACGCCGGTGGATGAAGCACGGAACGCCATCTACTACCTGGGCGGCATCCTCACCGACGCCATGCCCGAAATGCTCACCGAGCTCTCGGAACTGCTGGGCGAACACGGAGTCAGCCTCGCGTCCCAGGACGCCCCCATCCGTTTCGGTTCCTGGATTGGCGGTGACCGTGATGGTAACCCCAACGTCACCGCCGCCGTAACCAGGGAGATCCTGCAGATCCAGAACCAGCACGCAGTCCGGATCAGCATCGGCATGATGGACGAGCTGATTTCCATCCTCTCCAACTCCACCGCGCTTGCCGGCGCGGACAAGGCGCTGCTTGAATCCATCGACGCCGACCTCAAGAAGCTGCCGGGGCTGGACCGGCGGGTGCTGGAGCTCAACGCCCAGGAGCCCTACCGGCTGAAGCTCACCTGCATCAAGGCCAAGCTGATCAACACCGGCAAGAGGGTGGCTGCAAACTCGAACCACGAGCACGGCAGGGACTACAGCGGCACCGACGAACTCCTGGCGGACCTGGAACTGCTGGAACTCTCGCTCCGCAACCACTCGGCGTCGCTCGCTGCGGACGGCGCCCTTGCCCGGGTCCGCCGCGCCATCGCTTCCTTTGGCCTGCACCTGGCTACCCTGGACATCCGCGAACACGCCGACCACCACCATGACGCCGTGGGCCAGCTCATGGACCGGATCGGGGGGCCAGGGCTGCGCTATGCGGAACTGAGCCGCGGTGAACGGTTTGAGGTGCTGGGCTCCGAACTCGCCTCCCGGCGCCCGTTGTCCGGCCACCCGATCAAGCTCGACGGCGCCGCGGACGGAACGTACGACGTCTTCCGCGAAATCCGCCGCGCCCTGCGCATGTACGGCCCGGACGTCATCGAGACCTACATCATCTCCATGACCCGCGGAGCCGACGACGTCCTTGCCGCCGCGGTCCTGGCCCGTGAAGCCGGCCTGGTGAACCTCTTCGGTGAGAAGCCGTACGCCAAAATCGGGTTCGCGCCGCTGCTGGAAACCGTGGAGGAGCTGAGGGCATCCGCCGAGATCGTGGACCGGCTGCTGTCCGACCCCTCCTACCGTGAACTCGTGCGGCTGCGCGGGGATGTCCAGGAGATCATGCTGGGCTATTCGGACTCCAACAAGGAATCCGGCGTGATGACCAGCCAGTGGGAAATCCACAAGACCCAGCGCAAGCTGCGGGACGTTGCCGCCAAACACGGCGTGCGCGTGCGCCTGTTCCACGGCCGCGGCGGCTCCGTTGGCCGCGGCGGCGGGCCCACCTACGATGCCATCCTGGCCCAGCCCAACGGCGTCCTGGAAGGTGAAATCAAGTTCACCGAGCAAGGCGAAGTCATCTCGGACAAGTACTCGCTGCCCGAACTTGCCCGGGAAAACCTTGAGCTGTCCCTGGCGGCCGTGCTGCAGGGATCCGCACTGCACCGCGACCCGCGCACCTCCGCCGACCAGCGGGAACGGTACGGGCACGTGATGGAAACCATTTCCGATGCCGCTTTTGAACGGTACCGGAACCTGATCGACGACCCCGACCTGCCCGCCTACTTTCTGGCCTCCACCCCGGTGGAACAGCTGGGCTCGCTGAACATCGGCTCCCGCCCGTCGAAGCGTCCCGACTCCGGCGCGGGACTTGGCGGCCTGCGCGCCATCCCATGGGTGTTCGGCTGGACCCAGTCCCGGCAGATCGTCCCGGGCTGGTTCGGTGTCGGCTCCGGCCTGAAGGCTGCACGCGAGGCAGGGAACTCGGCACAGCTGGTGGAGATGTGGGAGAACTGGCACTTCTTCCGGTCCGTGCTGTCCAACGTGGAGATGACCCTGGCCAAGACTGACCTGGACATCGCCGGATATTACGTGTCCACGCTGGTCCCGGCCGAGCTGCACCACATCTTCAGGGCCATCCGCGAGGAGTATGAGCTTACGGTGGCCGAGGTTCAGAACCTGACGGGGGAGAACCTCCTCCTGGACGCCCAGCCCACGCTTAAGCGTTCCCTGGAGATCCGCGACCAGTATCTGGACCCCATCAGCTACCTGCAGGTGGAACTCCTGCGCCGCGTCCGCTCAGAGAGCGGAAGCATCAGCGGGGCCGAGATTGACGAACGCCTGCAGCGGGCCATGCTCATCACCGTCAACGGCGTGGCGGCAGGCCTGCGCAATACGGGCTAAGTCGCTCTCTCACTTAAAGGCGGTTTTCCCCGGACGCTCTCTCACTTGTTACCAGTTCAATTGTGAGAGCGCGTCCGCGGTTTTCCTGCGTGAAGTGAGAGAGCGTCTCGGTAGGGTTGGAGCATGCCTTCGTTCCAAACCCGCCTGAAAATCACCGGCCTGAAGCCTGGAAACCCGCCCGAAGCCGTTATGGATGCAGCGGTGGAGGCGCTGGAAACACGCCACCATGTGGAGTCGAACCAGCTGCAGATAGCCGGCGGGGTGCCGCAGCTGAATCTCCGGTTCCTTGTTGAGGCGGCGGAGTACAGCGGCGAGAACCAGCAGGCGCTGGAATCGGCTGCCATGATGCGCGACGCCGTCGAACGCGTTGCGCTGACCGGTTCGCTGATGGTGCTGCGTCGCAGCCGCGGCCGCTGGTCTCCTGTCGGCAACGGCTAGGCCAGGGGAGGCTCCGGCTCCTCAACGGGGGACCTGCTGCCGCGGCGCCGGGTCACGATAACGCCCACGACGACGCCGATCACGAGTCCCAGCGCCACTCCGATCAGCGAGCTGGCCCAGAAGGGCAGCCCGGTTGCTGAGCCGGTGAAGTACCCCAGGCCCACCAGCCAGCAGGCCCAGAGCACTGCGCCGAGGCCCGCACACAGGCTGAAGCCGCGGACTGAGACGTTGGCGATCCCGGCAGTGGCGGACGTGGCGAGCCTTCCGCCCGGGATGAAACGGGCCCCGATAATGGCTCCGTATGTGGACGAACGGCCGGCCTTTGCGATGGCGTCGTGGATTCCGGAGTGCACGCGGCGGCCCCACTTCCAGCGGTCAAGGATGTGGCTCAGGCGCCTTCTAAACAACTGGAACACCACAACGTCGCCGAGCCATGAGGCCAGGGCGGATAAGGCCAGCACCAGCAGCACGTTGGCCCTGCCGTCAGCGGAAAGTGCCCCGCCGGTGATCACCACCATTTCGGACGGGACGGGCGGAAAGATGGCATCGCCCAGCACGATGGGGATGATCCAGAAATAGATGGCCGTCCCCCAGCTGTCAGCGTAGCTGTTGTCCATTGCCACAAGGTACCGCAGATAGGGACTGCAGGAACCGTCGGCTTGGAACGCCGTGACGGCCGGCCGCGCCATGGCAGCCAGCACGAGTCAGAGGCAACGGGAACCGGCGGCCTCGCTGAGCTGCAGCCGGCTCCTGTACTCCACCGGCCGTCCGGAAATCGGGTCAACGAAACGGATGCCACGGGCCAGGAGCTGCAGCGGCCGGGCGTAGTCGTCCGGAGCCTTGTCCAGCAGTTCAGGGTAAAACGCGTCATGAACGATTCCCAGCCCCAGTGAGGCCATGTGCACCCGCAACTGGTGGGTTTTTCCCGTGTGGGGTTCGAGCCGGTACAGCGCCCGGCGCGGGGGAGTGCCGGGAGCGCCGCCGTCGAACACCTCCAGCCGCTCGATCCGGGTTTCTGCGTTGGGCTCGCCATCGACCACTTCGGCCAGCAGGTAGCTGCGGGACTTCGTCATGCGGTTGCGCACCACCACGGGAAATTCGACGGCGGGATACCCCTGGGCGGGTTCCGCGGCGGAGACACACTCGTAGTCTTTCCGGACCTGGCGCCTCTCAAACAGGACCTGGTACCTGCCCCGGGTTTCCGGATTGGTGGAGAGCAGCAGGACGCCGGCGGTCATGCGGTCCAGCCGGTGCATCGGGATCAGGTCCGGCAGGTCGAGTTGGTTCCGCAGGCGCACCAGGGCGGATTCCTGGATATATGTCCCGCCCGGCGTGGTGGGCAGGAAGTGCGGTTTGTCCACCACCAGCAGGTGCTCGTCCTGGTGCAGGATGTCCAGTTCCACGGGAATACGGGTTTCGGGCGGCAGCGTCCGGTAATACCAGATGAACGTGTGGTCCTGCAGTGGAGTGCCGCGGTGCAGCGGGACCCCGCCCTCGCCAACGATCTCGCCGGCGTCGAACCTGTCCTCGATGCCCTGAGGATCAATGTGGCCCCACCGGTGCATCATGTAGTCCATGGCCGTGTCCCACGGTCCCTCTTCCGGAAGGCGGAGGCGGGTTGCGTTGACGCCGTCGCGCACGGGGAGGGGGGATTGCATCACCGCACAATTCTATTACCGTCCACGACTTCGGCGGCGCCGGGGACTCCGAAACCACTGCCAAGGCGTGGGGCAACTTCCTGGAAAAGGTTTACGCGCAATAGGGACGATTGGCAGATGGACCTCATCCGGGAGGCTGGGTCAGGCTGCCCACCCCCCCTGCCGACGGCGTCCGAGCTGGTACCAATTCGCCAGGCAGCGGTTGGCTAGGTCCGCGAAGGCGTCAACGGCCGTCACGCAGTAGCAACTGGCACGGCGTCCTCGGACGGCCGAAGGAACATCCGGCTCCCGAGCCCGGAGGGTTATGACGAGGAGGTCAGCAAAGCGGTATTTTCTGCGAGAGTTGTATCCGTGCTTACCCGCAGACTCCTCCAGCTTTTCCTTGGCCTTGCCATGTACGGCATTTCCCTCGCCCTGTTTGTCAGGGCTGGACTGGGCCTGGACCCATGGGATGTTTTCCACCAAGGCGTAGCCGGCAGGACCGGGCTCAGCATTGGCGTGGTAATCATCATCGTCAGCTTCCTGGTACTGCTTCTGTGGCTTCCCCTGCGGCAGCGCCCCGGTTTCGGAACGCTCTGCAACGCCGTGCTGGTGGGTGTATTCGCCGACATCGGTCTTGCTCTGCTTCCTGCTGTCTCCCACCTGGGCGGCCGGATCGGCATGCTGGCCGGCGCGGTGCTGCTGAACGGGATCGCCTCAGCCTGCTATATCGGTGCCCGCTTCGGCCCCGGCGCCCGCGACGGGCTGATGACAGGACTGGCGCGGCGAACGGGCTGGTCCGTCAGGTTGTCCCGCACCCTCATTGAAGTGGTGGTCCTGGTGGTCGGCTGGATCCTGGGCGGCTCCGTGGGAGCGGGGACGGTTGTCTATGCCCTTGCTATCGGGCCGCTTGTCCAGTTGCTGCTCCCGGTGTTCATGGTGCCGGCAGCGCTCCCTCCAGAGGCCGGTTCCCATAAACGCAGCGACGACACAACCGCCGCTGCGCCGGAACCGCCCGTCGGCAAGGGCTGACACAGGACTCCCGCAGCAGGGGCCGGTGCCCCGGACGCAGCGGCCGGAATGCCCGCCCAGGAATTCTACGGCAGGAGCGGCTGGCACTGGGGACAGAAGTAAATGTCCCTTTCCTCCTCGCCGTTCAACTTCCCCAACAGTCCGCGCCGGATGGGTGTTCCGCATTTCAGGCACGGCTGGTGTTCCCGGCGGTACACCCAGTACCCGGGCCGGCCGGCCATTCTTCCTACCGGCATGCCTTTGGCGTTGAGGATAGTCACACGGCGCCCGGGGCCAAGGTTTACTTCCAGCAGCTGTTTGGCGTCGGTCATCATGGTCCGCACATCCCGGACTGCGGATACCGGGGACGCAGGATGCACCCCCGAGAGGAAGCATGCCTCGCAGCGGTAGATGTTGCCGATGCCGGCGAGGTTGCGCTGGTCCAGGAGGGCGACCCCGATGGGGACGTCAGGGGCAGCACGGACCCGGCGCTCGGCTTCGTCCAGGTCCCAGTCCGGGCCCAGGAGGTCAGGGCCGAGGAACCCGACAATCGAGTCCTCATTTGCTGTGGCAACCACCTCAACCACGCCCAGTGAGAAACCGACCGCGTCCGCCACCGGTGTGCGCAGCACGCATCTGGCCGTGTATCCCGGCTTCCGCCACCTGCCGCCCGGCGGGTAAACCTGCCAGGTTCCCTCCATTTTCAGGTGGGAATGGATGGTGAGTTTTTTGTCCTCCGGGCCCTCCACCCGCATGAGCAGGTGTTTGCCCCGGGCCAGGACTTCGGCCATTGTCCAGCCGGCCAGGTTCAGTGTGGCGAAGCGGGGCACACGGAAATCGGAGGCCAAAAGTTTCTGCCCGGCCAAGGCCTGGTGCAATTGGTGGGCTGCCCGCCAGACCGAGTCCCCTTCAGGCACGGATCCTCAGTCCCTTCGGGGTGGAGTAGGCGCCGGCCGAGCTCAGGGCGGCGGCAACAGAGGTGTCCAGGATCCCGTGCCCGTTCACCTTCTCCATGATCAGCTTGTCGACGGCGCCGCGGGTCACTACGCCCACCAACGCTGTGCCCGCTGCGGCGAGGATGTCGTCGTCGTCGCTGAAAGCCAGCAGTGTCTTTCCGCCCCGCTCCACGTACAGCACCAGCGCCCCGTCCACCAGCACCACCAGTGCGCCCGCCTTCCGTCCGGGGCGGTGCCCTGTTCCGGCTTCGTCATGGAGTGCCGGCCACGGGAGGGCAGCGCCGTAGGGGTTGGCGGGATCGGTGGCGGCCAGGGCAAGGGCCACCGGTTCGGGCTTTGCGAGTTGGGTGTCCTCCGAATATGAACGCAGCCGGTCAACGGTGGCGGGGACGGCGAATTGGGCTGCTCCAAGGTGCTCGATGAAGTAGCCGCGGCGGCATCGGCCGGCTTCCTCCAGCCGTGCCAGGACTTTGTACATCAGGCCGAAACCGCCAAGGATCTGTTCTGCCATCACCGAGCCGCGGGTGACCACGCCGTACCGGTCCAGCAGGAGTTCGGCAGTGGCCCTGGCGTGGATGGTGGGGTCCAGTTCGGGCTGCGGAAGGGCGGACCAGCGCCCTGCCGCCATGGGAGGGGTGGCCGCACCGGCTGATGTGCCGTAGCGTCCGCCGCCCGCTCCGCCGGAGCCCAACAGGCCGGTTCCATGGGAACGGCGCAGGCGGCTTAGCCGCGGTGCCCTTGCCCTGGGCGCCCGGGCAACCTGGCGGTGGGCGGTGTGGCCGCCTGCGATCAGCGCCCGGACGGGGGCGAAGGTGTCCCCGGTGATGCACCCGGCCCACACCAGGTCCCACAGGGTGGTCACCACTTCCTGGTCACTGAGGACGGAGTCCATGCCACCGGCCACCTCGGTCAGCTGCCGGAAAAAGTATCCGCCGCCGTTGTTCCGAAGGTGTTCCAGGAGCCGCAGCTGGGCGTCCCCCGGTTCGAAGTCGATGGCCGGGTTCAGCGTCAGCTCGGCGGAATCGGCAAGGTGCAGGCTGATCCAGCCGTCGTTGCCGGGAAGCGCTCCCGCTCCGGACCAAAGAACCTCGCCGGTGGCCATGAGTTCATCAAGCATGGCCGGCTGGTAGTTGGAGACTCGGCTTGCCAGGATCAGGGGCTCCCAGGCGGAGGCGGGGACCGGGACACCGGAGAGTTGGTCGATGGCTGTGACGATGCCGTCCAGCCCGCGCAGCGACGGCTGGCCGCGGCCGCTGCCGGGGGTGCGAACGTGCTGCCAGGCGGGAAGGAAGCGGCCGTAGGCAGATGCATCCACAGGTTCCACTTCTGCCCGCAGCGCTGCCAGCGACCGGCGCCGCAGTTTGCGAAGTACCTCCGCATCGCACCACTCACTGACCGGGGCCGGGCCAGGAGGCGGCGCATCAATGGGCACGGCATCAATCGGCACGGCACCAATTGGCGGGGCATCAGCGGCCGGCGCATCAGCAGCTGGCTCAGCAGGCGCCGGGGCGTCTGAGGTGTGGGGCCGGAACTCGCCTTCGATTACCCGTCCGTCCGCGGCCAGGCGCTTCAGTGCTGTGCCTACCACTGCCACGCCCAGGCCAAGCCGGGCTGCTGCTTCCGCGGCAGTGAAGGGCCCGTGGGTGCGGGCATAGCGGGATACGAGATCACCCAGGGGATCCGCCACTGGCTCGATAAACGCGAGCGGGACTCCCATGGGAAGGGGTACGCCGATGGCGTCCCGGAGCCGCGCGGCGTCCTCCACCGCCGCGAATCGTTCCACACCGCCGATGTTGACCTTGATGGCGCGGTTGGCGCGTTGCAGTGCCAGCAGGTGCGCCGTGGCCTCCCCGGTGCCGGCATGGGCCATCTCCTGGGCAGGCGCTTCGGCTTCAGCAGGTTCACCTTCAACGGGCTCAGTTTCGGCTGGCTCCATCTGCACCGGCTCAGCCACGCGTGCTTCGGAGGCCTGGGTTTCGGCAGGTTGGGCAGCCGCTTCCAACCGCGCGGCTGCTTCTTCAGGCGCCAGCGGACCGAGGAGCCGCAGCAGGTCCGCGACGCCTTCCACTCCGCGCGCCCGCCGGTCCGGCGCCAAGCGCTGCAGCTCCCGTTCAGTGGCGTCGATGACCCGGGCGTCGAGGAGTTCACGCAGCTCGACCCGTCCCAGCAGTTCGTTGAGGAGGGTGGAATCGAGGGCCAGGGCAGCGGCACGTCGTTCCGCCAGGGGGGAATCGCCCTCGTAAAGGAACTGGGCCACGTAGCCAAACAGAAGCGACTTAGCGAACGGCGACGGCTGGGACGTGGTGGTTTCCACAATCCGCAGCTCGCGGCGCTCCACGGATGCGGCGATGTCCTTCAGCGCCGGGAGGTCGTAAACGTCCTGCAGGCATTCCCGGACCGTTTCCAGCACGATGGGGAATGTTGGGTATTTCCGTGCAACGTCCAGCAACTGGGCGGACCGCTGCCGTTGCTGCCACAGCGGCTGCCGCTTTCCGGGTGTCTGCCGCGGAAGCAGCAGGGCACGCGCGGCGCATTCCCGGAAGCGCGAGGCGAAGAGCGCACTGCCGCCCACTTCAGCTGTGACGATTTGTTCCAGTTCCTCGGGATCGAACAGGAACAGTTCTGCCCCGGGCGGCTCGTCCTCCATCATGGGCACGCGCAATACGATGCCGTCGTCGGCGGCCATGGCGGAGCCGTCCATGCCGTACCGCTGGTGGAGCCGCTGGCCCACTGCCAGCGCCCAGGGTGCGTGCACCGGCATGCCGAACGGGCTGTGGAGGATTACCCGCCAGTCGCCCAGTTCGTCGTGGAACCGCTCCACCACCAGCGTGGTGTCACTGGGTACCACCTCGGTGGACTGTTTCTGTTCACTGAGGTACTGGAGCAGGTTGTTGGCGGCGAAGGCGTCCAGGCCGCTGGCCTTGCAGCGCTCGGTGGCCGGCCCGGCGTCGGACGCTGACAGTTCACGCACGAAAGCGCCAAGGGCGCGGCCCAGATCCACGGGGCGGCCGAGGGAATCACCCTTCCAGAACGGAAGCTTGCCGGGCTGACCAAAAGCGGGGGAGACTAACACGCGGTCGTGGGTGATGTCCTCGATTTTCCAGCTGGTGGCGCCCAGGGCAAAGACGTCCCCCACGCGTGACTCGTACACCATCTCCTCGTCCAGCTCACCCACCCGGCGGCCGCCCTTGGGGGCAGGCGCGGCCTTGCCGTCGCCGGAGGGCGGTGCCGACCCCTCGACCTCGGTGCCGATGATGTACACACCGAAGAGCCCGCGGTCCGGGATTGTGCCGCCCGAGGTGACTGCGAGGCGCTGGGCCCCGGGCCTGCCTTCGATGGTGCCCGCATTGCGGTCCCACACGATCCGGGGTCGCAGCTCCGCGAATTCGTCGGAAGGGTAGCGGCCAGCCAGCAGATCCAGCGTCGCCTCGAATGCCGATCGGGGGAGGGAGGCAAACGGGGCCGAGCGGCGGACAGTGGCGAACCACTCCTCAACATCGATGCTGCCCAGCGCCGTCGCAGCCACGGTCTGCTGCGCCAGAATGTCCAGTGGGTTGGCAGGGATGCTTAGGCGTTCGATTTTCCCGCCCAACATCCGTTCCACCGTGATGGCCGTGTGCACCAGGTCTGCCCGGTGCTTCGGGAAGAGGACTCCCTGGGAAACTTCTCCCACCTGGTGTCCGGCACGGCCTACGCGTTGCAGGCCGCTGGCCACCGATGGCGGTGACTCAACCTGCACCACCAGGTCCACGGCTCCCATGTCAATGCCAAGTTCCAGTGACGACGTGGCCACGACGCACCGCAGCCGGCCGGACTTGAGGTCGTCCTCAATCAACGCCCGCTGGTCTTTGGAAACGGAGCCGTGGTGGGCGCGGGCCAGCACCGGGTCCGCACCGGCGGAAGTTCCTGCCTGGGCCATCATGTGGGCGGGGGTGGCTGTGGACACCCGCGCCCCGGCGGCCGCGGCGGGAAGCGCCGCGGGTCCTGCCGGAACGGGATCATCCCAGCCCCCGCCCTCCGCCAGCAGTTGCCGCTCCACGTAGATCTCGTTCAGGCGCGCCGTGAGGCGTTCGGACAGGCGGCGGGAGTTGGCGAAAACGATGGTGGACTGGTTGGCCAGCACCAGGTCGACAATTTTTTCCTCCACGTGCGGCCAGATAGATGCGGAGGGCTGCAGGCCGGAGGCCGGACCGGAATCGAATGCTCCCGCAGCGCTCTGGAGATCGGACATGTCCTCCACCGGCACGGAGACGGTGAGGTCCCAGTTCTTCTTCGCCGGCGGGGCAACAATTTCAACCGGCGCCGTGCCTGCAAGGAACTGAGCCACCAGTTCCTTCGGTTCCACGGTGGCGGAGAGCCCGATCCGCTGGGCGGGCTTGGGCAGGAGGGCATCGAGCCGCTCGAGTGAGACGGCGAGGTGGGCTCCGCGCTTGGTCCCGGCGACGGCGTGGACCTCATCGATGATGATGGTGTCCACTTCAGTGAGGGTTTCGCGGGCCCTGGATGTGAGCATCAGGAAAAGCGATTCCGGTGTGGTGATGAGGATGTCCGGCGGGTTGCTCAACAGCGCGCGGCGGTCCGCTGTTGTGGTGTCCCCGGACCGGACCCCGACGGTGGTTGACGGCGCCGGCAGCCCGAGCCGCTTGGCGGTCTGGGTGATGCCGATGAGCGGAGACCGGAGGTTCCGTTCCACGTCCACGCCGAGGGCTTTAAGGGGCGAGATGTACAGGACGCGGGTCTTGCGTTTGGGTGCGCGGGGGCGCTTGCCTTTCGCCGGGCCCTTCCCCGCTGCAGCCTCCGAAGGCGCAGGGTCCGTGCCTGCGGCCTGCGGCACTTCAGCAGCGCAAACAAGCAGGCGGTCCAGCGCCCACAGGAACGCGGCGAGGGTCTTTCCCGAGCCCGTGGGGGCGACCACCAGCGCGTGCGACCCGGAGGAGATGGCGTGCCAGGCTCCGTTCTGGGCCGGCGTCGGCTCCGAGAAGGCGCCCAGAAACCAGTCGCGTGTGGGCTGGCTGAACCGGGCCATGGGCGCTCCGGCGCCGGTGTCCCTGGAAGTGCCGGCGGGCTGTTCCTGCGTCATGCCTCCATCATGCCCCAGGCCACCGACAGTGGTGCCGGTGTTCCCCTTGCCTGGGCTCAAGCCTTTCCCGCGACCGGAAGGTCCCTTGTGGCCGGACCTTCGAGGCGTTTCCCGTTGCTGTCGAAGCGGGAACCGTGCAGCGGGCAGTCCCAGGTCAGCTCACTGTCGTTCCAGTGCAGGATGCCGCCCAAATGTGTGCAGACGGCTGACAGCTTGCAGGTGGTTCCCTCGACGGTGGAGACGGCGACCGGTTTTGATCCTTCCCGGTAAACATTGCCCTCTCCCTCGGACGGAACCACCGGAGCGGGTGCGGGTGCCGGCTCTTTCCTGTCCTTCCGCAGGCCCTCGGCCGCTACCTGCCCCCAGCCGGCAGCAAGCTTGGCTGCTACTCCTGCATTAAGCGCGACGGCGGACAGGGCTCCCGAGGGCGAGGTGACCCGGTGGTGGATGGTGTCCGCCCAGGGTACATTTCCGCCGAGAATGTCGGCCGAAATTCCGACGGCGGCGGCCACGGCGTTTGTCATGCCCCATTTGTTGTAGCCCGTGCCGAAGTAGATGTGGCCCTTGCCCCTTGGGAACTTGCCAAAGAAGGGCATGAGGTTGGTGGGCATGTAGTCCTGCGCGGACCAGGTGTGGGTGGCGGCCGCACCGGGGTAGTGTTGCGCTGCCCAGTCCAGGAGGCTGCCCAGGTGGTGTTTTTCCGACCGTGCCCGGCCCACGTGGTGCCCGTGCCCGCCCACCAGGAGCAGCCGGCGGCCGTCCACCTCGTAGTCGCGCAGCGAATGCGTCGGCTGCTCAACGGAGATGTACATACCCGGGGGAGGAGACTGGTCCTCCTTCAGCTGCAGTGCGGCAGCGTAGGAACGGCTGGGCTTGAGCTTGGCGAAGTACAGTCCCCGGTCCAGCACCGGGATGCCGGTTGCCAGCACTACCTCGTTGGCGGTGACGGTGCCGCGGTCTGTGTGCACGGTGGCCGGGCCGGCGCCGGTAACGTCCTGCAGCCGTACGCCGCCCACGATTGAGCCGCCGCGGCCGCGGATGTCCGCCAACAGCGTGTTCAGCACCTCCACTGGGTTGATTTGCGCCTGGTCCGCGAGGCGTACGGCGCCGTGGACGGGAAACGGCAGCCCGGCGTCGCGCACGTATTCCATGTCCAGCCCCGCGGTGGTGCCGGCGCTGACCTCTTCGCGGAGCTTTTCCGTTCCCTGCGCAGACGCCGCATAGGTATAGGCGTCCCGGGTCTGGAAGGGAACCTTGTGTTCTTCAAGGTACCGCAGCAGCCATGCCTGTCCTTCGCGGTTGCCATCCACGTACGCCTGCACCTGCTTCTGCGAGTACTGGCGGGCCAGCTGCGACAGGAAAGTTCCCTGCAGCAGGGTTACTTTGGCGGTGGTGTTACCAGTAGTCACGGCCCCGGGGTACCGCGCCTCCAGCACCAGGACATTTTGCCCCGAACGGGCCAGCAGGAGCGCGGTTACCAGACCGGTCAGTCCTGCCCCGGCCACCACGGTGTCATAGCTGCTTCCGGGCTCAAACGGATCAGACGTAAAGGTCTCTGCGCGGTCCAACCAAATTGACGTCATCCCAGTTCAGCCTGCCTTTTGGTCCAGGCCCTGACGGGCCGTTTGTGATGTGTCTGTTATAGATCCTGATCTATGCGGGGCGTAGTTGCTAAGTATACTTATGATGTCGGTGTTTAAGTCTATGGTTCAGGCGCAACCCGGCAGCCATGATGTGAACGAGAACGACAAAGCAGGAGTAACCATGACAAGCATGAGTTCTGACGGTCGCACTGGCGCCCGTACAAACATCCAAAAAGCTGCCCTTGCCGTGGGCGCAGTGTTCCTCCTGGTGGGCGTCCTGGGCTTCATTCCGGGCATCACCTCCAACTACGAGACCATGGGCTTCGCTGGGCATGAGTCCCAGGCCCTGCTGCTGGGCATTTTCCAGGTCTCTATCCTGCACAACATCGTCCACCTGCTGTTTGGCGCAGCCGGCATCGCTATGGCCCGCAGCGCTGCCCAGTCCAGGAACTACCTGCTGGTGGGCGGCGCCATCTACCTGGTCCTCTGGCTCTACGGCCTGCTGATCGGTCACGACACGCCGGCCAACTTCGTCCCGGTCAACACCGCTGACAACTGGCTGCACTTTGTCCTGGGGCTGGGCATGATCGGGCTCGGCGTGGCTCTGTCCCGCGGAACCGCCCGCACCGGACGCGCCACCACCGCCCACTAACCCAACCCAACGCCCCACGGGGCGAAACCAAATGCAGGCAGCCCGGCACCTTGCCGGACTGCCTGCATTTGTGTGTGCACGCGTTCCCTAGTTGCTTCCACCGGTAACCGGAGGAAAGAGGAGGGGCAGCTGGAAATTCCTAGGCTGGCTGGAAAGCCCCGATGGTGAGCAGGGTGATTTCAGCGTTGCTGCAGGCCTTCGTCGGCTGGGGCAGGAACAGGGATGCTGTGTCTTCCGGCGGGTAGATCCGGTAGCCGGCGGCATCCGCCATGGCGCAGTCGGGGTAGTTCCCGGCCTGGGTATAGCGCAGGACTGCCGAGCCCGTTTGGCCGGGGGCGAGCAGGACGTCGGCCGGTGCAGTGGTTTCATCGCGGGTGGCCGGGGCGCCGATGGGTGCACCGTCGGCTTCAGCGGTCAGGGACACTCCGGCATAACCCCGAAGGACGCAGGCTGCAGAGCCGGTGTTGGTGAGGTTGAGCTTCATGTAAACACTGCCCGCTGCTCCGCCCCCTGATGCATCCGTGGCGGCCGAAAGGTTCGCTGCCTTACACAGGGCCGGTGGCCCGGAATTGGCCATCGCTGACGCCGTTGCGGAGGGCGTTTCCGACGGCGTCCCTTGCGCCGTCGGTGAGGCCGCCGCTGAACTGGGGCTGGCAGAGTTGGTGCCCGGGGGCGCCGTCGGCTGTGCCTGGGGCTGGCTGGGGCCGCACCCGCCGAGCATCAGTGCGGCCGCCGCGGCCGCCGTCGTCATGACCAACCCATGTGAAATTCGCTGTGACCTCATGGCACCACCTTTGCGGCGGCTCCCGGCCGCGTCAATGATGCCACGAGGCGAGCCGGCGTTTTGATGCCCGGATCGTGATGATCCGGGCATCAAAGCACCTTGTCCTACTTGACGGATGCCCCTGCTGTGTTACGGCGCGTGCCGCTGCGAAGGAAGGCCGCGCCGCCGAGCGCCAAGCCGGCGAGACCCGCTGCCAGCCCTGCCCAGCTGCGGGCGCCGGCCCCGGTGTCCGTTACTGACGCCTGCTCGGTGGCGGGGCTTTCAGCGGTGTGGGATGCTGCGGCGGCCCCGTCATGTCCTTTCGCGGCGGCAGCCTCAGTGACGGTGACGGAGGGCGCGGGTGCCTCCAGCGAGTGCGGGTCCTGCCCGTCCTTGGCAATCTCCGACCAGTCCGTTTGACCGGTCTCGCAGCTCTGGAGGGTGGGGAAGTACAGCGTGGTCCCGGCTGCATCGGGAAGTTTCACCGAAAGCACCAGCGCATCCCGCAGTTCGTGTGCCAGCGGCGTTTTTGCGGTGTAGATAATCTGGCTGGTGCGCTTGGTGATGGAGGTGCCGTCGGGGAGCTTCCTTGGCTCAGCGAGCTGCTCGGTGACCTTCTCCACCGTCCAGTTGGGGTTGACGGTGGGTTGTGCATCGTTCAGTTCCTGGGGCAGCGTAATGGCAACCTTCGTGGTGCCTGAGGTGTCGCAGCCGTGCGGAATGCCGAAGGTGAGCAGGGCGTAGGAGTTGGCGTCGGTCTTGTCCGGCGTCACGCCGACGTGGGCCGTTGCTCCGCCTGCGGCGGTGAGCAGGAGGGCTGCGGTGGTGCCGGTGACGGCGGCAGTTTTGAGGGTGCGGCGAAGAGCTGAAACGTTCATGGGGTTGCCTTTCAGGCGTGCTCCCCTCGGAGCCGGATGCGGCCGGGAGCACAAACAGTTGGGGACGCCGCCGCGGAAGAAGGTGCGGGGCGGGTTCTAGCGGGACAGTACGACGGCGGCAGGCGGGCCTCGCCGGCTGTCTTGCCGAAGGTTCCGCCAGGGACTCAGCGGCACCGGGAAAGCCGGGAAGGACGCTGTAGCGGGCGGGACGGCGTCGGGCGCCACCGCACGGGGAAGCGCCACCAGCGGCCGCAGCCAGGCGGAAAGTGCCCACAGCGCCGCCTCGCCCCTGGCGAGCAGGACTGCGCAGACCACCGTGGCCAGGGCGTGCGCGGCCAGCATCAGGGGGCCGTTCGCTGCGTCCCCTTCATGGAGATGGGCAGCGGCGGGAGCCAGGATGCCGGCACCCGGAAAGTGGCCCTCGTGGGAGGCGGCAGTAATAGGTCCTGCCTCCGCGACGGGCGGGCCGAAAGCTGCGAACAGCTCATGCAGGACAAGTTGCCCGCCGCCGAGCAGGGCAGCCATCGAGGGAAACCCAAGCCGGTGTCGCGTGGCCGAGGTGCTGGCC
This sequence comes from Arthrobacter sp. sptzw32, assembly GCF_059089735.1. Lineage (NCBI taxonomy): Bacteria > Bacillati > Actinomycetota > Actinomycetes > Micrococcales > Micrococcaceae > Arthrobacter > Arthrobacter sp. sptzw32. The sequence continues at coordinate 95,928 of NZ_JBNHEZ010000005.1, read as the reverse complement.
AGGGCCGTCAGTGCCAGGACTGCCAGCAGGATGGCCGGGGCCGGAAGCTCCCCGCCGCCGGCGAGGTGTGCCCCGGCGGCGAGCGCCAGGATGACGGTGGCCACGGCGGACGAGCGGAGGAGATGGAAAGGGGGCCGCGGACGGTTGGTGCGCACGGCTTCTCCCTTCCCGGTTACCCGGCCGCCACGGGGGCGGGTACGGGTCGGCTGACAGTCGTTCAGATTCTATCGATGATTCACTGTAGATCCGTGCCGGCAGCGGGGGCCGGGCCGGGTCATGCGGGGGCCGGGTGGTCTCGCATCACCGGGTACCGGCCTGCAGCTCGGCAAGGACCTCCGCTGCGGTGCCGCAGCGCAGCAACGGCGCTGACTGCCCGGCCCACAGGGACATGAGCTCGGTGTTTTCCTTTTTAGCTGCCTCCGGCCTGAACCGGCCGGTCAGCCAATTTTGCACCGGGAACGGGGCGATGCGGCCGGCTTCCTCGAGCTCGGCAATAATGCGGTTGGGGATGCCGCGCGCCAACCGGCCGCTCAGGGCACGGGTCAGCACCGTGTGTGCTGCTGCGGGGCTGCGCAGCACTTCCCGGTAAGCGGGAACGGCAGCGGACTCACGCGTGGCCAGGAAAGCCGTTCCCACCTGCACCGCCACAGCGCCCAAAGCCATGGCCGCCGCGAAGCCGCGGCGGTCCGCGATTCCGCCCGCCGCGATCACGGGAATTGAGACGGCGTCGGCCACCTGCGGGACCAGGGCGACCGTGCCCACAAGTGACTCTTCCGCTGACCGCAGGAAGGACACCCGGTGGCCCCCGGACTCCATTCCGCTGGCTACGACGGCGTCAACGCCCCCTGCCTCCAGCGCCACAGCTTCCGCTGCAGTGGTGGCGGTTCCGACCACTGTGATACCGCGGCGGTGCGCTTCATCAACAACGTCCGGTGCGGGCACACCAAAGACAAAGCTCACGACGGCGGGGCGCGCCTCCAGCACCGCTTCCACCTGTTCCCCGTAATCGGGCATGTACCGGGCGGGCATGTCCGGAAGGGGTAAGCCCAGTTCCTCGAAGTACGGCTTCAGGACACTGACCTGGCGGTCGAAATCTTCCTGTGGCAGGGCAGCTGTTTCGCTGCCGTTGGGCACCCACAGGTTCAAGGCGAATGGCTTGCCGGTGGCGGCACGAAGTTCGGCTGCCGTCCTATGGATGGCACCGGCGTCGTACCCGTACAGGCCGTAGGAACCCAGCCCGCCGCCGTCGCTCACTGCCGCTGTGAGCTGTACGGAGGAGACGCCGCCGAACGGGCCAAGGACCACGGGAACGCCGATCCCGAAGAGCTCCGTAATGCTGCCGGCGGAGGCGGAAGGGCGGGGGTGGGCGGTCATGGCAGCTCCCGATGGGTTGTGTGGCTGGGCTCGAACCCAGTCTTGCACTATGTACCGTCCCACGAGGGGCGACGCTAGACTGCTGGCGTACATGTCGGCGACCTAGAGGAGCAGTTATGGAATACACCCGCAGCCAGCAGGAAAAGGCCGTTACCGCCGGTGAACTTGGCCGCAGCCACGTCGGCCAGACCATCAGCTTCCAGCCGAACGAGTTCACCGTTGTCTTTGGCAAGATCGCCGGGATCGCCCGGACGGAGGCCATGGTTTACCTGTCCCTGGACGGTGTGGGGAACGGCACCCACCTCAAGGATGAATACGACCTGCCGCTCACGCAGGAGGTCTACCTTCCGGTGGATGTGCTCTCCAACGCCGAATCCACCATTAAGGACCTGTTCGGCAAGGTTCAGGAGAACTTGCGCGGAGCGGGCCACAAGGGCGAGGACCAGACGGACCGGCTCTAGCGGAACCAAACAGGAAATTAAACAAGGGAAGCCCCGGCGCTTGTGCCGGGGCTTCCCTTGCTTTGGATCATTTTCCCGCACGGCCACGTTGACGCCGCAGTCATCGAGCACAACGCCTCTTTCCAGACCCGGCAGCGCTGCTGGTCGGCCCGGACCGCTACGTTACACACCTGATCCACGCCAACGGTGTTCCGCTGGAACAGCTTCGGGAATCGCACACAACCCAGCCTGACAGCCGTGCGGTGTGGCGCGAGTTCTGCAACGCCTGGCCCTTGGTGAGGTTGTTTGCCAGCGACGCGGGACAGCAGCGTTCCGAGAGGGACACGTAGAGCGCCACGACTATTGACCACTGAGCTGGTTAGTCTCCCGCCTTCTCACGCGATGTGATGTCGAAGCTCGGGGACTGCAGCTCAGTGAAGTTTCCGACGCTGGCACGCACGGTGCACTGTGGGGTTATCTGGAGGGCTGTTACTGTCAGCCCGGAACTGTCCACCGCCAGGGCGCCGCCACAACCGTCGGAGAAGCGCACGCCCTTTTCGCCGCCGGTAACTGCGGTGAGCATCTGCGAGGGCTTCCCTGAAGCGGGACTGACGTAGAGCGGGTTTAACTCGTCTGCGCCGCCGGCCCACACCGGCACCAGGGTGATCTTCAGCGGGCTCGGTGTCACGACGCGCGCCGGTGTGCGCACTTCCAGGCCCTTTAGGCGCTGGACGGGAAATGCGGTGCCCTTAACGGCCGGGTCCTGCGTCGCGGCGATTGTCGCCTGGGATCCGGCACGCAGCCACGCGTCGAGGGCCTGTTGGTCGGCGGGTTCCACCGGCACCTTGGCGGTCACCTGCACGGAACCTCCTGCCGGCACCTCCAACCCTGAGAGCTTCCAACCGCACTCGACGTCAAGGCCGGTGATCGAGGCTTGGTTCCGGCTTACCGAGGCCTCTTCCCAAATGGCCGCCGGGCACGCGTCCCCCTCCGCAATGCCCGGGATTACCTCCAGGAATTCACCTGACAAGGGCGCCTTTTGTGCTGCGTAGGAGACGGTCAGGCGCGTGTGGCCGGAGGACGGCTCGTACAAGGCAGTGCGTGAGATCGTCAGGCCGGTGGGAACGGCCGCGTCCTGCAGTTGCGCGGACAGCCGGGCGCCGCCACCTGTTGGGTTCTGCTGGCCGGTTGGGGCAAGGACGACGAACCCCGCAACCATGGCCGCCAGGAGAAGGGCCGCGGTGCCGGCGAGAAGCAGCGCTTTACGCGTACGCCAGAACGGGGTTTCATCCTTGTCCTGCGGAAGGGCCTCCGCCTGGGTGCCCACCTTCCCGCGCGGGAGCGGGCGGACAATGGTGGCGCTGCCCGCCTCCCCGAGAGTGGGAACCTCCCCGCCGTCGTCGGTTGAGGGCGCGGAAGCCATGGCTGTCAGTTCCGCATCAGTGAAGGCCCCCCGGACGACGGTGGCGGGGCGTTCGACGTCGTCGAAGGCCGCCGGGGCTACCCCCTGCGGAAGCGGGGCGCTGCCGGCAAGGCGCGGCACCAGGCGTCGAAGCGTGGCAGCAGCTTCAGCGGCGGTGGGCCTCTGCGCGGGGTCTTTGGACAGCAGGACCTCGAGTATGTCCCATACCTCGTCCTCGACTGGAATCCGTGGCGGGTGGGAGGAAACATGGCGGTAGGCAACCGTGAAGTCCGTCCCCGGTCCGGCAAAAGGAGTGCGCCCGGCGAGGAGTTCGTAGAGCATGACGCCCGTGGAGTACACATCGCCGGCAGGGCCGGACCGGCCCTGGCTGATGAGCTCGGGAGGCATGTACTGCGGGGTTCCGATGAGGCCGGTCGTCTGGCGGATCCTCTCGCCCACCACGTCGGCAATGCCGAAGTCGGAGACCCGGACGTCACCCGGCCCGCAGTCCGGCCAGGGTTGGGCGAGGAGCACATTGTCCGGCTTGATGTCGCGGTGCGTGACGCCCCGCGCGTGAGCGAAAGCCAGGGCATCGAGCACTTCGGCGGCGAGGCTGAGCGCATCCGCGGGACGCAGCGGGCCTGCCTCCTGCACCACGTCACGCAGCGAGCCGCCGGCAACGTAGTCCATGACAATGGCCAGCCGCGCGCCTTCCACCACCATGTCGCGTACTGTGACGATGTGGGAGTCCTGCAACCCCAGCAGCACGGATCGTTCGCGGACAAACCGCTCCACGAGGGACGGATCGTCGGCGTGCTCCGGGCGCAAAACCTTGGCGGCAAATGTCCCGCCTTCGGCCGAGGTGATGGTCCATACCTCGCCGACGGCGCCGGAACCCACCCGCTCGCCGAAGCGGTAGGACGCTCCAAGCGCCTGGCCCGTCTGTGCGAATTGCATACTGTTCTCTCCACGCAGTTGATCTGGGTTACTCACGGCCGCCGCACGCCCGCCCACTTACGTCGCGAGCCTGCGCCCGGGGGATCAGCTCTCGGCACTGACTGCCTGGATCAGCGCCATTTGCCCGCCCACACCGATGTAGCCGCGCCCTGTGGTCATCGCCACCGGTGCCTTTCGCGGGAGGACGGCGCCCAGCAACTCGCCGTCGTAATTAACGTCCGGCTGGAGCAGCACGCCCAGGCGGGATTTGCGGATCGTCTTGGTCCAGTGGCTGTACAGCCCGCGCAGGTCCGCGGCACGCCCCGCCGCGATGACGCACAGCCCCGGCTGCCCGGATGCCACCACACCCGCGATCGATTGATCGACATCCTCGAAGCGCTCAGCGTCGTCGATCAGCAGGAACACCGTACCGCGCTCCAGCCGCAGGGAGGCCAGCAGGGCAGGTACGTCGTCAGCGCCCACTGCCACCCGGTCGAGATCCGCGAGGGCCAGGGGCGAGCGGCGGTCGCAGATGCCCCATACCTTGGCTGGTCCGTGTGCAGAGGCCGCGCCGCGCACGGCTGCGGCCAGGGCAAGCAACAATGTTGATTTTCCCGAACGGGCGGGCCCGGCGACCAACGCGTGCTCGCCCTCGTAAATTTCCAGGAACGCCGGCGAGAGGTCCGCCTCCTGTATACCAACGGGGATAAGCCAGGGCTCCGTCTCAAGCCGCGGTTCCACGCCCAGGTCCAGCATCGTGACGTCGGAAGGCAAGCGCCTGATCGCAGCTGTCTTCGTCGGTGCTTGCGCCCAGCTCTGGCGCACCCGGTCCACCGCGGCCTTCAACCCGATACCGGGCGTGGCCACGTGCATCTGGAGCGACGTGCGCGGGTCCACGCAGCGGCCCGGAAGCTCAGCGGGTATCGCCTTGCCCCGGACGCCGAGCGAGGAATAGTCGTAGTTGTCGGCCAAACGGAAAAGCCACCGCTGCAGTGTCACTTCATTCATGGCTGAGGGCACAGCCTTGGCACGCGTGGTGGAAACGGCGAAAGACAGCCCGAGTGCGGGGCCGTCAGCGTAAGCTCGGTACAGCAAAGCCAGAAGCTGCTGTCCCTCAAAATCCTGGAATTCATCGCGCAGCGAGGCCAGCCCGTCCAACAGCACCACGGTGTGGCGGTGCCCCCCTGGCTTCGCTCGGCGGCTCTCCAGCTCGGTGTGCAGGTGCCGCAGGAAGCGGGCCTGCTGCTCCTTGGCACCGGCACCGGTTCCTACGTACGCCACGGTGTGGGGCAGCCGTTCCAGGGGCTCAAGCTCACGGGAACCCAGATCGAGGATCATCAGGTCCAGCTCGGCCGGATCGGCGTCCTTCGCCAGGGCAAGCGCGATCGAGGCCAGCGCGGTGCTCGTGCCGGAGCCTGCCACGCCCATGAGCATCAAATTCCCCGCGGACAGGTCCCATCCCGCGGCGGACTGGCGTTGCAGGTCGGGCTCGTCCACCAGGGCCACCAGGACGGAGGAGCCCCGGATGCCGCCTACCGCCGGGAGGGGCGCCTGATCGGCAGCAGTATGGGACTGGACATCGGGGGAGTCACCTTCCGGCGCCGGGAGGAAACCGTCCAACTCCACGCGCCGGCCGAGGGCCTCCGGCCAGACCTGCCGCGGAGCAGCGTACCCTTCCTCGGCATTGGCGGCCACGACCGCGTCGATGAGGAGGTCGAGGTCATTATCATCCACGGCGTCAGGCCGCGGGGCAGCGGCAAGCGGCACGGGAACGCCGAACTGGATGATTTCCCGCACTTCCACGGCGGCACCGCCGCCCAGCTGCGCCTGTCCCGTCACGAGGGCCGTCTGCACGGGCGTGATGTCGTCCTGGCCCAGCTTCACAAAGGCCCGGCCCATCTGGGCCCGGCCAATTGCCGAGGCTGCGGGCACACCGATGACATTGTTGGAGTCCTCGCGGCTCTGCACGCGCAGCGCCACCCGAAGGTTCGTGTTCGCGAGGATGTCCTCGCTGACGACGCCCGCCGGGCGCTGCGTCGCCAGGATCATGTGCACGCCCAGGGTCCGGCCCACGGCGCCGACGCTGACCAACGCCTTGAGTACATCCGGGAAGTCCTTGGCGAGCATGGCGAACTCGTCGATCACCAGCAGCAGCCGGGGCATGGGCTCGGCCGGGTTCGTGGCCAGGTAGGCGTTCAGGTTATCGATACCCTCGCCGGCGGCTGCGAAGATCCGCTGTCGGCGCTCCATCTCCGCCTCCAGGGCGCGGAGGGCACGGTCGGCCAGCTGCTCGTCCAGGTTGGAAATTGTGCCGATGGTATGCGGGAGGCGTTCGCACGCCTTGAACGCCGCCCCGCCTTTGAAGTCGACGAGAATAAAGTTCAGGCGGGTCGGATCGTTGCGCGCCGCCAGGCCTGCAACGAGCGAGCGAAGGAACTCGGACTTGCCGGAACCCGTGGTCCCGCCAACCAGGCCGTGAGGGCCGTCTTTGACCAAGTCCAGGGTCAGTGGCCCGTTTTCTCCGGTGCCAATAGGGGTGGAGACTCCCGTGGGGGCCTGCCACAGGCGCCGGATGGTGGTGGAGTCCGGGCGTTCGTAGCCCAGGAGTCCGGGCAGCCGGACCAGGGAGGGCAGCGAGGCCCCCGGCACGTTCAGCTCCGGATCGTCGAAGTGTGCAAGGCGCATTGCACAGCGCAGGGCCTCATCCTGGTCAAGGCCCGCCAGGATGACGTCCTCCACACGACTCAGGTCCCGCGGCTGGTCCACAGTGGCCGCTGCGTCCGCTCCCACCTTGATGATCGTGGTGCAGGAAGCCGGCAGTTGCTCCTCCGACGCGGCGATGACAATGCCGGCCACCCGGACCGGGCGCTGTTGGGGGTTTACATGAACCCCCGGCACGGAGCGGCCCATGCCGAGCAATGCGCGCGCCGGGGCGTCCCTGCCCTCCGTGAGCACCTCGGAGTCCAGGACTACCAGGAGCGCCGGAGTGGGGACATCCTGGACGGTGTCTTTCAGCGTGCGCAGCATGGCGAGGCTCGTCTCGCGGTGCGCAGACATCCAGCGCTGGCCTGTGCTGCTGCCGGCCTGGCGCGTGTGCGGCAGCCATGACGCCCACTCCCATTCATCGGCACGTCCGCTGTCGCAGAAAACTCCGACGGTCAGATCCGCCGGGCCAACGTGTACTGCGGCCTGGGCAAGGAGCGACCGCGCAAGCGCCAGGGTTCCTTCCCGCGGGCCAACCATGCCCACCACTCCAGCATCGGTGAGGTCCACGAGTACGGGCGCGGCCTGCAGGCGTGCGGCCGCCAGGGAGTCCTTCACCCTTTCATCCAGCCGCGAGCCTGCCGTTCGGTCCACATCCGGCGTCCAGGGAACGTCTCCCGTGCCGGCATGCAGGGCCAGGAAATCGTCCGAGTCTGCGCGGCGCTGCCACAAGGACGTGGCAGGGATGGCCGGGCGGCGCACAGTCGTTGCGGGGTCGGGAATCATTCTGTGGCGCCGGGCGGTTTCCGCCTTGGCTGCAACGCGGACCTGCTGTTCGAAATCCTTGAGGGCCCCGGAGAAGCGCTCATCCTCTTCCTTGAGCCCCCGGGCGTGACGGCGCTTCTGTTCGAACCACATGCCCACTGCCATGACAGGGCTGAGCATGGCGAACATCGCGAAGCGCATATCCCCAAGGATCAGCACCATCGCCACGGCCATGACGAGGGGCGCCAGCACAGTGATGTAGCTGAATTTATTGGCTGGGGGCACGTCCCTGGGGCTCGGCGGGACCAGGGGGTCGCCTGCCTGTGCGCGGCCGGGACGGGGCGGCCGGTTGAAGGGGGCCGTTGCCGCCGGTGTGAGGTTGTGCAGGCTGCCCGGGGCCGGTGCAGGCGTCTCATCCAGTGACGGGCGCAGGAGGAGCACCGTGCCGCCCGCGCTGATCGTGGCCGTTTCGGTGACCACAATGCCGTCCTCCGCGACCATTTCGCCGTTAACGAGGGTGCCGTTCGTAGATCCGCCATCCAGCACCCGCACCCCGTCTTCCTCGCGGCGCAGGCGGCAATGGTCCCAGGACGCACTTTCCGTGGGCAGGCTGAGATCGGCGTGGGGTGACCGGCCAATAAGCATCTCCCGTCCCCGCGGGACCTCAACCACCGTGCCGGCGCGGTGACCGCCGGCAAGCGTCACGCTCCAATCCTGTATCCGGTGCGGTGCTTGCCACGGCGCCCGCGAAATGCGGCTGCCTTCCAAAAGGACCAGCTCCGAGGCTGGGGTTGAACCCCGCACCTCGGCCTCGTTCACGAACACCACCTCTTCGGACGCCAGACGGGGCCCGCCGGCGGCCTCCACTAATTCCGTTAGCGTGATGGCCGGCGCAGCCCGCGCCACCTCGCATTCAAAGCGGCTCCCGTCCAGGTCGATCAGCACACGCACCGAGGCGCTCCTTTATGGTGGAATGGCCCGGCCCTTCAGGGACGGGGCCGGGGACGTATTGTCAGGGCCCGGCCAGCGGTGCCGGCACCCAAACGAGCCGCGGAGCGTTCTCGTCCGCCGGGCGGAGGCCCAGGTCCTGGGGTGAGGCATAGACGGGCACTGCTTCGGTTGTGAGCGCTGCAGACCGGGAGAAGTCAAGGCCGGGCCCCGCGATTCCTTCGCCTGGACCAAACGACATGGTGCCCAGCGCCGCCCCGACCTTGACCGGATCACCGGTTCCGCCCAGCGCCGCCGCCCTCACGAGGGCCACGACGGCGTCGTGGCTGCCTGTGTCTGCTGCCCAGGCGTCAGCCGAGAAGGGAGCGTCGCCCGTCAGGTTACTAACCTTTGAATTGCTGGACGCCAGGCGGACCGCGGACAGGAAAGCGGACATCCCGCGCCCCTGGGCGTCCTGCTGGAGCGCAGCGGCATCGCCTCCACCGGCGGAGTAGCTGACAAGCTGGCCGGAAGCAGTGCCGTCGGCTTCGGCCAAGGTAGAGGTAAAAGCAGGGGCGGCTGCCCCGTCCGGCAGGACCAGGGGAACAGACACACCGCGCGCCTGCAGGGCCTGGACCAGGCGGGCGAGCCGCTGCGGGGTGGCGGCCGAGACGATTACGGCGTCGGCGGCTTCGGCGACGCTTGTGGACTCCGCGCCCTCGGGAGTATCTTCGGCAGGCGGGCGCAGCTGGTCGCCGGTTCTGATGGCCGCTTCCTGAGCCAGGCTCATCACGTCTTCGAATTCTTCCAGGTTGAGCGTCTGGGCGACCTGCACCGCCGCATGGGCTTGGCCGCCGTCGCTGACGAGCAGCACTCTGTTCTTGCCCTCCAGCGTGATTCGAACGGCGGCGTCGATGGATGCGCGCGAGGGCGAGGTGGTCCACGTAGTTTGTGTCAGCTCCGCCGGTTCCGCGTAGGGCAGGATCGCCGGGAGCCCGAGCTCCCCGGCGGTCTTGGCTGCAGCCCGGGCCTGCGGTCCCGTGCTCGCCACGATGACACCGGACGCTCCCTGCTCGGCCAGCGCTTGGACGGCGGCACGCGCACCCTCCTCAGAACCACCGTCGTTCTGGGCCGAGAGGGCGACGGTAACGCCGCCCTGGGCGAAACGCTGTGCGGCAACGACAGCGCCCTGCGCCGCCCGGTTGTACTCGGAACCAGGTTCACCGGACTGGCCAAACGTCAGGACGACGCCGATCGAGAAGTCTTTCGGCATGCCCCCTGCGTTCAAGGCCACAGGAACCGTGGCGGCTACGGGGTCCGGCCGCGGGCCCTCCGTGGGGCGAACAAGCGTTATCACCAGGGCGACCGCAGCCACGACGACGATAGCGGCCCCTGTGGCGATCAGGACAAAGGATCTGCTGCGGAAGTTCATGCGCCGCCGCCGATCTTCAACGTGTACAGGGTCTGCGACGTTGCGCCGGCCGGTACTTCGAGGTGGAACGGCGGCAGTTCTGCGGCCGCGGCAAGTGAAGTCTTGAACTGTGCCTGGCGCAGCAGCAGTCCAGCCACATCACGGGAGCGGATGTTGGCATACCCTTCAGCGCTCTGGGACGCCAGGGCCAATTGGTAGTCAGCAGTGCCGGCCTTGGCAGCGCTTGTGGCCATGGAGCCGAGCAGCCCGGATCCGTTCACCGAACGGTCCCCCAGGTCGAGCATCACCTTGCCGAGGCTTGAGGACAGGAGGGCGTTGGCGCCCTCGACGTCACGGGTGGAGCCGGAAGTGCTCGAGGCGATGTTCGCGAGCGAGGACTGCGTGCTCTGAGCCAGGGAGGCAGCCAGTTCGTCGCTCTGCCCGAGCAGTTCGTCACGCTGCTTGTCCACTGTCCCCGAGGCGTCACTCACCACTTCGTCCGAAGTGGATTTCAAGCCGGAGATAGATCGGTTGAAGGCCGTGATCACGGCGCCGGAACCCGCTTCGCCGATTTCGGCGACCTGGCGCACCTGCTGGTCCACGGACTTTAGAACCTCGTCAGCGGTCTCAGTCGAGACGTCGCCCAGGGACTGTTTGATCTTCTCGCCCAGATCGTCCTGCTGCTCCTTCAGCTGTGCGAGCGTCATGCCTACGCGGCCGGAGGACTCGATCGCTTCGCGGAGCGCCTTGTTCAGCGCCTCAATCTCGCCCTTCGTGCTTTTGGCCTTGCCGGTTGCGGCGCGGTCGAGTGCGTTGGTGGCCTCGTTGATGGCATCCAGCTTGGTGTCGATGTCGTCGATAGCCGTCCCCAGGGTGGCCAGTGCTTGGCTGATCGCTTGCTCCGGGGCTGTAGAGTCGGTGGCGGCGAGGACCGCGTCCCACGCGGCCGACTGGGCCTGCAGCCGTGCATCCAGCGGGTCCTTGAACCCGAACGGCGGGGTCAGCGCCTGCACCTGGTTTCCGCTTTCATCCGTGGTCACGCAAGGCACGGATGTCAGGTACGACCGCAGTTCCTCCACCTCCTTGGCGGACAACCTGCCCTCACGGGGAAGCGAACCGTCGGCCAACTTGCAAAGCTCGTCGGCGAGCCGCTGGTTCTGCTGCAACATTGAGCCGTTCAGGAGCTGGGCGTTACCCAACTCCTTCTTGGCGCCTTCCGCAGCCGCCCGGATCTCGGTCAGCTTTTGCCGCAGGCCGTCGATCCTGTTGCGGACCTCGGCGGCGGCTTCGCGGGTCGCGCCGACAGAAGCCCGGGCGGATTTGATTGCTTTGTCCACTTCCGCAAGGGCGGTGGTGTAATCAGCCGTCGTTTCGGCACCGTCGAGGATCGCAGCGACCTCGTTGCGCACCGTGTCCAGCGTGCCCGCTGCGGCTTCCTGATCCCTGATCGCACCGTCAACCACGTGCGGCTGAAGCCCGGCAACAATTTCGTCGCCCTTCTTCACCAGGCCCAGCAGCGCCCCGGTGATCGTCACCGCCGAGCCGTAAAGGGAACATGTCATGGAACCTTGCTCCGCGCACTCTTCGGCGGTGGGGTTCTCGGGGCCCATTGTTGCTGCGATGGCACCCGCCACCGCGTCCCTGCAGCCTGCGCTGACCTTCGCATAGGCATCGAGCTGTGAAGCCATGGTCAGCACGCTGGAGTAGACGGTGGCAGACGTTGCTGACTTGGGAACCTCGGCGGCGCAGCCCTCACCGTTGATGGGGACCGTAGGGGGCAGCGCCGAGGTGTCACCGAGCATCGAGTCAACAGCGAAGACGGTCTGTTTGAGCTGGGACGCAGTGGTGGACTGTGTTGTCGTCGTTGCGGACTCCAGATCGGCACCAAGCGTCCTCAGCTGTTCCTTCAGGCCGGACATCGTCGCGGCGAGCGCCTGGGAGTTGTCGCGCAGTTCCCCTGCGGTCTTGACGCCCAGGGTCTGGGAGGTCTCCTGCAGGTTCTGTCGGACCTCCGTTATGGTCGATCCGGCCTTGGTCAGCACGGTGTTGACGTCGGAGACCAGCGAGATGGTGCGGAGTTGCAGCTCCATTTCGGAGCCTGCGCCAGTAGAGAATGCACTGGCGATGACACCATTGGCACTGAGGTCGGTGTTGAGGCCGGGCTGGACCGCTACGTCGAAGTCGGGTACCTGGAAGTCCTCCACGTCGGCGACGAGGCGAAGAGTGGTGCTGGCGCCTGAACGCGGCGGGGCCAGCACTGTGGCCCATTGAACGACAGTGGCGCCGTCTTCCGAGTTACTCAGGACGCCGTTGGTACCCGATGCGCCGTCCGCGGCGCCGGGGGTAACATCATCTGCCCGTACGCCGGCGAGTTTGGTGGATGCGGCGATGGTCAGGGGTGCGCCGACGAGGGCGGTGTCAGCGCGGGTTTGGCCGGCGGCGTCGTACTCGATGACGTGCGGCCCGACTGTGAGGTTTTCAAGAGTCAGTCTGATTTCGACCGGCCCGGTGTGGCCTTCAAGCTCGGCGAGGTCGGCGCCCGACTTCTCCCCGGCCCGGTACTGCAGGCTCACCCGCACGGGCAGTTCCCCGACAACCTGGGCCGCGTCGTACTTTGTTTCCTCGGCAGAGGATTCGCCGGCCGCGGATACGGAGATGGTGGTGCCTTCGACAGTCTCGACTCCGGCGGCGGGGGACAGGCCCACGCGCACGGTTTGGAGGAGCTTGACGGGGTTGGATACCGGCTCCGGCTTGGGAATTGGGGTGCACGACGTCGTCGCTATCAGCCCTAGGCCTACAAGGAAGCCGCCCAGCGCACGGCCCGGGGTGACAAGGCGCCCCGCGGAGTGCTGGTGGGTATAAGTCCGTTTGGGCATGGTCGGTCCCCTTTTCCGTTCGCTGTGCCTTGAGCATGATACGGGGTTGGACTGACGATTGGACTAATCTGCGGCCCTGGAGGTAATGCAAATAGCGGGCTTATCATCTGTTCGTCATCCTCGTTTATCCTTTTGTTGGACTTATTGCGATCTATTGGTAGCGTCAGCACCGTCTGACCGCCGCGGTATTGTGATCGGCGGTAATGAGTTGGTCTCTTGGGGAGGAATTTTTGATGTCTCGCGTTTTGTCTACAGAGCAAGCAAAGGCTGCGATCAACCAGGTGCAGTCAATTATCAACGGTGGTTTCACGGATCAGATCTCTGCTCTGGATGCCCAGGGCCGGGTCCTGTCTGATCCGAATGTTTGGGATGGTCCTTTGGCTGCCCAGTTCCGTGGTTCAACGTGGCCGGAGACAAAGGCTGCTCTGGATAAGGCAAAGGAAGAGTTGGAGCAGCTGCGGGGCCAGTTGCAGAAGATCTCGCAGGACATTTTCTCCGCCGGCGGCGGCGCCTAGCCTTTTTTGCCGGGTGTGATGGCCGGGTGACCGCGCCGCTCGGGGGAGCGGCCGGTTGCCTGGCCGTTGCCTTGTTTTAATCTTTTCGCCGGTTCCGGGTTCCCCTGACCGGTTTTGGGGTTCGCTGCCCGGCTTTAGGTTTCCTCCCGGGCGCGTCCTGTTCTTGGTGGTTCTTTTCCCGTACGGGCGCCTGTCCTGCGGGCTGCTGGTTGTTCTTGTTTCAGTTCTTGTTCATGGGGGGCTTTGGTTGTGACCAAGTTCGTTGAGATGCCGTTGTTGCCGGATTCGGGTGCCTCTGATGGCGGGCGGTTCGATTACGGCGTGGCCGGGCAGGTGCGGTCCACGTTTGAGTCGGCGGCGTCGCGGCTAGAGGAGCATGCGGGTTCGCGAATCTCGTATGTTTCTGCGGCGAAGGAGGACTTCCTGGGTCACTTCTCGGAGGTCTTCGAGGCCAATGCTGCGACGGCCAGGAATGACGCGAACGCTTTGGCGTCCGCATTGCGGGCCGTCGCCGGGTACGTGGGCCGGATGATCGATGCCGGGCGGGACGAGGATAACCGGCGCAGGCGGAACAATGAGTGGGTCCGGGAGCACAATGACCGGAACTTCTTTGAACAATTCGGGGACTGGTGGTCCGGCGAATCGCCCCGGCCTAACATGGATCCGGTAAGTGCCCCGACCTTCCCGGCTGCCAACGCCAGCACCGGTTCCCGGGATACCCCGCCGCCCGGTGGAGGGTATGGGGGCGGGACCTCCTCGGCGCGGCCGGCGAATTTGCGGTCCTTCGCGGCGAACTCCCGCGGTTTGGATGACGGGTTGGCCTCGGCCCCGGGGACCCTTGAGGGGCAGTTGTCCTCGTTTGAGTCCAGTTGCTATTGGGGATCTATTGAGGCATCGGGGGTGCTCCGCGCGTACCGGGAGTACCTGAGGGCCAACGAGAACGACGCTGTATGGGCCGTCACGGTTGCTGACGCTTTTGCCGCTGCCGGGGGCGAGGGGAACGTTTCAACTCTGTCGGACGCGGCCGTGAACGAGGCGCTGGTCGCAGCCGGGGTGAGCGCGAGCCGGTCCGGGCTGGTGATTGATCCGCCTCAGGCTGCGGGTGCGCTGCCCACCAGCGGTTACGCCAACGACCCCGTGAACACCGCGACGGGAAACTTTATCGAGCCGGAAACGGATCTGGGCTTCGCCGGGGCTGCCGCGAACCTCGTGCTCTCGCGGATGTATAACTCGTTGGGCTCGGGCCTCGAGCAGGACGGGGTCTTCGGTCCGGGCTGGGCCTCAGTGCTGGATCAGCACCTCGCGATCTCGGATGAGGGCTGCCGGTGGGTGCTGGTCGATGGCCGGGCCGTGGACTTCCCCCGGAACGGTGCCTGCTGGGCCCGCGGTGTGGGGGAGAACTACTGGCTCACCCGCGAACCCGCCACAGCAGGCGTTTTCACGGAGCTGAGCTCCCTGCCCGCGGGCACAGTCGAGCTGCTCGTGGTCCGGGACAACCAAGGCGCTTGGTGGGCGTTCAGCCTCGGCGGAGTATGGCTGGGTGCCGGTTCCGGTCCAGGCCGGACCGTGTCGGTCCACCGGGAAGCACCTGCTGCTGTCCCGGCGGACGGCACCGAGGCGGCCGACGGCGGCAGCGCCGGGCTGGTGACGAGGCTGGACCACGTGCGGGGCCGCTTCCTGGAGGTGGACTACGCGGCTGGACGCGCCGCCGTCGTGCGCGCCTCCGATGGCCGGCGCGTCGAATACGGGTACGACGCCACAGGCCGTTTGGTCAGTGTGGGCACGGAAACAGGCACACGGACGTACCGGTGGAACGAGGCTGGCCTGATCGATGCCGTGTACTCCGCCGCGGGTGTCCATGAAGCCGAAAACTCCTATGACGATCTCGGCCGGGTGGTCCTCCAGGTGACCCAGCATGGGCGCCGGGTCCGGTTCGCGTATCTGCCGGGCCGGGTCACCGTGGTGTCGGATGAGGACGGCACGCGCTCCAACTCGTGGATCGCGGATGCGAAGGGCCGCCTGGTGGGCGTGCTGGATTCCCATGACCAACGCCAGTCGATGGCGTACGACACCCACGGGAACCTGGTGTCGTTCACCGAACGCGACGGTGCGGTCACTGTCCACGCGTATGACGAAAGGGGCCGGAAAACCCGGACGGTGACCCCGGAAGGCGCCGACCTGACCTACGGCTGGGATGACCAGGACCGGATCACTACCTTGGTGACCGCCTCCGGCGCCGTCGTGTCTTACGAATACGCCGATGACCTTTCCCGCGACCCTGCGGTGGTCCTTGACCCGCTGGGTGGCCGAACCGAGCTTGAGTGGCGCGAGGGCCAGCTGGTCCAGGTCACGGACCCGGTGGGCGTACGGGTTAGGTTTGAGTACGACGCCTTTGGGGACCTGGTTGCGACCCGAAACGCGGTAGGCGATGTTTCGCGGATCGTCCGGGACCAGGCGGGTCGGCCGGTGACGGCGGTCAGCCCCTCCGGCGCCGAGACCCGCTACACCTATGACGGTGCCGGGCTGCTGGTCCGGCGGGAAGACCCGGACGGAGCCGTGTGGGCCTTCGAGCATGATGCTGCCGGGCGGATTACGGCGACCGTGGCCCCGGACGGTGGCCGGACCGAACTCGAATACGCCCCCAACGGTGAACTCGTCCGCACCATCGACCCCCTGGGCCGGTCCGTGGAGCGGGTCTTTGACGAACTGGGGAACGTCACCGCCGCGGTGCTGCCCGACGGCGCAGCCTGGGGTTTCACGCACGACACCCTCTCCCGGCTCATCGGCATTACGGACCCGGCCGGACATGACTGGGTGCGGGAGTACGACAAGGTCGGTGCCCTGACTGCCGTCATCGATCCCACCGGAGTCCGCACGGACGCTGCCACCGACCGGAAGGCGGGGACGGCCACCCTGACGGAGGCTTTCGGGTCCACCACCATTCGCTTTGACGAGTTCGGGCGCCCCACGAAGGTGGAAGCCGCGGACGGGTCCGCGGAGCTGGTCACCTATGACGCGGCCGGGAACCCGGTTGAACTTATTGACGGTGAAGGCGGATTGACCGTTTTGGGCCGGGACGTGGCCGGAAAGATCACCACGATCACCTCACCCGGCGGCGCCGTCACGCGGTACGAGTATGACGGCTGTGGACGGCCCTGGCGCGCCACGGACCCGCTCGGCGCCGTCACGGAGCTGGGCTACGACGCCGACCAGCGGATTGTGACCCGGAACCTGCCCACCGGGGACGTTGAGTCCTTCGAGTACGACGCCGTTGGCCGGTTGATTGCCCGCCGAACTCCGGGGCAGGGACGCTCAAGGTACGGCTATGACCGGTGCGGGCGGCTGAGCTTCTCCCAGGACACCTGGTACGGGACCCGTCGGTTCAAATACAACACCGCCGGAGAACTCGTTGAATCCGTCAACGGTGTAGGCGGGCGGACCCGGTTCGAATACGACATCCGCGGCAGGCTGGTCAGGATCACCGACCCCAACGGCGGTGTCACCACCCGGACCTACACGGCAACGGACCTCGTCGCTTCGGTGACGGACCCGCTGGGGCGGGTCACCACGGCTACGTACGACCCGGCCGGACGGCCGCTCTCGCAAACCGATCCGGACGGGCACACCACCACCTGGACCTACGACCGGGCCGGCCGCGAAGCCACCACCACGGTCGACGGCAAGCTAATTTCTTCCATCAGCCGCGAACCGCTCCGGCGCCGGGTTGTCATTACCGATTACACCGGCCCGGACGGGCTGGCCGTGGACCATGAGCTCGGCTTTGACCGGCGCGGGCGACTCACCTCCCGCACCCGTGGTGCGCAGGGCCTGTCCTGGGAATACGACCGGGACGGAAACAGGACCAGCTTCACCGACGCGCACGGGATTAAAACCACTTACGCCCGCGACGCTGCCGGGCGAATCGCCGCCGTGACTAACCCCCTCCTGGGGAAAGCGGTCTTCACCCACGACGCCGCCGGCCGGATCAGGTCCGCCACAGCAGGCAGCTTGGTCCAGGAGTGGGCCTACCGCAACGGGGCCCTCGTCGAGCACAACCGGGTTGACCGGGCCGGTTCCGGTGCGGCCGACGTGACGCTGATCGGCCGCGATGACGACGGCAGGATCACTGGCCTGACCAGATCCGGTGTGGTCACCCGGTACGGGTACGACGGGGCCGGGCAAATGGTCTCCGCCTCCACCACCGGTTCCGGCGAACCTGGGGACCACGCTGAGGTTTTGGGGTGGGAGTACGACGCCGGCGGGCGGCTTCTGAGTGAGGCGCTCCCAGGCGGGTCCCGGGTTTACAATTACGACGCTGCGGGGCAGCTTCTGTCCGTGACGGAACCTGACGGGTCCCGGACGGAGTATGTCCATGATGGTCTGGGCCGCCGCACCCGGTTGATTGGACCGGACGGGTCCTGGACCGAGCATGCGTGGGGTCCCACCGGACTTCTGAGCGGATCTGTGGTGCGGGACCGTGATGGGGCTGAGGTGTCCCGGTATGAGTTGTGGGTCGACGCGCTGGGTGAGCTTGCCGCCGTCGACCGTTTGGAGCTGTGGTGGGATACGGCCAACCCCGTCCCCACCCTGGCTGGTATCGGCGGCGGGCAGGTCCTTTCCCTGCCGGGCGGTGTTGTTGGTGTGGGGGAGGCCTGGACTGCGCCAGGCTGGCGGGCTGCCCGTCCCACGGATCAGGCTGATCCGTGGGCTGTTGTTGGCACCCCGACTGTGGCGGACCCTGTGACGGGCAGTGTTGCGGGAGCTGGGACTGGCCTGGCGGGTGCGTTGCCGGCTGGGATTATGCTGACGGGAAATGGTGGCCTGGATATCGCGGGGCTGGAATGGCTCGGCGCACGGGCGTATGACCCTGCCAGCCGTAGTTTCCTCTCAACCGATCCTTTGGCTCCTGTCCTTGGCGCGGGTTGGGACGGGAATCCGTACGCGTACGCGGGCAATAACCCTCTGAACACGACGGATCCTACGGGGCTTCGCCCCCTGACCGACGGCGAACTCAAGGCATACGACAAGTCGGCTGGTAGTCATTGGGAGTACGTTGCTGCCGGTGCGGCGGTTGTCGTCGGTGTTGCCCTGATGTTCACAGGTGTTGGCGGGCCGATCGGTATGGCTTTAATTGGCACGGCCGCTGGAGCGCTCACATCGGGCGGAGCCTCGGCAATTGTCCAAAAGGCTACGTCAGGGTCTGTTGACATGAACCAGGTTTGGCAGGACGCTGCTATCGGTGCTGTGGGTGGCGGGGTTGGCGGCGCTGCGGGAGGCCTTTTGGCGCGTGGGGCCAACGCTGCCCGTGTGGCGGTATCCACGGGTTCTACATCCCGGATAACGGCCACAACCAATAACGTGTTGCGCAGTTCCGTTGTGCGGGCTTCATTGGCGGCCGGTACAGGTGGTTCGGGTAGCAATGTAGTGGATTATGCGTTGGACAACGATGAGGACCAGACATTCGGGGGGTACGTTGCTACTGCGGGTACCGGGTTCGTGACTGCGGCTGGCGGTTCCGCCTTGTTTAGTAGGCTTGGGTCATCAGTCGGAAATACTGTTGCCGACCGCCTTCCGGGGTGGACGGGACCTGTTTCGAGCGGGGTGCGTGACGGATTGCCCTATAACAGAATGCCCATCAACTGGGGGTCTGTCATTAGTGAGGACCTGACAAATCGATTTGGTGGGGCAGCTGTTGGCGCCATTAACACCGAATTGCAGCCGGGCAATGCAAAGCGCGAGGATTTGGTAAACGGTGCGGTTCAGGGCTTCGCCAACGGCGCAACTGGGCCAACCAGCGGCCTCAGGGCGAGTGGGTGGTGATCTGAATGGGAGATGGAATGACGATTTCGAATGACGGCTCGGGAAAGATCGCCAAGAGACCGACGTTGAAGTGGTATTGGAGCTTACTCGGATTCGGAATTCTGGGTTATGGCGCTTTCGTTTTGTTGCTTCCGGTGTGGGACTCGATTGGTGTTGAGAGCATACGTTGCGAGATAAGGACGGCGAAACCGGACACGAGTTCTGGCGGTTCCCGGGGTTCGGCATCGACTGCGGGGGTTCTGGTTGAGACGTCAAACTGCGGGAGTATCTACGTGTCTCCGGGAGTGACTTTCGATAACCAAGACCAGGTTGCTGCGTCCTTTAAAGCCGGTACTGAATACGAGTTCGACATTGGTTGGTTCTCACGAGTGGTGACCAAAGACATCAGGCACGGTATTCCCTCAGTGCAGGACTATCGCTTAGTAGATTGACACTCCGCGTGTTTGACGGATTCCGCAGTGGTAGTGGAAGCCGGTAGGACACCATAGTCAAAATGCACGTGGTGCGGGATCGTGCTGGGGCTGAGCTTTCCCGGTGCGCGCTCGCTGTGGGTTGATGCTCTGGCCGTGGGATTTCCAATGCAGATTGCCCTACTGCCTGTCCTCGTGTCGATTCTTGGCATAACGAGGACAGTCCGACGCCCTGAAAAAAATCCCAGGACCAAGTCCGGGCGCGTCCCGCTCAAATCCTCTGTCTAGATCCGTGAGTTTGAGCGTCATTGTTCCGTGGATTTTGCCGAGGGGATTCTCCGTGCTGGCGGCCATCTTCCTGAGTGATAGGCGTATCGGGAATATTGTTCCTTACTGCGTGGCGGAAAAACGCCGGATTTGCCAAGACGCAAGAAAGGCAAAAGGCATTCGCATATCGAGAGGCGATTCGTTCAGAGTCTCACCTGATGTTTAGCCTTTGGATGCCACAGTTCATTGCGGCTGCTGCGAAATGGAAGAATCCGATCCGGAGCATCCTTGTTTTTGTTACTTTCAAGAAGTGGTTCGTAGGAAGGAATGAAGTTATATGGATATGAAGGTTGTTGATGGTGTAGGTGGAGGCCTTTCGGAGATTTCAAATTCAGTTGGGCTGGGTGCGCCGCTTTACGGCGCCTCGTTTGGTCCGTCGGTAAAGCGGTTCTTTGCAAAGTATGCGAAGTTCGCGGGTCGCGCCTCGCGGAGTGAGTTCTGGTGGAGTCAGCTTTTTGTGCTCTTGGTGATGGTGGTGCCGTACGTCGCCATGACGGTGGGGATCGTGGCCAGCACTGTCTGGGCCCAGCAGAACCCTATTGTGCAGTCAATGGGTTTCGATCCGGCCACGGGGCAGGAAGTGTTCTATGAGGGCGCTCCTGGGGTTGTGAACGCGCCTACTGGCGGTCTGATGGTGGTTGGTCTCATTCTCGTCGTTGTTCTGGGTTTAGCGCTCCTGGTGCCTCAGCTGTCGCTGCTCTGGCGGCGCCTGCATGATGCAAACCTGGCAGGTCCGTTTGCGTTCCTTGGGCTTGTTCCCTTTGTTGGCGGTCTGGTCGTTTTCATTCTGGCGTTGATGCCGTCCAAGGCCGAAGGACAGCGCTTCGATCCTCGATGACACGCAGCAGCACATCCTGAAGGTTGCATCGACCATCGCTCGATGCAACCTTCTGGCAGTTCACAAGCTGTCCGCGGTTCCCGGCATGAACTGCGGAGACGATTGCTGGGGTCGGCCGGCGGTGTCCCCGTCGGGTGGGGTGGCGATTTCACCAAGGGCGCCGTTAGAGTCCTCCGCGGTGAACACCTCTTGCAGCCGGAGGGATGCCCGGCAGCCGAGGTTATCACCGCTGCGCAGCAGGAGCATGCGGTGGGCCCAAACCTGGTCGATGGCCCGGCCGCGGCGGTCCTAGACCTGCTGGGAGGGGTCTCGGTCGTGCTTGGTTGGCCAGGGTGATCAGGTGGAAGTGATCGACCGCAACTGCGGTGCGTGGAAGCCACATCCGCAACGCCTTCCTGAACGCCGCGTAGGGGTCTATCGCGACCACCTGCACGGGCTACTTCAGCAGCCCTGGCTTGAAGCTCCACCCGCGGCTGCTCGTATAAATTCCAGAACTTGGACACCCAGTCTTGAGCTAAAGGACCAGGAGTCCGATACCTGTCGTGCCGCAGCATCAAAAAGCTCTTTGGCGTTTGCCCACTGGCCCGAGGCTGCCAGCGTGTCACCTCGCTGAAGCAAGCTGACCACGGACTGAAGTGACAGGTCAGACGCGCCGGTGGAGCGCTGCTCCTTGGCAAGCCGCAGTTCCTCATTCAACGAAGCCAGTAGATTTTCGATCTGCACAGTCACCGCTTCACTCTAGCTACCGGTCGGCTTTGGAGTGGCTGAATTCGGCAGGCAGAACATCTTCCCGTCGGTCCAGAAGCCGCCGTTGATGCATTGGAGAGGCACATCCTGGTCATCGATGTGGAGCGTAGCATCCTTCATCCTGCCGTATTTCGAACTATCGAAGGTCAACTCGACAGTGCCGTCGGGAGAGGTGCACCTGTATTCGACGGGGTATGAGCTAGCCCATGATGATCCGGTTCAAAGAACTCATCAGGCCGACGCGAAAATCGTCGGCAGGCAGGGCCCACCGTAGATAAGGTTTGCCGATTCTTTGCCAATGAGTCCGGTCCAGGTAAAAGCAGAGGCCCCTCCTTCCCTTGTAAACAAAGGGAAGCAGGGGCCTCGCTACGTGGCGGTGACGGTGGGATTTGAACCCACGTTGGCTTTTACACCAAACAACATTTCGAGTGTTGCACCTTCGGCCGCTCGGACACGTCACCAACCTCAATAGGGTACCGGAGCGAGGCGCTCAACCCCAAAACGGAAGTACCTGGGCGGGTTTTGCCATGCAGATGCCGTCAGGTTTGCCCGTTG
Organism: Arthrobacter sp. sptzw32; assembly: GCF_059089735.1. Classification (NCBI taxonomy): domain Bacteria; kingdom Bacillati; phylum Actinomycetota; class Actinomycetes; order Micrococcales; family Micrococcaceae; genus Arthrobacter; species Arthrobacter sp. sptzw32. The sequence goes on along the minus strand of NZ_JBNHEZ010000005.1, from coordinate 73,882 downwards.
CCCGGGTCCCAATTGAGTGCTCGGATAGTTCTCTGGAGCGGACCGGCTATTGGGCCCTGTTTTGTCGTACCCCCTCGTGATGATGGAGGTATGGACATGAACCCGGCAGTGGGGCAGGCGGAGGAGTCGCTTGAGGCTGCTGTCCGGGCTTTGATAGCTGCGTTGGGTGGCGGGAGCCTTGCGGGTAAACCAGTCTCCATTGGTGGGTTCGAAAATGATCCGTTGGAGCGGATTGCTGATGCCGCGTTGCCCACCGCCCGGCTGGGTATCACCCAGCAGCGGCACTACAAAAGCGAACACCAGGACCGGGAACCACCACACTGGCCGGAGACAGCCGGGGCCGCGAACCTCAACATACCCGGTGACCTTTCGCAAGTGTCTGGGCTGAGTGAGGGTAATCCACGGCGCCACAGCCCCCAACTAAGCCGCAAACTTTCGCCCGAGCACCCGGGCCGCTAGATTCATCAGCACGATGACTAATACACGGACGCCCTTATATGCAACCGCCTACTGGACCACAGCAAGGGAGCACGGCGAACTCCGTTCCGAGGAGCTGCCGCAGCCGGGTCCCGGCCAAGCGCTGGTCCGCGCCCTCTACTCGGGTATCAGCAAGGGCACTGAGATGGTGGTCCACCACGGCTCGGTTCCGCCCCGGGTGGCCGAGGAAATGCGGGCGCCGCATCAGGAAGGCGAGTTCCCAGGTCCTGTGAAGTTCGGCTACCTGTCCGTAGGCGTCGTAGAAGAGGGGCCGGCTGAGTGGTTGGGCCAGCGCGTGTTCTGCCTGAAACCGCACCAGGACCTGTACGTAGTGGAGCTGGATGCCCTGACCAAAATTCCGGACAGCGTTCCTTCCCAGCGGGCTGTCCTCACCGGAACGGTGGAAACGGCTATTAATGCCCTCTGGGAGGCAGGTCCGCGGCTGGGGGACCGGGTAGCCGTGGTGGGTGCGGGCCTGGTAGGCGGGATGGTCGCCACCCTGTTGAGGACCTTCCCGCTGCAGCGGCTGCAGCTCGTTGACCTGGACCCCAACCGGCGACAGTTGGCAGACACTCTGGGAGTCGAATTCATCCACCCGGATGACGCACTCACGGACTGCGACATAGTGTTCCACTGCTCCGCCTCACAGGAGGGCCTCGAACGCAGCCTCCAGCTGGCGGGTGATGAGGGCGACGTCATTGAGATGTCGTGGTACGCCAACCGGGAAGTCACGCTGCCTCTGGGCGAGGACTTCCACGCACGCCGGCTGTCCATCCGGGCGAGCCAGGTGGGAGTTGTGGCACGGGCCCGGCGCCACCGCAGGACCAACGCGGACCGCCTTGACCTGGCCGTCTCACTCCTCGCAGATCCAGTGTTCGATGCCTTCATCACCGGCTCTTCAACGTTTTCCGATTTGCCGGACGTAGTGCAGGGCCTCGCCCAAGGGACCTTGGATGCGCTGTGCCACGTCATCGAATACCCCCAAGAGCGAAATCTCCAGCACCCAACCCGCGAAGACCAGAGGTAGCCCATGTTCAGCCTGACCGTACGCCGCCACTTCATGATCGCCCACAGTCTTCCCCGGGAGGCCTTCGGCCCCGCCCAGGCCATGCACGGGGCAACGTTTGTCGCTGAGGTGACCTTCCGCCGTCGGACGCTCAACAATGACGCCATCGTGCTGGACATCGGCGCCGCGGGAACCATCATCGAGGAGGTGCTGTCCGGCCTGAACTACCGCAACCTGGACGAGCACCCGGACTTTGAAGGCAGGCTCAGCACCACCGAAGCGCTGGCTGAGTACATCGCCCAGTCAGTTGCGGGCAAGCTGAAGGAGGACGACGACGGCCGCCAACTCGCCGGCGTCGACGTCACGCTCCGGGAGAACCCGGACGCCTGGGCAACGTGTTCGATGGAACTGAACGCTTAGCCCGTGCGCCCCATCCGGCTCCTCGTACCAGCCAACATCCGCCACAACTCCGGCGGCAATGTCTATAACGCCCGGCTCGTTGAGGGGCTGCGAAGGCTGGGCGCGGAGGTGGAGGTGCTGCCTGTGGAGGGTTCCTGGCCGGAGTCCACCCCGGAAGAACGACGGCGGCTGGGCACTCTACTCAGCGCCTGGGCGCCGGAGGACCAACCATCAGTCGTGACGATTCTGGACGGACTGATCGCAATGGGCCCCCGGACGAGCTGGAGTTTGCCGCCAACGCCCGGCGCGAGACCTGGGTGCTGGTGCACATGCCGGCACCTGCGCACCACGAGCTGGAGGCACGGTCGCTGCGGGCGGCTTCGGGCATTGTGTGTACCAGCAGCTGGGCAGCCGACGTCCTTGCAGCACGCCATGGCTCACAGGGACTGCGCATCGCACTTCCCGGGACCGGTTCCGCGCCCCGCTCGGAGGGATCCGTCCCGCCGCACATTGTCACCGTGGCCGCGCTCCTGCGGCGGGTGCGCGTAGCAGGTGAGCTGCGGGGCCAGGCGTTGGAAGAGGAATGGAAGAGGGCAGACCTGAGCGTCCTGGTTTCCGAGGCTGAGGCCTTCGGTATGGTGGTCACGGAATCGCTGGCGCACGGGATTCCCGTAGTGGTACGCGCGGGAACAGGTGCTGTGGAAGCCCTCACCTTTGCCGCCCCGGTCGACGGCGAAAGCATCCGCTTCCCCGGTACGGCCGTGCAGTTCCCACAAAACGGCGATCCGGAAAACCCGGACGTGCTGGCCGGGGTCCTGCGGCGCTGGCTGCTGGACAGCGAAACCAGGAGCACCTGGCGCTCCGCAGCGGTGGAGACGAGGGGCCGTTTACCCGGCTGGGACCAGACAGCCGCGCAAGTGCTGGACATCCTTCCGGGGTGAAAGGTAGCAGTGCCGCATGTACTCGGCAGCAGCTACAAACGGGTGCGGTGCCCCGCGAAGAAGTTCCGCAACAACCCGCCGCACTCGTCCTCACGGACCCCTGCGTAAACCTCAACCCAGTGATTCAGCCGACGCTCCCGCAAAACGTCGAACACCGAGCCCGCGGCTCCGGCTTTCTGGTCCCACGCCCCAAAAACCACCCTGGGTATCCGCGCCAGGACAATAGCACCGGCGCACATGGCGCACGGCTCCAGCGTCACCACCAGCGTGCAATCGGACAACCGCCATCCGTCTCCGCTCACGCCGTCAGCCTTTGAAAGCTCGCGCAGCCGCGCCGCAGCCTCCCGGATGGCAACTACTTCGGCGTGGGCGGTAGGGTCTCCAAGCTCCTCCCGCTGGTTCCGTCCGGAACCCAGCACTGCGCCGTCGGGCCCTATTACTACGGCCCCGATCGGCACGTCTTCTGTGGCAAGGGCACGGCGCGCCTCCGCCAGGGCAAGGCCCATCCACACGTCGTGATTCTTTTCCCCGGAGACCATGGCTCAATGATAGTTTCGAAGGATACCCAGAACCCGTCAGGTACACCGCCGGGAGGCAACGTGAGCAGAGTCCGGAAACGCGTGGACAAGTGGATCAAGCCTTACGCCGCCCTCTGGTTAACCATGATCATCGGTGGCGCGCTGGTGCTCGCCATGGCCCTGCTGGGAGCCGAGGTCTACTCGGATGTGGTGGACGAGGAAGGGTTGGCGGGCCTCGATATTCCGGCGCTGGAGTATTCCCAATCCCTGCGGAACCCCGACGCCAACGCCTTCGCTACAGCCTTCACCAATGTGGGCGGCGGCATTGGCATGCCGATCGTCGCGACCATTCTCACGGCCTGGTTGACCTTCCTGAGCCGGACCTGGCGTCCCATCGTCCTGGTGGGCGGTGCCGCCCTTGTTTCCACCACGGCCACCACCATGGGTAAGCGCCTTGTCGGCAGGACCCGGCCGGATCATTCCGAGGCGGTGCCGCCCTTCGAATCGTCCCCGTCGTTTCCCAGCGGCCACACATTGAATACCACTGTGGTTATTGGCGTTTTGGTGTACATCATGTGCCTTCAGTTCCAGGCCCTCTGGGCCCGGATCACCGCCATCACTGCCGGCGTTCTCTTCATCATCGCCATGGGCCTGAGCAGGGTTTTCCTGGGGCACCACTGGATGACCGACGTCATGGCGGGATGGTTCCTGGGGCTCGCCTGGGTCTGCATGGTGATCCTCGCCCATCGGCTGTTCCACCTCGTGCGGAAGCGCGAGCATGCCGGCCCCGCCCCAGATTTCGAGCATCCGGTTCTTCGCGAGGAGCACAGCGAGGACCCGCTCCCCAGCAACGCGGGCACCTCCGGGAGGAATAACGGCACCGCCCCGCAAGGAAACGATGGCGGCACCTTGCTCAGGAGCGACGGCGGCTCCTTGCGGGGGAGCGACGGCTCCTCGCGGACGGGCGCGGGAGGCTGAGAGCCGAGGGGCACCAGCAGCCGGGTGATAGTTTTGACCCATGCGCACTCTCGTTGTTGACCACCCGCTGGTCGCCCACAAGCTCACCGTCCTGCGGGACAAGAACACGCCGTCCCCTGTCTTCCGGCAGTTGACGGAGGAGCTTGTGACACTCCTTGCATACGAGGCCACGCGCGAGGTCCGCACCGAGCCCGTCACCATCGAAACACCCGTCAGTACCACCGTGGGCACCGCGTTCACCAAGCCCACCCCGTTGGTGGTCCCCATCCTGCGCGCCGGGCTGGGGATGCTCGAGGGCATGACCAAACTCGTTCCCACCGCAGAGGTCGGTTTCCTGGGCATGGCCCGTGACGAAGAAACCCTGGACATCATCACCTACGCCGAGCGACTCCCGGAGGACCTCACTGACCGGCAGATCTTCGTCCTGGATCCGATGCTCGCCACCGGCGGAACCTTGCGCGAAGCCATCAAGTTCCTCTTCAAGCGCGGAGCGTCGGATGTGACATGCATCTGCCTCCTGGCCGCTCCGGAAGGCCTGGCCAAGCTCGAGGAGGAACTCGCGGACGCCAACGTGACGATCGTCCTTGCCTCCATCGACGAAAAGCTCAACGAGAAGTCGTACATCGTGCCCGGGCTCGGGGACGCGGGGGACCGCCTCTACGGCATTGCAGGGTAGTCCTCAAGCCTTTTCCAATCCTTGTCCCGCCGCTAGCCTGTGCGGATGGACTGGAAACTGGAACTTGTGTATGTCCCTGTATCAGACGTAGACCGCGCGAAGGATTTCTACGTTAACAAGGTGGGGTTCAATGCCGACTTCGACGAACGGCCTACGGACTCCATCCGCTTTGTCCAGCTGACACCGCCGGGCTCTGCGTGCTCAATCTGCATTGGTGACGGGCTCACGGACGCCCCTCCGGGCACCGGCTCCAACCTCCAGCTCGTGGTGAACGACATTCATGCCGCCCACCAACACCTGAAGGGCAACGGAGTGGACGTCAGCGACGTGGACGTGCAGGACTGGGGCCACTTTGTATACTTCGCCGACCCGGACGGCAACAGGTGGGCGGTGCAGTACATCCCCGGCCGCGACGCCTAACCTTCACGGGGGCGCCGGCACGCGGGCAGGAGATGGCAGATGACATAAAAGCGGCGGACGTTATTTCTTGCCGGCTTTGAGGTCCGCCATTGCCTTGGCGATGCGTCGCTTGCGGGTTTCGGGGGTCTTGGCTTCACCCAACGGATCAACATACCGGCGCTGGGCACTGTAGTTCAGGGTGGCATAAAACTCCTGGGCGGCGGGCTCGGCAGCCAGTGCGGACGCAAGGTCCTCGGGCATCTCCACTACCCGGGGCTGGGTGTCGAGTTCCAGGTCCACCTCCACAGTGTCTCCTGCGGCAACGCCAACAAACTCCCTGTTGGCCGCACTCAGTGAGACCAGGATTTGCCCGCCCATCAGGCAATGCTGCTGCGGTAGCTCTTGCCGTTGATGGTGACCACCACAGGCGCCCGCTTGCCGGCCCCGAGCTCCGAAACAACATCACCGGGAACCTCGATGCCGGTCTTGTTTCCGCTGCCCTGGATCGTGGTGGTAAATCTCATGAATGACAGTATGCCGCGCGGCCCGCACCTTCAGAAGGTGCGGGCCGCGCGGCTGACAGGTTTTCGATATCCCGGGCGTTTAGTACCAGTTGTTGGACAAGTGGAAGTTCAACGCCCCGCACGGGGACTGGTAGCGCTCCTGAATGTAGTTCAGGCCCCAGTTGATCTGTGTGCGGTAGTTGGTGAGGTAGTCCGCGCCTGCGCTGGCCATCTTTTCGGCCGGCAGGGACTGGACAATGCCGTAGGCGCCGCTGCTCGGGTTGGTGGCTGTGGTGGTCCAGTCCGATTCCTTGGTCCACAGAGTAACCAGGCACTGCATCTGGTCAGGAGCCCAGCCGTAGTTGCCAAGCTGGCCGGCCGCATAGGCCTGGGCGCCGGCGGGATCATTGACCGCGACGACGGGGGCAGGCTCGGGGGCGGCCGCCGGTGCGGGCTCGGGAGCGGGTGCCGGTGCCGGCTCGGGAGCCGGTGCCGGTGCAGGTTCGGGTGCCGGTGCAGGCTCGGCCGCCTGCGGTACAACGTTGATTTCCGGCAGGGCCGGGGCTGCGGACTCCGGCGCGGGATTCGCCGTGATCTCGCTCTTTTCGATGCTGAGGTTGGACTGCGCCTCGGCCGCCTGTGTTTCGGTGGCAGCTGCGCGGATGCTGGTTTCGGTAGCTTGTCCTGCAGCTCCTACTCCAATAAGGAGTGCGCATGACGCGGCAATCACTGCCGCGCGCTTGCCGAACGAAGGGATTTTGCCATTTTTAGGCCCGGCCTGCGGTGCAGACTCAATTTTCGGGCGTGGCTGTGCCAGGAATTTGAACATGATGAATCGCCTCTCACACCTGCGGAGTTAGCTGTCGGGTTCGGATGAGGGCATCCGGCCTTACGGAAAGTTCACGTGCTGGCTTAACCCCAAGGGCAATCAGTGCCCGGGACGGTGGGTCCCCCGCCTCTGCCTATGTTCAAGAGGAATCCGGGAAGTGGCAGAGCTTGGCGTCATCCGGATATGCGGCCCGAACGCCCGAACCGCACCCTATCGACGGTACAGGAACCAGACCGTAAGTCACAACTTGGTAACAGAGATCACGACGACGGCGCGTCGCCTTGTCGAAGCAGCAACCGGAGAAATGGCGTTTTCGCTATTGAGCTGACTTCGTGCGTTATGCCCCTGTTACCCCGAGCCACGGTGTCGGTTGAGGAGTCAGGAATGGCAGGCTGCGCTGCCGCCGCTTGAGGTGAAAGCGGGCCAGGCCGCCCAAATTCGCAACGTGCTTCGGCCGGTTTCCCGGGGCTACTGGTGGCAGCTACTGGACAGTGAGCGACGAAAGGAAGGCGATTCCGGCAATTTGAAGACGCATGAAGGAAACGACCTTGTGCGCGCTGTTCGCCGAATTAAGTTGCGCTGGCACCTTCAGGAGGAGCGTCAAACGGGATAATGATCAGCAATCTGACCATCAGCCAGAATCGTGATCTGCGACACGTTAAGCGCTTTTGTCTCACTATCCGGACGAAGCGGTCCATTGTTACTTGCAAGTTAGCATTGTTACGCTGCACACTTCCATTGTGAACAAGAACTCAACAGCACCTGCAGCCGCAGAACATTGGCCCAGCACATCCGCTGCTGCCGACATGCGCTGTTGTCGAATGTACGCCTGATCTTCCCACCCCTCGAAGTTAGTAGGCATACGCCCCCAGCCCAGCGTCGGGCGTCCCTCCCCGCAGTCCATGCGGGGAACCCAGCATTCGAGCCGCGATGACGGCCATTCACATTGAGGTAAGCAATCCATGTCAGTTGCATCCGGATACGTCCACATTTCTGTCCGTAACGCCGCCAAAGGTGGCCAGCCTTCCGGCCTCCGCCCCGGTTTCGGACCGCGCACGTCGCTCGCTCCCGCAACTTCGGGAAGCAGCTTTCCCGGCGCGGGCTATGGCCCCCAGGGCTTCAATCCCAACTCCTATGGCCAGCTCCGCGCCGTTCCGCCGGCTGACTCCGCGCCGGTGACGGCTCCCACTCCCGTAGTGGCCGGCCCCGCCCCGGTCCGCCCGGTAGCCAATGAGAACGTTGCCCGCGGATTTGTTCTGTACATGGGAATTGATGAGGAAACTGCGGCCGCCGCGGGCACCTCCATCGCCAAGCTTGCCCAGGAAATCCGCGCCTACGCCCAGTCCCTGGTAACCGGAGCCGAAAGCTACGCCGCTGTTGCCGTAGCCCCGGCCGGCACCCCCGGGTCAGCGCTCGACGTCGTCCGCTCCACGTTCGGTGACCCCACGGTTAACACCCGGCAGCGCACGGAAACCCCCCGGCCCCAGCAGCCCCAGGAACCGCGCCCCTCAGGCGTCCTCATCGACCTGGCCCGCCGCGAAGTACACCTCGATGGTGAATCCCTGAACCTGACGTTCAAGGAGTTTGAGCTCCTCAACTACCTCGTGGAAAACGGAACCCGCACCGTGGGCCGTGACGAACTGCTTGAAGGCCTGTGGCGGAACGCCGAAGAAGTCCCTAACGAGCGCACCATCGACGTCCACATCCGCCGCCTCCGCTCGAAGCTTGGCCGCCTCGCCAACACCGTTCGCACGGTGCGCGGCCAGGGCTACCGGTTCTACGAGCACCCCGAGGTTATCGTCTGGGCCGCTCCGGAATACTCGATCTAGCCCCTCAGAGCGTTGGCCGCCCCTGCCGGGGCGGGCATTAGGCTTGGGCCATGAGCCAGCACCATCTTCGACGCCTTGTGATCATGCGGCACGCCAAGGCGGACTGGCCCGGCGGGGTGTCGGATCACGACCGTCCCCTGGAGGAGCGGGGCCACCGGGAGGCGCCGCTTGCCGGGCGTTGGTTGCTTAAGCACAACATCGTGCCCGACTTCATCTTGTGCTCCAGCGCCCTGCGGACCCGCCAGACCTGCACCTGGGTGTGCTCGGAACTGGGGGACAAGGCGCCCACGCCCAAACTCGAAGACGGGCTTTACGCCGCCTCGGCCCTCCGTATGCTGACGGTGGTCAACCATGTTCCGGATACCGTGACCACGCTGATGCTGATCGCGCACCTGCCCGGCGTGCAGGATCTTGCGATGCACCTCGCCTCCCGTGATTCTGACCACGACGCCTACATGGACGCCGCCACGAGGTATCCCACCAACGCGCTTACCGTCCTCGAAACTGAAAAGTCCTGGGCGGAGCTGGACGGGCAGGACGCACGGATCACCAGGTTCAAGGTGCCGCGGTCACACTGATCCAGGCTACTTCCGGGGCGCGGGACGGCGCTGGGGCTGGAAAGGCCGTGTTTGCCGTGCTGCCGGCCCGCCGGCGTTGCTGTCGCGGGAAGCGGTTCGCGCGCCGCTGGCCCGGGCTGCGCCCAGGTGTTGCACTCTGCCACGCCGCCCCGGCCATACGGCCCCCGCGAACAGTGCCACCAGGGCTGTCAGCAGCGAGAGCGCGGCCAGGAAGAAGTAGTTATCCGGGTCTGAGGTGGGCAGCGGGGTGCCGAACAGTGAGGTCTGGCCGGCGAAGGCCGCTTCCCAGGTGCTCAGGAAGGCAAGCGATCCCGCTATGGCGAGGCTGGTGGAGAAACCAGCGACGACGAGCATAAAGATGCGGCGGCGGCGGAGCACTTCCGCAATGCAGGCGACACAGGCGAGGCTCAGGACGCCGAGGAAAGCGATGAACACCGGCTCCGCCAGGGTCATGCCCGTCAGGATCAGCAGCCCGGCAGCCACGATGCCGGCGATGACCGCGAACTTGCCGCTGTTTCCCATGTGACGCATGACCACCATCATCCCCGAAGAGGGGCAACTTCCACTTGTAGCCGCGCGAGTCAACCATGATGGCTGCAACACTTTGGTCCCTCGGTGCAGCCAGCCCGCCCAGCGGCACGCTCGCACCTCTGCCGCCGCCTACAGCCCGTACTTCTCCAGCAGCCGCAGCCATACCTCACTGATGGTGGGGTAAGAGGGCACTGCATGCCAGAGGCGCTCCAATGGCACTTCGCCCACCACGGCGATGGTGGCCGCATGCAGGAGCTCCGCAACGTCCGGTCCGCAGAACGTTGCGCCCAGGAGAACCCTGCGGTCCTCATCCACCACCAGCTGTGCCCACCCCTGGTAATTTTCGGAGTGCAGTGAGGAGCCGGCCACCTGGATGGGAAGTTCCACCGAGGAAGCGTTGTAGCCTTCCTGTTGTGCTGTTTCCAGGGTCCGGCCGACGGCTGCCAGCTCCGGGTCCGTGAATACGACACTGGGTACTGCATGCTCGTTGGCAGTCTGTGCGAAGCGGCTCCAGTCCCTCGCTGTGCCGCTCAGTTCACCCTTCGCCCGCGCAGCGATGGCATCTCCTGTGGCGCGTGCCTCGTACTTGCCCTGGTGGGTATAAAGGTTTTTTCCTGCGGCGTCACCCACTGCATAGAGCCAGGGCTCCTCTCCGGGAGCTCCGTTGACCAGCCCGGAATTGTCTGTCTTGAGGACCAGGTGCCCTGACTCATCCGGTTCAAACCCCACGCTTTCCAGCCCCAGGCCCTCCAGGGCCGGATGCCGGCCTGTGGCCACGAGGACTTTTTCGGCAGTCACGCTGGAACCGTCACCGAGGTGCAGCCTCAGCGTCCCGTCGTCGTTCTGGCTGATGCTTTCGGCAGCTGTATTGAGCCGAATCTCGACGCCGTCTGCACGCAGTCCTGCCGCGACCAGGCGTGCTGCTTCCGGCGGGAAGTTTCCGAGCAGGCCGCTGCGCGCCACCAGTGTTACTTTTGAGCCCAGCCGGGCATAGGCCTGGGCCAGTTCGGTGCCGGCCACGCCGCCACCGAGCACCGCCAGCCGTGGCGGCACTTCCTTGGCTGAGGTCGCCTCCCGGGTGCCCCACACCTGCACGTCCTCGAGCCCCTCGACAGGGGGAGTGTTGGGTGCTGAGCCGGTGGCAAGCACCACGGCATGGCGGGCCTGAAGCTGGTAGGAGTTGCCATCAAGCCCTGCCACTTCAACGGACCCGGGCGCAGTCAGCCACGCATGGCCCCGAAGAAGTTCGATGCCGGTGTCCTCTACCCACTTAACCTGTCCGTCATCCTGCCAATTGGATGTGAGGGAGTCCCGGCGCTTCAAGACGGCTGCGGCGTTAAGGGTCCGCGTCACTGCTTCCTTGGCTCCGGGGGAGGCCTGCGCTCCGTGGAGGGCTGTGCCGGGCCGGAGCAGGGCTTTTGACGGCATGCACGCCCAGTAGGAGCATTCGCCGCCCACCAGTTCCGCTTCCACCAGCACGGCGGTAAGGCCGCCCTGCACCACCCGGTCAGCCACGTTTTCCCCTACGGCGCCTGCGCCGATAACTACAACATCAAATTCACGCAAAATCGCCTCGGGCATCATGGGGAAAGCCTACGCCCGCGACCCCGGCCGGCGACTGCATTGGGAAGGACGTAACTGCAGGAGGCCCTTCGGCAGAAAGCAAAAGGTCCGCACCGGCAAACCGGTGCGGACCTTCTTTTGTGCGCCCAAAGGGATTCGAACCCCTGACCTTCTGTTCCGTAGACAGACGCTCTATCCAGCTGAGCTATGGGCGCATCTTGTGTCCCGGGAGAAGAACCGCTCTCCCTGAACCTCGAATTACTTTACGCGAGGGTTGGCCGTGATGCCAAATCGACTGTCGTGTAATTTCCACAACTAGACCGGTCTACGTGACCTTCGTCACTTTGTTGTACGATTTGAGCTCAAAATTCCTTGATTTCCCGCGGAAAGACATTTTGAGGGCGCCAGATGATCAGCATACGTCCCAAAAACCGGAGTGGTCCGGACCATAGCATTTAGCACACACCGATGAACCCGAGGAAGGGAACCGAAATGGGCGATCTGGCGCAGAAGCCGCTGCTTGAGAAAGCACCCACCACACATGCCGGCCTGCTGGCATGGGTCGAGGAGGTTGCTGAGCTTACGCAGCCGGACCGCATCTACTGGGTGGACGGCTCCGAAGAGGAAAACACCCGTCTTACCGACGAACTTGTTGCGGCCGGAACGCTGACCCGGTTGAACCAGGAGCTTTTCCCCAACTCCTTCGCCGCTTTCTCGGACCCCGCTGACGTGGCCCGAGTCGAAGAGCAGACCTTCATCTGCTCCGAAAAGGAGCACGACGCCGGCTTCACCAACAACTGGATGGCTCCGGACCTGATGAAGGAGAAGCTGCGCGGCCTGTTCGCCGGCTCCATGCGCGGCCGCACCATGTACATCATCCCGTTCGTTATGGGCCACCTCGACGCTGAGGACCCCAAGTTCGGCGTCGAGATCACGGACAGCGCCTACGTCGTCGCCTCGATGCGCATCATGGCGCGCATCGGCACCGACGTGCTGAACCGCATCACCGAGACCAACGCCTTCTACGTCCCGGCCCTCCACTCCCTCGGCGCCCCGCTGGAGCCCGGCCAGGCTGACGTGCCGTGGCCGTGCAACCCGGACAAGTGGATCGTGCACTTCCCCGAGGAGCGCTCCATCTGGTCCTTCGGCTCCGGTTACGGCGGAAACGCACTGCTGGGCAAGAAGTGCTACGCCCTGCGCATCGCCTCGGTCATGGCCCACGACGAGGGCTGGCTTGCCGAGCACATGCTGATCCTCAAACTGACCTCCCCGGAGCAGAAGACGTACTACGTCTCGGCGGCCTTCCCCTCCGCCTGCGGCAAGACCAACCTCGCCCTTCTCGATCCCACCATCAAGGGGTGGAAGGTGGAGACCCTGGGTGACGACATCACCTGGATGCGGTTCGGCAAGGAAGGCGAACTCCGCGCCGTCAACCCCGAGGCGGGCCTCTTCGGCGTGGCACCCGGCACGGGCTGGGGCACCAACCCCAACGCCATGCGTGCCATCGCCAAGGGCAACAGCATCTTCACGAACGTTGCGCTCACCGACGACGGCGGAGTCTGGTGGGAGGGCATGACGGACGAGGTGCCTGCGCACCTGACCGACTGGCAAGGCAACTCGTGGACTCCGGATTCGGACAAGCCTGCGGCGCACCCGAACTCGCGTTTCTGCACTCCGATCGACCAGATTGACATGCTGGCCGAGGAGTACCACAGCCCCAACGGCGTGGAACTTTCCGCCATCCTGTTCGGCGGACGCCGCAAGACCACCATTCCGCTGGTCACCGAAGCCCGCGACTGGACCAACGGCATCTTCATGGGCTCCACCCTGTCCTCGGAGACCACCGCAGCCGCAGCCGGTGCCGTGGGCGTGGTCCGCCGCGATCCCATGGCCATGCTGCCGTTCATTGGGTACGACGCCGGCGACTACCTGAACCACTGGGTCAACCTCTCCGCCAAGGCAAACCCGGAGCGCCTGCCCAAGATCTTCCTGGTGAACTGGTTCCGCCGGAACTCTGAGGGCGGCTTCGCGTGGCCCGGCTTCGGCGACAATGCCCGCGTCCTCAAGTGGGCTATTGAGCGCCTTGAAGGCAAGGCCGACGCCGTCGAAACCCCCATCGGGTTCGTGCCCACCGGTGATTCCATCGACCTCGAGGGCCTCGACATGACGCCCGCGCAGGTAGAGGAGGCCGTGAGGGTGGACCCCGCCGAGTGGGCTGCGGAGCTGGCCTCCATCGAGGAATGGTTCGCCAACTTCGGCGATTCCCTGCCGGTTGCGCTCAAGTCCGAGCTCGAAGGCCTGAAGGCCCGCCTGGGCTGAGCCCGCATCAGGACAACGGCGTCCTGGAGTACGACGGCGGCCCCGCACCTTTCGCTGGAAAGGTGCGGGGCCGCCGTCGTTCCTTGACAGGGGCCTCCACCGCCGGAGGTTCCCTGGTGGAGCGAAGCTAGGGACGCGGTGAGGATTTAGCCTGCAAGCCAGATGTCCGGGCCGAAGACCTCGTAGTGGATCCGGGTGGCCGGGATGCCGGCGTTGATTGCCTCGCTGCGGATGTTCTTCATGAACGGCAGCGGGCCGCAGAGGTACAGGGACGCCCCGGCCGGAAGGTCCACTTCGCGCAGCGACATAAATCCTGTCCTGGCCCCTGCCTCCGGCCGCTCCAGCCAGAGCTGCAGCTCCGCCCGGTCCAGGCGCTCGACGTCGTCCGTCATCTGGCTGCGCAGCGCCCAGCTGTCCAGGGAGCTTTCCGCGTGAAGCACCAGCACCTGTCGGACGGACCCTGACTCTGCCAGGGACCGCAGGATGGAGGCGGTGGGGGTGCAGCCGATGCCCGCGGATGCCAGGACCACGGGACCATCGCCGTCCTTGAGGGTGATTTCACCGTAAGGGTTTGAGATTTCCAAAACGTCGCCCACCTGCACAGTGTTGTGAAGGACTGGGGAGACCTCGCCGCCGTCGTCCAGTTTGGTGGTGAAACTGCGGGTGGTCCCGGCCTCGGCGGACAGGGAGTACTGGCGAACCTGGCGGAGGCCTTCCGGCAGGACCACTTTGACGCTGATGTACTGGCCGGGGAGCGCCGGCGTCACGGGAGTGTCGTCGGCGGGCTCAAGAGTAAAGGTCATGGAGCCGGCCCCGGCGGGAGTCTTCGCACTGACCCGCCACGGCATCCACATCCTGTCGTTGGCCTGGCCCGCGTACAGCCCCTTCTCGAGTTTGATCAGGGCATCGGCCATGAGCCAGTAGACCTCGGTCCAGGCTTCAGCTATGTCGGGCGTGATGACCCCGGCCAGGTCTTCGGCGATCGCGGCGAACAGGTGCTCGTAGACCACCTGGTACTGGGGCTCGGTGATGCCCAGGGAGGCGTGCCGGTGGGCGATCCGTGAAAGGACAGTCTCGGGGAGGGTGCCCGGGTTGTTGACGAGGTGGGTGGCAAAGGCTGCAATGCTGCCCGCCAATGCCTGCTGCTGGTTGCCTGAGCGCTGGTTTGAGCGGCTGAACAGCCCGTCCAGGAGTTCCGGGTGCGCGGCGAACAACCGTTGGTAAAACTTAGGTGTGAAATGCTTGTATTCATATCCAATTTCTACACGTCGTAGAAGTTGGATCCAAATCATGTTCGGAATGCTTTGCAGACGTCCGTAACGCAGGGGATGGCACTACCGGAGTGGCGCTTGGAGCCCCGGCCGCAGTCCGATCATTTCGAAGACCGGAGCCATCTGCCGGGAGGCAGGAAGATCGGCAATCACCACGCCGTCGAGCTCGCGGTAAAACGCCTCACGCGCCCGGGACAGGGCGGACCGGAGCTTGCATTCGCTGATGAGCGGGCAGTTTCCGCTGGGGGCAACGCACTCTGCAGCGTCGGACCGGGTATCCAATTGACGCAGGATCTGTCCGACGGTGGCATTCCGGCCGGCGTGGCTCAGCCGGGAACCGCCAGTCCGGCCGCGCTCCACCTCGATCAGTCCCATGTTCCGCAGTTTTGCCATCGCTTTGCTGACGTGGTTGTAGGGGGTGCCCACGGTGTCGGCAATGTTCTGCGTGGTAAGCAGGGTGCCACCGGGCGCGGCCGCCAGAACCATCAGGGCCCGCAGGCTCACGTCAGCAAAAGCGTTGATCTTCATGGCGTCGGCCGGTCTAGTCCACCCAGATGGCGGGCTCGCTGGCATCGGCTGCGAGCTCGCCGAACTCCCAGGTCCGGGTGGCGGCGTCGGCGGAGTACGGCAGTACGGCCGCGAACACCGGGCCGTCGCGGTGCTCGGTGGCTACATGGATGGCGTCCGAGTCCTCCTCCACCAACAGGATGTCGCACACCACTGCCGCTGCCCGGAAATCATCCCGGTTCTGGCGCAGCAGTGCCGTGAGGTCGCTGATCATGGCATCAGCGTCAAAGTCGCCGTCGGAACCTTCCTCCGCGTCCGCCGGGGAAACGGCGACCAGGCGTACCTCACCGTCGTTCTGCACTGTCAGCGCGAACGGCAGGAAGCCGCCGTTGCGTTGAAGCTGTTCCTGCGCGGCACTGATACCCGTCCCCAGAAGGTTTTCAAGGTCGGTCGCCGTGCTATCCGGTACGGAGTCCCGCCAGGAGGACTGCCCGCCAGCGCCCGATCCGGAGTTCAAATCCGTGTCCTCGGCCATGGGTGGACTATGCCCTGACGATCGACAGGACGCGGTCCCGGACCCGCTCCATGGTGGCGCGGTCGGTGGCCTCTGCGTTGAGCCGCAGGAACGGCTCGGTGTTGGAGGGGCGCAGGTTGAACCAGTAGCTGCCGTCATTGGCCGTGAAGGTGCTGCCGTCCATCCCGTCGATGGTGAGGTCTTCGTCAGCGAAAGCGAGGCGCACGCGCTCGACTGCCGCGGCCTTGTCCTCAACCTCGGAGTTGATCTCGCCCGAGGATACGTAGGGCTCGTATTCGCGGCCCAGTTCCGAAAGCGGTCCGTTCTGCTCACCCAGGGCGGCCAGGACGTGCATCGCAGCGAGCATGCCCGTATCAGCGTTCCAGAAGTCACGGAAGTAGAAGTGTGCTGAGTGCTCTCCGCCGAACACCGCTCCTTCCTCCGCCATGACTGCCTTGATAAAGGAGTGGCCCACGCGCGTGCGGACCGCACGGCCGCCGTCGTGCTCAACCAGTTCGGCAACTGCACGGGAGGTGAGGAGGTTGTGGATGATGGTGGGAGTAGCTTCGCCCTGCGCTTTGGCGCGGGCGATTTCGCGGCGCGCCACCATGCCGGTGATGGCCGACGGCGAAACCGGCTCGCCCTTCTCGTCAATGACGAAGCAGCGGTCGGCGTCGCCGTCGAAAGCCAGGCCGATGTCGGCGCCGTGCTGAAGGACGGCCGCCTGCAGGTCGCGGAGGTTTTCCGGCTCCAACGGGTTGGCCGGGTGGTTGGGGAAGGAACCGTCGAGTTCGAAGTACAGGGGAACGATGTCCAGGGGCAGCTTGGGAAGCAGTGCGTCGCCCAGGACTGCAGGGGTGGTGAGGCCGGCCATGCCGTTGCCCGCGTCCACTACCACCTTCAAGGGGCGGGAGCCGGAGAGGTCCACAAGCTTGCGGAGGTACTCGGAGTAGTCCTTGAGCACGTCCCGGACGCTGATCCGGCCGCGGTTTTCGGCGGCAGGGACGGAACCGGTGTTCAGGTACTGCTCGGCCAGGGCCTGGATGTCCTTGAGGCCGGTTTCGGAGGAGATGGGCACCGCTCCGGCCTTGGACATCTTGATGCCGTTGTAGCCGGCGGGGTTGTGGCTGGCGGTGAAGGTGGCGCCGGCGCGGTTCAGGTAACCGCAGGCAAAGTACAGCTCGTCGGTGGAAATAAGGTCCAGGAGCTCGACGTGGGCTCCGCGTGCGGTGGCGCCGCTTGCAAAGGCTTTGCTGAACTCGGGGGAGGAAGGGCGCATGTCGCCGCCCACCAGGATGGTCTGGCCCTGAAGCTGCAGGACATCCACGAACGCGGCCCCCACGGCCTCGACGATTTCGGCAGTTATTGATTCGCCCACAATGCCGCGTACGTCGTACGCCTTGAAGGATGCCGAAAGGTCAAAAGTCGTTGTCTGTTCGCTAGTCACGGGCTACATCTTACGTGGACGGCGAAAGCGGCTGTGGAGGAGAGGTCTGGGAGCGCGGTATGTGACGGCGGTTTCCGGGCCGCGGTCTTTCCCGATTCTCCACATAGGGCTGCGGGCGGTGCCGGGTGTCGGGGGCGGCTGGGATACTGAATCAATGGTCGATAACCAGCACGCCACAGCAATTTCTGACTTAGCCCCAAATCTTGATGGTTTCCCTGCCGTCTCCGCAGATTCGCCAGCCGGTCCTGCCTCCGCTTCTGCCACCCATCATCAGGCACTGGAGGTGCTCCGTGAACTCGTCGGGCACCCTGAGGCGGCCTTCCACGAGGGGCAGTTTGAGGCCATCGAAGCACTGGCCGACGGCGGCCGCCGGGCCTTGGTGGTCCAACGTACCGGCTGGGGCAAATCGGCCGTCTACTTTGTTGCCTCCCTGCTGCTGCGGCGCCGCGGTGCCGGGCCCACCCTTATCGTTTCACCGCTGCTTGCCCTGATGCGGGACCAGGTAGCTGCCGCTGCCCGGGCAGGGGTGCGTGCCGTTGCCATCAACTCAGCCAACCAGCTGGAATGGGACGCCGTCCGTGAACAGCTCGCGGCGGACCAGGTGGACGTGTTGCTGGTCTCCCCCGAGCGGCTGACCAATCCGGCGTTCCGGGAAACCCAGCTGCCCGAACTTATCCGGCGGACCGGCCTGCTGGTGATCGACGAGGCACACTGCATTTCGGACTGGGGCCACGATTTCCGCCCCGATTACCGGCGGATCGCGGACTTGATCACCCAGCTGCCGGATTCTGTTCCGGTGCTGGCCACCACGGCCACAGCCAACTCCCGCGTGGTGCATGACATTGAGGAGCAGCTCGGGGACGGGGTCCTCACCATCCGCGGTTCCCTGGGGCGGGATTCGCTGCGGATGGGCGTCCTGTCATTGCCGGACTCAAGGCAGCGCCTGGGCTGGCTCCTGACACATCTGGCTGATCTTCCCGGAAGCGGCATCATCTATACCCTGACCGTGTCTGCGGCGGAGGACACCGCCCGGCTCCTCGCCGAAGCCGGGCATGACGTGCTGGCCTACACCGGCCGCACCGATCCCGCGGACAGGGAACGCGCCGAACAGCTGCTCAAGGACAACCAGGTCAAGGCGCTGGTGGCCACCTCAGCCCTGGGAATGGGCTTCGACAAACCCGACCTGGGCTTTGTGGTCCATCTGGGGGCGCCGTCTTCCCCGGTGGCCTACTACCAGCAGGTGGGCCGTGCCGGCCGGGGCGCCGCCAATGCCGATGTCCTGTTGCTTCCGGGTTCGGAGGACCGCGACATCTGGCAGTACTTCGCCACAGCGTCCATGCCCTCTGAAGAGAAGGCGGCGTCGGTCCTGACGGCGCTGGCAGAAGCCGGCACCGCGCTCTCCACGGTGGCCCTTGAAGCGCGGGTTGACCTCCGCCGCACGCCGCTGGAACTGCTGCTGAAAGTCCTGTCCGTTGACGGCGCCGTGGAACGGGTGGGAGGCGGCTGGCGGTCCACCGGCCAGCCGTGGATTTACGACGCCGAGCGGTACCGGCGGATTGCTGAAGCACGCGTTGATGAGCAGGACTCCATGGTGATCTACCAGGACACTGCCGGGTGCCGGATGGAGTACATCACCTCTGTCCTCGACGACGAGACGGCGCAGCCCTGCGGCCGGTGCGACAACTGCGCGGGGCGCTGGTTCCGGGCGGACATTGCAGAAACAGCCACCGAGGCCGCCGGCCAGACCCTCAGCAGGGCGGGTGGGGTCCTCGAAGCCAGGCTCCAGTGGCCCAGCGGCATGGACCGCTTGGGCGTGCCGGTCAAGGGAAAGCTCAAGCCCGGCGAAGGCCTTGCCGAGGGGCGCGTCCTTGCCAGGCTGACCGACCTCGGCTGGGGTGGTGCCTTGCGCTCACTGTTTGCAGCCGGAGCTGAAGACCGCCCAGTGGATCCGGCCATGCTCCAGGCCTGCGTGCAGGTACTGCGGGAGTGGGGCACCGGAGACGCCCGCAATCCCGGATGGAGCGGCGCCGGCCGGCCTGCCGCGATCGTCAGCATTCCATCCCGGAGCAAACCGGAGTTGGTGGGCTCCCTGGCCCGGGGGATCTCCGACATCGGGCGCATTCCCTACCTGGGAGCCATGCAGTTGGCGCACGGTGGTCCTACGGGAGGCCGTGGCGGCAACAGCGCGTACCGCCTCGCGGGGGTGTGGGACCGCCTTGTGGTGGGTCCTGAACTGCAAGCAGCGCTGGGCGCAGTGCAAGGGAAGCCCGTGATGCTGATCGATGACCTGGCTGACAGCCGGTGGACGCTGACGGTGGCCGGGCGGGCCCTTCAGCAGGCCGGGGCAGGGCCTGTGCTTCCGCTGGTCCTCGCGCAGGCAGGCTGAGTTCGGGCCGGGGCTCAGGAACAACTGCACAAAGCCCAGGCCCGGCGGGGACTGCCTGAAGCAGGGCCCGCAAGCAGGAGAGCTAAACCCGCTGGGCTCTGCGCCGGCTGACTTCGGCGCCGGCATGGCGAGGCAGCAACAAGCTGTCGGCCGTGCTCGCCAGCATCAGCACTGCCATGGCGAGGAAAGCGCCGCGGAAGGGTCCTGCAGCGTCGTGGGGAAAGATGCCGAGACCTTCGAACAGGCGGATCAGCAGGGCTCCCACAGCGATGCCGGCAGCAGCGGCCAGTTGGACCAGGGTGGCGGAGACGGTGTTCGCCGAGGTGAGCTGTGCGGGCGCGATGTCCGCGTACTGAACGGACGCGTAGGCAGAGAAGCCAATGGAGCGGAAGGCGCCGCTGCAGACGAGCAGGGCGAAGGTCAGCGGCTCAGGGGTCTCCGGCGTGAGCAGGGCACACAGGGCGAAGGTCGCTGCAGAAGCAACTGAGGCGAACACGAGCATTGCTTTGAAGCCGAAGCGTCGGATCAGGGGTGTGGTGGCCGGTTTGATGCCGATATTCCCGATGAAAACGGCCGCCACCATGGCGCCGGCGTGCAGCGGTGTCCAGCCGAACCCCGCCTGGAACATCAGCGGCAGCAGGAACGGGACGGAGCTGATGGTCAGCCGGTAGGCGAACCCGCCGGTAGCCATGGCCCTGAATGTGCGGGTGTTGAAGACCCCGAGGTCGAAAAGCGGATTGCGGCTCTGCCGCATCCACAGCACGGCACCGGCCACGGCAACCGCGCCTGATCCTGCGCTCACGGCCGCCCAGGGAGTATCAGGGTGGGTGCTCGCCAGTTCGAGGCCCACCACCAGGGCCCCCACGCCGAGCGTGGTGAGGAAAAGCCCCGGCCAGTCCAGCCGCCGCCGCTGGTCGCCCGCCGTCGCCGGCACAAGCCGCAGGGCGGCAATCAGCGCCGCAACACCCAGGGGAAGGTTGATCAGGAAAATCCAGTGCCAGGACAGGTAGGTGGTGAGGGCACCGCCCACCAGCGGTGCCAGGACCGGGGCCAGCAGGCCGGGCCACACCAGGAACGCTGTGGCGCGGAGCAGCTCCGCCTTGGGCGTACCGCGCAGTACCAGGAGGGTTCCAACCGGAACCATCATGGCACCGCCAACCCCTTGGACGATCCTGCTGAGGGTGAGCGCAGGAAGGTCCGGGCTGATCGAACACGCCAGGGAAGCAAGTGTGAAGATCGTGATGGCCAGGCAGAAGATCCGGCGGGCGCCAAACCGTTCGGCCAGCCACCCGCTGAGCGGTATGCCCATGGCAACAGTCAGCAGGTACGCCGTCATGGTGATGTTCACGTCTGCGGCGGGTACCCGGAAGTCGGCAGCAATGTTGGGAATGGCGGTGGTGAGGATGGTGCCGTCGAGGAACTCCATAAAGAAGGTGGCGGCCACCAGGAGCGCCAGGCGGGGACTCCATGCCGTGGTGCTGCCGGCTTCATCCACCGCATTGTTTGCTGCCATTCGTTCATCATTCCACTGGCACAGCGTCGCCGGACCCACGTGTCCGTACCCCGGACGGACAGCCCTGTAGTGAAAAGGTGCGCGGGACGGAAGGGAAGGCCCGGGCAGCAGGGGCGGGAGCCAGCAGCCTTCCCGGGTACGCAAAAGGCCCCGGTACAGGACCGGGGCCAAACGCGGAGACGGGGGGATTTGAACCCCCGGTGGAGTTGTGCCCCACACTTCATTAGCAGTGAAGCCCATTCGGCCGCTCTGGCACGTCTCCAATTGCTATTCCTAGCCCACCAAGGATACGCAGAACCTGGCACGCAGTGCAAAACGGGCCGCACCACCCCGCAAGCGTGCCGCGACACCCCCGCCGGCTACAGGAGCGGAGCCTGTGCCGGCCGCACCATCCTGATTTCGCGCAGGTTTTCCCAGTCGGGGATAACGTCCGCGGCGCCGTCGGGTTGGAATCCGAAGTGCCGGTAGAAGCTGATCGCGCGCCCGTTCCCGGCTGCCACCCACAGGCTGGCCGCATTGCTGCCCAACGCTGCCTCCAGGAGACGCCGCCCCAGGCCCAGCCCCTGGTGCGATGCCAACAGGTACAGTCCCCACAGTTCCAGGTCCCCGGACGACGGCGGCCCTGCTTCATGCAATGGTCCGCTGTCCGGCAGATGCCGGGTGCCGGCGAAGCCAACTACGATGCCGTCGTCGCAGGCGACCCACGCATTCGCAGGCGCGGCTGCCTCCAGGAGATGGCGCCAGAGCGGGAGCCGGGACTCCGGACCCTGTGCGGCCAGGAACTGCTCGGACAGCATGCCCCGGTACGTCTCCTGCCAGCAGCGGGCGTGTACCTCCGTAAGGCGCCCCACGTCTGCCTGTACCGCCAGCCGGACCACGAGAGACACCGTTACTGCATCCCTCCGGCCAGCGCCTTCCACAGGAAATGCTGGCTGCGGGCCTGCAGCGCAGCCGCCTGCCGGTTGTCCGACGCTCCGGCGTGCCCGCCCTCCAGGGCTTCGTGGAACCATACGTTCGGGATGCCCATGGCGAGCATCCGGGCAGCCATCTTGCGGGCCTGCACCGGGCCCACCCTGTCATCGGAGGTGGCGGTCCAGATGAACGTCTCCGGGTAGCCCACCCCATCCCTGAGCAGGTGGTACGGGGAGAACGTCCTGATGTACTCCCACTGTTCCGGGACGTCCGGGTCCCCGTACTCGGCGATCCAGGAGTGGCCGGCGGACAGCTTGGTGTAACGGCGCATGTCCAGCAGCGGGACGCCACAGGACACCGCTCCAAACAGTCCGGGGTACTGCGTCAGCATGTTTCCCACCAGCAGCCCGCCGTTTGACCCGCCGACGCAGCCCAGCCTTTCCGGCGAGGTAACGCCGCGGGAGATGAGGTGGCGGGCCACGGCCGCGAAGTCCTGGTACGCCTTGTGCCGGTTTTCCTGCAGTGCCGCACGGTGCCATCCGGGCCCGTACTCGCCGCCGCCGCGGATGTTCGCCACCACGTAAACCCCGCCACGGGAGTGCGGTGTCTCCCCGTTGGAGCCGGCGGACGTGGACGTGCGGCGTTCCAGCCACGCCCTGCCCACCGTGCCGCTGTACGCGGGGGTGCGGGAAACTTCGAAGCCGCCGTAGCCGGAGAGCTGGGTGGGGTTTTGCCCGTCCAGGGCGAGGTCGCGGGAGGCGACCTGAAAATACGGCACCCGTGTGCCGTCGTCGGAGACGGCGAAATGCTGCTGCACCTCATAGTTGTCATCGGCAAAGAACGACGGCGACGTCTTGACTGTCAGGTGCCGGCTCACCACGCCGGGTGTCCCCGACGCCGCGCGCTCCAATGTGCCCCGCATCAGCGTGCTGGGGGTGGTGAAGCCGGTGGCTACCAGCCAGAAGTCGTCCCCGGCGCCGTCTGTTTCGTCTTCATCGTCCACGGCATAGGCGTTGACATCGTGGAGCGGGGGACAGGCATCAAGGAGAGTGGATTCCCAGGCTCCGTCCGTGGCGCCGGTCGGCCGGGACGGGTCCAGGACGCGGATCTCGGAGGACACATCCTTGAGGAGGTTAAGCAGCAGGAAGTTCCGGGTCCAGCTCCACGACTGCAATGACGTGCTGGCGTCGGGGGTGAACAGCACCGAAACCTTCCTCGAACCGGCCAGGTAGTCCTCAAACGGTGCGGCGAGGAGTGAACCCGCCGGATACGTGGAGCCGTTGAGGGCCCAGTCCTGCTGCGGGCGGAACAGCAGCCACTCGCGGTGGGCGCTGACGTTGATGTCGGTGGGAACGTCGATCACCACCCAGGAACCGTCCTGCAGGACAGCGTTGCTCCGGTTGTAGAAGTCGATGTAGTCAACGGCGAAGGTCCGTTCGAACCCCGGCGTAGAGTCGTGGGCCACCACTGCCATCATGTGGTTCTCAGGCACCTCGAACAGCCGGGGCGCTTCACCCAGTGGTACGCCGCGCTTAAGGGTGACGGCAGTGCGGGCGTAGGAGGAGGCCGTTTTTGGAAGCCCTTCCGCAGTGGAGGCGACCAGCAGCGTGTCCGCGTCCAGCCACGAGACGTTGCCCTTCGCCGTCGGCAGGTCAAAGCCGCCCAGGGCTGGGTCCACGAACGTCCGCGATTCAACGTCGAATTCGCGGTAGCGGTTGGCGTCGCCCCCGTCCGGGGACAGCGCCAGCAGCGCCAGCCGGTAGGGCTGGCCCGGGACAGGGCGGAGGAAAGTGGCCCCGTGGAAGACCCATTCTTCGCCTTCCGCGGCGGACAGGGCGTCGAGGTCCAGCAGGACGTCCCAGTCCGGTGTGTCCGTGCAGTAGCTGTCCCAGGTGGTGCGGCGCCACAGCCCCTTGGGGTTCTGCCGGTCCTTCCAGAAGTTGTAGTACCAGTCGCCCCGCTTGCCCACCATCGCGATCCGGTCCGTGGAATCCAGTACTTCAAGGATGCCGGCCTCGAGCTCCACGTACTCGGCGTCCTCGAGCAGGTCTTCCGTGCGTGAATTCTGTTCCTTCACCCAGGCCAGCTGCTGCTCGCCGTAAATCTCCTCGAGCCAGACATTTTCATCGGTGGGCTCGGGCGCGGTGCCCGAGGGCGCTCCGGGGGTGTTGCCGGAACCGGGGGCGGGCGCTGGATCAGCTGCAGTGGTGGTCATGCGCCCCATCCAAACAACATCCCCGGGCGGCTAGCAAGTCAAGCGGCAGCACGTACTCGCCATTCAGCCGTACTCTGGATGCCGTGGAAATAACGCAGAGCATACGGACCGCCATCATCGGGGCAGGTCCGCGGGGCACCAGCGTCCTGGAACGCCTGCTCGCCCGGAGTGCCGCACGGATTGCTTCCGGCGCCGGCCCAGTGCGCCTCCACATCGACGTCATCGACCCCTACCCCGCGGGTCCGGGCCACGTGTGGCAGCCGGGGCAGTCACGGCTGTTCCTGATGAACACCCAGTCCTTTTATCCCACGGTAATCCCGCAGGATCCTTCGCTGGCGCCGCCGGTCGCCGGCACCACCTTCGACCAATGGCGTACCCGGCAGCAAGAGGACCCGTTGCCGGATCTTGATGAGGAGGAGCTGGCCGAACTTTCCGTCCTCACCGCCAATGAATTTCCCAGCCGCGCACTCTACGGCCGGTACCTCCGCAGCACCGTGGAGGAGCTGACACGCAACGTTCCGGACGGCGTCACCATCGACTTCCACGAAACGTCCGCCCTGACTGTGCACCCCTCGGGCGACGCATCGTTCGATGTCCGCCTGGCCACCGGCACCACGTTAAGCACCGGATCCGTGGTGCTTGCACTGGGTCACATCCCGTCCCGGCTGAACCCTGAACAGCGGAACCTGCAGGCCTCGGCAGATCAGCTGGGCCTGCGGTACCTGCCCCCGGCTGTGCCCGCCGACGTGGACTGGTCCCTGATCCCTGCCGGGGAACCTGTCCTGGTCCGGGGCATGGGCCTGAACTTCTTTGACACCATGGGCCAGCTGACGGAGGGCCGCGGCGGAAAGTTCATCAGCAACGGCGCGATGCTCCATTACGAGCCCTCGGGCCAGGAGCCGCACATCATTGCTGCCTCCCGGCGGGGAACGCCTTACCGCGCCAAGGCTGCCTTGAGCGGCTACTACCCGGCGTCGGTCAGTCTGCGCTATTTCACCGAAGCGGCGCCTGAGCGCTTCCACACGGCCGGGATCCGCCCTGCGTTTGATCATGACTTCTGGCCGTTACTGCACCGCGATGCGCTGTGGGCCTACTACTCCACTCTGGTGCGCTCGCAGCCGAACGCGGTCCCGGACCCGGCGGCGTTCCTTGCCGCCCTGGACGAGGCCCTGCGTCCGCACGCCCACAGTGCCGCCAACTGGGAAGACGCCGTGGAGAGCGTGCTGGCCGTGCACGTCGGGCCCCGGCACCGGCTGGACCTGCCGGGGCTCGCGGCACCCTTGGCGGGCCGCTCCTTTGCCTCGCGCGCCGAGCACGACGCCGCCGTGGTGGAATACCTGCTCGATGATGCCCGCCGCTCTGCGCTGGGCGAGGATGACCCCGTGAAGATGGCCATCGGTGCCCTCCACCACGGGCGCGCCGTGCTCAAGACCGCGGTGGCCGACGGCGGGATCACCGATGAATCCTGGGTTGCCGGCCTGCGGGGCTGGTTTGAATCGTTTGTGGAAGGACTCGCCAGCGGGCCGCCCGCGCTGCGCTCCGAACAGCTTGCGGCGCTGGCCAGGGCAGGGGTGGTCAGCTTTGTAGGGCCTGACCCCAAGTTCGGGGTAGACCGCAGGAACGGTGTTTTCACGGCCTCCTCGCCATGGGTGAACGACGCCCCGGTGGCCGCACGGACCATGGTGGAGGCGCTGGCGCCGGGCAACAGGGTCTCGGCCAACGATTCGCCGGTCCTGGAGCAGCTGCTGGCTGACGGCCTGGTGCGGCCGCGGCTCATGATGTCCGTGGAGGGTGCTCCCGTTGAATCCACCGGCCTGGATGTGGAGCCGCACCCTTACCGCCCGGTGGCAGCGAACGGGTCCGTGACCGAAGGCCTCTACGTGCTGGGGCTCCAGCTCTCGTCCGCCCAATGGGGCACGGCCATCGCCGCCGAAGCGGTCCAGTCCGGCGCGCCGAACTACCGCAGCGGCCAGCGGACACTGCGCGACGCCGACGAAATCGCCGGCGCCATCCTGGGATCCTGAGCAGGACAAGGCACCCGGCCCAACGCTCTTTCACTTCCTGCGCCTTAGAATGCAACGCTCTTTCACTTCCTGCGCCTTAACGGCGGACGCTCTCTCACCAGTCGCACCTTCACCTCAGCGCTCCCTCACCGTGATGAGAGAGCGTTGAGGGAAAGCGCGCATTAGGTGAGAGAGCGTTCGGCTGGGCCGTGCCTTCACGACGGCGGCCAGCCACACACTGCCGTCAGCGGCGCAGGCAAGCCCGGTAGGCGGCCATGGCCTGGCCGTAGTTCGCCTGGCCTTTCACGTCAGCCGGGCGGACAGGCTTAACCGGAGGGGCGCACACGGGTTCAACGGCAACACTCGCCACCGTGACACCCACAGTGACCACCGTGCCGGATTCGGCGGCGGTAAGGACCAGCGTCCCTGTTCCTGCGGCGGCACCGGACGGGACAGCCAGGTTGACGCTGGCTGCACCCGCCTGAATTGGTACGGACCCCAGCTGGGTTACCGTCCCGGCGGAGTCGGTGAACACGGCGGACAAGGTCCTGTTCGCCGGGCTGCCGAGGGACGTCAGGTCCAGCTTGGATACTGCCAGGGTGATCGAATCGCCCGGCTTGACCTCGCCGGGCGTGGAGTTGGTGACGGCCACGGAACGGCGGGCGAAGTCGGGCGACACGGGGCTGCTCTTCTGCAGGTACCCAATCCACGCATCCCGGTCCACCAGCCCTGAATCCTTTGTGTTGGCACCTTCCGTGAAGATCCGGAAGTTGTCGCCGCCGGTGGCCAGGAAGCTGAACGTGCCCACCCGGTAGGACCGGGCGGGGTCGAGCGGGGCCCCGTTCACCCGGACGGACGTGATGCGGTCACCGGCCGGCCGGGCGGCGTCGTAGGTGTAGTTCACGTTCCTGGACAGGCCGAGCTGGATATAGGCGCGGCTGGGGACCGTGCCGTCCGCATTTGTTTGCCACTGCTGTTCCAGCATCGTTTTGAACTGGGCTCCTGTCAGGGACGTGGTCCAGAGGTTGTTCACGAACGGCAGCACGGCGTTCGCCTCTGCATACGTGATGTTTCCATCCGGTGCGTAGTAAAGCTCATTCCTCAGGCCGCCAGCATTGACTACACCGATCTCCGCCCCGCCCAGTTCCGCCGGCTGCAGTGAAGCCAGCAGGGACTCGGCCACGAGGTTGCCCAGGGTGGATTCGTTGCCGCGGTCATCGCGTTTGGCGACACCTGCGGCGTCCGTGGTGAAGGCGGTGGTGATGTCAGCTGTAACAGCGCCAACACGCTGGTTCCCCACCACGGCGGCATCCGCCAGGGCTTTCTTGACGATGGCGTCGACGGCGGCCACGCGCGGGTAGGCGGCGATCAGGTTCGCGGCGGGGTCGGCAGTGCGCTTGACGTTGCCGGCCTTGTAAGCCGTTACCTCCTTGGTGGCGGTGTCCACGGTGAGCTGGATCTGGCCCACGTTTTCGCCGTAGTTGCCGGTCTGGACGATGGGGCGGGTCTTGCCTTCAACTCCAGGGACGGGGGCGTCCCAGGAGTATTCTTTGTGCGTGTGGCCGGTGAAAATGGCGTCGACGTCCGCGGAAGTTTCGGTCACGAGCTTCGCGAAGGGTCCGCCGGCTGCCACTTCCTCTTCCAGCGTGGCGCCTTCCACCGTTCCCGAGCCTGCGCCGTCGTGGTTTTCCACGATGATGATGTCGGCGAGGTTATCCGCGGTGATCCGTGCCGCTGCCCGGTTGATTGCGTCCACGGGATCGCCGAACTCGAGGTCCGCGATGCCGGCCGGGGTCACCAGGGAGGGAACTTCCTGGGTTACAGTGCCGATGACCGCAACCTTGACGCCGTTCATGTCCAGGACGGTGAACTCGGGCAGGACCGGTTCGGTGGTGCCCTTCCGGTAGACGTTGGCGCCCAGGTAGGGGAACCGGGCGTTGCTGCCGCCTGCGATGACGCGGTCCTGCAGGTCCGCCCAGCCGCCGTCGAACTCGTGGTTGCCCACGGCGGAGGCTTGGAGTTCCAAGGCGTTCAGCACGTCAATGGTGGGCTGGTCTTTGGCGACGGAGGACGCAAACAGCGAAGCCCCGATGTTGTCGCCGGCCGAGAGGAAGGCGGTTGCGCCGGGAGCTGCTGCTGCCCGGAGCTTTTCAATGGTGCCGGCGAACAGGACGGTGTTGGTGTCGATCCTGCCGTGGAAGTCGTTGATGCCCAGGAAGTTCAGGTCAACGGTGGCGGGAACGGACTGCAGGTTCAGCCCCACAATCACGGGATCGTGGTCGCTGGCGCGGTACTGGTCCGGGGCGTAGTAGTCGGTGACGTTGTTGTTGTAGCGGCTGTACTCCAGTGCTACGGATTCCACCGAGTTGATGTTCCAGATGTCCGCACCCGTAACCGCAGCATCCGCTGCAGGTGAGGCCAAGATGTGGTCAAGGGACCCAACCATTCCACCGAACAGGTAGGAGTGCTTGGCGGTGCCGTCCGCGTTGCGCGCCTTTTCGTCCTGGTTGACGTAACCCTCGGCGGTGAAGACGTTGATGGGGTCTTCCTTGGCGTAGGCGTTGAAGTCGCCGATGAGGAAGACCTTGTCCGTGCCCTTGGCCTGCTGCAGGGACTTGCTGAACTCCAGGAGTGACTTCGCCTGGGCTGTACGTGCCAGGTTTGATGCGCCCTGGCCCTTGTCTGTGTCCTCCGGAGTGGCTGCGGAGCCTTTGGACTTGAAGTGGTTGGCGATCGCTATGAATTCGGTTCCGGCGCCACCGCCCACGGGCTTGAAAACCTGCGCGAGCGGCTTGCGTGCGCTGGCAAACGCTGTGATGTCATTGTGGATGTTGGATTCACCCACCGGTTCTGCAACAGCCTTCTTATAGATGAAGGCCGTGCGGATCATGTCCTCATCACTGAGCGGCGGGGCATTGGCAGGCGAACGGACGTAGTCCCAAACGCCAGGGGTTGCGACGTTCAGGGCATCCACCAGCTTGGCCAGGGCGTCGTCCCGGTTCTTGCCGAACTGTGCCGAGTTCTCGATTTCCATCAACGTGACAATGTCTGCGCCCGCCTTCGTGATGGCCGCGACGATCTTGTCCTGCTGCCGCTCGAAGTTCTCGGCGTTGGCGGCACCACGGGCGTCACAGCCTCCACGGACAGTGATGGGGTTGCCCGCTCTGTCATCGTGGAAGGTGCAGCCCGCCAAGGTGTCGCCCGTGGTGGGGAAGTAATTGAGCACGTTGAAGGAGGCGATTTTCAGGTTGCCTCCCACTGCGGCGGGAGCCTCGGTGCGCGTGGCGCTGAACGATGCGGGCTGGACGGTGGCCTTGTTGGCTTCCGTCAGGTGGGTCAGCGGCTGGAGCTTCCAGGCGTTGTAGCCATAGCCGAGTACCACGTTGGTGGTGAAGGTTACCGGCGATCCCACGCGGACCGGGTCAGTTGTGGTGAGGTAGGGCAGGACCTGCGCCTTGGTGGTGGCGTCCTTGAGGAAGTTGGTGCTGGAGCCGTCGTCCAGCTTGATGCCGCGTTCCGCGTTTTCAGCGACGACGGCGGTGTACCCGGCTGAGCCGTAGGGAGCGACGGCGGTGGGCTGGACCAGCGGAGCTGTTCCGCCCGCGAGGCCCACCTCGCCGTACTGGTTCAGCGTGTAGTTGTCCGTGACCGTCACCGGGCCCTGGGGTGCCAGGAGCATCCCTTCCAGTGATTCGCGGAAGGATTCGCTGGCAGGCAGGGTGAAGGCGGTGGCCTTGACCTCCGGGGCCGCTTCTGGGAACTTGCTGAGCCCGGCAGCGGCTTCGACGTTGAGCTGGGTCATGCCGTGGTACTCGGCCACGGTGCCGGTCACCTGCACATGCTCTCCGGGCTGGACCGACGCTGCGGTGGCGGGGGAGTAGACGAAGATGCCGTCCGACGCCGCATGGTTGGCCGCCGTCAGATCCCCGCCGGTGCCGGGGGTCTGCAGGTAGTAGCCGTTGAGTCCACCGGTGGGGAAGGCTGCAGTGACCTTGCCCGTGGTAGTTACGGTTGCCCCGGCCAGCGGGCTCGCGGTGCCCGTGCCCTGGATTTCGGCGATGGTCCGGGTCGACGGCGCGGGCGCAGGGTCAGGGGTGGGAACCGGGTTCGGTGTTGAAGTGCCCCCGGCGCCCGTTGGGGTGATGGCCGCGTTCAGGCTGAAGTCCGTGGCGTTACTGTTGCTGTCCGCGCCGGCCGCGCGGTTCAGGCTCTTAACGTCCGTGTTCGAGGAGGGTGCCTTGGCCGCCAGTGCTTCGAAAGTATTGGAGTTGCCGTACCCGAGGAGATCGGCGACGCCGGCCGGTTCCACCTGCGAACCCGTGGCCAGTGGAAGGGCTGTACGCTGCTTTGCCAGCACGATGGTGCCGCCGGCGCCGCCGAAGTTCAGGCTGCCGGACACCAGGTCCGGTGCGGGAAGGTCAGCCCCGTTGGCGCCGTTGCTGGCACCCTGGACCAGGTAGTGCCCCTTGGCCGGGATGGAACCGGAAAGGGTCGCCACGCTGGTCGGAGCTGCCTCGCCGGTAGCGGAGCGGTACTGAACGGACCAGCCGTCCAGGGACACCGGGGCGTCCGATGAGTTGTACAGCTCAACGAACTTGTGCTTGAATGCGGCGCCTGCGCTGCCGCCACTGAGGTAGGCCTCGTTGATGACCACCGGCGAAGTTCCCGCCGCGGGCGGGACCTCCGCGGCTGTGCCGTCCGCAAGCGCGGGAAAGGCTGCGAGCGGAGCGATAAGCCCCGCTGACAGCGCTGTACCCAGCGCCAATTTCCAAGGTGTCTGCATCTGCTCTTACTTTCAGAAGGGTCTCCCCGATGGGGGAGCCAGTGGAAGGTGTCCAGGTTGTACCGATGGACGAGGGCCCGGATCCTGCTCCTGGTCAAGTGGTATCCGGCACATCAAAACAGGGATGAATGAACGCAAGGTTGCTAGTGCGTGCATTCGGCGGTACGTTCCCCAGCGGAACGGGCCGCCCCACCGAATCAGGCCCCAGTGGCCCCATCCGGTGATGCTCTCGGCAGTGGTTGGTTTGGTGGCCGGAACCCATGTGCCGGCCATCACCAAAGAATACCGGCCGGTAGCTTAAGGGGAAGGTCCAGACGGCAGATCTTTCCGGGATTTCTTGCCGGTATCTTCGCTGCGCCTCTGGCGAAGGCGGCCAAGCCCAGGCAGGGACACCACGGGACTCTGGGCCGGGTCTGACAGCCCCCATGGATCCGGCTGCGCCCAGCGCTTTTCGCGGAGTTGCCGGGGTAAACGAAGGACCCCTGCCAGCCAGCAAGCTGGCGGACAGGGGTCCTATTCGCGGAAGGTAAGAGATTCGAACTCTTGGTACGGGGTTACCGCACACTAGTTTTCAAGACTAGCTCCTTCGGCCGCTCGGACAACCTTCCCTGACTAGTAGTGTTTCATAGGCACTTGCCTGCAACAAAACAGAGACTGGAAGGTGTCCGGTGCACACTGGTTGCAGCGAGTATTCAGTCAGAAACAGGAGTGTTCCATGAAAGCCGTCTACATATCCGAACCGGGCGGCCCGGAAGTGCTGGAGATCCGCGAGACGGACGCGCCGGTAGCCGGACCGGGGGAGGTGCTTATCGACGTCGTGGCGGCTGGCCTCAACCGCGCAGACGTGCAGCAGCGCAGGGGCTTCTACCCCCCGCCGCCGGGCGCTTCCGAGATTCCGGGCCTGGAAGTCTCCGGCCGCATAGCCGGCTTCGGCCCCGGCGTCAGCAAACCGTTTTCACTTGGCGACAAGGTGGTGGCGCTGCTGGCCGGCGGCGGATATGCCCAGCAGGTGGCGGTGGCTGCGGAACAGGTCCTGCGGGTACCGGACGGTGTGGACCTGGTGACGGCGGCGTCCCTGCCGGAAGTCGCCGCCACGGTGTACTCCAACCTGGTGATGACTGCCCAGCTTCAGGCCGGCGAGACGGTGCTGATTCATGGCGCCACCGGGGGGATCGGCACCATGGCCATCCAGCTTGCCAAGGCTCTGGGAGCCAGGGTGGCCACGACAGCCGGAACGGACGAAAAGGTGGGAACCGCGAAAGCTTTCCTGGGCGCGGACATTGCCATCAACTACGCCGAAGAGGACTTTCCAACGAGCCTCCGCGAGCAAAACGGCGGGCACGGCGCTGACGTGATCCTCGACGTCGTTGGAGCCAAGTACCTTTCGCAGAACGTGGACGCCCTCGCCGACTATGGGCGCCTGGTGGTGATTGGCCTGCAGGGCGGCGTCAAAGGGGAACTGGACCTGGGGCAGCTGTTGAAGAAACGTGCAGCGGTGGTGGCCACCGCCTTGAGGCCGCGGCCGGTGGAAGAGAAAGGCGCCATCATGAACGCCGTTCGCGATGGCGTCTGGCCGCTGGTCAGTGACGGCAGGATCCGTCCGCTCGTGGCCAAGACTTTCCCGCTGGAACAGGTCCAGGCTGCGCATGAATACTTCGACTCGGGCGACCACGTGGGAAAGATCCTCCTGCTGATGTAACGGCCCACGCGGGGTTCATATCCAGTATTGCTTTGGAGCCTTCCTGCTCCTAAGCTCAGGGTGCATACGCGGTATGCACCCTGTCTTGGGGTAGCCCGCATACCGAGGCCCACCAACGCCAGGAGCGCCGATGTCCGTCCGCCACAGCCTCCTTGCCCTGCTCCAGGACCAGCCGCGCTACGGTTACCAGCTGCGGGCCGAGTTCGAGAACAGGACGGGAGCCACCTGGCCGCTGAATATCGGTCAGGTCTACACCACGCTTGACCGGCTGGAACGGGACGGCCTGGTTGTCAGGGACGGCGACGACGGCAACGGGCACGTGGTCCACAGCATTACGGGTGCCGGCAAGGCTGAGGTGGGAAGCTGGTTTGCCGCCCCGGTGGAGCGGAATAATCCGCCGCGCAATGAGCTGGCCATCAAGCTGGCGCTCGCCGTCACCATCCCGGGCGTGGACGTGCAGGGCATCATCCAGGCGCAGCGGGTGGCTTCCATCCGCGCACTGCAGGACTACACAAAGGCCCGCAGGGACACCGCCGTCACCCACCGGTCAGGAGATACCGCCTCGCTGCTCGTCCTTGACTCCCTCATTTTCCAGACCGAAGCCGAGGTCCGCTGGCTGGACCTCTGTGAAGCCAGAATGGTCCAGCAGGCGCAGTCTCCAAGCCCAACACGCAGGACATCCAGCGGGGGCACGTCAGATGCAGGGCTAACAGGAACCTGAACAATTAAGTCACTAAATTGGGTCTTTTTGATTGTTGCTAACGGGTTTACCGTGGGGTTCAGGAGCCGCCCGCACCGGGCGCCGAAGCCAGGAGGACTTTCCATGACAACGCACGTCGCCGACTGCAGCGTAACGAACTGTTCCTTCAACGACCACACCAACTGCAACGCAGCCGCCATCACCGTGGGCGGCGCCGAAAACCATGCAACCTGCGCCACTTTCATCGACACCGGCCTTCACGGCGGACTGCCCAAGGTGCTGGCCGATGTCGGGGCATGCCAGCGCTCCGAATGCGTCCACAACGACCACCTGATGTGCAAGGCGCCTGAAGTTCACGTCGGTCCGGGAGCCGACAACGCGGACTGCCTCACCTACTCCCACGCCTAGCCAAGCTTCCCGCCCACGCGGGAACCAGGGTCTCCGTCCGGAACACCGGATGGGGACCCTCTTTGCTTTTACCGCTTCCCGGGATGCCGGTACCGGAGTAGGAGCCGGGGCGGTGGGGAGCCGTCATTTGGCGCCCGGCGCCAGCCGTTCGGCGCAGGCCGTGCTCCAAGGGCAAAAAAGCGCCCCGATCGAGGGCCACCGTTGGTAGTGTGCGAGTCAGCAGATGAGGAACAAATCTCAAGGAGGAGACATGGCCGAAACGCCTGATTATCGTCGGAGCGCAGCCCGGGGGGAAGGTACGGTTACCACCGACACCGTTCTCCCGCCGTCGGCCGTGGATGAAAATGTCCGCCAGGCCGAAGAAAAAAAGTGGACGCCGGGAAAGATCGCGCTTTGGGCTGCGATCGCCCTGCTGGGCGGCGTGGCATGGTTCATGCTGGCGATCATCCGCGGGGAGACCGTCAACGCCATCTGGTTTGTCTTCGCCTCCGTATGCACGTACCTGATCGGCTACCGTTTCTACTCCAAGGTCATAGAACGCTACATCACCAGGCCCGATGACCGCCGGGCCACCCCGGCCGAGTACAAGGCCGACGGCAAGGACTACGTCCGGACGGACCGCAACGTACTGTTCGGCCACCACTTCGCCGCCATTGCCGGGGCCGGACCGCTCGTGGGCCCCGTGCTTGCCGCCCAGATGGGTTACCTGCCCGGCACTATGTGGATCATCGTCGGCGTCGTCCTTGCAGGCGCTGTCCAGGACTACCTGGTGATGTTCTTTTCCATGCGCCGCGGAGGACGATCCCTCGGCCAGATGGCACGGGAAGAACTGGGCGTCATCGGCGGCACCGCCGCCCTCATCGCCACCCTGCTCATTATGGTGATCATCGTGGCCATCCTCGCACTCGTCGTGGTCAACGCCCTCGGCGAAAGCCCGTGGGGTGTGTTCTCCGTCGGCATGACAATCCCCATCGCCCTGTTCATGGGCGTCTACCTCCGCTACCTGCGGCCCGGCAAAATCCTGGAAGTTTCGCTCATCGGCTTCGTGCTGCTGATGGCGGCAATCATCGGCGGTGGCATTGTCGCTGAAACCCCGTGGGGTGTTGATCTCTTCACCCTCGACAGGGTCACCATTGCCTGGGGAATCATCATCTATGGCTTCATCGCAGCTATTTTGCCGGTCTGGCTGCTCCTTGCCCCGCGTGACTACCTGTCGACCTTTATGAAGATCGGCGTGATCGTGATGCTCGCGGTGGCCATCATCGCGGTCCGCCCGGAGATCACGGTTCCCGCGTTCAGTGAGTTTGCCAGCAGGGAGAACGGGCCCGTATTTCCCGGTGCGCTGTTCCCCTTCCTCTTCGTCACCATTGCCTGTGGTGCCCTGTCCGGCTTCCACGCCCTGATCTCGTCCGGCACCACCCCGAAACTGGTGGAAAAGGAACGCCAAACCCGGTTCATCGGCTACGGCGGCATGCTGATGGAGTCCTTTGTGGCCATCATGGCGCTGGTTGCTGCGATCTCCATCGACAGGGGCCTGTACTTCGCCATGAACGCGCCGGCTGCCCTGACGGGTGGCACGGTTGAAACAGCAGCCACCTGGGTGAACAGCCTGGGCCTGACCGGGGTGAACATCTCACCCGACCTCCTGTCCCAGACCGCCGAGAACGTGGGCGAGGAAAGCATCGTGTCCCGTACCGGCGGCGCCCCCACGCTCGCCCTGGGCCTGGCGCACATCATGCAGCAGTTCATCGGCGGCACGGCCATGATGGGATTCTGGTACCACTTCGCCATCATGTTCGAAGCTCTCTTCATCCTCACCGCCGTTGACGCCGGCACCCGCGTGGCCCGTTTCATGCTCCAGGACTCCATCGGCAACTTCGTCCCCAAGTTCAAGGAACACTCGTGGCGGCCCGGAGCCTGGCTCTGCACCGCGATCATGGTGCTCGCGTGGGGCGCGGTCCTTCTGATGGGCGTCACCGATCCGCTGGGCGGCATTAACACCCTCTTCCCGCTGTTCGGCATCGCCAACCAGCTCCTGGCAGCCATCGCCTTGTCCGTGTGCCTGGCCATCGTGGCCAAGCGCGGAACGTTCAAGTATCTGTGGATCGTGGCGCTTCCGCTGACGTTCGCGGCGGTGGTCACCATCACGGCGAGTTACCAAAAGATCTTCTCGCCCGTCCCGGCAGTGGGTTACTTCGCGAACAACGCCGCCTTCAGCAAGGCCCTTGCCGAAGGCAAGACCGAATTCGGCACGGCCAAGTCCGTGGCAGCCATGGAAGCCGTAGTCCGCAACACCGCCATCCAGGGCTGGCTCTCGGTGATCTTCGTCGTGCTCAGCATCATTGTTATTACGACGGCGGTGCTTGCCACCGTCAAGGCCTTCCGCACCCGAGCGGACGGGACAGCCGCCAAGGACACCGAGGACCCGGCCCGGCCGTCCCGCGTCTTTGCCCCGTCCGGTCTCATCCCCACGCCCGCCGAGAAGGAGCTGCTGGCCGAGTGGGAAAAGGTTCCTGCTGAGTTGCGGTTCGAGAGGGCAGGCCACCACTGATGAGCTCCGGACTCGCCGCGGTTGCCCAGGGCTTCCGGGGTTTTGTGCGTTACTTCGGCGGCGTGCTGGGGGCGGATGCCTACGTAAGGTACCTGGAGCAC
Source organism: Arthrobacter sp. sptzw32 (assembly GCF_059089735.1). Lineage (NCBI taxonomy): Bacteria > Bacillati > Actinomycetota > Actinomycetes > Micrococcales > Micrococcaceae > Arthrobacter > Arthrobacter sp. sptzw32. The sequence goes on along the minus strand of NZ_JBNHEZ010000005.1, from coordinate 37,326 downwards.
CACCGGGCTGCAGGCCACAGCACCCCGCCTTTGACCGAGCGCGAGTTCTGGCGGGACCAGACCGACCGGCAGGACACCAATCCCCAGGGCCGGTGCTGCTGATTGAGCCTGCAGCGGACAAACCGTCAGTGCGCTTCATGGAGTGAACAACCGGCCGATTGCTCGTGAGAGTATGAACGCATGAGCGATCCGAAAGACACTCAGGCACCTGAGGACCTCCCGGTAGAGGGCACCACCATCGACGGCGGACAGCCGGCACCTGCGCCGGCTGTCCCTGCCAATGATGGCAAGCCCAAAGGCAGCAACCTCCAGGATTTGGTGGATGAACCGGCCAAGGTGATGCGGATCGGAACAATGATCAGGCAGCTGCTCGAGGAGGTGAAGTCTGCGCCGCTGGACGACGCCGCCCGGGGACGTCTCGCCGAGATCCATGAGCGCTCCATCAAGGAACTGGAAGACGGGCTTGCCCCTGAGCTGGTGGAGGAACTGGACAGGATCAGCCTCCCGTTCCCGGACGAGGCCACTCCCTCCGACGCTGAGCTGCGCATTGCCCAGGCACAGCTGGTGGGCTGGCTGGAGGGGTTGTTCCACGGTATCCAGACTGCCATCGCCGCCCAACACGCTGCCCGCGAGCACGCTGCGGCGCAGCACCAGCTCCGCCAGCTTCCTCCGGGGACAGTTATTGCACCCGGTGTGGTCATCGGGGAGAACGGGGAGCCCCAGCGGGCGTCGGCCGGGCCGCGGGCCGGTGTTCCAGGACGGCCAGGCCAGCCCACTGACCCGGACCACGGTCCGGGACAGTACCTTTAGGGCATTTGGGCTTTTTTAGCGCCGCCAGGCAGGGGCGCAAGGACGACGCTGAACTTGGGAAGGGATTGTGGCGCCGGGCCCACGATCGCTTCCACCGGGGGCTGGACCGCTTCCACCAGGTCCTCGAAGGGGTGGAAGACGACCAGCTCTACTCGGAGCTCGTGGATGTCGCCAATGAACTTGCAGCACTGCTGGACCGCGTCAGGGCAGTCTGCGTGCAAGCACAGCAGCGCTCGCCCAGCGACGGGCTGGACATCCCGGACGCCCTCGCGGGTGTCCACCGTTCCCTGTCCAAGGCCGGCAATTCCCTCGCTACCACCGCCGAAGCAGCAGCCATGCTGCGTCTCGCCGTCGGTCCCGTCCCCGTGGGCGCAGCATCTGTGCGGCGCCGCGCGGAGGCGGTGTTCCAGCAGGTGGCCGACGCCGAGCGGCACCTGCGGGAGGAGAGTCCGGACCCCCGGCAAGAGGATATTCCCGGTTAAGCGTCTGGCTTAGTTCGTGCTGATCGCCGTTGGCAGGGCAGTTGTTTTGGCAGGATGGGGTCATGACTCTTTCACCGACACTGACTTTCAACGACGGAAACCAGATTCCCCAGCTCGGCTATGGCGTATGGCAGGTTGAGGATGGCGTGGCGGAAAAGGTTGTCCGCCAGGCCTTCGAAGCCGGCTACCGCCACATCGACACCGCCAAGATCTACGGCAACGAGGCCGGCGTTGGCCGCGCCATTGCCAGCTCAGGCCTGTCACCCGAGCAGCTCTTCATCACCACCAAGCTTTGGAACGCAGACCAGGGCTACGAATCCACCCTTGCAGCGTTCGAAGAGTCCATGGACCGGCTCGGCCTTGAGACCCTTGACCTTTACCTGATCCACTGGATGCAGCCCAAGCAGGACAAGTACGTGGACACCTGGAAGGCGCTGATTGAGCTGCAGAAGCGTGGCAGGGTCAAGTCAATCGGTGTTTCGAACTTCACCATCGAAGGCCTGGAGCGGATTATTGGCGAGACCGGCGTGGTTCCGGCCATCCACCAGATTGAACTCCACCCGTACTTCAGCCAGCGCGAACTGCGCGATTTCGGTGCCTCTAAGGGAATCCTGACGCAGGCCTGGTCACCGCTGGGCCAGGGCGGCGAGCTCCTGGAGGACCCGACGGTGGCGTCCATCGCGGCCAAGCATGATGCCACGGCCGCCCAGGTGGTTGTCGCCTGGCACCTCGCCATCGGCAACGTGGTCATCCCCAAGTCCGTCACGGAGTCCCGGATCCGCGAAAACTTCGCGGCGCTGGATGTTTCCCTTGACGCCGACGACATCGAAGCCATCAACGCGCTGGACCGCAGCGCCAAGGGCGAAGGCCGTATTGGAGCCGATCCCGCTGTCTCCGACTTCGCTTAGCCCGGACCGCTTGCCGGTCTAAGCAGTCCGGTCCCAATAGACCGTCCAACCCGCGTTGCCTGGGGTGTCCCCTCGCAACGCGGGTTACTGCTTTAAGTGCCTAAGGGAGAATTCCCTTTAGGCAGCGATACGGACCTGCTGGACCGGGACCGCGTCCACGACGGCCCAGCTGTCCTCACCGGCGCAGTGCCGGCTGGCGAACCGCTCGGCCTCCGCCAAGGTGTCAAAAGTCTCGGAGCGTGCACGGCCGCAGTCGGCGTCGAAGTAGGTGACGTGAAATTCCTGTACGAGTTGGCTTTCCATAAATCCAGTGTGCAACCGGGGTCTGACATTCCCCGGAATCAGCCCCGCGTGTTGCTCTCCGACGTAGTCACAGGCCCCTTCCCATAGCACCGTCCATGGCGGCAGGGGCTCAAAGTCAACTAATCGTCGGCACTGACCCGTTGGTCGTCATCGCGTTCCGCGGGCTCAGGCCACCCGCCCTTTCGGTAGGCGGGAGTTCCCGCGGCAAGTACGATTACTGCCACTACACAACTGCCCGCCATGACGCTGGCCATCGAGAGCGCGTTTCCACCCAGAAGCCCCACCAGGGGGCTGACGAGCCCGGCGACGCCGGACTGCAGGGCTCCGATGACCGCGGCCGCTGTACCCGCCATATGGCCGTAGTTGTGCAGGGCCAGTACGGAGGCGTTTGCCGGAATCATGCCCTGGGCAGACAGGACCAGCCACAGGCCGGCAATCAGGCCAAACGGGCCGCCGGCACCCGTCAGGACCACCACGAGCAGGAGCAGGGCGAGGCCCAACTGCACCAGGAGGGCGGTGCGCAGGAGCCGGACCGGCGGGAACTTCCGGACAAGGGTGGCATTCAGTTGTGCCGATAGGACCAGCGCGGCGCCGTTGAGGGCAAAGACAAGGGCGAATTGCTGGGCCGTGAGGCCGTACTCGTTCTGGAAGACGAAGGGGGAACCCACCACGTAGCTCATAATCAGGGCCAGCCCCAGGCCGGGGATTACCGCCAGGGCCATGAAGTGCTTGTCCCGCAGCAGCGACCAGTAGGCACCTGCCACGTGCTTGGGGTGGGCCGGCGTGCGCCGGTCCTCCGGCAGCGTTTCAGGCATGAACTTCCAGACGATTGCCACCAGGACCACCCCGATGAGGGCCAGTGCATAGAAGACGGCACGCCAGTCCCAGAGCCCGGCGATGGCCTGGCCCACGGTGGGTGCCAGGAGCGGGGCGAGGCCGATCACCAGCATCAGCCGGGACAGCAGCCGGGCTGCTGCGGAACCAACGAAGCGGTCACGGATGACGGCCAGGGCCACCACGGCGGCGGCTGCGTTGAAGAAACCCTGGAGCACGCGGAGCCCTGTCAGCGTTTCGATGTTCGGAGCCATGGAGCACAGCAACGAAATGACCACGTGCAGGGAAATGCCGATGACCAGCGGCAGCCGCCGTCCGAACCGGTCCGAGAACGGGCCGATCACCAACTGGCCAACACCGGCACCGACGAGGGTTCCGGACAAGGTCAGCTGCACGGCGGTCTGGGTTGTACGGAGGTCGGCTTCCACGGCGGGCAAGGAGGGCAGGTACATGTCCGTGGTAACAGCCGGAAGCGCGGCCAGGGCGCCGAGCATCAGGATGTACTTGAAGCTGCGCGGTGGCTGCTTGCTGGTGTTCTGGGGGTGGGACGGGTCCGTCACGGGGCAAACCTAACTTGTGTGCAAGCGCGCAGGGTGTGGGTCCAATGCGTGGCTGGAGCAGTTCAGCTGAGGTCATGGGAGTACCCCTGACGAAGTGTTCCTAAACCCGCGTCCACAGTTTGGCCGGGGGCCGGGGATACTTCTGTCAGCTGCCCAGCCGGAGGACCCGTTCCTGCGCGAGCATCGCAGTCCGCTCGGCTTTGTCGGCTGCCCGCTGGGCCTGTTTTGCCTCCGCCGTGGTGCTGGCCAACCTTTTGCGGGACTGCTCGAGCCGGTCCTCAACTGCTTTGAGCTGCGCCCGCAGACCGGAGGCCTCCTGGATCAGCCCAGCAATTTCGGTCCGTGTTTCGTCCGCCTGGTTCTGCAGTTTTTTGGCCAGCTGCGCCGTCTCGGCTTCTGCCGCCTGTGCTTCCGCAAGGGCGGCTTGGGCTTTGTCTAGTGCGGGCAGCGACCTTGGCCGCGGTGCCTGGCGGACTGCCTCGAGCCGCGGCTTATCAGGCTTGGTCCGGGCGGTGCCCGCCGCCGTCGTACTTTCCTTTTGTTCCTTTCGCACCGGCGTTTGGGACGGCGCAGGAGCTGCCCGCGGTGCTGTCAGGGCGGCCGGGACTGCCACAGAGCCCTCAAGCTCCACGGCGTTTACGCCGTCCGCCGAGATTGTCTTCAGGAGCCGTCCACTCTGGACGGCAGCAGCGGCCCCCTCATCTGCCGTCAGGGCCCGGAGGGTCTCCTCGACGTCAGTAGTCATCGCATCGCTGATGGACCGGCCGTGCTCCTGGGCTACGGAGCGGGCGGTGTCGACGGCGGCAGCCAGAAGGGTTCGCCGCTCGCGTCCCAGCTCCCGGAGGGCTGCGGCGTCCAATGATGCCTGGGCCGCACGCATCCGGGTCCCCAGGTCCGCCAACCCGGCAAGGACCTCCGGTTGGTGCAGGGCCAGCATGTTTACGGCCCAGGCGGCAACCGAAGGCTTTGGCAGTGCCCGTACAGCGGCTCCGAGTTCCTTGTTTGCACCGGCAACTTCCTTTGCTGCGGCGGCACGTGCCGGCACGAAGTCTTCCATCGGCTTGGCGTAGAGTCCGTTCGCTATCTCCGCCAGGGCCTCGTCTTCCATAACCGCCATACTAATTAGCGTGCTGCCGGCGAACCATATCGGTAATCCAGCTGGGCGCATAGGGGGAGGTGCAGCCCGGGGGAGTGGGGTAGTCCTTGAGTACCTCCAGGCGCTCACCAATGCTGACCGCCCGGTCCCGGTGCTCCGCATGCCCGATCCCGATTTGTGCCAGGCAAGTGTTCATTGCCCACTGCAGGCGGTCCGGCGCGGCCTTCATCCGGGCCTCTATCACGTCCAGCAGTCCGGCAAGGTCGAGGCCTTCAGGCTGCTTCACCACGCGTTCAGTGGTAAGTGCCCAGCCTGCACTCGCCACCACCGGATCGGGATCGTCAAGCCACGCCAGGCGCAGTTCTTCTGCGTGGGGATTCCTTTTCACCACATAATTCACCAGCCAGTCGTGCACCTTGGGTGTGCGGCACTCGCGGAGCATGGTGTCCAGCTCGTCGCGCCCGAACGCCCTGGGACGGCAGACCAGGAGGGCCAGCAGCCTCGCCGCAGTGTCACCCGTCTCCCAGAGCCGGCAAGCGAGTTCCTGTTGGGTCTTAAGGCGCTTGGCGACGGCACGCAGCTGGCCAAGGTTCACACCGTGATCATCCCCATGTCTCTCGTTTACCTCGCGGACCCGCGGGTCTTCAAGGGCGGCAAGCTCCGCCATCAGCCCTTCCAGACTGGTTCCGGTCATTCCGCTCGCAGCCATTTTGGTTCCTCCTCCGTCGCATGCGAAGTTCAGCCTACGACGAAGGGGACTTCCGTGCGCGCCGGTGCCACGGGCGTGTGTGGGGCACGGCGGGCTAAAGCCGGCGCACCAGCCAGCTGGCCACCCACCGGGCGTCCTGCCCGTCGTCCCACTCCACCAACACATGGGTGACGGTATAGGCGGTGGCGAGTCCGGTCCTGGAGCCCACCTTCACCCGCGCAGGCCGCAGCATCAGGACCGGCCGGCCGGGTGCTTGCCGCAGGACGTCCTCACCCACGGAGGCCTGCAGCGCGGCGGCCCCGGCCGCCAGGTCGGGCAACTGCCGGGGGAGCATATCCAGCGGTGCGTGCTTTTCGGCTGGATCTGGTGACAGCGGCATGGGGAGTCCTGTAAGCAGTGGAAGCTGTGCACCAATACCGTCTTCATAGGCTGAGTGCGTGAACCACCGGTGACCCGATGGCCGGCAGCAGCCGTAGCCGGCCTGCTGCCGTATCAACAAGATTAGGGTCGGGTGCCTTGGCGTGCATGCGTAGGAAGTACTCGACTCCTCAAGGGGCCTACTACTTACCGCTGCTTTTTAGAAAGACGTCTGCCCGTCTTGGTTTCGTTGAGGTTGAAGTCCAGGTCCTCCGGGGTCTGGGCAGGAGCTTCCCCGAAGGTCGCCAGGCCTTGGCCGGATTTCACCGCCTGCGCGGCCACGAGAGTGGGCCTTTGTCCCCGGCGGCATGCTTTTCAGCTTAACCAGCGAAAAACCCCGCATTATCGTCGAAATCAACGACAACACGGGGTTTATCCCGAGCTTCCTATCAGAATCGAACTGATGACCTTTTCATTACGAGTGAAACGCTCTACCGACTGAGCTAAGGAAGCACCGCATGCTGCCCGGAAGAACCGGGCGCTTCATGCAAGATTCAACTGTAGTAGAGTCCCAGCGCCCCGGTCAAAATGGGCGGGGCCAAAGGGTATGAGGCTTTCAGCACACAGTGTTGTCCGCCGGAACCTTGCCACTGACGAGGTAGGCGTCCACGGGGTCTTCGATGCAGCTGTTGGACCGGCCGTAAGCGGTGTGGCCTTCGCCTTCCCACGTCAACAGGGCGGCGTTGCCCAGCTGCTTGCGGAGCGAAGCGGCCCACTCGACCGGAGTGGCAGGGTCGCCGGTGGTGCCGATAACCACAATGGGTGAATCTCCCGTGTACTCAACCGGTGCCGGGGTCCGGGTGTTTTGGTAGGGCCAGTCAGCGCAGTTGGTGCCGCCGTAGGCAAAGAAGTATCCGAAGGTGGGGGAGTCCTGCATCAGGCGCTGCTGTTCGGCCCGCATAGCTGCGGTATCGGACTCCATGGGGTAGTCCAGGCAGTTGATGGCATTGAACGCGAACGTCGAGTTGGACGTATACGTCCCGTTGGAAGCACGGTCGGCACCAAGATCGGCCAGCCGAAGCATAAGGCTCACGTCACCGGTCATCGCCGCTTCAAGGGCCTGGGTCAGGGCAGGCCAGCTCTGATCGTTATACAGCGGGGTGATCATCCCGCTGACGAACATCGTGGCGTTGACCACACGCCCGTCCTTGGCGGTTCGGGGCGTCTGTTGAACGGCCGCAATGAGGTCCCGCAGCTGCTGCACCCCTGAATCAACGGTCCCGCTTAGCGGGCAACCGTCCTGCTCCAAACAGCTCGCAACATAAGCCCGGATGGCTTTTTCGAAGGCGCGGGCCTGTCCCCGGGTGAGCTCCTCGTTGCTGATGGCCGGATCCAAGGCGCCGTCGAGCACCATCCGCCCCACGTTGTCCGGGAACAGGGAAGCGTAGGTGGATCCCAGGAAGGTGCCGTAGGAGTACCCGAGGTAGTTGAGCTTGGAGTCGTTCACCACTGCGCGCAGGATGTCCATGTCCTTCGCGGAACTCACCGTATCGATGTGGGCCAGGACCGGACCGGTCTGCTCCGCACACTGGGCGGCGATTGCCCTGTTGTCCGTCCGGGCGGCCTCCAGGCCGGCGTCAGTTTCCAGATCGTAGATTTTGGCCCGCGCGGCATCACGCTCGGCGTCCGTCATGCAGGTGACAGGTGCAGAACGTTTTACGCCCCGGGGATCGAATCCCACGAGGTCGTACGCGTCCCGCACGGTCTGGGAGAAGTGCGTTTCCGAAGCGTCCTTGACGAAGTCATAGCCGGACGCGCCCGGGCCTCCCGGGTTGACCAGCAGGCTGCCGGTTTTGTTGCCGGTGCTCGAAGCCCTTAACGCGGCCAGTTCGATGGCGTCGCCTTCGGGCTTGTCATAATCCATCGGCACCTTCACCTTGGCGCACTGGAATTCACCTTCGCACGGCTCCCACACCACTTCCTGGGAGTAGAACTGCTCGAGCCCGGCCGGAGCGGACGCCACAATGGAGGGATCCGCCTTGGCAGTGGCGGCCTCCTGGTTGCGGTCTCCGCCGTCGATCAGGGTGCAGGAGGCCAGAACCATGGCCAGCGCCATGGCCCCGGCGGCACGCACGCCAATCACCCAGGATCGGGGGTGTGCAAGCAGGGGGCGGGCAGTCATCGGGTCTCCTTGGAGGGCTAGATCAGGCTGGCTGCCATGGACTCAATGGTCAACAGCGGGGCAACGTTGGTGGTGGTGATGCGTTCGCGGGCTTTGTTGATGGCATCCATCCGGGCGAGGGTGGCTTCCGGAGTGGAGCGGCCGGCAAACTCCTCCAATTCACCCCTCAGCTCAACGTTCACGAGCTCCACAGCATTCCCGAGCTGGATAATCAGCACATCCCGGTAGAAGGAGAGCAGGTCCGTGAGCGTCCGGTCCAGGGAATCGGTGATGGACCGCTTGGCCCGCCGTTTTTGGTCGTCCTCCAACTGCTTCACCTGGCTGCGCATGGCAGGAGGCAAGGCTCCGGACTCCGGCGCCCCCAGCGTTGCCAGCAGGGCAGCCTTCTCGGCAGCATCGCGTTCCTCGTTGGAACTGTTGGCCTCGGCGGTGGCGATTTTTACCAGCTTCTCCGCCATCATCACCGCGGCGGTCACGCCCCGCAGTCCCAACGGGAACCGGACGGTTTCCAGGCGCCGTTCCCTCGCCGCAGGGTCCCGGGCAAGCCGGCGGGCAATACCCACATGGCTTTGTGCCGCACGGGCCGCTTGCTCCGCCAGCGCCGGCTCCACGCCGTCGCGCTTTACCAGCAGGGCCGCCACGTCAGCGGCGGGCGGCAGCCGTAACGCCACGCTCCGGCAGCGGGACCGGATGGTCACCAGCACATCGGCAGGGGAGGGGGCGCACAGCATCCACACCGTACGGGGAGTTGGCTCCTCGATGGCTTTGAGCAGGACATTGGTGGTGCGCTCGGCCATCCGGTCCGCGTCCTCCACCACGATGATCCGCCACCGGCCGGAGGATGGCCGGTTGCCCGCCGCCGCTACCAGGTCGCGCGCTTCGTCGATGGTGATGGTGACTTTTTCGGTACGGACAAAGGTGACGTCCGAGTGCGTTTCCCCGAGGATGGTCCGGCAGGCCGGGCACTGCCCGCAGCCGCGCCGGCTGACATCCTCCTGGTCGCAGTTCAACGCCGCGGCAAACGCCTTGGCGGCATTCGAACGGCCGGACCCCGGGGGCCCGGTGAACAGCCACGCATGCGTGAGGCTTTCACCGCCGGCGGCCTGGCGGAGTTGTTCGACGACGGCAGCCTGGCCCTGCAGGTCGTCCCACACGGTCATGCGTCAACCTCCAGGGACGCCAACAGGGCGTCCACCCGCTGGAGGATCTGCTCAGCAAGGTCACTTACGGGAAGATGGGCGGGCAGCACGAGGTAGGAACCGGCCCGGCTTGCGGCCAGCTCCAGGAAGGCCTCCCGGATCCGCAGGTGGAATTCGTCAGCTTCGGACTCCAGCCGGTCCTCGGCGGCATCACCGGCGGTCCGGCGGCGGCGGCCCACTTCCGGGTCAACGTCCAGCAGGACCGTAAGGTGGGGCTCCAGGCCCGAGGTGGCCCACGCGTTAATGGACCGGACGGCGTCCTTGCCCAGGTTCCGCCCGGCTCCCTGGTAGGCAACGGAAGAGTCGATATACCGGTCCGTCAAAACAATGTCCCCGCGCTCCAGTGCCGGCCGGATGACCTGGCTGGCGTGGGCAGCCCTCGATGCGGCGAAAATAAGGGCTTCGGTGTGGGCATCAATGTGGCCGTGCCCATGGTCAAGGACCAGGGACCGCAGCTTCTCGCCAATGGGGGTTCCACCGGGTTCCCGGGTCCGCAGGACCGTCAGCCCGCGCGATTCAAGGGCATTCGCAAGCCGGGCCGCCTGGGTTGACTTGCCGGCACCATCTCCGCCCTCAAACGCGATGAAAAGGCCCGCCCGTTGTTTGCTCACCGGTCAAGCCTACCGATCCGCCCGGACAATCGCAGACCGCCGCAGCCCCATGTGGACAGCATCTGCGGGCGGGGTAACGGCTTTCCGGGGTGCTTGGCGCGGACAGTAGGCTTTCGTCCATGAGTCTTTCCGAACAGCAAGCAGCTTCCCTGGCGGCTGAGACGGTAGTGGTGGCCGCGGGGCGTCCCCCGCGGGAAAGGGACCAGCCAGTCAACCCGCCCATCGTGTTGTCCTCCACATACTTCGGCACTGGTGCCCTTGCTGACGGGGACCGCGGTTACGGCAGGTACTCCAACCCCACCTGGGATCCGTTCGAGGAAGCGCTGGGCCAGCTCGAAGGTTCGGAACTGCCGGGTCTCCTCTACGCGTCCGGCCTCGCTGCAGTCAGTTCCGCCCTGTCCCTCATTCCCGCCGGGGGAGTGCTGGTCATGCCGACGCTTTGCTATTCAGGTTCCCTGGTCATGGCGGCCGAGCTTGCCCAAAAGGGCTTCATCGAGCTCCGAACCGTTGATATTGCCGATACTGAAGCAGTCGGGCAAGCGCTCTCGCCCGGCGGCCCGGCCGGTCGGGCAGCCGCCATGCTCTGGCTCGAGAGCCCTACAAACCCCATGCTCAGCGTCGCGGATGTGCCGGTCCTCACTGCCGCAGCTCACGCGGCCGGAGCCATCGTCGTCACGGACAACACCTTTTCCACGCCGTTGGTCCAGCAGCCCCTGCGCTTGGGCTCCGACGTCGTCCTGCACTCGGTGACCAAGTACCTGGCGGGCCACTCCGACGTCGTCCTCGGCGCGCTGGTCACCTCCAACCCGGATATCCGTTCCGCGCTGCTCCATCATCGGACCATCCATGGCGGAATTGCCGGGCCCTTCGAATCCTGGCTTGCCCTGCGCGGGCTGAGAACGCTGGCACTGCGCATTGAACGGTCTCAGGCCACTGCCATGGTCCTGGCGGAGCGTCTGGCAGCCCATCCCCGGATCGAGTCGCTCCGGTTCCCGGGGCTTCCCACGGATCCGGGGCACGAACGGGCCAAGGCGCAGATGAAAGGCTTCGGTTCGATCATTTCTTTCCAGGTGGCACCCGTGGGCGGGCTGAACGGTGCCGACGCTGCGGACGCGGTGGTCCGGGCAATGGCGCTGTGGCTGCCCGCGACGTCGCTTGGCGGGGTCGAGTCGCTGATAGAACGCCGCCGCCGGCACGCCGCCGAGCCGGCGGACGTGCCGGAGAACCTGGTCCGCCTCAGCGTGGGCATTGAAAATGTTGAGGACCTTTGGGCGGATTTGAAGCAGGCGCTGGACGCGCTGGGCGGCTAGGCTGGGCTTGTGGACGGTGAACTCATTATTCGGCCTGTAGAGCAGGCAGTGTTCTTTATTCTTGCCCTGGTGGCACTCGGACTTGAACTGTGGGCCGTGGTGGACTGCGCCCGGCACCGCGCCAACGCCTTTGAGGCAACCGGGAAGAGGACCAAGACCTTCTGGATGGCTTTGACGGGTGGAGCCGCCCTGGTGGGCGTCATATCGTTCTTCGGCAGTGGCGGCTTCTTCGGCACGCTTGGCCTGTTCGGGCTCGCGGCCGTCGTCGCCGCGTCCGTCTACCTGGCAGACGTACGGCCGGCCGTCAAGGATGCCGGCCGCGGCGGCAGCCGCAACACCGGGCCCTACGGGCCCTGGTGAACTAACTCCCCGGGGCCACCGCTTCCCAGTCCACTGTCAGCTCGCCCAGCCGCCACCTGGCCGGCCCGTCCTGAACCGGCCAGCCGGCGTCGCGCACCAAGCGGGCCATGGACTGCCAGCGCTGCCTGTTGCCAAAAGCCGCCAGCGGGGCGGACTCCAGCCACGCCCGGTCCATCGCCTGCATCAGGGCGTGCACCGGTTCGCCGGGGACGTTGCGGTGGATCAGGGCCTTGGGCAGCCGCTCAGCAACATCCGAGGGAAGGCCGAAGCTGCCGAACCGGACGGAAATACTGAGTGAGAGCGGCCGCTCCGCATCCAGCGCCACCCATGTCACCCGCCGCCCTATTTCGTCACAGGTCCCGTCGATTAACAGGCCGTCGGCGGACAGGCGGTCCTGCACCAGCCGCCAGATCCCCGCCACATCCGCTTCCTCATACTGGCGCAGGACATTGAAGGCGCGCACCAGCACTGGCCGTCCGGGCACCGGGATCTCGAACCCGCCCACGTGGAAGCTCAAACCCGGCCGCTGCAGGGGCAGCGCCGCGCGGACCCGGTCCGGTTCAATCTCGATGCCGCACACCTGGACGTCCGGACGCAGGGCGGACAGCCGCTCGTAGAGTTCGACGGCGGTGGCCGGGGTTGCGCCATAGCCCAGGTCCACCACCAGGGGACTTTCCGCCGAGCGGAGGCGCCACGCCTGGGGCCCGGCGAGCCAGCGGTCAACCCGGCGCATGCGGTTCGGATTCGTGGTGCCGCGGGTGACGTTCCCTACCGGCCGGCCCTGCCTGCTGCCCGGGTTCCTGCCGGTCATCTGCGGGGCGGCCACGCGTTCAGCTTTTTGCACCACCGCCCCACCTTATCCCTTGCCGCATCCCAGCCGGGCAGTGTCCGTTGTAACGCTGGGCAGGCGGCCGCAGCGCTCGGCTAGGATGAAAATCATGACTTACAAGCTGATTCTGCTGCGCCACGGCCACAGCGAATGGAACGCCAAGAACCTCTTCACGGGATGGGTGGACGTAGACCTCAACGACCAGGGCCGCAAGGAAGCAGCGCGGGGCGGGGAGCTCCTGGTTGAGAACGATGTTCTCCCGGATATCCTCTACACCTCACTGCTGAAGCGGGCCATCAACACCGCAAACATCGCCCTGGACAAGGCCGACCGCGGCTGGATCCCGGTCAAGCGCGACTGGCGCCTGAACGAACGCCACTACGGCGCCCTGCAGGGCAAGGACAAGGCCCAGACCCTCGCCGAATACGGTGAAGAGCAGTTCATGGAATGGCGCCGTTCCTACGACACCCCGCCGCCGCCCCTGGACGATGACTCCGAGTTCTCCCAGGCGCACGACCCCCGCTACGCGAACCTGGGCGCCGCCCTGCCGCGCACCGAGTGCCTGAAGGATGTCCTGGTCCGCCTGCTGCCGTACTGGGAATCTGACATCAAGGAGGATCTGAAGTCCGGCAAGACAGTCCTGGTCACGGCCCACGGCAACTCCCTGCGCGCGCTGGTCAAGCACCTGGACGGCATCAGCGATGAAGCCATCGCAGGCCTGAACATCCCCACGGGAATCCCGCTGGTATACGACCTCGACGAGGACTTCCAGCCCGTCAAGCCCGGTGGCACCTACCTGGACCCCGACGCCGCTGCCGAGGCCATCCTCGCCGTGGCCAACCAGGGCAAGAAATAGGGCGTTAAACAACGACGGCGGGCTGGTCACCTGGGGTGACCAGCCCGCCGTCGTTCGTTAACAGCTGCGCCGGATCAGCTGTGCTCAGTGCCGTTCGGCTGCCAGGCGCCGGTGACCAGGTACGTGACCTTCTGGGCGACGGAGACGCCGTGGTCCGCGAAGCGCTCAAAGTACCGGCTGGCCAGGGCAACGTCCACAGTGGTGGCGGGCGACTCCGCCCACTCAGGGGCGGCGATCGCCTTGAACACGCTCAGGTGCAGATCGTTGATGGCCGTGTTCGCCTTCAGGATGTCCCGCGCCACCTCAAGGTCGCGGGTCTCCAACAGCACGGTTAGTTTGTCGGCGATCTCCTGGTCCAGCTCCGCCATGCTCTTGAACGTCCCGGACATGGATTCCGGGATGACGGTGGAGGGGAAACGGAGGCGGGCCAGCTGGGCGAGGTGACGGGCAAGATCGCCCATGCGCTCCAGCGATGCGCTCATCCGCAGGGACCCTACGATCACCCGCAGGTCACTGGCAACCGGACCCTGCAGCGCCAGGATGTCGATGGCACGTTCATCCAGGCTGTTCTGCAGGAAATCGATGCGGGCGTCCGCCGCGATCACGTCCTGGGCGAGGTCAACGTCTGCCACCTGGAACGATGTGGTGGCCTTGTCCATGGCTTCGCTGACCAGCCGGGAGATCTCCACCAGCTGGTCACCGACCTGGGTGAGCTCTTCCTGAAAAACCTTACGCACTAGGCGTCCTTTCCTTGGAACTCCGTCCCGCCCGCTCCAGGGCAGCAGGAATTCATGTCGCCGTTCGGCAGTCCAACTCGATACTCTGCCAGTATCCGGTAAACGGCTAAGTGCTTGAAGATGAACGTTAGTTGAACCGTCGGTGCAGCAGTCCCGGACGCGCCGACGGCCATCCGCCAGCACATAAGGTGGAGCTGTGGATCCTATGCTCATTGGTCTGGTCGCCGGCCTTATCGGCCTGGCGCTCGGCACCTTCGGCGTGCTGGCCTACAGGGTCAGCGAGAAGCAGCGGCATCTGCTGGACGTCGACGCCGATGACATCGCGCTGCCGGCCGGCGCTGCCGAGGTGCTCGCCGTCGTCGGACGCGCCTTCGTGGTGGTGGACGCTGTGGATGGTGTGGTCCGCGCCAGCCCCGCGGCCTACGCCTATGGCCTGGTCCGTGGGCACACCGTGGTCCACAAGGAACTGCTGGATATGACAGCAGGAGTCCGGCGGGACGGCGTCATCCTGGAAAAGCAGCTGGAACTTCCCCGCGGTCCCCTTGGGCAGGGCACCATCATCGTCCAGGTACGGGCCGCGATGCTCGGGGAGGAATACATCCTCCTGCTCGCGGACGACCGCACTGAGATCACCCGTACTGAAGAGATCCGGAACGACTTCGTCGCCAACGTCTCCCACGAACTCAAAACCCCTGTCGGCGCCATCTCGCTGCTCGCCGAGGCCCTCGAGTCCTCGGCCGACGACGAACAGGCAGTGCGGCGCTTCGCAAAGCGCATGCATAAGGAGTCGGGCCGACTGGCCGCCCTGGTGCAGGACATCATCGAACTCTCCCGGCTGCAGGGCGCGAGCGTCATTCAGGAGGGCCGCCCCGTCGACGTCAACGCCGTCATCGCCGAGGCAGTGGACCGCTCGCAGCTTCCCGCCGAGAGCAAGAACATCCGTATTGTGGTGGGCGGCCGGACAGAGGGCAAGGTCTTCGGTGACCAGGACCTCCTGGTCACCGCACTGCGCAACCTGATTGACAACGCCATTCGCTACTCGCCGGCCAACACGCGGGTAGGCATGGGAGTCCGCTCCCGGGACGGCCTGGTTTCCATTTCGGTGACGGACCAGGGCGAGGGACTCAGCCCCGAGGACCAGGAGCGGGTCTTCGAGCGTTTTTACCGGGTGGACTCGGCCCGTTCCCGCCACACCGGCGGCACGGGCCTCGGGCTAAGCATCGTGAAGCACGTTGCCTCCAACCACGGCGGGGAAGTGACCCTGTGGTCCCAGCCGGGCCAGGGTTCCACCTTCACGCTCCGGCTCCCGGAAATGGAAGGGCAGGAGGGGGAGGACGACGTCCTGCCCGCAGCAGCCCCGGGATTGTCTGGTCATGGAAACCGGGAGCCAAACGTCACCCAAGTACCCCGCGCCGCAGGCGCAAAAGAACGAGGAGCTAACGCTTGAGCAGGATTTTGATTGTGGAGGACGAGGAATCGTTCAGCGATCCCTTGTCCTATTTGCTGGGCAAGGAAGGGTTCGAGGTGGAGGTCGTGGACAACGGCCTGGACGCCATCACCGAATTCGACCGGAACGGAGCGGACCTGGTACTGCTGGACCTCCAGCTTCCCGGGCTCTCCGGCACCGAGGTGTGCCGCCAGCTGCGCCAGCGCTCCAGCGTCCCGGTGATCATGCTGACAGCCAAGGACTCAGAGATCGACAAGGTGGTGGGGCTGGAACTCGGGGCCGACGACTACGTCACCAAGCCCTACTCCTCCAGGGAACTGGTGGCCAGGGTCAGGGCCGTCCTGCGCCGCCAGGGTGAGCCCGAGGAACTGATTTCCGCCACAGTCCAGGCCGGCCCCGTCCGCATGGACATCGAACGCCACGTGGTCAGCGTGGGCGGGGAACAGGTGTTGCTTCCCCTGAAGGAGTTCGAACTCCTGGAGATGCTCCTGCGCAATTCGGGCCGGGTGCTTACCCGTGGCCAGCTCATTGACCGCGTGTGGGGCTCGGACTACGTGGGCGACACCAAAACCCTCGATGTCCACGTCAAGCGCCTGCGCGGGAAAATCGAACCCGATCCTTCGGCGCCGCGGTTCCTGGTGACCGTGCGCGGCCTCGGTTACAAGTTCGAGCCGTAAGTACGGGCAACAGGTTGGAGCCGCAGGACTGCCGGCTCCGGACCGGAACCATTTAGGAGCACAAAAAGGGAGGGGCCCGTGGGCCCCTCCCTTTTGTTTGCGTTGTGTGTGGGCCTTAGTGGCCGCTTCCGCCGCCGAGTTCGGAGGCCGTTGGCGTGGCGGACGGGCTCGGCGAAGGAGTGCTGCCTGCCGGCAGGTATTCCTTGTACTCGGGCAGGGTTGCGTCCAGCACCGGAACCTGCACGGTGTTGCTCACGTTGGTGCCGTCTTCGCTGATCTTGACGTCCACAAGGGAGCCCGGGATTCCGCCCGTGGTGCTCAGGACCACTTCGTCCGTGGTGTTGTTCAGCAGGGTGGAGGAGTTGGCCTTGACCGGAACTTCCGTCTGCGAGCCTTCAGCGCCGTTGAGTGTCAGCGTCACATCCTCCGAGGACGAGTTGTAGACGGCGCCGATGACGCGGCCCGGCTGGTCCTCCCCATTGGAGATGATGAGGATGTTGCGCAGCTGGAGCGGGCCGAGGTCGGTGATGATGCCGTCCGACGACTGGTACTGAACGCTGGTCTGCTGGGAATTGGTGTACCCGCAGCCCGAGGCCAGCAGTCCGATGCCAAGGGCACCTGCCGTGAGGGCCAGTTTGGCGCGGCGGGCCCGGTTCGTCGCAGTGAAACGCACGTCACGTACTCCTCGAAAGTTCTGGAAGATTATTCACGCATAGCCTATCCGCAAACCCTGCTAAACGCGGATTCGGCATTGTCATATCGCCCTTGGCAGCACCCGCAGCATGCACTATTATCCGTGTTCGTCAAGGGGGTGAAGGGGGTTGTTTATGCCCATTTTCCGCGTATTTACGCGGTTCCCGGCCCGCTTCCCGGCCGGTCATATGCCTGAATCGTGATAAACTGGTCAGCGGGAAAGGGGAAATGTCCACATGGTATTTGAGGTCGGCGAGACAGTAGTTTACCCTCACCACGGTGCTGCGAAGATTGAAGAAATCAAGATGCGCACCATCAAGGGCGAAGAGAAGATGTATCTCAAGCTCAAGGTGGCCCAGGGTGATCTGACCATTGAAGTTCCAGCAGAGAACGTTGATCTTGTTGGGGTTCGGGACGTAGTGGGCAAGGAAGGCCTGGAGCACGTGTTCGATGTGCTTCGTGCCGAGTTCACCGAAGAACCCACCAACTGGTCACGCAGGTACAAGGCAAATCTGGAGAAGCTTGCTTCCGGTGACGTCATCAAGGTTGCAGAGGTCGTCCGCGACCTGTGGCGCCGCGATCACGACCGGGGCCTTTCCGCAGGCGAGAAGCGAATGCTGGCCAAAGCCCGGCAGATTCTGATTTCAGAACTGGCGCTGGCTGAAAAGACCGACGAGGAGAAGGCTGCAAGCGTTCTCGACGAGGTCCTGGCTTCCTAAGAATTGAACCCCGGTGGCACCCAAGTGCCGCCGGGGCTTCTTTTTGCCCGGATTCAGGTCCGGGCGGGGCCGGCAGCGGGGACGTAGGCTAGTCCGCATGAGTGAAACTTCCACGCGCCCTGTCACCGCGGTGATCCTGGTGGCCGCCGGCTCCGGGCAGCGGCTGGGCTACGGCATGCCCAAGGCGGCGGTGCCGCTCGGCGGCGAACCCATCCTGATGCACGCCCTGAGGGGCATTGTTGCATCCGGGGTCAGCAGCCAGGTGTGCATAGCGCTGCCAGCCGCTGACACTGCCCTCCGGCAGCTGTGCGAGGACTTCCGGGAGGAATTGGCCGACGGCGGCCCCCTCCTTTCCATCGTCGTCGGCGGTGCCACCCGGGCTGAGTCCGTCCGCGCCGGGATAGCTGCGCTAATGGAGGGCATCGACGCCGTGCTGGTACACGACGCAGCGCGGGCCCTGACGCCCGAATCGGTTTTTCACCGGGTGGTGGACGCACTGGCGGCGGGCGCCTCGGCAGTAATTCCTGCCGTCGCCGTCGTGGACACTGTCAAAACGGTGGCCACGACTACTGGGGAGGACAGCGTCTTCGCACCGGAGGTTGTCACCGGGACCGCACCGCGCGAGGACCTGCGCGCTGTCCAGACGCCCCAGGGTTTCCGGCTGGGGACCCTCCTGAACGCACATGAGGCAGCCCGGGACCTGGACGAGCGCCAGGCCGCCGCCGTTACCGATGACGCCATGCTCGTGGAACTGCTGGGTACCCCGGTCCATGCCGTACGGGGCTCCAGCCAGTCCCTAAAGATCACCACTCCGCTGGATCTGATCCTCGCCGAGGGGCTTCTCGAAGGGCCGCTGGGCGCCCGCTGGGTGGAGGGCTGACCGTGCCTGACCCCATCGTTGTCCTGCCCCGCACCGGCATCGGCATTGACGTCCATGCCTACGCACCGGAAGATGCGCCGCGGCAGTTGTGGCTCGGGGGGCTCCTCTGGGAGGGTGAACGCGGCCTCGCAGGGCACTCCGATGGCGACCCCGTTGCCCACGCGGCTGCCGACGCGCTCTTTTCGGCCGCCGGTATCGGTGACCTTGGTACCCATTTTGGAACCAGTCGGCCCGAGTTCGCCGGTGCCTCCGGAGTTACCCTGCTCACCGAGGCGGCACGGATCGTCAGGGCAGCAGGCTTCGAGATCGGCAACGTCGCCGTCCAGTTCGTTGCCAACAAGCCCAAGTTCGGTCCCCGGCGGGAAGAATCGCAAAGGGTGCTCAGCGAAGCCGCCGGCGCACCCATCAGCGTTACGGCAACCACCAGCGACGGCCTGGGCTTCCCCGGCCGTGGAGAAGGTATCTCTGCGGTGGCCACAGCGCTGGTGTATCCGAGACCCTCCGGCGCCATCGGCTAATCTGGAGCGGTGACCCTGCGCTTCTATGACACCGCCTCCGCCGAAGTCCGGAACTTCGTCCCCCTCGTTGAGGGCAAGGCCAGCCTCTACTACTGCGGCGCCACCGTGCAGGGCATGCCCCACGTGGGCCATATCCGTTCAGCCATTGCTTTTGACCAGCTCACCCGCTGGTTGACCTACCGGGGGCTCCGGGTCACGGTGGTCAGGAATGTCACCGACATCGATGACAAGATCCTCGCCAAATCCGAAGCTTCATTCGCGGCAGGGTTTACGCCGGAGGCCGGCGAGGTGCCCCAGGAAGAGTGGTGGGCCCTCGCGTACCGCTACGAGCAGGAATTCCTGAAGGCATACGACACGCTTGGCGTCTCGCGGCCAACCTACGAGCCGCGCGCCACCGGCCACATCCCGGAGATGCATCTTCTCATCCAGCAATTGATCGACCGCGGGCACGCCTACCCCGCGCTGGACGAGTCCGGTGACGTGTACTTTGACGTCCGTTCCTGGAGCAAATACGGCGCGCTCACCAGGCAGAACATCGACGACATGCAGGCGGCCCCCGATGCTGATCCGCGGGGCAAGAGGGACCCCCGCGACTTTGCGCTGTGGAAGGGATCCAAGGACGGCGAGCCGGCCACCGCGAGCTGGGCTTCCCCCTGGGGCGCCGGCCGCCCGGGCTGGCACCTGGAATGCTCGGCGATGGTCACCAAATACCTCGGCACCGAGTTCGACATCCATGGCGGCGGGCTGGACCTGAGGTTCCCGCACCATGAAAACGAGCTGGCCCAGTCCCAGGCCGCCGGCCACGCGTTCGCCAACTTCTGGATGCACAACGGCATGGTCACCTACCAGGGCGACAAGATGTCCAAATCGATCGGGAACACCATCAGCCCGGCCGAGATGCTGGAACTGGCGTCGCCCCGGGTTGTCCGCTACTACCTCGGCCAGGCACATTACCGCTCCGTCCTGGACTACCGTCCCACGTCGCTCACGGAGGCTGCCGCCGCCGTCGAACGTATTGACAGTTTCCTGGCAAAGGCCTCCGCCCGCTTCGGTGAAGCCTCAGGCGATGCTTCTGGTGACTTCGGCTCATCCGCCGTTGCTGTCCGCACCTTTTCGGAGGCCCTGGACGACGACCTTAACGTGCCGCGTGCCCTGGCGGCCCTCCACGAGACGGTCCGCGCCGGGAACACCGCCCTCGCCGAAGGTGAGGACGACGCCGCCCGCCAGGCGCTGTCCGCCGTGGCAATGATGACGGAGGTGCTCGGGCTCAACGCCGTCGCGGGAACCGATGCCGTCAGCAGCAAGGAAGCAACAGCGTTGGAGGTCCTGGTCCAGGCGCAGCTGGAAGCGCGGGCCGCGGCGCGGGCCGAAAAAGACTGGACCGCCTCGGACGCGATCCGGGACACACTGGCCGCAGCCGGCGTCGTCGTGGAGGATGGCCCGGACGGTGCGAGCTGGAGCCTGAAGCGGGACTGAGCCGGCAGTTTCCGCGCAGGCAATTCCAGCGGGTCGGGCGATTTTACTTGGTTCAGTAGACTGGTAGGCAGAGTCAGTCAGCACAATCAAGGGTGGAACATCATGGCCAACAATGGTCGCCGATCGGTTAAAGCGAAGAAGGGCCCAACCATCGGAACCGGTGGCCATGGCCGCAAGGCCCTCGAAGGCAAGGGCCCCACGCCCAAGGCGGAGGACCGTCCGTACCATAAAGCCCACAAGTCCAAGCAGCTCGCGGAGCGCTCAGCCGCCAAGCGCAGCACAGGCGCGCGCAGCGCCGGCGCAACAAAGTCCGGACCTAAGGGACGGGCTATGGAGGAAGTAGTTACGGGCCGGAACTCCGTAGTTGAAGCGCTGCGGGCCGGCATTCCCGCCAAGGCCCTGCACATCGCCATCCGCATCGAAATGGATGACCGGGTGAAGGAATCCCTGAAGCTCGCCGCCGAACGCGGCATTCCGCTGCTGGAGACCGGCAAACCGGAACTGGACCGGATGACGGACGACGCCGTGCACCAGGGCCTGGTCCTGCAGATCCCGCCGTACGACTACCAGGACGCCTACGAGCTCGCCGAAGAAACGGTGGAGAAGTGGAAGAAGGGGCACGTCGCCAACGCGCCGCTCTTCGTGGCGCTGGACGGCATCACCGATCCCCGAAACCTGGGTGCCATCATCCGCTCCGTGTCCGCCTTCAGTGGCCATGGCGTGATCGTCCCCGAACGCCGCTCTGTGGGCGTCACCGCCTCAGCATGGAAAACCAGCGCCGGGGCAGCGGTCCGGGTCCCTGTGGCACGCGCGTCCAACCTCAACAGTGCTTTGAAGCAGTTCAAGAACATGGGCATCTTTGTCCTGGGCCTTGACGGAGACGGCGATGTGTCCCTTCCCGAGCTCACCCTCGCCTCCGAGCCGGTGTGCATCGTGGTGGGCTCGGAAGGCAAAGGCCTCAGCCGCCTCGTCCGGGAGAACTGCGACCAGATCGTTTCGATTCCCATCGACTCGGCCATGGAATCCCTCAACGCCTCCATGGCAGTGGGCATCTCGCTGTACGAAATATCACGCCAGCGCAAGGCAAAGTAACCGCGTCACAACAACAAAGTTTGTTTCCAGGCCTGCCTGTGCGCGAATGTGACGCACAGGCAGGCGATGTGCCCTCGGCGGCTAAGATTTAGGGGATGGTCATGCCGCTCTTCGACACTGCTTCCACCACGGATGCCTCAACGGCCTCTCCACTTGGTGTGACTGTTCCGCGCCCGGATGCGGCGGCTCCAGCCGGTGCTGGTCCCCGTCCGGGCGCACGGGCCAATGTGGCCTGCTACGCCCCGGGCGTGCGGAGCCTGGAGATCGTCTACAAAGCACCAGGCCGGGACTGGCGCGTGCAGGCGCTGCCCAACCTGAACCACGGCGTCCACCACGGGATTGTGGACAACCTGCCCTACGGCTCGCGGTACGGCTTCCGGCCGGCGCTACCGGAGCAGTCCCTGCCGCTTGCCGTGCCTGCGCAGAACGTTGATGGCGACGGCGGCCAGCCGCTGCTCCTGGACCCGTACGGCCGGGCAGTGGACCAGAGCGACGGATTCCTGAGCAGCGTCCGGGTAGCCGGCGACTACAACTGGGGATCAGATACGCGGCTTCGCCTGGAATGGCGCGACACCATCATCTACGAGGCCCACGTCCGGGGGCAAAGCATGCTCCACCCGGACCTGCCCCGGGAACTGCGCGGCACCTACGCCGGCATGGCACACCCGGCCGTTATCGAACACTTCAAGAGCCTGGGCATTACGGCGGTTCAGCTGTTGCCCGTGCACTTCCACCTCGACGAACCGCACCTGCAGGACCTGGGCCTGACCAACTACTGGGGGTACAACACCGCGGCCTTTTTCGCCCCGCATCCCGGCTATGCCACTAAAGCGGCACAGGAAGCGGGCCCGCAGGCGGTCCAGGATGAGTTCAAGGGAATGGTCAAAGCGCTCCACGCCGCTGGCCTGGAAGTCATCCTCGACGTCGTTTACAACCACACTGCAGAAGGTGGGCCGGACGGGCAAACCCTGAGCTTCCGCGGGCTGGGGGAGGACAAGTACTACCGGACGGACGGGCACGCCAAGTACGTGGACACCACCGGCTGCGGTAACAGCCTTAACTTTGCCGAGCCCCAGGTGGTCCAGCTGGTGCTCGATTCCCTGCGCTACTGGGTAGACGAGTTCCACATTGACGGCTTCCGCTTTGACCTTGCCGTGACCCTCTGCCGCAACGAGGCCAACGAGTTTGACCCCGGGCACCCGTTCCTGGTTGCCGTTGCTGCGGACCCCGTCCTTTCCGACGTAAAGCTGATTGCCGAACCCTGGGACATCGGTTACGGCGGCTGGCAGACCGGGCGTTTCCCGTCCGGCTGGGCAGACTGGAACGACCACTTCCGTGACGCCGTGCGCACCTTCTGGCTGGCCGACCGCGCCTCCCTTGAATCCGGCGGGCAGGGCGGCACGGTGGCCAAGCTCGCAGACGTAGTGTCCGGTTCCGCAGCCCTGTTTGCCGGGTCCGGCCGCTCCAGGCTGGCATCCGTCAACTACATCACGGCCCATGACGGCTTTACCCTTAACGACCTCGTTTCCTACGACCGCAAGCACAACGAAGCCAACGGTGAGCAGAACCGCGACGGCCACGGCGACAACCGCAGCTACAATCACGGCTTCGAGGGCCCCACCGAGGACGGCAAGATCCTGGCCAGACGGGCCCAGTCCCGCCGCAACCTGATGGCCTCGTTGTTGATTTCCCTGGGCGTCCCAATGATCACCGCCGGAGACGAGCTGGCCCGGACCCAGCAGGGTAACAACAACGCCTACTGCCAGGACAACGCCATCGCCTGGCTGGACTGGACAAGGACCCCGGAGTCCTCCGAGATGCTTCGGAGCACCAAACGGTACATCCGCCTTCGCAAGGAGTTCCTCGCCGCGCAGCCCCGCGATTTCCCGGTCCGCGATGAGCAGTCCTACCTGTACTGGTTCGACCACGCCGGGCAGCCCATGTCCATGGAACGCTGGAACGATCCGCATCACCGCGTGATCCAACTCCTGCTCGGCTCGGACGACGGGACACTGGCCGGCCTGGTGGTGGTGAACGGCAGCACTTCCGACGTTCAGATCACGCTGCCCCGGATCGTCACCGATGGCGCTCTGCACACGAAGTTCGAGCTGCGGCTGACCACCACACCGCAGCACGAGCTCCGCCAGGGCAGCCGGGTGCTGTCGGGGGAGCGGGACCTCGTGGAGGCGAACTCCATCAACATCTACCGCACCTGATGCACCGGGGAACAACATGATGCGCCACCGCAAAATTCTGCCCTTGCTGCTGACTGCGCTCGTGGTACTGGGACTGCTCGCGTTCGGCGGCACCGGTATCCTGGGCCAACTGGCGGAAAGTACGACGACGGAGGCCGGGGCCAGTGCCACGCCCGGCCCGGGTGCCGCAACAGGCCCGCCGGCAGCCGGTTCCCCTGCTGCCGCCCCGGGGAAAGCAGCTGCCACCCCCGGAGCGCAGGCGCCGGAAAACCCGTCAGGGTTGCCGGAAGTGCGGGAGTCGGCCTTGCCCGGTGAAGCCCGCCGGACCCTCAACCTCATCCGCGCCGGTGGACCTTACCGATACAGCCAGGACGACCAGACCTTCGGGAACTTTGAGCGGATCCTGCCCCGGCGGGACAGGGGCTACTACCGGGAATATACGGTGCCCACACCGGGAGAATCAGACCGGGGAGCGCGGCGCATCGTTGCGGGCGACGGCGGCGAGAAATACTACACCGATGACCACTACGAGACGTTCCGATTCATAGCAGAAGGCAGCTAGGCAATAATGAAGATCTACTCCGGCGACACCTGGACCCTGGAAGAACTGCAGGAACAGGTGGCCGACGCCGGCCGCCGTAGCCTGGTGGTTCCCGCCGCCGACAGCAAGAGGGCCGTCCTTGAAACCTTTGGCGAGGTCCTAAGCTTTCCCGAACACTACGGCGTCAACCTTGACGCCCTGAACGATTCCCTGCATGACTTCGCGGACAGCATCACTGACAACGGCAACGCGCCGGTCACCGTGCTCTGGCAAGTGGCCGCGCCTTTTCGGGCCGACAGGTCCTTCGGCGTCATCTGCGAGATCCTGCAGGACGCCGAGCGCTACGCCGGGAAAGACCTCTCCGTCACAGCCGTCCTGCTCTGACAAGCGGCGCTGCCCCTAGGACCGTTCTTCCTGGCCGGTGTAGGTTTCCAGCAGGTCCAGGGCCCGGCCGCTGCCTTCTTCCTCTGCGAGGGCCTTGCGCATGCTTTCCGCTTTCTCACGGCCTCCCGGGAAGGGCGGCAGGAGGGGAACCTCGGGGTCTGTCAGCACTTCGATGACCACCGGGCGGTCAGCGGCCAGCGCCTGCTCCCAGGCATCGCCAAGAAGCTCCGGATCGTCCACCCGTATGCCGGTCAATCCCAGCAGGTCGGCGTAGCCCGCGAACGGAAAGTCCGGAAGTTCCTGGCTGGCCCGGAACCGCGGCTCACCCTCGGACTCCCGCTGCTCCCACGTCACTTCGGCGAGCTCCCGGTTGTTGAAGACGCAGACGACGAACCGCGGGTCCTCCCACTGCCGCCACCGGTGCGCCACCGTCACCAGCTCGGCGATTCCGGCCATCTGCATGGCGCCGTCCCCGGACAACGCCACCAGCGGCCGGTCGGGGCGGGCAAGCTTGGCAGCAATACCATAGGGGATGGAGCAGCCCATGCTGGCCAGCGTCCCTGACAGGTGGGCCGGTACCCCCTGCGGAAGTACCAGCTGGCGGGCATACCAGTAAACGCAGCTGCCAACGTCGATGCTCAACTGGGCGTCAGCCGGCAGCCTGCCGTTGAGCTCCCGCACCACCCTTTCCGGGTTGACCGGGTTGGCTGTTACCGCGGCGCGTTCTTCGGCAAGGGCACGCCAGCGTGTGACTTCCTTCTCGACGTCCTCCCGCCACTGCCCGCGCTGCCGCTGGTTGAGCCGCGAACCAAGGGCCCGGAGGGCGCTTGCCGCGTCCCCTGCCAGTCCCACCTCCACGGGGTACCGGTTGCCGATCTTCCGCTCGTCGATATCGATCTGGACAGCCCGGGCGGCTCCGGGTGGTGGATAGAACTCGGTCCAGGGATCATTCGAGCCGACGATCAGCAGCGCGTCGCAGTTGCCCAGCAGGTGCGCGCTGGCGGTGGTGCCCAGATGTCCCATGGTTCCCACGGCGAAGGGCAAGGTTTCGTCCACGTAGGGCTTGCCGAGGAGGCTCGTGGCAATGCCCGCCCCCAGCTGTTCCGCGACGGCCACCACTTCCTGGCCGGCATGCCTGGCGCCCTGGCCAACCAGCAGCGCCACCCGCTGAGCGTTGTTGAGGATGGCAGCAGCAGCGTCCAGGTCTTCCCCGCGCGGTGTTTTGGCGGAGGTGCTCCAGGACGGCGCGGTGACCACCACGCCATGTTCCTGTTTCAGTTCGGGCGCGGGCGCGGACTGGATGTCATGCGGCAGGATCACCACGCATGGCGAGGACGTCGCCTTTGCCGTGCGGAAGGCGCGGTCCAGGACCATGGGAAGCTGCTCGGGGGCGTTGACCTGCTGCACGAACTGGGCTGCGACGTCCTTGAAAAGGCCGGTCAGTTCAATTTCCTGCATGTAGGCCGAGCCCAGCACCGTCCTGCTCTGTTGCCCCACAATGGCTACTACAGGCACGCCGTCGAGCTTGGCGTCGTAAAGGCCGTTGAGGAGGTGGACGGCGCCCGGACCCTGGGTGGACGTCACCACGCCCACGCCGCCGGTGTACTTGGCATGCCCCACCGCCATAAAGGCGGCGTTTTCCTCGTGCCGGGCCTGTACGAATTCGACCCGGCCCCCTGCACGGCGCAGGGCCCCCATGAAACCGTTGATCCCGTCCCCGCTGTACCCGAACACGCGGTTGACGCCCCAGCTCGTGAGCCGCTCCACGATCAGGTCTGCCACTGTACGGTCGTTCACGGAATCCTCCTGCAGTGGTTAGGGGCCCTGCCTGTTATGCGTTAACGATCAGGCCCAGCTCGGCCTTGGACGCCAGCGCATCGTGCCGCGGCAGCACCCGGACGGTGTAGCCGAAGGATCCCGAGCGGTCGATCATCAGGGAACCGCTGAAGAGGTGGCGGCCGCTGCCCAGGTCTTCCTGGACCTTCAGCTCCACCACGGTGATGTCCGTGAGTGTGTCGCTTTCCTCGGCCCTGCCGTACGCGACTTCCACGCTGACATCTTCCGGGGTGAGGCTGTTCAGTGCCACGTAGGCATTGACCTGGAGCGTGTCACCGATCTGCGGATCCTCGGCGACCCCCACCGAGTCCACGTGCTCCACGTGCACCTGCGGCCAGGCGGCACGGACCTTGGCGGTCCAGGCTGCCAGACTGCGGGCCTGGGAGTAGGAGTTCGCACCGGCAGCCCGGCCCGCTTCCGCGGCGGGGCGGTAGAGGATGTTCACGTAGTCACGCAGCATCCGCTCGGCCGAAACTGCCGGGCCGAGGTGTGAAAGCGTGTGCTTGATCATCGACACCCAGTGCGTTGGCACCTTCTCGGTGCCCGAGGTGGACGGCCCGGCTGCTCCGGCTCCTTCCGAAACTGTGCTGCCGTAGAACCGCGGGGCAACCTGTGTCTCAAGGAGCTCGTAGAGCGCGGCGGCCTCGATATCGTCGCGTTCCTCGGGGGACGCGTCGTTATTGGCCGTCGGAATTGCCCAGCCGTTCTCGCCGTCGTACATCTCATCCCACCAGCCGTCCAGGACGGACAGGTTCAGCGAACCGTTCAGCGCGGCCTTCATGCCGGACGTCCCGCAGGCCTCAAGCGGCCGGAGCGGATTGTTCAGCCACACATCGCAGCCCGGGAACAGCGTCCGGGCCATCGCGATGTCGTAGTTGGGCAGGAAGACAATGCGGTGGCGGACCTCCGGGTCATCGGTGAAGCGCACCAGGTCCTGGATCATCTTCTTCCCGGCGTCGTCCGCGGGGTGGGACTTGCCGGCGATCACCAGCTGGATCGGGTGCTCCTTGTGCAGGAGCAGTGCCTTGAGCCGGTCCGGCTCGCGCAGCATCAGGGTGAGGCGCTTGTAGGTGGGCACGCGGCGGGCGAACCCGATGGTCAGAACGTCCGGGTCCAACACCCTGTCCGTCCAGCGCAGCTCGGCGTCGGCCGCGCCGCGCTTCTTCCACGCAGCCCGAAGCCTGCGGCGGACATCGTCAACCAGGGCGCTCCGCATTTGCCGGCGCAGCTCCCACACGTCGGCGTCGCTGACGTTGTAGGCGAGGTCCCAGCGACCCAGCGCTTCAGCCTCGCTGCCGAACTGGTCACGGGCCAGCTTGGAGATGCGGCTGTCCACCCACGTGGGCACGTGCACACCGTTGGTCACCGAGGTGATGGGCACTTCGGAGTGGTCGAAGCCCGGCCACAGCGCGGAGAACATCCCACGGGACACTTCGCCATGGAGCTTGGCCACGCCGTTGGCCCGCTGCGCCAGCCGCAGGCCCATCACGGCCATGTTGAAGACGGACGGGTTGCCGTCTGCGTAATTCTCGCGGCCCAGCTCCAGGATCCGGTCCACGGGCACAGCCGGAGCGAGCCCCGCCTGGAAGAAGTGGTGGATCTGGGAAATTTCAAACCTGTCGATGCCGGCAGGCACCGGTGTATGCGTGGTGAAAACGGTGGAGGCACGGCCTGCGGCCAAAGCCTCATCAAACGTCAGCGCCTCGTCACCGGACATCAGTTCCTGGATGCGCTCAATGCCCAGGAAGCCGGCGTGGCCTTCGTTGGTGTGGAACACCTCGGGGGCGCCGGTCCCGGTGAGCTTCTGGAAGGCGCGCAGCGCCTTGACCCCGCCCATGCCGAGCAGCAGTTCCTGCTGCAGGCGGTGGTCTCCGCCGCCGCCGTAAAGGCGGTCAGTAATGCTGCGGGCGGCTTCGTCGTTGCCCGGGACGTTCGAGTCCAGGAGCAGCAGAGGGACGCGTCCGACGTCCGCGCGCCAGATGTGTGCCAGCAGCCGGCGGTGGTTGGGCAGCGGCAGGGAGATCTGCAGCGGCCGGCCATTGCCGTCGCGGGAAGGCTCACGGAGCAAAGTGAGCGGCAGGCCGTCCGGGTCCAGGACAGGATAGGTTTCCTGCTGCCAGGCGTCCCTGGACAGCGACTGCTTGAAGTACCCGGCCTGGTAGAGCAGGCCCACGCCGATCAGGGGCACGCCCAGGTCCGAGGCCGCCTTGAGGTGGTCACCGGCCAGGATGCCCAGGCCGCCGGAGTACTGGGGGAGGACTTCGGTGATACCGAATTCGGGGGAGAAGTAGGCAATGGACGCCGGCGCATCCGGGCCCAGGCTTTGGTACCAGCGGGGCTCCTCGAGGTACCGGTCAAGGTCCTCCTCGGCGGCGCGGACGCGTTCCACTACGGACTGGTCTGCCGCCAGCTGCTGGAACTCTTCCCGGCTCACCAGGCCAAGGAAACCCACCGGGTCCTCGCCGCTCTCCACCCAAAGCCGGGGGTTCAAACCGGCAAAAAGCTCCCGCGTGGGCCGGTGCCAGGACCAGCGCAAATTACTCGCCAGCCGGGCGAGCGGCCTGATCGGTTCGGGGAGGACTGTACGGACCGTAAATCTGCGGATTGCCTTCACCTGCGTCACACTAACCGACAACATGGGCAGCCGGAACCAGCATCGGGTTTCTTTTGGGTAAATGACAGTTGGCAGGGAGGAAATGACACGGGCCGCAATGAAAATAGTGCGCAGGCTTAGCATTCCGGGTCATTTCTCGCTAACGTCGAGCCTGTGACGACTAACTCAGAAACCATTGCCGCATCGAAGAAAAAGCCGCTGGGCGCCATCACGGACGGCCTCCGGTTTGGACGTTTCCCCATCACGGCCGTGCAGCCGGTGGTGGAGGGTGGAAAGTTTCCAGCCAAGGCGCTGCCTGGCGAGGGGATCGTAGTGGGTGCCACCGCGTTCCGGGAAGGGCATGACCAGTTGGGGGTTAGTGCCGTGCTCCTGGATCCGGCGGGCCAGGAACGCCAGCGCGTCAGGCTCGCACCGCCGCGCGGGGTCCGCGGCATGGGCACGGACCGCTGGGAAGGCGTCCTCACGCCGTCGGACACCGGCAACTGGTCCTTCGTCATCGAAGCCTGGCACGACCGCTACGGCACGTGGCACCACAACGCGGAAGTAAAGGTGGAAGCGGGCATCGACGTCGAGCTGATGCTCGCCGAGGGTGCCGTGTTGCTGAATGAAGCAGCCGACGACGACTCCCGCAGCGAGGCGGACCGGGCCGCCCTGCGCGGTGCCGCCAACACGCTGGCGGACTCCTCCCTCACCGCGGAAGAGCGCCTCGCCGCCGGTTTCAGCCAGGAAGTGGCCGGCATCGTGGCGCGCCAGCCAATCCGCGAACTGGTGACAGTCTCCCAGCAGTACCCGCTGCTGGTTGAGCGGGACCGGGCCGGCCGCGGCGCCTGGTACGAGTTCTTCCCGCGTTCCGAAGGTGCAGTCCGTGACCACAACACGGGCGCCTGGACCTCCGGAAACTTCCGCACGGCGGCGCAACGCCTCGATGCCGTTGCCGCGATGGGCTTTGACGTCATTTACATGCCGCCCATCCACCCGATCGGTGTCCAGCACCGCAAGGGACCCAACAACACGCTGATTGCAGGGCCCAACGATCCCGGTTCGCCCTGGGCAATCGGCGCCAAGGAGGGCGGCCACGACGCCATCCATCCTGACCTTGGCACCTTTGATGACTTTGACGCCTTCGTGGCAAGGGCCAACGAACTCGGCCTGGAAGTAGCTCTGGACCTGGCCCTGCAGGCTGCCCCGGACCACCCCTGGGTCCAGTCCAATCCAGAGTGGTTCACCACCAGGGTTGACGGCAGTATTGCCTATGCGGAAAACCCGCCGAAGAAGTACCAGGACATTTATCCGCTGAATTTCGATAATGACCCCGAGGGCCTCTCAAACGAAATTCTCCGTATTGTCCTGCTCTGGGTCAGCCACGGCGTGAAGATTTTCCGCGTGGATAACCCGCACACCAAGCCCGTGTGGTTCTGGGAATGGCTCATCGCGCAGGTTAATAAGGAAGTTGCCGGCGTCGTTTTCCTCGCCGAGGCCTTCACGCGCCCTGCCATGATGCACGCGCTGGGCCGCGCGGGCTTCCAGCAGTCCTACACCTACTTCACCTGGCGGAACACCAAGAAGGAAATCGAGCAGTACTTCCACGAGGTCAGCCATGAGTCCCCGGCCTTCTTCCGGCCCAACTTCTTTGTGAATACCCCGGACATCCTCACGGAATACCTGCAGTTCGGCGGTCCGGCCGCGTTCAAGATCCGGGCAGTCCTGGCCTCCACGGCAAGCCCGCTGTGGGGCGTCTACGCCGGCTATGAGCTGTACGAGCATGTTGCCCGCCCCGGTGCCGAGGAATACATCGACAACGAGAAGTTCGAATACAAGGCGCGGGACTGGGACGCAGCAGCACAGTCCGGGCGGACACTTGCCCCCTACATCACCCGGTTGAACGAACTGCGGCACACACACCCGGCGCTGCAGGACCTGCAGAACCTGACTGTGCACCACAGCACTGACGATTCCACCGTGGTGTACTCCAAGCACAAGACCCTCGCCGATGGTTCCAAGGACACCATCATCGTGGTGGTCAACGTGGATCCGCACGTCACCAAGGAATGCAGCGTCGCTCTGGACCTGGCCGCCCTTGAACTGGACCCCCAGGACCTCACTGGGAACGGCGGCTTCCACGTGGATGACCTCATCTCCGGTGAAAGCTGGGAGTGGGGCGAGTTCAACTACGTCCGCCTCGATCCGCACGTTGAGCCCGCACACATCCTCAGCGTGAGGAGAACGCATCAGTGAGTTTTAACCCGCAAAGTTCGGGCCAGCATTTCACGCCGAAGAGCACCTTCGAACTGAATGCGCCGGGCCTGCAGCACGATCCGCTGTGGTACCGGAAGGCCGTGTTCTACGAGGTCCTCGTCAGAGCTTTTGCGGACGCCAACGGTGACGGCTCGGGAGATTTCTCGGGCCTCATCGACAGGCTTGACTACCTGCAGTGGCTGGGCGTGGACTGCCTCTGGCTGCCGCCGTTCTTCCAGTCCCCGCTGCGCGACGGCGGCTACGACATCTCGGACTACAACTCAGTCCTGGACGAGTTCGGCACCATAACCGACTTCAAGCGGCTGGTTGCCGAGGCCCATGCCAGGGGGGTCCGGGTCATCATCGACCTTCCCCTGAACCACACCTCGGACCAGCACCCCTGGTTCCAGGAATCGAGGAAGGATCCGGACGGGCCCTTCGGCGACTTTTACGTGTGGAGCGACACTGACGAGAAGTACCAGGATGCCCGCATCATTTTCGTGGACACCGAGGAATCGAACTGGACCTTCGACCCCATCCGCCGGCAGTTCTTCTGGCACCGGTTCTTCAGCCACCAGCCCGACCTGAATTTTGAGAACCCCAAGGTTATCGACGCCCTCTTCGACGTGGTGCGGTTCTGGCTGGACCAGGGCATTGACGGGTTCCGCGCCGATGCCATTCCCTACCTCTTCGAGGAGGAGGGAACCAACTGCGAGAACCTGCCCGCCACCCATGACTTCCTCCGGAAGCTCCGCGCCATGGTGGATGAAAGCTACCCCGGCCGCGTAATCATTGCCGAGGCCAATCAGCCGCCCAACGAGGTGGTGGAGTACTTCGGGACGGATGAGGAACCGGAATGCCACATGGCCTTCCACTTCCCGATCATGCCCCGGCTTTACTACGCGCTCCGGGACCAAAAGGCCGCGCCCATCATCGAGACGATGCAGGACACGCCTGACATTCCCGACGGCGCCCAGTGGGGTACGTTCCTGCGGAACCACGACGAGCTCACCCTTGAGATGGTGACCGCCGATGAGCGGGCGGCGATGTTGGGATGGTACGCACCGGACCCCCGGATGCGGGCCAACATCGGTATCCGCCGGCGGCTCGCGCCCCTGCTGGACAACTCCCGCGCCGAGATCGAACTGATCAATGCCCTGCTGCTGTCGCTTCCGGGCAGCCCGTTCCTGTACTACGGGGACGAGATCGGCATGGGGGACAACATCTGGCTGGAAGACCGCGACGCTGTCCGGACCCCCATGCAGTGGAACCCCGACCGGAACGCGGGCTTTTCAAACGCGGACCCGGGCAAGCTCTACCTGCCGGTCATCCAGTCGCTGGTTTACAACTACAACATGGCAAACGTTGAGGCCGAGGCCGCCCACTCGGGGTCCCTCCTGCGCTGGACACGGCAGATCCTCACCGTCCGCAAGAACCACCCCGCCTTCGGCCTCGGTGCCTTCAAGCATGTTGAGGCCGACCACGACGCCGTGCTGGCTTACCTCCGGGAGCTGCCCGGAGGTAACTCCGCCGGTGTGGACGGCGAATCCATCCTGTGTGCCTTCAACCTCTCGCAGCATCCAGTGGCCGCCAGGCTTCGCATCCCCGATTACGGCGGGCGCGGTCTTCGTGACGTGTTTGGCGGCCAGCCGTTTCCCGGCATCAACGAGGACGGGACGCTGACGCTGACCCTAGGCAGCCACGATTTTTTCTGGCTGAGGATCCGGTCGGCAGCGTCCAATCCTTCGTCCCCCTATACGCAGGCAATGCCGATCCTCTCGATTGAGAACTGACACATGAACCAGCCCATCCTTACTCCTGCCCTTACCGCCTTGCTTCAGGAATGGCTTCCGAAGCAACGTTGGTTCCCCGTGAAGTCGCCCGGCTTCGAGCTGTCCCAAGCCGGCAGCCTGGGCCTGGAAGATCCTTCCGGCCATGCCGCACTCGCAGTGTTCCTCCTGAAAGTGACCAGCAAGGGAGCCGGTGCCGGACGCCGCACCGACGTGATCCAGGTTCCCTTGAGCTTCCGGCCGGCGCCGGCTGCAGGGATGGAACGGGCGCTGGTGGGGGAGGCCGCCGGCATGGATCCGTCGCGGCCATGGGTTTACGACGCTGTGCACGATCCCGATTTTGTTGGCGGCTGGCTTGAGCTGATGCGTGGCGGGGAAAAGGCCCCCAGCGGCACGGCCACCGGCTTCCGCACCCCGGGTAACCACCGTTTGCCCACCGCCCACGGAGTGGTAAAGGTCCTTTCCGGAGAGCAGTCCAACACTTCAGTAATTGTGGACGACGGCGAATCGGCCGCCATCGTGAAATTCTTCCGTGTCCTGTCGGACGGGACCAACCCCGAGGTTGAGGTCGGCGCCGCCCTGACGTCGGCCGGCACCGCTGAAGTGCCGGCAACCCTGGGCTGGGTCCGCGGCGAATGGCTGACGCACGGCGGTTCCTCCTCCGACGGGCCGGGCTCCGGCTCGCGGTACGTCCAGGGAGAGCTTGCGGTGGCACATGAGTTCCTGGCCGGCGGACGGGACGCCTGGCGGCTCGCTGTTGACGCGGCCCGGTCCGGGACGGATTTCACGGCCGAGGCACGCGCCCTGGGTGCTGCCACGGCAACAGTCCACCGCCGCCTCGCCGAAGCGCTCGGGCAAACAGCGGAAGCTGAACCCGGAAAGGCGGTTGCCCCTGCAGTAGCCAAGCGCGTCCGGCAGGCCTGGGCGGAAGCCGCCTCCGCCGTCGGCCCCTACGACGCAGCGCTGGACGAACTCCTGAACGGGCTTGACGCTGTGCCCACCGGTCCGCTCCAGCGGATCCATGGTGATCTCCACCTTGGCCAGATCCTCCAGGTTCCCGGGCAGGCCGGAAACGCCCCGCGGTGGGCGATCCTCGACTTCGAAGGTGAACCGCTGCGCCCCATCGCGGAACGGAACGTTCCCGATGTTCCCCTCCGGGACGTCGTTGGCATGCTCCGTTCCTTCGATTACGCCGCGGGAGCAGCGCAGCGCGAGCAGGAGGGCGCGCAGGTGCCGGACTCCTGGGTTGATGACTGCGCCGAAGCGTTCCTTGCCGGTTATGCGGCTGTCACCCCGGGTACGGTCAACAGGGAATCACCGCTGTTTGTGGCATTGTGGCTGGATAAGGCCCTGTACGAAGTAGTTTATGAAATGCGTAACAGGCCGGACTGGCTGGCGATCCCAGTGAAGGCCGCCAGGCGGCTCCTCAGCGGTAAGGGCGTCGGCGACAACGCCGGGGCAGCATCGGAAGGTAGTGAAATGACAGGCTCAGCACGAACGGACCGTCCGGGGGTGCCGCTGCACGTGGATGCGGGCACCCTGGGCAGGATCGCGAACGGCGAACACCACGCCCCCCATTCCATTCTGGGCGCACACCTGGACGACTACGGGCACGTCACTATCCGCACGGTGAAGCATTTGGCCGAAGCTGTCACCGTCATCACCGCGGCCGGCGAAATTCCCATGGAGCATGAGGCCCACGGGGTGTGGGTGGCTGTGCTGGACCCGCTGCAGCAAGGGCACGTCCCGGACTACCGGCTGGCCGTCACCTACCCGGGTGCTGAACCGGTTACCGTGGACGAGCCCTACCGCTACCTGCCCACCGTTGGTGAAGTGGACCTGCACCTCATCGGTGAAGGCCGGCACGAAAAACTCTGGGAAGTACTGGGCGCCCATGTCCAGCATTACAAGTCCTCCCTGGGGGATGTGGATGGTGTGTCCTTCGCCGTGTGGGCGCCCAACGCCCAGGCTGTCCGCGTCATTGGCGACTTCAATGGCTGGGACGGCCGCGAAAACTCGCTCCGCTCCCTGGGCTCCTCCGGAGTGTGGGAGATCTTCATTCCCGGTGTTGTAGCAGGGGCGTGCTACAAGTTCGAAATCAGGACCAAGTCGGGCCACTGGGTGGAGAAGGCAGATCCGCTGGCCTTCGGCACCGAAGTTCCCCCGTTGACGGCGTCCAGGGTCGTTGAACCCTCGTACGCCTTCAAGGACGACGAATGGATGGCGGCCCGTGCCAAACGGGATCCGCACAACTCCGCCATGAGCGTTTACGAAGTCCACCTTGGTTCATGGAAGCTGGGACTCGGCTACCGGGAACTCGCCAAGGAGCTCGTGGACTACGTCAAGTGGCTCGGGTTCACCCACGTCGAATTCATGCCGGTGGCCGAGCACCCCTTCGGTGGGTCCTGGGGTTACCAGGTCACTTCGTACTTCGCGCCCACCTCCCGGTTCGGCCACCCTGACGAGTTCCGGTACCTGGTGGACGCCCTCCACCAGGCCGGTATCGGCGTCCTGCTGGACTGGGTGCCGGCACACTTCCCCAAGGACGCCTGGGCCCTGGCCCAGTTCGACGGCGAGCCCCTGTACGAGCACGCTGATCCGGCCCTGGGTGAGCACCCGGACTGGGGAACGCTGATCTTCGACTTCGGCCGCACCGAGGTCCGCAACTTCCTCGTGGCCAACGCCCTGTACTGGCTGGATGAGTTCCACATCGACGGCCTGCGCGTGGACGCCGTCGCCTCAATGCTGTACCTGGACTACTCCCGGGAAGAAGGGCAATGGCGGCCCAACCGCTTTGGCGGCAGGGAAAACCTGGAAGCCATCTCCTTCCTCCAGGAAGTCAATGCAACTGTCTATAAGACGCACCCCGGTGCTGTCATGATCGCTGAAGAATCAACGGCGTTCCCCGGTGTTACCGCACCCACCAGCAACGGCGGCCTGGGCTTTGGCCTGAAGTGGAACATGGGCTGGATGCACGACTCCCTGAAGTACGCCTCCGAGGAGCCCATCAACCGCAAGTGGCACCACGGCACGGTGACGTTCTCCCTGGTTTACGCGTTCACGGAAAACTTCCTGCTCCCCATCAGCCATGACGAAGTAGTGCACGGCAAGGGTTCCATGCTCCGCAAGATGCCCGGTGACCGTTGGCAGCAGTTGGCCAACCTGCGTGCCTTCTTTGCCTACCAGTGGGCACACCCGGGCAAGCAGCTCATCTTTATGGGTACCGAGTTCGGCCAGGAAGCGGAGTGGTCCGAACAGCACGGGCTGGACTGGTGGCTCGCCGACATCCCCGCGCACAAGGGACTGCAGCTGCTGACCAAGGACCTTAACGAGCTCTACGCATCCACCCCTGCTCTGTACGAACGCGACAACGAGCCTGGCGGTTTCCAGTGGATCAACGGGGGAGACGCAGAACGGAACGTCCTGTCGTTCATCCGCTGGGACAAGGATGGCAACCCTTTGGTCTGCGCCATCAACTTCTCCGGAGCGCCGCACGCCGGCTACACCCTGGGAGTGCCGGAGGCTGGTGCTTGGACTGAAGTCCTCAACACCGACGCCACGACGTACGGCGGTTCCGGTGTACTGAACAACGGGGAACTGAAGGCAACGGACGAGGGCCAGGACGGACAGCCGGCCACCCTGAGCGTCACACTGCCGCCGCTTGGTGCTGCGTACTTCAAGCCGGCGGGGTCAGCCGCCAACTGACCGCCAGCCCTGTGAAAGGCCCGGGATCCCCGCGATCCCGGGCTTTTTCGTGGCCTGCGGTGCTGGTCAGGAATGAGCTTCACTGCCGGGTTGGCCATCCGGGCACAGTGGTGGTAGAGTTTATTTCCGCGCTGCTCCACGGAGTCAGACGGAAAAACCGACAATCAAGCCTTCGGGTGTGGATCGTCGCAGACGCCGGTTTGACAAGTGAGAAGCCAGCGGGTAAGCTTGAAAAGTTGCTCCGGAGCGATCCACATGGCGTGTTGTTGTGGTGGTGGTGCCGGGTGTGTCTGTTGTTTGAGAACTCAATAGTGTGCCAAGTTTGTTGATACCGATTGTTTTTTGATTGGTTGAATTGACCGGGCTGTCCGCCCCTGTGGG
>NZ_JBNHEZ010000004.1:0-398437 GCF_059089735.1 Arthrobacter sp. sptzw32 | reverse complement strand
CGGACCAGATCCGCCAATTCGTCCCCAACGAATTCGCCACCCTCGGCGCCGACGGCTTCGGCTTCTCCGACACCCGCGCCGCAGCCCGCCGCTTCTTTAAAAACGACATCCACTCCATCGTGGTGAAAGCCCTGCAGATGCTCGCGGCAAGGGGCGAAGTGGAGGAGGGCGCACCGCAGTACGCGATGGATCGCTACAAGCTCCTGGACGTGAACGCCGGCACTACCGGCGGGGCGGGCGGCGACGCCTGACCTGCAGCGCCGCGCGGCGGGCAGGGCCGGCCCCCGGGCCTTGGTTGCGCGAAGGGCTACCGGCCCTCCAGTCCGGCTTCCAGCAGCTCCTCAAGTCCCCGCTTGAAGCCGGACCGTCCGCCATGGGACGGGTGCCGCACCTTCGGCGCGCTATAGCCGCTGGAAAGCAGGGCGCGGTGTGCCACGTTGCCCACTGCCACCACGGTTTTGATGCCGAAGAGTTCTGTCAGCGCCTGCCGGAACGGGATTCCCAGCCTGGCCTCGACTGTCCGGGGCGTGCGGTTGGACTGGGGGTCCCCTGGCACATGGGTATGGAAGGGGCAGGCGCTCCAGAGCAGTGGAAGGAACTTCAGTTCCGCCAGGACCTCCCACATCACCGTTGCGGTAGGCTCCGCCGCCACTCCGGCAGCCTCCGGAGGCAGTGTGTAGCCCTTGCCCGGCCCGAACAAGCCGAAACTGTTGGCCGGCCCCTGAAGCATTGTGCGGTTGGTGAAGGGGATCCCGGTGATCCTCATGCCGCGAAAACCCGGCGCCTCGCCGAGGAGCAGCACCCTTGGGGAACAGTCCAGCATCTCCTGGAGGTAAAGCTCCAGGTTGCGCCGGCGCTGGGCATTAGCAGGTTCCCGGTGGTCAAGGAAGTTGTTGAGCCCGGGTCCTGACGGAACAATGGACAGCCGCTCCACCAAGGTGCTGACGGAAGTTGCCACCATTCGCCCTCCCATTTCCCGTCAGGAATCAGCCTTGCGGGTTACCAGCGCGGGTGGATGGCCTCGCGGAAGTAGTGGTCGTAGATCCAGCGGACTCCGCTGTCGAAGTCTTCACCAACAGCGATACCGGCGGCAGCGGCGTTGGCCGTCGCCTGCTCTATGTTGCGCGCGCCGGGAATCACGGTGGTAACGCCGTCCTGAGCGGCAATCCAGGCGATGGCGGTCTGTGCCGTGGTGGCGCCGGCAGGGACCAGTTGCTGGAACTCTGCCACGGCCTTCAGCCCGAGTTCGTAGTCCACCCCGGAGAACGTCTCGCCGACGTCGAAGGAGTCACCATTGCGGTTGTAGTTCCGGTGGTCGTTTTCCGCGAAGGTAGTCTCCTTGGTGTACTTGCCGGAGAGCAGACCCGAAGCGAGCGGGACACGGGCGATGATGCCCACGTTCGCCGCCTTCGCGGCGGGAAGCACCTCGTCGAGTGGCTTGAGGCGGAACGCGTTCAGGATGATCTGCACGGAGGAGGTGCCTTCGTGGCGGATCGCTTCCAGTGCCTCATCCGTGCGCTCAACACTGACGCCGTAGTTGCGAATGGCGCCTTCTGACACCAGGGTGTCCAGGGCGTCGTAGACTTCGCTGCTGCTGAAAACCGGGGTGGGCGGGCAGTGCAGCTGGACCAGGTCCAGCGTGTCCGTTCCCAGGTTCTTCCGCGAGCGGTCCACCCACTGCCGGAAGTTGGCCAGGCTGTAATTTTCCGGCTGCTGGTCCACGCGCCGGCCCATCTTGGTGGCCACCGTGATGTCCAGCCCGGGGTTATCCGCGAGGAACTTCCCGATGGCCTGCTCGCTCTTGCCGTCACCGTAAACGTCGGCGGTGTCAAAGAAGTTCACTCCCGCCTCGACCGACGCCGCCAAAATGGCTTGGGCCTGTGCCGGATCGACGGCGCCCCAGTCCCCGCCGAGCTGCCAGGTACCCAGTCCTACGGTGGACACGTTCCGTCCGGTCTTGCCTAAAATCCGCTGTTCCATCCCATGACTATATGGCGTGGAAACCCCAACACATGAAGTCGGCGTTGATCCTTCTGCGGAAATCCCCCGGCGCCGGCGCTTTGTGGAAAAACGCTTTCCGGCGGCGTGTGTAAGCTTAATCACATCGGACAGGTGACGGGCATTCCGGCGGGGCCGCTGGCTCGCTTCCCGGAATCGGAGGTCTGCTTGGCGTGGAGGGCTGGTTCGTACGGGAGCGAGAAGCATGGACGGAATGAAGATAGTCGTCAATGGGCAGGCCCGCGATTGCAGTGGGACCAGTGCTCATACCAGGCTTCTTGATTGGCTGAGGGGAGAAGGCCTCACAGGCGCGAAGGAGGGTTGCGCCGAGGGAGAGTGCGGTGCCTGTGCGGTCCTGGTGGTGCGCCCGGATGGGCCCGGTCACAGCCGCTGGACATCCGTTAACGCGTGCCTGCCCCCTGCCCTTGCGTTCGACGGCCAAGAGATCATCACTGCTGAAGGTCTGGCCGGGACCGCCACTGGGCAGAACAAGGAAGGTCTCCATCCTGTCCAGCGCCAGATGGCAGACCGGGGCGGGTCCCAGTGCGGATACTGCACCCCCGGCTTCATTTGCTCCATGGCTGCCGAGTACTACCGCCCGGACCGGAGCCCCGACGAGGCAACCAAAGGGACCGGCACTGACCTCGTTGGTGAAGAGCACGCCACTGACCACGAATGCGGTCCAAACGGTTTTGACCTGCATGCGCTCAGCGGAAACCTCTGCCGCTGTACCGGCTACAGGCCCATCAGGGATGCGGCCTACGCGCTCGGGCAGCCCCCCGAAGCAGATCTGTTGCGCACCCGGCAAAACCTGCCTGCGCCGCCGGCCATGCACACCCGAACAGACGGAGGGGCGCGGTTCCTGCGCCCCCGGACCCTTAACGAGGCGCTGCAAACGCTGCGCGAGAACTCCGGCGCGACGGTGGTGGCAGGTGCAACCGACCTTGGAGTTGAAATAAATCTTCGGCACGCCAGGCCTCCCCTGGTCCTCGCCATTGACCGCTTGGAAGAGCTGC
The DNA here is from genome assembly GCF_059089735.1 of Arthrobacter sp. sptzw32. Lineage (NCBI taxonomy): Bacteria > Bacillati > Actinomycetota > Actinomycetes > Micrococcales > Micrococcaceae > Arthrobacter > Arthrobacter sp. sptzw32. The sequence goes on along the minus strand of NZ_JBNHEZ010000004.1, from coordinate 395,423 downwards.
GGCAGCTGACGCTCGGCTCCGGCCACATCGAGATCGGGGCTGCCCTGACGCTTTCGGAGGTTGAGCGCGGCCTCGGCGGTCGTGTACCCCTCCTGGGCCAGCTGTTTCCACAGTTCGCTTCCCGTTTGATCCGCAATGCAGCTACCTTCGGCGGGAACCTCTCCACCGGCTCCCCCATCGGCGACACCGCACCGGTACTCCTCGCACTGGATGCAACGGTTGTCCTGTCCTCGGCGGAGGAGGAAAGTGAAGTGCCGCTCTCGGAGTTTTACACCGGGTACCGGCAGAGTGTCAGGAGGCCGGATGAGTTGCTCCGCGCAGTCCGGATACCCTTGCCGCTGGCTGAAAACACCGCGTTTTATAAAGTCGCCAAGCGGCGCTTTGATGACATCTCCAGCGTGTCAGTCGCCATTGCGCTGCAGGTTGTTGATGGCGTCGTGGCATCGGTCCGGATCGGGCTCGGCGGCGTGGCAGCCACGCCGATCCGGGCATTCGCAACCGAAGAGGCGCTGTCCGGCCAGCCGTGGACCCCTGGCACGGTGGCCCGGGCAGCTGCAGTAATGGCGGGTGAGGGAACACCTATCGATGACATGCGCGCGAGTGCCCTCTACCGCTCGGCCATGTTGGGGCAGGCCCTGCTGCGGTTCCAGGCAGGGAACGCTTCGGCACTGGAGGAGGCACGGTGAAGTCCTTGGCAGACCGTCCCGTCAACCCTGTTGTTGGGGTCGCGGTTTCCCATGAGAGCGCTGCGGCGCATGTAACCGGGACCGCCCTCTACACCGATGACCTTGCAGTCCACACCCGGAATGTCCTGCACGCGTGGCCCGTCCAGGCACCCCACGCCCACGCGCGGATCCTGGCCATGCAGACCCAGGAGGCACTTGAGGTTCCCGGCGTCGTGAAGGTCCTCACGGCGTCGGACGTTCCGGGCGTCAACGATGCCGGCGCCAAAAACGACGAACCGCTCTTCCCCAGCGAAGTCATGTTCTACGGCCACGCCGTGTGCTGGGTCCTCGCCGAAACACTGGAGGCGGCACGGCTGGGGGCGGAGGCAGTCAAAGTCGACTACGAACCCCTGCCGTCCCTCCTGACGCTGTCCGAAGCCATGGAAGCCGGAAGCTTCCAGGGCCACCAGCCCACCATCTCCCGCGGGGATCCGGCGCAGGCCCTGGAAAGCTCCCTCCACCGGTTCACGGGCGAGTTCGAGTTCAGCGGCCAGGAGCACTTCTACCTTGAAACCCATGCGTCCTTTGCGTACATCGACGACGGCGGGCAGGTCTTTGTGCAGTCCAGCACCCAGCATCCCTCCGAGACACAGGAAATCGTGGCGCACGTGCTGGGCCTGCATAACCATGAGGTAACTGTGCAGTGCCTTCGGATGGGCGGAGGCTTCGGTGGTAAAGAGATGCAGCCGCACGGATTCGCGGCAGTCGCGGCGCTGGGTGCCATCCTGACCGGACGCCCCGTCCGCCTCCGCCTCAACCGGACCCAGGACATCACCATGACCGGCAAGCGCCATCCCTTCCACGCGCGCTGGGAAGCAGGATTCGGCCCGGACGGCCGCCTCCAGGCACTCAAAGCCACCCTCACCAGCGACGGAGGCTGGAGCCTGGACCTCTCGGAGCCGGTCCTGGCGAGGGCGCTGTGCCATATTGACAACGCGTACTACATCCCCAACATCGAGGTCCACGGGCGCGTCGCCAGGACGAACAAGACATCCCAGACAGCGTTCCGCGGGTTCGGCGGCCCGCAGGGGATGCTCGTGATCGAGGACCTGCTGGGCCGCTGCGCACCCCTGCTGGGCCTGAATCCGGCCGAGCTTCGCCGCCGCAACTTTTACCAGCCCGGGCAGACCACACCCTACGGGCAGCCGGTGCGCCACGCGGAACGGCTGCTGGCCGTATGGGACACGCTGCTGGACCGCGCTGACGTGGAACGGCGGCGGGCGGATATCACCGCATTCAATGCAGCTCACCCCCACACCAGACGGGCCCTGGCGATAACACCCGTGAAGTTCGGCATCTCCTTCAACCTCACCGCGTTCAACCAGGCCGGCGCATTAGTCCATGTGTATAAGGACGGGTCCGTGCTCATCAACCACGGTGGCACCGAGATGGGGCAGGGCCTGCACACCAAGATGCGCCAGGTAGCGGCCACCGCGCTGGGTGTGCCCCTCTCGTTCATCCGGCTCGCTCCTACCCGCACCGACAAAGTCCCCAACACCTCGGCCACGGCCGCAAGCTCGGGCGCGGACCTCAATGGCGGGGCAGTCAAGAACGCCTGCGATCAGATAAGTGCCCGGCTGGCTGAGGTGGCAGCCAGGAGGCTCAACATCCACCCGGACGATGTACGGTTCGACGACGGAAAGGTAACGGGCATCGGGTTCCACGACCGCTGGCTCAGCTTCGCCGAAGTGGTCCACGACGCCTACTTCCAGCGCGTCCAGCTTTGGGCAGCAGGGTACTACCGGACCGAGGGACTGCACTGGGACAGCGCCCGGATGCAGGGGGAGCCTTTCAAATACTTCAGCTACGGGGCAGCGGTAACTGAAGTGGAGGTGGACCGTTTCACCGGCACCTACCGCCAGTTGCGCGCTGACATCGTGCACGACGTCGGCGACAGCCTCTCGCCAATGATCGACGTCGGCCAGATTGAAGGCGGCTTTGTGCAGGGCGCGGGGTGGTTGACCCTTGAGGACCTGCGGTGGGATGTATCCGACGGCGCGACGCGGGGACGGCTGGCCACCGCATCAGCCAGCACCTATAAACTGCCGAGCTTCTCCGAAATGCCGGAGCAATTCAATGTCCACCTCTTCGAACGTGCCACTGAAAGCGGCGTCGTCTACGGTTCCAAAGCCGTAGGTGAGCCTCCGCTCATGCTGGCAATCAGCGTTCGCGAGGCACTCCGCGCCGCTGTCGCAGCCTTCGGCCCGCCTGGCAGCTCGATAGCGCTGGGCAGCCCCGCAACCCCGGAAGAAGTGTTTTGGGCGCTCGAACGGATAACCGCTCCGTTCCATGACACACCCGACGGCGACGCCCTCCGGCCGCCGGCCCCGACGTCAGCGCTGTGACATGGACTGGTTGGAAGCCCTGCAGTACTTGAGGACCGCAAGCCTGCCTGGGGTCCTGGCCACGGTGTCCGAAGTGCGTGGCCACGCACCCCGGGAGGCGGGCGCCAAAATGGTTGTCGGGGCAGACTCCACCTGGGGCAGCATCGGCGGAGGCAATCTCGAGGCAACGGTGGTGGATCAAGCCCGCGACATGATGGCCCGGGGTATCTCCGCGCCCCAAAACGCCGAGTTCTCGCTTAGTGAGCATGCCCCCGCGCAGCACGGCCGGCAGTGCTGCGGAGGAAAAGTCCGGGTGCTGCTGGAGCCCTTCCTGTCCCTTCCCACCGTGGCGGTCTTCGGCGTGGGGCATGTGGGATATGAACTCGTCCGCATCCTGTCACGGATGCCAATGACCCTGTATCTGGTGGACAGCCGCGGGGAGCAGCTCGACGCCGACCGGCTGGCGGACGTGGCTTCTGGTGTCGCGGACGTGCGTGCCGTGCACACGCCGGTTCCGGATTCGTTCCTTCGGGAGCTGCCCGCCGGCGCCCACGTATTCATCATGAGCCACGACCACTCCGAGGACTTCCTTCTGTGTGATGCGGCCCTGCGCCGCGGAGACCTGGGAAGCGTGGGGCTGATCGGCTCACGGGCCAAGTGGCTTCGCTTCCGGCAAAAGCTGGGGGCGGAAGGTTTTACTGATGCAGAGATTGACCGGATCCAATGCCCGATCGGCTTACCGGATATACCGGGCAAGCACCCGGCTGTCATTGCTGTGAGCGCGGCGGCGGCGCTGCTGCGCGGGCTTCCTTCAGCCCAGCGACGGTAGGCAGCACAAGGAGCAGGATCCGCGCAATTACATGGAGCGCGGGCGCCCGAAGACAGGCAGGCCGCGCAGCCAGTTCGAGAAGCCCCGGCCCCGCCGGTCGCAGTCAGCCGGAATATGAAAGTCCGGGTCCGTGCCTCCATATGGGTGGTACAACTCCTGGCCAACCGCCGGAAACTCCATCGAGCCGTTCTTGTCCTGCAGGTCCATCTCGCCCTCCTTCATGCTGTCGTTTCATATTATGGAAAATAATTATCGTTCAGTGGAAAGCGTAGAACGCTCAAGCTATGCCGTCAAGGGTGCGCGCCCGCCGGCTGAAGGCGGCCCAGGCTTGCCCGCAGTCACAAACCGAATTTTGAACCTGTGATGTACACCACCGGATTCCGGAGGTACGCTGGTTGTCAATTCGTGGCGCAGGTCACGTAACCTGGGAGCAGCAGGCAGGGTCGTAATGAGCTGACATCTATTGATGTCGGCTCTTTTTTGTGGGCCGACGGTACAAGAAACGTGCGGGAAACGCGCGCTTAATTTCTATGCGGGACTGTGGTCCCACATACCTGAAGTTGGGAATCTGACCATGAGCAGCAAAATCATCCTCGGCGAAAACCAGTACGGAAAGGCCGAAGTCCGGGTCGTCAAGATCACCCGCGACAGCGACCGCCACGAAATCGAAGACCTCAACGTCACCTCGCAGCTGCGCGGTGATTTTTCGGCCGCACACCTCGAGGGCGACAACGCCCACGTGGTGGCCACCGACACCCAGAAGAACACCATCTATGCTTTCGCCCGCGACGGTGTGGGTTCCCCCGAGGCGTTCCTGCTTCGGCTCGGCGAGCACTTCACCTCCAGCTTCGACTGGGTGACGGGCGGCCGCTGGGAGGCCGAGTCCTACAGCTGGGACCGAATCCAGGCCCACGGCGCCGAGCATGACCACTCCTTCGTGCGCAACGGCCAGGAAGTCCGCACAGCCGTCCTGGTCCGCGACGGCGCCACCACCCACCTGATCTCCGGACTCAAGGACCTGACCGTCCTGAAGTCCACCCAGTCCGGCTTCGTGGGCTACCCAAAGGACAGGTACACCACCCTGCAGGAGACCACCGACCGCATCCTGGCCACCGACGTCTCGGCACGCTGGCGCTTCAAGACCGGAACCGACTTCAGCGCGCTGGACTTCAACAAGACCTACGAGGACGTCAAGGGACTCTTGCTCGAAGGCTTCACCGAGAAGTACTCCCACGCCCTGCAGCAAACCCTGTTTGACATGGGCACCAAAGTACTGGAGGCCCACAGCGAGATCGACGAGATCAAGTTCTCCATGCCCAACAAGCACCACTTCCTCGTGGACCTCTCACCCTTCGGCCTCGACAACCCCAATGAGGTCTTCTACGCGGCGGACCGCCCCTACGGCCTGATCGAGGCTACCGTCCAGCGGGAAGACGCAGCCGCAGCTCCCGCTGCCTGGTCCGGCATCGCCGGCTTCTGCTAAAGCTCAAGCGCCACCCATTACACCGCCCGGAGTTTTTGCCACCCCGACAAAAGCTCCGGGCTTTCATCCAAGCCTTTCAGCAACACACCGTTAGCCAGACAACGTTAGCCAGACGAAGACGTCTGCCATGAACCAGAAAGTCTGCCATGAACACCAAAAACCCCTTCAAAGCCGCGTCCAGACAACACAGTAAGCGCGCCGTTTCCAACAGGCCCGAAGATGAGCGCCTGTCCGTAGGAAGCAGCTTCGCCTACGGCTTCCAGCACGTCCTGACAATGTACGGCGGCATCATCGCTGTTCCGCTGATTGTGGGCCAGGCCGCCGGGCTGTCACCTGCGGACATCGGCATCCTGATCGCGGCCGCCCTCTTTATGGGCGGCCTGGCCACGCTGCTGCAGACCATCGGCGTCCCCTTCTTTGGCTCGCAACTGCCCCTGGTGCAGGGCGTATCGTTTGCCAGCGTTGCCACAATGGTTGCCATCGTCAGCGGCGGCGGTGGGCTCCCGGCAGTCTTCGGGGCAGTCATGGTCTCCGCGGCGATCGGCCTGCTGATTGCGCCGGTCTTCTCGAAAATCGTCAGGTTCTTCCCGCCGGTAGTGACCGGCACCGTCATCACCACCATTGGCCTGACCCTCATGCCGGTTGCCGCCAACTGGGCGATGGGCGGAAACCGGACCGCTGAGAACTACGGGAGTACGGCGAACATCGGCCTCGCCGCCGCCACCCTGGTGCTGGTCCTGCTCCTGAGCAAGGTGGGCAGCGCAACGCTTTCCCGCCTGTCCATCCTCCTGGCGATGGTGGGCGGCACCCTTATTGCTGTCATCACCGGCATGGCGGATTTTTCCAAGGTGGGCAACGGCCCCATCGTTGCCTTTCCAACCCCGTTCCACCTCGGTGCTCCGACCTTCGAAATCGCGGCCATCATCTCCATGGTGATCGTGGTGCTGGTGATCCTGACTGAAACCATGGCCGACATCCTCGCCGTTGGCGAAATCGTCGGGACCCGGACGGACTCCAAGCGGATTGCGGCAGGCTTGCGGGCAGACATGGGTTCGAGCCTGATCGCTCCTATTTTTGGCTCATTTACCCAAAGCGCTTTTGCCCAGAACGTGGGCCTGGTGGCTGTCACCAGGATCAAGAGCCGCTACGTAGTGGCAGCCGGCGGTGTGATCCTCGTACTGCTGGGTCTCCTGCCGGTCCTGGGCCGGGTCGTCGCCGCCGTGCCCACCGCCGTCCTTGGCGGTGCAGGCATCGTGCTCTTCGGCACTGTGGCAGCCAGCGGCATCAGGACGCTGGCAAAGGTGGAGTACCGGAACAACATGAACCTGATCATCGTGGCCGCCTCCATCGGGTTCGGCATGATTCCCATCGCCGCCCCCACCTTTTACGATCAGTTCCCGTCCTGGTTCAGCACCATCTTCCACTCCGGCATCAGCTCAGCAGCCGTGATGGCCATCCTGCTGAACCTGCTCTTCAACCACCTCAAGGCCGGCAACTCGGAAAACCAGTCGGTGTTTGTGGCCGGTACCGGGCGGGTGGTCCGGGAAGAGGACCTGAAATGCCTGGCGGACGGCGACCGCTTCGAGGGCGGCAAGCTCATCGACTGCGACGGCAAGGAAGTCCCGGTCCAGTCGTCTGAAAAGGCGTCAGAGCACTAGCACCGCGACAAAAGAACGACGGCGGCCCGCTTCAGGAAGGAGCGGGCCGCCGTCGTGCTCAGCATGGCGCGTCAGGTGCGGTTAAGCTCCAGGGAGATGGCCTCGGCCGCCTCGCGGAGCACGGGCACAGCCTGGTCGGCGAAGTTCCCATCCACCCGTGACACCGGCCCGGAAACGGAAATCGCCGCGGGAGTGGGCGCGTTGGGCACGGCCATGGCGAAGCAGCGCACGCCCAGCTCCTGCTCCTCCTCGTCAATGGAGTAGCCGCGTTCCCGGATGAGCTTGAGATCGGCCAGCAGGTCCTCGACATCTCCGATGCTCTTGGCCGTGGGGGTTGGCATCCCGGCACGGGTAACGATCCCGCGGACCGTGTCATCATCCAACTGGGCCAGGATGGCTTTGCCGACGCCGGTGGCATGGGTGTGGGCGCGCCGGCCCACCTCGGTGAACATCCGCATCGAGTGCAGTGACGGCACCTGCGCCACATAGATCACCATGTCCGAGTCGAGCACGGCCATGTTGGAGGTTTCCCCCAGCCGGTCCACCAGAGTCTTGAGCTGCGGGCGGGCCACGGCGCCAAGCTGCTTGTTGGCTCCTTCCCCAAGCCGGATGAGCCGCGGGCCCAGGGCATACCGCCGGTTCGGCAGTTGCCGGATGTAGCCCAGCGACACCAGTGTCCGGAGCAGCCGGTGGATTGTAGGCAGCGGCAGGTCCGTAGAGGAGGACAGTTCGCTAAGAGTGACGTCGCCGCCGGCGTCTGTGATCAGTTCCAGCAGTTCGAAGACGCGCTCAACGGATTGGACGCCACCTGCGGCTTTCTCAGCCATGTACCAGTCTCCTGTGGACTCGGATTCCGACAAGTCTTATCCGCATCGTGAAAAGAGTTGCCCTAATGCTCTCAAGATACAGCACCTGCCTTATGGAAGCGATGAAGAACCGGAAGGGGTTGTCTTTCCACTAAGTAGATAATAATATCCATAATACGAAAACATTTTGTTTCAGCAGCTGCCCATCCCGGGCCGAACCAGAGGACATTCAATGGCGAACCCCAGCCCCGGAAATTCGATCACCCTGCGCGTGGAAGCACCCTCCAGCTTCAGCGCCACCAGCGAGCTCGCCGCGGCCGTCGGCGCCGCGGGTGCAGCCATCACCGCCCTGGACGTCAGTGAGTCCCACCACGAGACCCTGGTGGTCGATGTCACCTGCAACACCACCGACGACGAGCACGCCGGCAGGGTCAAAGACGCCCTCAACGCGCTCGACGGCGTCACGGTCCAACACGTCTCGGACCGCACCTTCCTCATGCACCTGGGCGGCAAGCTGGAGGTCGTCCCCAAGGTGGCCCTGCGCAACCGCGACGATCTCTCCCGCGCCTACACTCCCGGCGTCGCCCGCGTCTGCCTGGCCATCGCCGAGGATCCCGCGGCAGCCCGCAACCTGACCGTCAAGCGCAACACCATCGCCGTTCTCACCGACGGTTCGGCCGTCCTGGGCCTGGGCAACATCGGCCCGGCAGCGGCGCTGCCGGTGATGGAAGGCAAGGCGGCGCTGTTCAAGCAGTTCGCCAACGTTGACGCCTGGCCCGTCTGCCTGGATACACAGGACACCGAGGAAATCATCATGATCGCCAAGGCCATGGCTCCCGTGTATGGCGGCATCAACCTGGAAGACATCGCAGCCCCGCGCTGCTTCGAGATCGAAAACCGGCTCCGCGAGGAACTGGACATCCCGGTCTTCCACGACGACCAGCACGGCACCGCCATCGTCACCCTCGCTGCCCTGGTGAACGCGCTCCGCGTTGTGGGCAAGAAGCTTGATGAGGTTCGGATTGTAGTTTCCGGCGTCGGCGCCGCAGGCTCCGCCATCATCCAGCTGCTGAAGGCCCAGGGCGCACGGCACATCATCGCCGCAGGCCGCTCTGGCGCCATCCACTCCGGCGAGAAGTACAACGACGAGCACCGCAGCTGGATTGCCGCGAACACCAATGAAGAAGGCTTCGCCGGAACCCTGCACGATGCACTCGAAGGTGCCGACGTGTTCATCGGCGTCAGCGCCCCGCACGTGATCGGCGAGGAGCAGGTTGCCGCCATGGCAGAAAACGCCATCGTGTTCGCCATGGCCAACCCCACGCCGGAGATCGATCCCGTCGTCGCCTCCAGGCATGCCGCAGTGGTGGCCACCGGCCGGAGCGACTTCCCCAACCAGATCAACAATGTGCTGGCCTTCCCCGGCTTCTTCCGGGGCCTGCTGGACGCCGGAGCCTCGGACATCACCCCGCAGATGCTGGTGGCCGCCGCGGAGGCCATCGCCAACCGGGTAGCTGACGACGAGCTCAATGCCAGTTACATTATCCCCAGCGTCTTCGATCCCCATGTTGCCGCCGATGTTGCCTCAGCCGTTGCTGCCGCCGCCCACGCTGCCAACGTGGCAACCGCGGCTGCAGCCAAGGAACTCGAAGAAGCCCTGGCCGGCGCCTGATTCACTGCCTGACTTCAGTACAAGGAAAGGACCAGAAATGGCCATCACTGTCACAGATCCCCGGCCCATCGACCGCGCGGAGGAGATCCTCACCCCCGAGGCGCTGGCCTTTTTGGAGGAGCTGCACACCCGCTTCGCCGGCACCCGCAATGAGCTCCTGGCAGCCCGCGCCGTCAAGCGGCAGCGAGTGGCGGAAACGGGAAAGCTTGACTTCCTGCCGGAAACACAGGACGTGCGCGACGGCGACTGGAAGGTTGCGCCCGCGCCCGCACCCCTGCAGGACCGCAGGGTGGAGATGACCGGTCCCGCGTCGCCGGCGAAGATGGCCATCAACGCGCTGAACTCCGGTGCCAAGGTATGGCTCGCGGACCTTGAAGATGCCAGCACGCCCACCTGGGGCAACGTCATCGACGCCATCCTGAACCTTCGCGATGCCGCCAGGGGCACCCTCAGCCATACCTCCGCGGAGGGCAAGGAATACAAGCTCCGCACCGACGCGCCGCTCGCCGTCGTGGTGGCCCGCCCGCGCGGCTGGCACATGCAGGAAAAGCACCTGCTCATCGACGGCGAACCGGCCGTGGGCGCGCTGGTGGACTTCGGCCTGCACTTCTTCCACGTGGCCAGGCAGCTGGTCCTCAACGGACAGGGCCCCTACTACTACCTGCCCAAGATGGAGAGCCACCTCGAGGCCCGGCTCTGGAATGACGTCTTTGTGTTCGCGCAGGATCAGCTGGGACTGAACCAGGGGACCGTCCGTGCCACTGTTCTGATCGAAACCATTCCGGCCGCCTTCGAAATGGACGAGATCCTTTACGAACTGCGGGACCACGCTTCCGGCCTGAACGCCGGCCGCTGGGATTACCTCTTCAGCATCATCAAGTACTTCCGGGACGCCGGCGAGGAATTTGTGCTCCCGGACCGTGCCTCTGTCCTGATGACTGCGCCGTTCATGCGTGCGTACACCGAACTGCTGGTCAAAACCTGCCACAAGCGGGGCGCCTTCGCGATGGGAGGCATGGCAGCCGTCATCCCCAACCGGCGCCACCCCGAGGTTACCGAGGCGGCCTTCGCCAAGGTCCGCGCGGACAAGACCCGCGAGGCGAACGACGGCTTCGACGGTTCCTGGGTGGCCCACCCGGACCTGGTCCCGACGTGCCGTGAGGTGTTTGATTCCGTGCTCGGTGACAGGCCGAACCAGCTGGACAAGCAGCGGCCCGAAGTGTCCGTCACGGCCGGGCAGCTGCTGGATATCGCCTCAGCCGGCGGCCAGGTGACGGAGGCGGGCCTGCGGCTGAACCTCTACGTGGCCGTTGCCTACACTGCCGTGTGGCTTTCGGGCAACGGTGCTGTGGCCATCCACAACCTGATGGAGGACGCCGCCACCGCGGAAATTTCCCGCTCGCAGGTGTGGCAGCAGATCCGCAACAAGTCCGTGCTTGCGGACACCGGCAACACTGTTACCCGGGAGCTGGTGGAGCGGATCCTCGGGGAGGAAACCGAACGGCTGCGCACTGAATTCGGCGATGAAGCCTTCCGTCGCTACTACAAGCCGGCCAGCGACCTGATTGCAGGCATTTGCCTCTCCGAGGACTACACGGACTTCCTCACCACCCCGGCCTACGAATTGGTGGGCTGAGGCATGGCAGGACCCAAAGTGTCACTGTCACCAACGGACCTGGCGGACATTAACGGGCAACTGGCCGCCACGGACCGCCTGCTGGAGCGCAACTACCCCGGCGACGACGGCTCCCGCCAGCCCGTGCACACGGTGTACGTGCCCGCGGACCGCTTTACGCCGTCGTTCGCTGCCAGCTGGGGTGCAGAGGCGCTGGCGACGGCCGAGGCGCACGGGGGCCTCCACAAGCTGGGCGCGCTGCTCGGCCAGGACGCCGCGCTGGCGGAGGCGGTTGCCTCCCGCGTCGAGGGCAAGCTTGCCAGCGAACCGATCGAGGACCTGCGGCTGGACTTTGAGGACGGCTTTGGGGACAGGGGCGACGACGCCGAGGACACCGCCGCCGTCGCCGCGGCGTCCGCGGTGGCTGCCGCCGTTACTGCCGGCTCTGCTCCACCGTTCATCGGTATCCGCTTCAAGTGCTTCGAGGCTGCCACCCGGGCCCGCGGGCTCCGCACGCTGGACCTGTTCGTTTCGGAACTTGCTGCCGCAGGTGAACTGCCGGAGGGGCTGGTCCTGACCCTGCCCAAGGTCACCACCGTCGCCCAGGTCCGGGCGATGGACTACGCGGTCTCCCGCCTGGAGGAAGTGCACTCACTGCCTTCCGGCCGGCTCCGCTTCGAGGTCCAGGTGGAAACCCCGCAACTCATTCTTGGGCCGGAGGGAACGTCTCCGGTGGCGCAGCTGCCGCACGCGGTTCCGGGGCGGATCAGCGGCCTGCACTATGGCACGTACGACTACTCGGCGTCGCTGCAGGTTGCCGCCGAATACCAGTCGATGGAACACCCGGTGGCGGACTTCGCCAAGGAAGTCATGCAGCTGGCCGTGGCCGGCACCGGGATCCGGCTCTCCGACGGCTCCACCAACATCATTCCGGTGGGTGACAACGTGGAGAACGCCTGGCAGCTGCACGGGCGACTGGTGCGGCGGTCCCTCGAACGCGGGTACTACCAGGGCTGGGACCTGCATCCCGCGCAGCTGCCCAGCCGCTTCGCCGCCACCTACGCCTTTTACCGGCAGGGGCTTCCGGCCGCTGCGGCGCGGCTGCGGAACTACGTGGAGCAGACTGAAGGCGGGGTCATGGACGAGCCCGCCACCGCCCGTGCCCTGGCAGCGTTTGTGCTCCGCGGCGTCCAGTGCGGAGCAGTAGGTGCCGATGAAGTCCAGGCACTCGCCGGCGTCGGAATCGCCCAACTTACTGCGCTGGCCCACCCGCGGCTCGCAGCCACCTCCAATTCTCCAGCATAAGGACCTCCTTCATGGGTAAGTACTACTCCCCCACCGGCGGGTTGCCGCCGCAGACCCACCTCACCACCGAACGGGCCATCGTCACCGAGGCCTACACGGTGATCCCCAAAGGTGTCATGACAGACATCGTGACCAGCAACCTGCCCGGTTTCAGCCACACCCGTTCCTGGATTATTGCCCGTCCCATTTCGGGCTTCGCCACCACGTTCTCGCAGCTGATCGTGGAGATTGGCCCCGGCGGCGGCGCTCCCAAGGCCGAGTTCGAAGCCGGCGTGGAAGGCGTCGTTTTTGTGACGCGGGGCAAGGTCAACCTCACCCTGGACGGCGAACTGCACCAACTGGAGGAAGGCGGCTACGCCTACCTGGCCGCCGGCTCGGAGTGGGGCCTGGAGAACGTCTCCGACGACGTCGTCTCCTTCCACTGGATCCGCAAGGCCTACGAACGCCTCGAGGGCTATGAGGCCAAGTCCTTCGTTACCAACGAGAAGGACGTGGAGCCGACGTCGATGCCGGACACTAACGACGTCTGGAAGACCACCCGTTTCACGGACTCCAGCGACCTGGCCCACGACATGCAGGTCAACATCGTGACCTTCCAGCCGGGCGGCGTTATCCCGTTCCCGGAAACCCACGTGATGGAACACGGCCTGTACGTCCTGGAGGGCAAGGCCATGTACCTGCTCAACAATGACTGGGTGGAGGTGGAGGCCGGCGACTTCATGTGGCTCCGTGCTTTCTGCCCGCAGGCCTGCTATGCCGGCGGCCCCGGTGAGTTCCGGTACCTCCTGTACAAGGACATGAACCGCCAGGTCCGGCTCACCTAAGCGCCCTCCCCCAACCAGGCAGCGCTAAGTGTCGTAATGGATTCCCAAAACCGCACTTTGCGCTACCTGGCGGGGGCAAGATTGGTTATGGGCACAAACCGGGGCGGGTGGAAGGCGATTGCAGCGACCCTGTTCTCCGTCCTGCTGCTGGCCGCGTCGGCGGGCTGCATTGAGGAACCGCCAGCTCCGGAGCCGGACAAGCCCGCCGCCTTCGCCCTTCTGGAAGATTTCAGCGCCCGCATGCTGGAGGAAGGTGCCCCCGCAGTCCTGATCTCCGTCCGGGACCGGGGCCAGACCTGGACACATGCAGCCGGCGTCCGGAGCCTCGATTCCCGTGAACCTGCCACGGTTGCCGATCCCGTCCACGTAGGCACCGTCACCGAAACCTTCGTTGCAGTCTCCGTGATGAGGCTGGTGGAGGAGGGAAAGCTTGACCTGGAGGCACAGGTCAGCCGCTATCTGCCCGAGTTTGGGACCGTGCTCCACCCGCCCGGGCCGGTCACAGTCCGCCAGCTTCTGACGCACGAATCCGGCCTCCCCGACTTCACCGTCCCCCTCCTGGCCTCCGGACCATGGGAGGAGACAATGAACCGGCCGCTCAGCCTGGAACAGCAACTCGCCCTGGCCGCCACCGTGCCCTGGGACGGCCGGCTGACGCGGATCTTCGACTATTCCCGCTCAAACTACGCAGCCCTCGCGCTGATCGTTGAGCGGCTCCGCGGCCAGCGGATCGGACAGGTCCTGGCTGAGGACCTCGCCGGGACCCTGGGCCTGAAGTCAACCCGGCTGGGCGGGCCGGCGCCCAAGGACATAGTTCATGGTTACGTCACTGTGGAGGGCGCCCGCAGGGACACAACCATGCTGGCCTCCCATACCGGGAGGCCTGCCACTGGAGCCGTGTCCACCGTGGAGGAAGTGTCCCGTTTCTACGCCGCGCTGCTGCAGGGAAGGCTGCTGACGCCGGAAAGCGTGACGGCCATGAAGGGCGGCTACTCCCAGTATTACGGCTTTGCCCTGCGGCGGTGGAACAACACCTGCAACAACCGCTTCTACTACGGCCTACCCGGTGACACGGACGGCTACGGCATGGTGTCCATGACCAGCGAGGACGGCAGCAGGCAGCTCACCATGGCCGTCACCTACCCGCCGGCCCCGCCGACCCTGGAATCCAACCCGCTGATCCTCGAACTGCAGGACGTGGCCCAGGAAGCCATGAACAGTTTGTGCGGGCCGACCTGACCCGCAGCCAGAGCCGCCCATACAGGGTTTACGGACGCTCACTGCGAGCCAGTCGGGCAAGGCATCAGGGTCAGGGCTTAGGCGCCCGGGTTGAGGACCACCTTGATGCAGCCGTCCTCCTTCTTCTGGAACTTTTCGTAGAGCGCCGGTGCGCCTTCCAGCCCCGATCGGTGGGTGACCAGGTCCATGACAGCCAACGGATCGGCGTCGTCCTCCACAAGGGGAAGAAGGTCATCTATCCATCGCTTCACGTTGCACTGCCCCATCCGGAGCTGAATCTGCTTGTCGAACATGGTCAGCAGCGGCATGGGGCTGGCCTGCCCGCCATAGACCCCGCTCAAGGAGACGGTTCCGCCGCGCCGCACCGCGTCGATGGACGCATGCAGGGCAGCGAGCCGGTCCACGCCTGATGTCTCCATCGCCTTCTGGGCCAACTTATCCGGCAGGAGGCCCAGCGCCTGGTGCGCGAAACCCGCCACCGGCGATCCGTGGGCCTCCATACCGACGGCGTCCACCACCGCGTCAGGTCCGCGTCCGCCGGTCATCTCCCGCAACTGGTCTGCGATGTCTTTGGTGTAGTCAAGCGTCTCAATCCCGTGCCGGGCTGCCATGTCACGCCGCTCGGGAACCGGATCAATGCCAATGACGCGCAGGCCGCGCTGGACCCCGATGCGGCCCGAAAACTGTCCCACGGGCCCCAGCCCGAACACTGCCAGTGTTCCGCCGGCGGGGGTGTCGGCGTACTCCACTGCCTGCCATGCGGTGGGAAGGATGTCAGAGAGGAAAAGGTACCGCTCGTCCGGCAACTCGGTGCCCACCTTAACCGGGCCGTAGTCGGCGTGGGGTACGCGCAGGTACTCGGCCTGCCCACCGGGAACGGAACCGTAAAGCTCAGAGTAGCCAAACAGTGCGGCGCCGGAGCCCTTGTCGTTGACCTGGGTGGTTTCGCACTGGGACTGCAGGCCCTGGGCGCACATGTAGCACCGGCCGCAGGAAATGTTGAAGGGAACCACCACCCGGTCCCCCTTGCGGAGGTTGGTGACGGCGCTCCCCACCTCTTCGACGATACCCATCGGTTCATGGCCGATGACGTCGCCCTTGTGCATGTAGGGACCCAGGACTTCGTACAGGTGCAGGTCTGATCCGCAGATCGCGGTGGAGGTAATCCGGACTATGGCATCCGTGGGTTCCTCGATCACCGGGTCAGGTACTTCTGCCACACTCACGGAGCGCTTTCCCTGCCATGTCAGTGCTTTCACAATTCACCTTTCCTGGAAGTTATTCACTGCAGCCGGACTCGCCGCGCATCCTTCGACGCTATCGGCTCCTGCAACAAAAAGTAAGCAGGCTGACTAAAATCCTTGTTGTCACGGCCTGCAGCTTCTAGCGTAGGAAGAGGCAAACTCACAGGACTCACCAGCGAAAGAGGAACAACATGTCGCTTTACCAGCCCGAACCGGTCGAGATCTCCACCCGCATGCGCCCTGGGGAGTGGACGGAGGAAAGCCTGGAACTGCTTGTGGAAAACTACCGCGAGAGGATCGTGGAGATGGGCGCCAGCCCATCCGATGTGGTGACGGATATCGACCGCAGCGACGACGGCGGGGTGCGTGTCGCGGTTTCCTGGGCCAAGCCGGCCAACGCGGGTGACGAGGACACGGTAGCCGGCGGCCAGACTCTCTGACGCGCTGCTCGTCAGGCGTTCGGCGCCAGCGAGAGGAGCCTGCCGATGGCGCTTGTGGCGAGGTTGTCCAGCAGGTCCCGCGGTCCCTCATAAACCTCTACTGCCCCCGCCTCCAGCAGTTCACCGGCGCTGACGCCCCCGCAGGTCACCGCAATAGCCGGCATGCCCAGGGCGCCAGCGGCCTTCATGTCCCACACGGCGTCTCCCACGTACACGGCGTCGGAGGCCTCAACGCCAAGTGCCTCCAACGCCGCCACGAGGATGTCCGGGGATGGCTTGCTTTCCTTGGCGTCGTCGGCGCTGGTGGCTGCATCGATGAAGGCATCCGAATCCAGGTGGGCCTTCATGACCTGCAGATCCTGCTTGCGCGCCGAGGAGGCAAGGGCCACCGCGAGCCCCGCCTCGTGGCATTGCGCCAGCAACTCCTGGACGCCGTCGAAGGTACGAAGGCTCGGCCAGTGCGAGGCGTACAGCGCGGCGTGGCTGGCCATGATGTCAGGATCAAGGGACCGCTCACGGCCTGCCGGCAGGAGGTTGTCCACCAACCGGTCGCCGCCCATTCCCACGTAGTGGTGGATGGAGGCCATCGGAATATCGTAACCGTGCTGTCGGAAGGCGCCCCACCAGGAAATGGTGTGGATGTAGGACGAGTCGATCAGCGTGCCGTCGATATCAAAGAGGATCCCCTGCCGGCGCCGGACGCCAGGGGATCCAGAGTTCTGCGCGGCCATTAACCGACCGCTGCCCGCCTGGCTCCGGGAGTTTTCCTGGCCCGGGCGGCGTCATCCTTGGCCGTGCTTACGGGACGCACGCGCTCCCGGATTACCGTGCCGGCGCCGTCGTGGCTCTTATCCCGGATAAGGCCGGTCCCGGCGATTTCCCGCGCCATTGCCACTCCGGCGACCGCTGCCCTTTTGGTAGGAAAGGTTACCGAGATGGCCATCAGGTTCCCGGTCCCGTCCATCATGCGAATTCTGTAGCCGCCGTCAGGCGCATCCACGAGCTCAAAATACCCGGCCATTTGCAATCACTCCTCCGTCAGTCACGGCAATGTGCTTACTGGGAGCACTCCATGAGGTTTTAGTAAGTATACTTATCTGTTCCGCGAAGGAGAAGTGCCACCCTGAACGCACCGCCTCAGCGCGCCGGCGCCGTTTCCGGCGGGATAGGGGTGTCACTTCGCCGAACCGTATCCTGATGCAGCTCCAAGGCGCTTGTCACAAGCGCGAAGTGACTGAAGGCCTGGGGCGTGTTGCCCAGCTGGCGGCCCGCCCGGACGCCCCATTCCTCACTCAGCAGCCCCACATCGTTGCGCAGGCCCAGGAGGCGCTCGAAGAGTTTCCTCGATTCCTCGTGGCGGCCCGCGCCCAGCAGCGCCTCCACGAGCCAGAAGGAACAGGCGAGGAAGACGCCCTCATCCCCCGGCAGGCCGTCGTCGCTCTCGGCTGGACGGTACCGGAGCACGAACCCGTCCTCGGTCAACTCCCGCTGGATGGCTTCGATGGTTCCGACAACGCGGGGATCGTCAGGCGGCAGGAACCCCACCCGCGGGATCAGGAGCAGGCTTGCGTCAAGCTCCGGGCGCCCATAGGACTGCACAAACGTGTTGCGGCGGGCATCAAATCCGTTGTCCATCACATCCCGGTGAATGGTGTCGCGGAGTGTTTCCCAGCGCTCCACCGGCCCGGGCAGTCCGGACTCGCGGACACCCTTCACCATCCGGTCCGCGGCAACCCACGCCATGACCTTGGAATGGGTGAAATGGCGGCGTGGGCCGCGCATTTCCCACAGCCCGTTATCCGGCTGGTCCCAGATGGTCTCGAGATGCTCCATCAGCGCCACCTGTACATCCCAGGCCTCATCGGAGTGCGCGAGCAGGGAGTTGCGCGTGAGCGCAAGGCAGTCCAGCACCTCCCCCCAAACGTCGAGCTGGAGCTGTTCTGCCGCCCCGTTGCCGATGCGCACCGGGGACGAGTTTTCGTAGCCCTTCAGCCAGGGCAGCTCCATCTCGGGCAGGCGCCGTTCGCCATGGATCCCGTACATGATCTGCAGGTCCGCTGGATCACCGGCCACGGCCCGCAACAGCCAGTCCCGCCAGGCGGCCGCTTCGGCGGTGTAACCGGCGGCCAGCAGAGCCTGGAGCGTCATGGTGGCATCGCGAAGCCAGCAGTAGCGGTAGTCCCAGTTGCGGGGGCCGCCCAGCTGCTCGGGCAGCGAGGTGGTCACTGCCGCCACGATACCGCCGGTGGGGGCGTACGTCAGGGCCTTCAGGGTCACGAGGGACCGGATCACTGCCTCCCGGTATCTGCCCTCGACGGTGCACTGCGAGGCCCAGCCCCGCCAGAACGCATAGGTGGTGCCCAGTACTTCCTCGGCATCGACGGTATGCGGCCGCCCCACGTGGCTGGGCGCCCACGTGAGGACAAAGGGGACCCGTTCCCCTGCATTGACGGTGAAGTCGCTGACGGTGTGCATGTTCTCGCCGTGCAGCGGGGCGGGGGTGACAAAGTAGACGGCATCGGGGCCGGCAATCGCGTGCAGGCCGTATTCGTCCCGCCGCACCCAGGGGATGATGTGGCCATAGTCGAAACGGAGGGTCAGTTCCCCATGCATCCTGACGCTTCCGCTGACGCCTTCGACAATCCGGACAATGTCCGCCACCGAGTCCCGGGGAGGCATGAAGTCGATGACACGTACAGTTCCTTCGGGGGTTTCCCACTCCGTTTCCAGGATGAGGCTCCCGTCCCGGTAGCCCCGGCGCGTGCAAGGGCCCCCGGCGGCAGGCGCCAGGAGCCAGCGGCCGGCGTCGGGCGTGTCCAGCAGTGCGTTGAAGCACGCGGGGGAATCAAACCGGGGAAGGCAGAGCCAGTCGATGGAGCCTTCCTTATTGACCAGCGCCCCGGTGTGGAGGTCGCCGACAACCGCATAATCTTCAATTCGCGCCATGCCCTTACCCTGCCACAGCCGGAGCCTAAGTGGACCGGGTGGAGGGGTGTAGCCTCAAAACAAAGCAGCAGTCACCGGAGGCATTCATGGCAATCCACATCGGCACCTCCGGATGGAGCTACAACCACTGGGAGAACGTCCTTTATCCTCCCAAGCTGCCGGTGAAGGACCGGCTCCAGCACTATGTGGCCCGTTTTCATACCGTTGAACTGAACGCCAGCTTCTACCGCTGGCCCCGGGACACGACGTTTGCCGGCTGGAACCGGCGGTTGCCGCCCGGCTTCAACATGTCCGTCAAGGCTCCCCGGGGCCTGACACACGCCAGGAAACTCTACGAACCCGAGGTGTGGCTCGAGCGCATCACGCGGTGCTGGCACGAGCTGGGCGATAAGCGGGCCGTCCTCCTGGTGCAGCTGCCGCCCGGCATGGAACGGGACGATGCCAGGCTGGACTACTTCCTGGCCGCTGTCCCGGACTGGATCCGCGTCACCGTGGAATTCCGCCACCCCAGCTGGGACTGCCCCGAAGTATTCGCCCTGCTGGAGCGCCACCAGGCTGCCTACTGCATCATGAGCGGCGCCAACCTTCCCTGCCTCCTGCGCACCACAGCGCCCTTCACCTATGTCCGGCTTCACGGACCGGACCACCAGCACCTGTATGCCGGCTCCTATTCCGACGCGGACCTGCAGTGGTGGGCGGACCGGATCAGGGAGTGGTCCGGCCGGGGGCTGGATGTTTACGCGTATTTCAATAACGACGGCGACGGCCACGCCGTGCGGAACGCCGAGACCATGCGGGCGATCCTGGGGGAAGGATGACGTCACACAGGTCCGCGCAGCCCAGCGTTCCCTTCCGCGGGCGCCGCCCTGTGGCAGAGTGGAACCATGGACACGGCTCCGAATAATTCGTCAGAGAAAACAGCGCAGACCAGGCTCCCGGAAGCGCTCTCGGGAAACCAGGTGTTCCGGCTGGCACACCGGATCTCGGACACCGTTAACTCGGTCCGCATCCGGCTGGCCAAGCGCTGGAAGTTTGTCCCCCAAACGATTGCCTACCAGGGTTACGGCTCCACCACCCAGGTCCGCGTCCTGGGACGGGTCCTGCTGACGCAGAAACCGCTGCCCGGGAGCAAAGCGGAGCACGCGGCGCAGAACGGCAACCAGAACGTCCGCGGCTGGCGGGCTTTCACCAGCGTGCCGCTGCAATTCACCGACGTCGAAATCACTATCGGCGACGTTGTCACCCACGTCCGGGCGGACCGGGGCGGGCTGGTTGACACCGAGGTCAACGTCCAGCTTTCACCTGGCTGGCACACCGCCGTCCTTCGGGCGGAGGGAACGGATCCTGTGGAGGCCCGGATCCGGGTCGTCGCACCGGACGTGAAGTTCGGGATCGTTTCGGACATCGATGACACCGTGATGGTGACGGCCCTGCCCCGGCCGTTCCTGGCCCTCTGGAACACCTTCGTCCTCAGCGAGCGGGCGCGCATGGCCACTCCCGGCATGGCTGTCCTGCTGGACCGGCTCACGGTGGAGCACCCCGACGCGCCGGTGATCTACCTGTCCACGGGGCCATGGAATGCCGCCCCCACGCTGGCCCGGTTCCTGACCCGCAACATGTATCCGTCCGGCGCCCTGCTCCTCACGGACTGGGGACTGACGCAGGACCGCTGGTTCCGCAGCGGCCAGGACCACAAGCTCCGCAACCTGGCGCGCCTGGCCAGTGAGTTCCCGGACATGCAGTGGCTCCTGATCGGTGACAACGGCCAGCACGACGAGGCGATTTACTCAGAATTCGCACAGGAGAACCCGAACCGGGTCGCGGCCATCGCCATCCGGCAGCTGTCCGTCAGTGAGTCGGTGTTCGCCGGCGGCCACTCCGAGGACGGGGACCACACCACCTCCCAGGTACCGTGGATCTACTCGCCGGACGGTGCCGGCATGGCCAAGCAGCTCGCCACACTGGACGTCCTCTGACAAGCCGGGCCGGGAACCGCGGCTAACCACGTTTCCCAGCCCATAGCCTGCCGCTGGGGCAACTCCCTAGGCGCTGGCACCCAAAGGCGCCACGCCGTCGTCGGGCGCTTCGGTATCGAGCACCTCCGGATCCAGAACCCCGGCATCAAGGTCCCCGGACACTGCCGCCTGCGCGATGGCAACCTCCGCGGCGAGGGCAAGGTCCCGCTCCTCGATCAGTTCCTGGAACCAAAAGTAGGAGGCCTTGGGCGTACGCTCCAGGGTTTCGCGGTCCACGTGGAGCAGCCCGAAAGGCTGGTTGTAGCCGGCGGACCACTCAAAGTTGTCCATGAGGGACCAGACGTAATAGCCGCGCAGATCGATGGATTCGGCGTCACCGCCCGGAGCAGTGGCCCGCAGCGCTGCCTCCAGGTGGTCCGAGAGGTATTTCAGGCGGCGCTCGTCGGGGATGAACCGCGTATTGGTGGACTTGTCCCGGACGAGGATGTCCTCGAAGCTGGCCCCGCCCTCGGTGAGGATTACCGGCGGCAGGTTTGGATAACGCTCCGCCATCTCCTTCAGGGCCACCGCCATGTACTCGGGCTTTACCGGCCAGCCGTAAGCCGTGATGTCCGCTTCCGGCCAGGTCTCCACATGGAAGGGCGTTCCGCCGCTGCCCGCAGCACTGAGGTCGCTGCCCATCGCCTCGGCCATGCTTGCCGGCACGGCGCCGCCGCCCGGCCCCACAGCCACCTTGGTGGGCATGTAGTAGTTCAGCCCGTAGAAATCAAGCTGCTGGGAGATGAGTTCCATGTCTTCGGGCGGGTGCTCAAAGGAACTGAAGAACTTGGCCGCGCGGATCAGGTCCGGATACTTCCCGGTGAGCACGGGGTCCGCATAAAGCCGGTTCTGCGCCAGATCCATCAGGCCAGCGCTGATGTAGTCCAGCGGGTTAATGGTGTTGGGCACCATGGGCGAGTAGACGTTTGTCATGCCGATTTCGCCGGGAACCTTCGCGGCCCGCAGGGCCTGCACAGCCAGGCCGTGGCCCAGCAGCTGGTGGTGGACGGTGGGGAAGGCATTCAGGACCAGCTCCTTCCCCGGCGAGTGCAGGCCGAGGGAATACCCGTTGGTACTCACGGTGGCGGGCTCGTTGATGGTCACCCACCTCGCCACCCTGTCGCCGAACGCCTCGGCCAGGATGCCGGCGTACTCCCCCAGCCGGTAGGCAGTATCGCGGTTCATCCAGCCCCCTGCCTCGTCCAAGGCCAGGGGTGTGTCCCAGTGGTAGATCGTGGCCATGGGCGAAATTTCGTTGGCGAGGAGTTCGTCAAGGAGCCGGTCGTAGAAGGCCAGGCCGGCCCGGTTGGCAGGGCCGCTGCCGGTGGGCTGGATGCGGGGCCAGGCGAACGAAAACCGGTATGAGTCCACGCCCAGCTGCTTCATGAGCGCCACGTCCTGGGGCATGCGGTGGTAGTGGTCGCAGGCCACCACCGGGCTGTGGTCCTCCACAATGGCACCCGGCTTGGCAGCAAACACATCCCACCCGGCAGGTCCCCGGCCGTCCTCCTCCAGCGCGCCCTCAATCTGGAAGGCGGCAGTGGCTACCCCGAGCGTGAACCCCGGCGGGATGAGGGCCGCGAGGTCCTTGGCGGAAATATGCATTGAGTAAACCCTTACTACGGACAGGACGGTACAAGCGAGGGTCCTTGAACCCGCGCGAGGTCAGGACCATATCCTCGCATGATTCCCAAGCTGCTGGTGAGCGTGCTGCTAGGGTCTGGGAATGGATGAAAAACTGGGGAAGTTCATCGACAATTTTGCTGATTTGGTGCAGCTGGCCCAGGCCCGCACCCATCGGCGCGAGGCCGGAGTGCAGCTGCTGGATACGATAACGGCGCACGTGGGCCGGGCTGCTGAGGACCTCGCCGTGGTGGAGGAACAGATACCGCCGCACAGATTCGTGGATGCAGACATCGTGACGGCGGAAATCGCGGCGCTGGATCCTGAAAGCCGGTTGGTGGGAATCGGCGGCGGCGGCCAGCGGCACCACCAGTCGTTGAGCGACATGCTTCAGCAGTCACAGGCCTTCCCCCAGTTTCCGATTGCCCAGCCCGACTACGTCAACCTGGCCGTAGGGCCGGACTCCCAACGCCAGGCAGTGGCTTTCGGGCTGCGCCTGTTGACGTATGACGGCGGCCGGCTGGCTGTGTTGCAGCGCGCGGCGGATCCGCGCTCCGGCCGGCAGACAGCTGCCCTCGAGGTGGTGGCGGAAAACACTGGAACGGGGGCGGCGTTCCTCGCCGGGTACCGGCGACGGATGGACAGCCAGAGCGTCTTCAAGGGCCAGGTCATTTCCCTGACCATGAGTGAGTTCGGGCCTGGCAGCGGCGGAGTGACCTTCCACCACCGGCCAAACCTGCCGGGGCAGGACGTCATCCTTCCGGCGGGCCTTCTGCAGAAGGTAGCGGGCCACGCCGTCGGTATTGCCGGCCACCGCGAAACCTTGAAGCGCCACGGCCAGCACCTCAAGCGCGGCATTTTGCTCTACGGCCCGCCCGGTACAGGCAAAACGCACACCGTCCGGTACCTTCTTGGACAGAGTCAGGGAACCACTGCCATCCTCCTCAGCGGCGGCTCCCTTGCCCGCATTTCGGAGGCGGCACGGATGGCCCGGGCTTTGCAGCCCTCGATGGTGGTGCTGGAGGACTGCGACCTGATTGCGGAGGACAGGAGTTTCGGCCACGGGCCGCAGCCGCTGCTTTTTGAGGTCCTGGATGCCATGGACGGCCTGGATAACGACGCTGACGTCGCCTTTGTGCTCACCACCAACCGGCCGGACATGCTGGAGCGGGCGCTGGCACAGCGGCCCGGCCGGGTGGACCTGGCCGTGGAGATCCCGTTACCTGCGCCGGGCGAGCGGATTGAGCTGATCCGCCTCTATGGCCGAGGTGCCGGTTTCAGTCCTGACGCCGTGGCTGCCGCCGCCGAACGTACCCGCGGAACCACTGCATCGTTCGCCCGTGAACTGGTGCGCCGGGCAGTCGTTGCTGCAGCCCTCGAGGACGTGCCGGTCTCCGACACCCACCTGGCTGCGGCCACCGAAGAACTTCTGGGCGACGCCGAATCCCTGACCCGGAGCCTGCTGGGCAGCGGTGCCGCCGGCACCGCTTGACCTCACCTACGCCGGGCAAGGGCTTCCGGGACCTCCTGGCCGCCCGGGCACCACTGGCCCAGAGGCTTACTGTTCACCGAATAGGAATTCCTTCGCGTGTGCCACGGCCTTGCGGAAGGCATCGTTCCGGAGTGTAACGAGGTGCTCGGTGTCGCCGTCGGCCGGTTCCAGGTACCCGGTGTAACCGGGCCGCAGGACCCAGATGTCACCGGCGGGGGGAAGATAGAACACACCGAAGGACCGCTGCTGCCTTTCGTCGTTCGTCCAAACCGGCACTACGGCGAGCGCCGCGCCCGTTGCGGGGTTGATCCACTGGGCTCGGGGTAGGGGTTCCTCGTGGGCTTCCGGATCCAGAAACGGCGCGGTGCCTTTGCCCCACCGCTGCTCAAAGCGCTCGTGGAACACCGGCATCAGGTGTGAATCGTAGCGGCGCCAGTCACTCATACAGTTCTCTGCCTCCTCAAGGTGGTGCTCCCGGGGACGGTCCCGGACAGCTTCGACGTCGAAACGCAAGGGGCGCCGGGCACCTAGGCCCAGGGGCCGCTTTCCCAGCGCACGGGGGTGACACGAATAGCATCCCCGTGCGAGCCGGCCGGGTCCCGGACCTTGCGGACCGGGATGTCGGTACCGGTCCGGGACGCCGGTGCTGTACGGGCTGCCGGCCCTGCCGCGGCTTCACGGTCATACGCCGCCCGCCGGGCAGGATCGTGGAGGACCGCAAAGGCCTGCATGATCCGCAACAGTTCCGCCTCAGGCGGCGGTGTGCCTCCACCTGGGTCAGTCCTCTGCCCGCCGTGCTGCACACCCTGCTGCCCGGCTGCGGCAGCCCGGCCCCCCTCCATGTCCGGATGGTGGCTGCGCATCAGGGCCCGGTAGGCGCGCGAAATCTGCTGCTGGGTGGCGTCCCGCGGGACGTGCAGCGCGGCGTAGTAGTCCGGGGTTTTGCTCATGTCACTCTTCCGGTCAGCTGCTGTGCCGGACGCGCGGCGCAGGGCGGCCAAGGCAACCCTGCGCCGACGCCACCACCTGCTTTAGGTTCCGATCTGCTGCATCTGGCCCTGCTGCGTCTCAATCTCGATCTTGCGGGGCTTGGCCTTTTCCGCCACGGGGATACGCAGGGTCAGGACGCCGTTGTCGTAGCTGGCCTTGATGTTGTCCGTGTTCAAGGTGTCGCCCAGGATCAGCTGCCGGCTGAAGACGCCGCGGGGACGCTCGGAAGCCACCAGCTCTACATTGGGCTGGGTGGGGTCCTGCCGTTCCGCCCGGACCGTAAGGACGTTGCGTTCAACGTTCAGGTCCAGTGAATCGAGCTTGACGTCCGGTAGATCAAAGGCCACCACGAACTCACCGTCTTCCTGCCAGGCATCCATGGGCATGGCGGCCGGGCGGGCGGCGGTTCCCAGGACCTGCTGCGTGAGCCGGTCCAGCTCACGGAACGGATCGGTGCGCATCAACATCATTTCCCACTCCTTCAGCTTGTTAGATGTTGGATCGGTGCGGTATCCAACTCCATGATCTATGGTGTTGGATATAGATTTTTTATAGCACCCGTGGGACACTGAGGCAAGACTCATCAAAGTTTTTTGGAGAACTGATGGCGGAGCAGAAAGCAGGGCGGGACCCAGTGCCCGCAAAGGGACGTGCCCTCTATGCCATTTCAGTTGCGGCGAAACTGGCAGGCACGGGCCAGCAGAACATCCGTCTCTATGAGACGCGCGGGCTGCTGACGCCGTCGCGCACTTCCGGCGGCACGCGGCAGTACAGCGACGCGGACATTGCGGTGCTGCTGCGGATCGGGGAACTCCTGGAACAGGGACTGAACCTCGCCGGAGTGGCAAAGGTCCTGGAACTGGAGGAAGCCAACATCAAGCTTCACCGGGCGCTCAAGCGTGCCCGGTCCCGGCCGCCTGCCTGACAAAGCCCAGGAGCCTGCAGCCGGGGCAAGACAAAGCGCCGCCGGGCCCACATGCCTGCCGGCCGCGCCACCTCAGTCGCGCGGCGCATCCGCCTTCGACAGTTCGCCGGTAATCCGCTCGCCCGGAATCCGCGCTGTCCGCCAGGTATCGAGGGCAATAACGCCACCCAAAATGACCAGGGACAGCGAAAGTGACGCCAGGGCATCGCTGAGCCAGTGGTATCCCAGGTACAGCCGGCTCAGCGCTGCGAGCACAATGCCAATCCCTGCGCCAACAAACCCCAATAAGGCAGCCCGCCGGTTACTGCGCCGGGAGTAGATCAAAAAGGCACCCACCAGCAGGAAGTCGCATGCTCCCAGGACGTGCCCGGACGGGAACGAGAAGGTGCGGTCAATGCCAAAAAGCATTTGATCCACGGGGGGTCGGGACCGCCTCACAATATGGAGGATGATCTGCGAAATGATCACGCCGGTAAGCATTGCGGCGGCCAGCAGCATTGGGCGCCAGGCATGCTTCGCAGAGAATCCCCAAGCCACAACCACCACCAGCACGATGATGGGGAGGGCAATGGGCCCGAAGACCACCGCCAGGACGATCATTGCGACGGTAAGGGCTTCGGACCTCAGCCCGAGCAGCCAGTCCCGGGCGGGACCGTCGGCTGCGGACAGGCCATCGGCCTGCAGGACGCTGACCAGGGTGGTAATGAAGAGCGCCACCCCCACCACGGCGAGGATGGCGGCTGCGCGGTACAGGCCGCGCCGGTCCTCCGGCTCCAGATAACGCTCCTCCACTACGAACTTGTCGTGGAAGGCCCGCCATTTGCCGGCGCTCTTTCCAATAGCTCCGGATCCTGCTGATCCCTGGTGTCCTGTCATGCCCATCCCTAGGTGAGAAATGCTTAGGGTGAAGATTATCCCGTCTGCCCTGCTTTGATCAGTAGCCGGATCAGTAGCCGGGAACGGCACTTCCGCCCCGGAGCCTAAGGCCGCTTATACGCCGTACCCCGGCGGTAGCCTGACTGGATGGGCGTTATGAATGAACTGATCAATCCGCGGGGCATAGAAGCGCTTACCCGGATCCTCCGCGACAGCGCACCAGCTGTGCCGTGGACACAAACGGCTGCCACCGCGTCGCTGCTCGGTGACCTGAACCTGCGGGCCAGGACTGATTTGGTGGCAGACGCCCTCGCCGCTGACGCCGGCTCAGGTCCAGCCCCGGCATATACGACGGCGTCTGCCGCCTTCCGGGCGGCACTGGCAGTTCCGGATTTCACCGGCTGGGTCCTCTGGCCCGTATCGGAGGCGGCCGTCACCCTGGCTCTTGCATCAGGTTCAGCTGATGGCTTCGACAACTGCCTCGGCCTGCTGGCGCAACTGACGCCAAGGCTCACCGGGGAGTTCGCAGTCCGCCGCCTCCTGACAAATAATCCGGAGCGGGCCCTGGCAGCAATCCTGGGTTGGACGGGCAGCACCGATGAGCACGTCCGCCGTCTGGCCAGCGAGGGCACGCGCCCCTACCTGCCGTGGGCGGTGCGCGTCCCGGCCCTACTTCAGCGGCCCGGCGCCACCCTTCCCATCCTTACTGCCCTCTACCGCGACCCGTCCGAGTACGTTCGGCGTTCGGTGGCGAACCACCTCAACGATCTCGCCCGGCATGCCCCCGACGCTGTTGTGGACACCGCCCGCCACTGGCTTTCTGCGGCGGACGGCAACACCGAATGGTTGGTCCGCCACGGGCTGCGGACCCTCGTCAAGAAGGGCCATCCCGGCGCTCTGGCCCTGCTGGGCTTTCCGCCGGCGTCAGTGGCTGTTACAGGCCCGCGCCTTGACCGGGACGTCCTTTCTTTGCCGGGTGAGTTGACGTTTGCCTTTGAGGTCGCCAACACGGGCACCGAGGACGTGCGCCTCGCCGTGGACTATCTGGTGCACTACCGCAAGGCCAACGGCGGCCAGTCCGCGAAGGTCTTCAAGATCTCAACCCTCACCCTGGCCCCGGGTGAAAGCCGGAGCCTGTCCAGGCGCCATGCTTTCAGGCAGATGACCACCAGGGTTTACCATCCGGGCGTGCATGCGTTGGAGCTGCAGATCAACGGAACCGTGCATGGCCGGGCCGAGTTCCTGCTGGAGATGCCGTAGTTCCTGCTGTGTGGGCTAGAACGATCCCGTGGTGAACTGCCAGCTCCTGCCGGCGAACGGGTTTCCGGCAAGGTCACGTACTCCGGCGCTGCCACCGGTCACCGTCACGGTGTACCTGGTCTTCGCAGCCAGGGCCTGCTGGGGGTCCAGGATCCACTGGTTGGTGGTGCCGTTCCGGTAAACAGCCGCCGGTACCACTGCCCCGGTGGCGGCATTCTTCACCGTGAAAGTGGTCCCGGTAACGCCCTGGACAGCCTCACTGAACGTAACGCTGATGTTGTTGGTCCGTCGGACCAGCGTGGCACTGCTGCCGGGGGTGTAGCCGGTGAGTACGGGGCCGGGTCCGGTAACAAAGCTCCAGCTGGTGGAAGCCAGCGGGGTTCCTGCACTGTCGCGGATGGCTGACGTGCCGCCCGCCAGGGTGGCTGTGTAGCGGGTGTCCGCGGCCAGCGCGGCGGCCGGGTCCAGGGTGGCGGTGCGGGTGGTGGTGTTGTAGGTGACGCTGGCGGGAACGGTGCTGCCGGCAGCGTTCCTGAGCACGAACGTTCCGGTGGTGACTCCCTGGACGGCGGCGCTGAAGGTGGCGGTCACGTTGGTTCCCGTTGCCACCGCCGTTGCGTCTGCTCCCGGTGTGGCGGCGGTGACGGTGGGCGCAGGAGCCGGAGCAGGAACGGGCGAGGGTGCGGGCGCGGGTGCCGGAGCCACAGGGGCGGCAAACAGCAGCCGGTTGGGCGTGCCGCTGGTGGCTCCGGTGATCACTCCGGCGGTGGCGTTGGACACCAGCGCGCCAGCTACCTGCGCCGGCGAAAGTGCCGGGTCCTGGGAAAGCAGCACTGCAGCTGCCCCTGCCGCATGGGGAGCGGCCATGGAGGTTCCGGACATGGACGCCGTGGCGGTGGCGGAAGTGTGGTGGGTGGAGGTGATGCTGACGCCGGGCGCGTAGAGGTCCACGCAGGAGCCGAAGTTGGAGAAGGGCGCCTGCCGGTCAGCGGAGTCGCTGGCGGCGACAGTGACTGCCCCTGGGACGCGGGCGGGGGAACCGCCGCAGGCATCAACGGCGGAGTTGCCGGCGGCAACCACTGCAGCGACGCCGTCGTTCATTACAGCCGTGATGGCGGCGTCCACTGAGGAACTGGCGGCGCCGCCGAGGCTGAGGTTTGCCACAGCGGGCGTTCCGGCAGGATGGTGGGCGACGATCCAGTCCAGGCCGGCTATGACGTCGGAGTTGTAGCCGGAGCCGTTGCAGTCCAGAACCCGCACCGGCACCACGGTGGCGCCCTTGGCCACCCCGTAAGTGGACCCGGCAACCGATCCGGCCACGTGGGTGCCGTGCCCGTTGCAGTCGCTGGAGCCCAGGCCGTCAGCGACGGCAGACCAGCCGCCTGCAACCCGGCCGCCGAAATCGGCGTGGGAGGCAAGGACCCCCGTGTCCAGCACATAGGCGTTCACCCCTGTTCCGGACGCCGTCCAGGAGTAGGACCCGGAGAGGGGCAGGGGCCTCTGGTCTACGCGGTCCAGGCCCCAGGGTGCGGGCTGCTGGGAAGCGGAAAGACTGACGGGCGCATCCGCTTCCATCGAGACCACGCGCCCGGACCGCGCCAGGGCAGCGGCCTGTGCAGGATTGGCGGTTACCACTGCGCCGCGGATGGCGTGGGCGAAGGTGCGGCCCACCGCCAGTCCCTGCCCCCGCATTGCTGCTGCCTCTGCGGCAACATCGGCATTGGCTGCGTACTGGACAATGTAGCGGCCCGTCGCTTCTACCGGCGCCGGCGGCGCTGCTGATGCCGGCAGGGAAGCGGCGGAAAGGGCGACGGCGGAAACCAGCACTGCTGCGGCGGGCAGCACAAAGGATGGAGTACGAATTTTGGGGTCCTTG
Source organism: Arthrobacter sp. sptzw32 (assembly GCF_059089735.1). Lineage (NCBI taxonomy): Bacteria > Bacillati > Actinomycetota > Actinomycetes > Micrococcales > Micrococcaceae > Arthrobacter > Arthrobacter sp. sptzw32. Next base: position 365,256 of record NZ_JBNHEZ010000004.1, on the reverse strand, counting down.
CTTCGGCGTTGCGGGCTGCGCGGGCAGGTGAATCGTCCCGCCCTGCCAAAAGACTAGGACCCGTTTCCGCACTGGACCCGGCTCCTTGCAGGACCCTGTGCCAACCCTTTGGGATTTCTGCGGCTCTGCGCCAAAGCTCAGATCGAGGCGCCCGCGGGGACACTCAACCGGTGGTTCCGCCACGAGTATTCCGGCTCAAAACCCAGCAGGCGCCGTGCCTTGTCAATGGACAGCATGGTTTCGTGCTCGCCCAGGTCCTTGGTGACCTTGACGGCGGGGAACACTTCCGCAGCCAGTTCCGCACTGGACCGGCTCATCACCGTATCCGCGTTGGCGATGATGTACGCCTCGAAGCCCGGCTTTGCGTTTTCCAGCGCGCGGACCACGGCCTGCGCGCCGTCGCGGCCATCGATGTAGCTCCAGAGGTTCCATTTCCGCAGCGTGGCATCGGCGTCGAATGCAGGGAACCCGGCGTAGTCTTCCACGTCCATGACGTTGGAGAACCGGAGCCCGGAGATGCTCAGTTCCGGGTCCCACCGGGTCAGCTCCACGGCCATCTGCTCCTCTAGGTGCTTCACCAGCGAGTAAGTGCTCTCCGGCCGCGCCGGGTACTCTTCGTCCACCGGAATGTAGGGCGGGTCGACGTCGAACGGCAGTCCCAGGACCGTCTCGCTTGAGGCGTACACCACCTTCTTGATGCCGGCGCGCCGGGCCGCCTGGAACACGTTGTAGGTGGCGAGCATGTTGTTTTCGAACGTGGCCGCGTCCGGGATAATGCCGGGCGCGGGAACGGCACCCAGGTGGACCACGGCGTCGAACCCGGCGTGCCGGTCGTCCAGCCCGAGCAGGACATCCACCACCTGGCCATAGTTCCGCAGATCCACCACCACCAGACCGGGGTTCCGCTCCCCTGCCCGGTCCAGGTTCAGCACCTGGTGCCCGTCGCCGGTCAGCCTGCGCACCACGTGCCGTCCCAGCTTTCCGCTTCCTCCCGTTACTGCCACCCTCATGCGCGTTCTCCTTTTTCCTTGATGAAGCGTTCGACGGCGGCGATCGCGAGTTCCGTGATGTCGCCGGGGTCGCCACTGCCGTTAACTGGCACCAGCAGGCTCCGGCCCGAGTAGACGGACACGACCTCGTGTGTCTCGCGGTGATAGAGGTCAAGGCGGCGCCGGAACACGTCCACCGTATCGTCCCCGCGGCCTCCGTCCTCGGCACGCCGCAGCATCCGCCGTTCCAGCTCGGCGTCAGGGGCCCGGAGCTCGATCACCGCATCGATGCCGTGTCCCTGGGAGGACAGCATATTGTCGAGTTCGGTTACTTGGGCTGCCGTGCGCGGATAGCCGTCCAGAAGGAAGCCGCCCTGGACGTCGGCGTCCCGGAGCCGGTCCTTGACCAGGGCATTGGTGAGGTCGTCCGGCACGAACTCGCCGTCGTCGAGGTACCTTGCGGCTTCATTGCCCAGTTCAGTCCCGCTGCTGACGTTGCTTCGGAAGATCTCACCCGTGGAAACGGCCGGGATACCGAAATGCCGCGCCAGGTGTTCTGCCTGCGTTCCCTTGCCGGAGCCGGGCGGACCGATGATGAGCAACCTAGTCATGTGTCTGTCCCTCCATGGCGCAACTGGCGCTGGCTTTCCGGGTCCGCCGCCGGCAGCACCGGCGCGTGCCCCATTCTGCCGGTAATGCCCGTTCCCGCGCCAGTATCAGCGGGCCTGCGCAGCGTGAACCGACGTTTCCGGGCCTCTGGGGATGTATATACTTCTGGATATCGGTTTAGCAGCAGGCCGTTGGAAAGTTCGTCGATCCAGCGAGCACTGCGGCCTTCCCCTTCGGGGCGGCCAGAACGCTACGTGCTCGCTTAGACCTGAGCGAATGGCTTGAAAGAATCCGTGGCCAGCGAGTCAACTGCAAAAATTGATACATCCATTACCGAGCACCTGCACGAACTTGTCCTCAACAGCTCCGATGTTGAGGACTTCCTTATGGAACTGGCCCAGGTATCGGCCCGCAGTCTTTCCGAGCCGGGCGACGAGGTTCTGAGCGCCATCACGCTGCTGCGCCGGCGAAAGGCCGCAACTGTGGTCAGCAGCAGTCCTGCCGCCGAGGCGGTTGCGCGGCTTGAGTACGAGTTCAACCAGACTCCCAGCCTGACGGCCTCCACCACCCAGGAAACCGTCCAGGTGCCGGACATCCGCCATGACGGCCAGTGGCCCGACTACTCCGCAGCACTGGTGGGCGAGGGCGTCCGCTCCGTCCTCGCGCTGCCCTTCCAGCTCGAAGGCGAGACCAAAGCTGCGTTGCTGCTGTACTCGGGACGCCCGAACAGGTTTGAGGCCCGGGTGCTCAAATTCGCCCAGGATTTCGTCAGCCAGACCTCCCTCGCACTCCGGCTGGCAGTCCGATTTGCGCATCACAGCGAGACCGCGGCAAACCTGCGCGCCACACTTGAGTCCCGGACAGTGATCGACATGGCCGTGGGCATCATCATGGCCCAAAACAGGTGCAGCCAGCAGGACGCCTTCGAAATCCTAAAGACAGCGTCCAGCACCCGCAATTCGAAATTGCACGACGTTGCCACGGCAGTGGTCAAGTCCCTGGGCCAGGGCCCGGCACGCACCCACTACGACGGGTAGCAGAGGGCTTCTGGCACCACCGGCGACCGACGTGTGTTGCCGTCGCCGGCCTGCCTGTCATAGTTGCTTCCCTGGCCCGGGCCCGGGGGTAGACTGGGGCCAACTCTTGCCGGGGGGCTCCAATGAAAAACAAGCGTGTCTGCCTCGTCGTTGAAGACAACGACGATATCCGCGGACTGATCACTGTGGTCCTGACCCGTGCAGGTTTCACTGTCAGGGCAGTTGCCACCGGCGCAGAGGGTATCGCGGCCGCGGCGGACCCTGCCGTCACACTGGTAACACTGGACCTGGGTCTGCCGGACATGGACGGACATGTGGTGGCCCGCGCTGTCCGGGCGCTGAGCAAGGCCCCCCTGCTGTTCCTCACGGCCCGGTCCGAAAATGATGACGTCCTTGCCGGAATGGCCTCCGGCGCCGCCGCGTATCTCACCAAGCCCTTCCACCCAAAGGAACTCCAGGCCTTGGCGAACCAACTCTGCCCCGCGCCCCTTACTCCGGAAGATTCTTCCCCGCAGCCTCTTTCGCAGGCGCCCCGCGTGTCCGGCAAGTCCCTCCGCTAGCCTGCCTGCCCGGCCGACATCTGCCGTCGTCGAAACCAGCCACGCTCTCTCACCTGATGCAAGGTTTCCAGACACGCTCTCTCACTTGATGCAAGGTTTCCAGACACGCTCTCTCACCTCACGCAGAATGATGCCAGCGCTCGGTGACTTCCGACGGCGGTTCCCCGCCGCCGTCGGAAGTTCTTGCCTTGTGCGAGGGCTACTTCGCGAGGAAACGCAGCAATGCTTCGTTGACCTCGGCAGCGTGGGTCAACAGCAGGCCGTGCGGGGCACCCTCAACTTCCAGATATTCGGCATCGGGCAGGGCTTTGGCAAACAGCCGTCCTGTGGAGTCGATGGGGAGGATGTTGTCCGCAGTGCCATGGAGGATCAGTGCGGGAACGTCGATCTTGGGGATGTCCTCCCGGAAGTCCGTGAGCCAGGTGGGTTGGGCTGCAACAGATGCCGTGGCTCCGGCGCCGGCGGCGGTGTTCCAGCTGGCAGTGACCGCCTCCTGGCTGAGGCGGGGCGTGCCCAGGAAGGTGTCGCTGTTGTAGAAGTTCTTGAAGAATTCAGTGAAGAAGGCGTACCTGTCCGCAGTCACAGCCTCAGTTAGTCCGTCGAAGACCTCCTGCGGAACGCCGTCGGGGTTGTCATCGGTTTTCAGCAGGAAAGGTTCAAGGGATCCGAAAAACGCTGCCTTGGAAATCCGGGCGGAGCCATAGGTGCTCAGGTAGCGGGCCACTTCGCCGGTGCCCATAGAGAAACCAACCAGTACTGCCTCGTTCAGGTCCAGATCGGTCAGAATGGTGTTGAGGTCGGCAGCGAAAGTGTCGTAGTCGTAGCCCTCGGTGGTCTTGCTCGATTTGCCGAAGCCGCGGCGGTCATAGGTGATAACGCGGTAGCCGGCGTCGAGCAGAGCCCTTGTTTGCTTCTCCCAGGAGGCGCCGTCCAGGGGATAGCCGTGGATCAGCACGACGGGCTGACCCGAGCCGTGGTCCTCGTAGTAAAGCTCGATGTCAGTGCTGTTTTCGGTTCCAACGGTGATGAAGGCCATCGCGGCAGGTCCTTTCGAGACTGTGGTATCGGTGCGGGCGGGAGAGGTCCCTTGCCCACGCAATCCCTACTCTAGGGTGGTCCGCCGTGCCCGGCGCTACTGTGAGGGCTGCGGAAGCTCGCACGATATCTGCGGATTGGCGCCCATGTAGTTCAGGGGGCCGGCGACGATGGTGATCGCTACAGTCCCGGCTTGCGCACAGGTGCCCGGTGCTCCCCCGAAGTAGCCCCGCTGCCAGGCGGCCACACCGCCGATGATCAGCCAGATAACAACAAGAGCTCCGAGAATCCGCATGATTCCTCCATAGGCCGTGGCGGTGTGGGATCAATTATGCGGCGTCGGCCCGGAAAAGTGAGAGAGCGTTAGGGAAAAGCCTGCGAAAAGTGAGAGAGCGTCGGGGAGAAGCCTGCAGAAGGTGAGAGAGCGTCGGGGGGAACAGAAATGCACCTCCGGCGCCGGGGTTGATTCCCGGTACCGGAGGTGCATTCAGTGTTCTAATGCTGCCGTGCTTTGATCAGGCCTTGGCGGTCTTGCCCGGCAGGGCCAGCTTGAAGACCTTGGCCCAGGAGGAGCCCACCTGCTTGAGCAGCGGGCCGGTGGTGTACTTAAGACCGTAACGCTGGCAGATCTCGCGGACCTTCGGCGCCACTTCGGCGTACCGGCTGGACGGCAGGTCCGGGAAGAGGTGGTGCTCGATCTGGTGCGACAGGTTGCCGGTCATGAGGTGCATGAATTTGGAACCTGAGATGTTGGCGGACCCGATCATCTGGCGGACGTACCAGTCGCCGCGGGTTTCCCCCTCCACCATTTCCTCCGTGAAGGTGTCAGTGCCTTCGGGAAAGTGTCCGCAGAAGATGACGGCGTGGGCCCACACGTTCCGTACGGCGTTGGCAGCCAGGGTGCCGTAGAGCGCCTGCTTGCCGGAGCCGGTTAGCATCGCGACCGCCGGCGTGGCGGCGTAGTCCTTGGTGAACTGCGTGACGACCTTCTTGCCCAGGGCTTTCAGGTCCTTGAGCAGGGCCTCCTTGGACTTCGTGCCTTCCTTGAACTCGGTGAGCTCAAGGTCGTAGATGGCGATGCCCCACTCGAAGACGGGAGCAAGGATGGCGTTGAACAGCGGGTTGGCCAGGTTGATGGGCTTCCACGGCTGGTTCTCGTCCATGCGCAGGAGGTTGTATCCGACGTCGTTGTCCTTGCCCACCACGTTGGTCCAGCGGTGGTGGAGGTCGTTGTGGGTGTGCTGCCAGGAGCGTGAGGGTGTGACGAAGTCCCATTCCCAGGTGGTGGAGTGGATGTCCGGGTCCCGCATCCAGTCCCACTGGCCGTGCAGGATGTTGTGGCCCAGTTCCATGTTTTCAAGGATCTTGGCCAGGCTCAGCAGGGTGGTGCCCGTAACCCAGGCGGCCTTGTTTTTGCTGACCAGCAGGGCTGCGCGGCCGGAGATTTCCAGGCCGCGCTGGATTTTGATCATGCGGCGGATGTAGGCAGCGTCTTCCGCTCCGCGCTTGCCGAGGATCTCGTCGCGGATGGCATCGAGTTCGCGTCCAAGCTCGGCCACCTGCTCGTCGGTCAGGTGGGCGGCAGCAGGTGGCCGGACGGTGGGGCTGCCGGTTTCTGCCAGCTTTCCGGGGCGCGTCCTTGACCCTCCGGTGGAACTGCTTTCGGCAGGTGTGTGCTTGCTTGGGGTAATTACAGACATACGTGGTTCTCCTCAGGCTTCGAGGTTGACGGGTCCGGCGGCTGCCGAGACACACGTTTGGATCAGTTGGCCGGGTTCGCCATGAATTTCTCCGGTACGGAGGTCGCGGACCTGTCCGGCCCGGAGCGGGGTAAGGCAGCTGTGGCAGATGCCCATGCGGCAGCCGCTGGGCATCAGCACGCCTGCGTCCTCGCCCACGTCCAGCAGGGGGGTGTCGCCGTCGGCTTCCACTTCCCGGTCGGACGTTTCAAAGGTGACCATGCCGCCGTCGTGCCCCACCCCCGCGTTGAACGTGGTGTTGAAACGCTCAATCATGAGGTTTCCGGGGTCACCAGCCACCGCAACATCCGAACCCGGCGCCCCCGTGGTCAGCGCGGCACGCTTCCACAGCGCCTCGGCGTCGTCCAGGAAGCTGTCCGGACCGCAGGCATAGGCGGCGCGTTCCTTCCAGTCCGGGCAGATCTCGTCCAGCTGTGCGGTGTTGGTCAGGTCCATGCGGCCTTGCTCGCCGGTGAACCAGTGGGCGAGGCGGAAGTTGGGGAATTGATCAGCGAGCTCGGCGAGTTCTTCGCGGAAGAGGCTGTCGCCGGGGGTGCGGGCCGAGTGGACCAGCACGACGTCGGCATCGGGACGCCGCGGAACAAGCGTGCGGATCATGGACATCACCGGGGTGATGCCGCTTCCAGCCGTCACCATCAGGAGGGGCCGGGGGTGCTCCGGGAGCACGAAGTCACCCTGCGGGGGCGCCAGGAACAGGACGTCGCCCGGGCGGGTGGTGCGCACTAGCGTGCCGGAGACTGCGCCAACGTCGGTGACCGTGATGGCGGGGTCCTTGCCGGCGGGGGCGCTGAGGGAATAGGACCGCCAGTGGCGGACCCCGTCCAGCTCAACACCGATGCGGGCCCATTGGCCGGCAAGGTGGGAGTGCCAGCCGCGGCCGGGCCGGAAGAAGATGGTGGCGGACTGCGCCGTCTCCTGGACTACCCGGGTGACTACACCACGAAGCTGCCGCGCAGAGTAAACGGGGTTGAACAGCGCTAAGATGTCCTCCGGCGCCAAGGGCGTGGTGAGTACAGAGGCCGCCTGGGCCAACTGGCGTAGCCGGATCATGCGATCAAGCCTAAAACGGCGCGGGCCATATTTCTCTCTCTCCGTCATATGACCGTTCCGCAGTCACGCTGTAGTGGGGGCGCTAAGCCCCCAAGCCGCACTTTAAGAGTAACGGCTGCATTATGCGGAAGGTTCCCCCACATTCAGTAAGCATGCTTAGTATACCGCGATCAGGGGCGGCAAGAGATATTTTTACATGGCAGGCGCGATCGTTACGCCACCTCTTCTGGGTCAGGAGCCGGAAGGCCTCCATCCCAGTGCGGGCGCTATGTAGCGGGTGACGTTTGCCAGGAGCTTGGTGTTGAACCCGACGCCCAGCTGGTTGGGGACGGTGAGCAAAAGGGTGTCGGCGGCCTGCACCGCTGTGTCTGCCGCGAGTTCCTCGGCCAGGACATCGGGTGCTCCCACGTAGCTTTTCCCGAAGCGGGCGGTCAGCCCGTCAATGACGCCCACCTGGTCCCGGGTGTCCCGAAGCGCACTTCCGGCGAAGTAGCGGCTGTCCTCACTGTCCGCGATGGGAAGCACGCTGCGGCTGACCGAAACACGCGGCGTGTGCTGGTGGCCCTGCGCAGCCCAGGCGTCCCTGAACAGCCGGATCTGCTCCGCCTGAAGTTCATGGAAGGGCACGCCGGTGTCCTCGGTCAGGAGGGTGGAACTCATCAGGTTCATTCCCAGCTCAGCAGCCCAGACGGCAGTCTTCCTGCTGCCGGCTCCCCACCAGATGCGTTCGGACAGGCCCGGTGATTGCGGTTGAACGGGCAGGAGCCCGGTGGCACCGCCGGCGTAGCGGGGATCGGCTTCCGCGATGCCGGCGCCGCTGATGGCTTTCCGGAACATGGCTGTATGCCGGCGGGCCATATCGGCGTCCGTCTCCCCCGGCTGCGGACGGTAACCGAACACTGCCGCTCCGTCCCGCGCCGGCTCGGGTGAACCACGGCTGATGCCGAGCTGAAGCCGGCCTCCGCTGATGAGGTCGGCCGCCGCTGCGTCCTCTGCCATATACAAGGGATTTTCGTAGCGCATATCGATCACCCCGGTGCCGATTTCGATCCGGCTTGTCCTCGCACCAATGGCGGACAGCAGGGGAAACGGCGAGGCCTGCTGCCGGGCAAAGTGGTGGACACGGAAGAATGCTCCGTTAACCCCCAGTTCCTCGGCCGCGACTGCGAGGTCGATTGCCTGCAGCAGGGCGTCGCCTGCCGTCCGGGTGAGGGAACCCTGGCCGGGGCCCCAGTGGCCGAATGAAAGGAATCCAATGCGCTCCATACCTGCCCCAACTGCGGCAGCCACCGGGACATTCCCCGCCGGCATGAGCAAGCAGCTGCCGCCCGCCTGAGCAAGCGGCTTAGGGACGGGGCCAGCCGGCTGCGTAAGGCGCAGGGGCCAACTGGCGCCGTGGCTAAACTGGCACCGTGACCAAGAGTGAGCAGCATGCGGGCGCCGGCAGGCCGCCGTCGCGCGGGAAAATCGCCGAACGGCTGCTGCCCGGCGGCGACGAGCCGGATCCTCGGTTCACGCTTGCGAACGAACGCACTTTCCTTGCCTGGATCCGTACCTCCCTGGCACTCCTGGCCGGCGGCATTGCCATCGAGGCTTTCACCGCCGACCTTTTCCTGGAGCCCGTCCGGAAGGGCCTGGCAGTGCTGCTGCTCCTGCTGGGCATGCTGCTGAGCGCCGGTTCTGCCGTGCGGTGGCTGCGGGTGGAACAAAGCATGCGCAACAAGGCGCCCCTGCCGCTGCCGCTCATTGTTCCGCTGCTTGCCGGGGCAGGGGCGCTGGCAGCCGCCGTCGTGCTGGTCTTTATCCTCTGGCGTTGAACCGTGCCGCACATACATCCTTCCGCCGGGGCACACGGAGATCCGGGCCTCCAGCCGGAGCGGACCACGCTCGCCTGGGGCAGGACCATGCTGGCACTGGTGACGGTGAGCGCCATCTTCCTCCGCTGGCTTCCTGTCCACGGGCTGCCCATCCTGCTGCTATTTGCCGTCTCGGCCGCGGCAGCAGCAGCCATCTACTTCACGCAGCGTCGCCGCTACACCGCCAGTTCACGGGGCATCGCCAGGGAAATGGCCGACGCCGATACCACCGCCGTGCTTTGGACAGCTTTTGCCGGGGTTGTGTTGGGCGGACTCGGCATCGGCGTGGTCCTTGCCGGCTAGGGCTCCAGGCCCTAAGGGCTAGAACATCGGCAGGACAAAGCCCGCCAGCAGAGCAACTGCGCCGATTCCGGTGAGGCACCGGCCCAACACCGCAGCTGTTTTTCCAGCCTCGTCCGGAGCCGCCGTCTGCCACTGGGTAGGGCGCTTGGGGTGGTAGTAGATGGGGAGCGTATCGCCCACGGCCAGGTCCTTGATGTCGTGTGGTGACATGGGCGCATGGTGCACCTGGTACTTCCGGTCGAACCAGCGGAAACCCACCCCGGTGCTGTCCGAATACACCACCGCTTCGGCCATGGCCCACGGGTGCACGAAGCGGCGCAGGAAGCCTGTGTAGAAGAGCAATCCCAACCCGGCAGGCAGGCACAACCAAGTCAGCATTTCCAGGATTGGACCTGCCATATCGAGCACAGTGGGCATGATTCTGATGGTACAGGCGTACGCTGGGGGAAACGTTTCCGCGGAAGGGGTAGGCATGAACGACGAAGATCTTTTGGCCCGTATCCAAGGCCTCGTGGAGGAGGAACACACCCTCCGTGAAGGTGCCGGCGACGGCCAGGCGCCGGACCCGGACAGGCTCAGGCAGGTGGAGGAAAGGCTGGACCAGGCTTGGGACCTGCTCCGCCAGCGCAGGGCCAAAGCGGAATCCGGCGAAAACCCCAACGAGGCCGAAGCCCGGCCGGTCAGCGAAGTAGAGGGCTACAAGCAGTAGCCCCCTACCCTCGTTCAGCGGAAGTCAGCCGATCGGTTCAGGCATCTGCTCCACGTGTACTGGGCGAATCCGCGCGCCTGAACCTCCCATGCATTTTGTGTAAAACAGATCGGAGCCTTCCAATGCGCCTGGCAATCGCCCAAATCATCAGCAGTGCAGACCCTGCCGCCAACCTGGAGCTCATCCGGGACTACGCCACCCAGGCAAAAGCCGCCGGCGCCAGGCTGGTGGTGTTCCCCGAGGCGACCATGCGCGCGTTCGGGCACTCCCTGACAGACATCGCGGAACCCTTGGACGGCCCATGGGCGGAAAAGGTCCGTGCACTGGCCCTGGAACTGGACATTGCCATCGTCGCGGGAATGTTCACTCCCGGAACGGACGGCCGGGTGCGCAACACCCTGCTGGTCGCCGGCCCCGGAGTGGATACCTCTTACGACAAAGTGCACCTTTTTGATGCTTTCGGCTTCGCCGAGTCCAAAACCGTGGACGCGGGTACCAGTCCTGTCACCTTTGACATCGAGGGCACTGTTTTTGGCCTCGCAACGTGTTACGACGTCCGCTTCCCCTCCCTGTTCACCGCCAACGCCCGGGCCGGCGCCCAGGTCAACATTGTGTGCGCCTCCTGGGGCGCCGGCGAAGGCAAAGCGGAACAGTGGGACCTTCTGGTCCGTGCGAGGGCACTGGACAGCACCACCTTCGTGGTGGCCTGCGGCCAGGGTGATCCAGAGACCATCGGCGCTGGCCCGGCCGGAACCGCACCCACGGGCATCGGCCACAGCGCCGTCGTCACCCCGCTGGGCTCAGTGGTGGCCGCGCTGGGCGGTCAACCGGAACTCGCAGTCGTGGACATCGATCCCTCAGTGGTGGACGAGGTGCGCGCCAAGCTCCCGGTACTGGCCAACGCCCGCCCGTTCTGAACCTTTCCTAAAAGCCTGCCGCCCCGCCGGGTCTCCCCCGGCGAAAGAAGCCACGACGACGGCGCGCCGCCTTCCCAGTGCGGGGCGCCGTCGTCGTTTTCCGCCTTTCAGATCGTTCATGCTCCTCCCCGATCTCCCTCCGGATGGGAGCCATTTACACGACTGAAACACCTCCGACACACGGCCTTCATGGAGCACCAGTTTCTGTAACGCGAGCGCAACTTTGCCGGCCCTTCCCCGAAACACGGAACCCGAAAGATGGACGCCGGGGGAAGTGCGAGGGCTGGCAAGTGTCCCCGCTTCGAGGCTCGATGCGAAGGGACCCGCAGGTGGAGATCACTGCCCAACATGTCTGGCTGATGGTGTCAGCCGCGATGGTACTGCTGATGACGCCAGGGCTGGGCCTCTTCTACGGCGGCATGACACGCGCCAAGGCCGCCCTGAACATGATCGTGATGAGCTTCATTTCCGCCGGGACCGTTGGGGTGGTCTGGGTTCTTTGGGGCTACTCCATGACTACCGGCGACGGCGTACTGGGCATCTTTGGAAATCCCTTCGCCAGCTTCGGGCTCCAGAACCTGATGGGTTCGCCCGACCTGATCAAGGCAGGGTGCAGCGCCACCTTCGCCATCATCACCGTGGCACTGATCAGCGGTGCCATTGCCGACCGCGCAAAGTTCGCTGCCTGGGCGGTGTTCGTTCCCGTGTGGGTTACCGTGGTTTACTGCCCCCTCGCCTACATGATCTGGGGCGGTGGCCTGATGAGCGCCGAGGGAGCCATCACCGCCGTTTTCGGCCAGGTCATCGACTTCGCCGGCGGCGCGGTGGTTGAAATCAGTTCCGGCACTGCTGCCTTGGTCCTGGCCCTGATAGTGGGCCAGCGGCACGGATTCGCGAAGGACCCCAACCACCGGCCGCACAACGTCCCGTTCATTATGCTGGGCGCCGCCATTCTCTGGTTCGGCTGGTTCGGCTTCAACGGCGGCGCGGCGACCACCGCGGAACAGGCCGGGCTGATCTGGGTCAACACCCTGGTGACACCGGCGGCCGCGATGCTCAGCTGGCTTGTCACGGAAAAGATCCGCCACGGACACCCCACCTCGCTCGGAGCCGCGTCCGGCGTGGTGGCCGGGCTGGTTGCCATCACGCCTTCCTGCGCCAACGTCAGCCCCGTGGCCGCCATCGGCCTGGGCCTTGTGGCCGGAGCGGCCTGCGCCGTCTTTGTGGACCTCAAGTACCGGTTTGGGCTGGATGATTCCCTTGACGTAGTAGGAGTCCACCTGGGAGCGGGACTTATCGGAACCTTGTCACTCGGTTTTATTGCCCTGCCCGTGGACGGACAGGGTGGCGGACTGTTCTACGGCGGCGGTTTCCAGCAGCTTGTGGCACAATCCGTGGCGGTGGTGGTGACGTTGCTGCTGTCAGGCGCCGGAACCCTGGTCATTGGCCGCGCCATCAACAGGACCATCGGATTCAGGGTGAGCCACGAGGCCGAGACCGCGGGCGTTGATCTGGCCGAACACGCCGAGACCGCCTATGCCTTCGGGGAAACGGGGGCAGGTTTTCACCCTTCACGCATCGCGTCACCGCAGTTCCCCGCGTCCTCGTCCTTCCCCGCGATCCAGGACATTGCCGGCCCACGGGCCCGGGAAGACTCACTCGCCTAGCTGTTGACCCTGGTGAAAATCAATCGGCCAGGATCTGGTACAGGGCCCGCCGGGTTTCATCGAGCTTCACGATGGCTGCTGCCCGCTGTTCGTCCGTGACACCGCTGCGGAACTGGTGGACGGCGGCCATCAGCTTTCCGATGCTCTGGTGGAAGTCCCTGTCCGGGTTGTCCGACCCGGAATTCCAGGCGTTTTCCAGGTCCTCGGCATGCTCCCCCACCCAGGACCTTCCCGCATCAGTCAGCGTGAACTCCGTCCCGCGGCCTTCGCTGAGGGCCGCAATAAGTTCCTCGTCCACCAGCTGCTGAAGCGTGGGGTAGATCGATCCGGGGCTCGGACGCCACGCCCCATTGGTCTTCTCGGCAATCGCCTTAATCAGCCCGTAACCATTTGAGGGAGCTTCGGCCAGGAGCGAGAGAATGGCGGAGCGCACGTCACCCCTGCTTGCCCTGCGTGGGCCCCGCCCAAACCCAGGGCCAAAACCTGGGCCGAAGCCGGGTCCAAAGCCGCCTCCAAACCCGGGTCCGAAGCCGCCACCGCGGTGTCCGTGCGGTCCGCGCCTGCCACGGCCGCGCTCGAACCGGCTCCTGCCGGAGTGCGGGCCTGAAATATCGTCATGAGAAATGCCCTTCATCGTGGCATCATCCTTTCGTGTGTTGGTTCGCGGTTCCTTCAGCGATAGTTAACGATATGTCGTTAACTATCGCTGGTCAAGGAAAAGAATTCATCAAATCATGACCTTCCTTCCTCTGGATCGCCCTTGGGGGCCGGCGTATTCTTTTGGCACTCTCCGAGCTTGAGGGCTGAAACATGGCGACGAAAAAGAAGCGCAGGCGCAGCGGTTCCGCGTGGGGACGGCTCCTGGGATTTATCGCAGCGAGCGCCATGTGCGGGGTGTTGGCTGCCAGCCTGGTTGTGCCGTCTGTTGCGGCCGCCGGGTACGGCGTCAGCACCTCCATCGGTTTCTTTGAAAGCCTGCCGGAAGAGCTCACTGTCCAGCCGCCGTCGCAATCCACCAAGGTCCTCACTTCGGATGGCCAACCTATCGCCACGTTCTACGCGGAGAACCGCGTCAGGATTCCGCTGGACCAGATCTCGCCGTTCATCAAGGACGCCGTCATCGCCATCGAGGACAGCCGGTTCTACGAACATGCCGGCCTGGACCCGCAGGGCATTCTTCGGGCGGTGGTTGCGAACTTGACCAAGGGCGACCAGCAGGGCGCGTCCACCATCACCCAGCAGTACGTCACCAACGTCCTTAACGAGGCAAAACTGTCCCAGGACCGGCCGGAGGAGGTGGTTCTCAGCGGCCAGAAGGACATCGGCGACAAGCTGCGTGAGATGAAACTGGCTGTTGCGCTGGAGAAGAAGTTCAGCAAGGAGCAGATCCTTGAGGGCTACCTGAATATCGTGTTCTTCAACAGTGACGCTTACGGAGTGGAAGCGGCAGCCCGGTACTTCTTCAGCACCAGCGCGAAGGACTTGAACCTTCCCCAGTCCGCGTTGTTGGCCGGGCTCGTGAACAGCCCCACTTTCTACAATCCTGCCATCAACCCGGACAAGTCGGTGACCCGCCGCAACCAGGTACTCGGCGAGATGCTCCGCCTCGGTAAGATCACGCAGGAACAGCACGACGAGGCCGTTGCGGCCCCCATCGACCTGAAAGTCAGTCCGGAGCGGCAGGGCTGCGCCAACGCCACCATGGCCCCGTACTTCTGCGACTACATTTCACACCTGATCCTGAACAACCCGGCGTACGGACCCACCGTGGAGGAACGGGAGAGGAAGCTCTACCGGGGCGGCCTGACCATCACCACAACACTGGACAGCAGGCTCCAGGCAGCCGCCCAGTCCCAGGTGGACGGCACGGCGGGGCCTAACCCGGACCGCTGGGGGGCTGCGCTGGTAACCGTCCAGCCCGGAACCGGCAAGATTTTGGCGATGGCCCAGAACACGGTCTTCCTGGCGGAGCCGGGCAAGTTCGATACCCACTTGAATTTCAATGTCGACGCAAAGGACCCGCAGGGCAACAACCTGAACGGAGCCGGCGGCTTCCAGACCGGATCCACGATGAAGCCGTTCACGTTCGCCCAGTGGCTGAATGAGGGCAAGCGGCTCAACGCAGAGGTGGATGCGTCGAAACGCGTTTACCCCGTGGGTTTCCCCTGGCGGTCGAGCTGTGGAAAGGTGCTGGGCGCCTACAGTACAGCCCAGAAGAACCCTGAGCTGGGCGCGGCAGATGACCTCCAGAACGCAGAGGAGGGCTTCTACCGGAAGATGCCCATCAACTACGGCCTCTACAACTCCATCAACACTGCGACCTTCGCTTCCGCTACCCAGCTCGACTTCTGCGGCATCCAAAAGATGGTGGATGCCGTGGGCCTTCACAACGGCCATGACGGTTCGCCCATCAACATGCACCAACTGGGCAACCTCCTGGGCGCCACCAATGTGGCTCCGCTCCACATGGCGAACGCCTTCGCCACCTTTGCCAATGACGGGCGTTACTGCACACCGATCGCGCTGCAGGAAGTCACCGACGCCGCCGGTGGGAAGCTTCCCGTCCAGGCAAGTGAGTGCCGGGACGCGGTGAAGCCCGATGTGGCCCGCGGCGTCAACTCGGTGCTGCAGGACGTGATGAAGGTCGGTTCCGGGGTCTGGATCAATCCCAAGGTCCATGAGAAGGTTCCGGTGGCGGCAAAGACCGGCACCTCCAACAACAACGGCGCCACCTGGGTGGTTGGCTACACCACTGGCCTTTCCACCGCTTCCTTCTTCGGGGACGCACTGGAAAGCCAGCAAAGGGCGGGGCAGAACGTTACGATCAACGGCACCTTCTATCCCCGCCTGGACGGCTTCATGATCGCCGGGCCGCAGTGGGCGAACTACATGGTGAATGTGGCCCCGCTCTACCCGGCGGCGCCGTTCCCGGGGCCCCCGCCGTCCATGTCGGACCCCAACCCGCCGCCCACGCCCGGCCGCTAGCCTTTCGGCAGGGTTTGAACGGCCGGGCCGGAAATCCTGCCCCAACTCCCCATGCTCTGGCAGGATGGGCGGGTGAAAAGCCTCGAGACAGAGCGGCTGGTCCTCCGGCAGTGGGAGCTGGAGGACGCCGGCTTTGTGCTTGACCTTTATTCCCGCTGGGAGGTCCAGCGCTTCATCGGGAACCATCCGCAGGTGATGAGGGACTTGGCGGAGGCTGAGGAGCGCATCCACACCTGGCGGAACATCCATCAGCAGCCCATGGCCCACACCAGCCACGGCATCTGGGCGGTACAGCTCAAAGGCCCGGGGCAGTTGAAGGGGACGGGAACGCCGGGGCCGCTCGCCGGAACCCTCCTCCTGAAGTCCATCCCGGCGTCGGGCGAAACCCTTCCGCTCCAGCCGTCCGGCGACACGGAAATCGGCTGGCACTTCCACCCCAGCCACTGGGGCAACGGCTACGCCACTGAGGCGGCGGCTGCGGTCCTCGCCCATGCCCTGGAAGGCGGCCTGGACAAGGTCGTGGCAGTGACGGCCCCTGCTAACACGGCGTCACAGAAGGTCTGCCTGCGCATCGGCATGGCGCACGTCGGACAGACCCAGAGGTACTACAACTCACTGTGTGAGCTTTTCGAAGCGCACAGGCGCCACTAGCCCGCCCCTTTCCACAGCCGTTGCCACCACGAGCGGGGCTGCTCCGGTTCGGGTGGCGCCTGCGGAGGATGGGATGCCGCCCGGCGCCCGCGCCACCGTTC
The DNA here is from genome assembly GCF_059089735.1 of Arthrobacter sp. sptzw32. Lineage (NCBI taxonomy): Bacteria > Bacillati > Actinomycetota > Actinomycetes > Micrococcales > Micrococcaceae > Arthrobacter > Arthrobacter sp. sptzw32. The sequence continues at coordinate 349,027 of NZ_JBNHEZ010000004.1, read as the reverse complement.
CACTTCCTCCTCCACGTCCCGGGTCCTGGTGATTACCGGCGGGCCGCCCTGGAGCTGGCGGCGGGCGTCGATCACGCGGCGGTTGAAGTCCTGCAGGATGTCGCGGACCTGCTGCTCGGTATATTGCCCATCAAGCCTGGCGTCGAGTTCCGCGTCCTCAGTGCGGAGCAGGATGGCTGCCGGACCCAGGCCGCTGATGTTTTCCCGCTGGATGAGGCCTTTGACCCACCAGTCGGGGTCGTACGACTCCCCCAGCCCCGGAATCGGTTTGCCCGCGTACTTGAGGTTGTCGAACTTCCCGTGGGCCATGGCGTCCCGGACCAGGTACTCCGCCCGGGCGGCGTCGCCCACCTTCCGGCGCTTTTCCCGTTCCTTCTCATCCCGGGCGTCCAGCGCGGCTTCCTCGTCCGCACTGATGCCGGCTCCCCGGTACGACCGGACTTCGGCGGCTCGCTCCAGCCGCCTTCGGAAGTCCTCCGCGCCGCTGCCCATCCCTGCCACCGCCTTACCCTTGGAGCAATCCTTCCTTCCAGTATTCAGAAGCTTTCCGTCCTGATCAACGCCAGTGCCGCGGGCGAAATCCCGCGAGGCATAAGCTGGTCACCGGGTCGATCAAAGAGGAGTAACCCATGGATGCCAGCGGATCAGCAGAACGGGCGGAAACCTTCAGCTGGATGGATCCCCGCGTCGGGCTGGAGCACCTCCCGCACATGTCCGGGCTGGAGTTTCTCGCCGGCATGCGGGACGGGACCATCCCGCGTCCGCCCATGGCAGCCCTGATGAATTTGACTCTTGTGAGGGTGGCTCCCGGGCAGGTCGAGTTCGAGTGCCGGCCGGGTGAAGCGCATTACAACCCGCTGGGGATGGTGCACGGCGGGCTTGCCTGTACGCTGCTGGACACCGTGGCGGGATGCGCGGCCCACACCACCCTTGCTGCGGGATCCGGCTACACCTCCATTGACCTCTCCGTCAGCTACCTTCGCCCCATCACGGCCAACCATGGAGTCCTACGGGCAGAGGGTTCGGTGGTCAAAGGAGGCCAGCGCGTCATCTTCGCCCAGGGACGCATCGTTGGTCCTGCCGGGGAACTGCTCGCTACCGCCACCAGTTCCCTGCTGGTGATGCCCGCGGGCAGCACGCCGCGCATGCCCTGAGCGGACGACGGCGGGAAGTCCCGTCGTCGTCCGCTGCCGCTGTGGCGCTGGGCAGGTAAGCCGGTCAGGCGTTGGCGTGCGTCGAAAGGATGGCGTCGATCTGGCCCACAGCTTCGCGCATGCCTTCCTCCATGCCCATCTGCACCATGTGTTCCATCTGTTCCTCCGATTCGAAGGTGGAGACAATGGTCATCCTGGTGCGCGCCCCTGCCTCTTCAAGCGAGACGGTTGCGTGGGTGATGCCCATGGAATCGACGGGCGCTCCGTTTTCGTCGGCGAAACCGTCGTCGAACTCCAGCCTGTGAGGCGCCTGGATGGCGGTGAAGCGCCACCAGCCGCCGGCCTTCTCCCCCTCCGGACCGGTCATGTAGTAGCCGGCCTTTCCGCCGGACTGGAAGTCGAACGTGTCGAAAGTGGCGGGCCAGGTGGGCGGTCCCCACCAGCGTTCCAACTGCCGCGGGTCCTCCCAAAGCTGCCAGACACGTTCGACGCCGGCGTCGAACTCGGCCACAAGGGTGAAGCTGAGCGCCTCAAGATTCTTGGTGGAACTGATAACCGACATTGCAGAACCCTTCCTTATCCTTCAGCCAGAATGTCAGCGATCCGGCCGACGCGCTGCCGCCAGATAGCCTCATACTCATCGAGCAGCCGCCGGGCTTTCCGCAGTCCTTCATGATTTCCCCGCACGATCTGCTCCCTTCCGCGCTTTTCCTTTGTCACCAGGGAGGCGCGCTCCAACACCGCAACATGCTTCTGGACTGCGGCGAAACTCATGGCGTACAGGCCCGCGAGGCCGGAGACCGTGTACTCGCCCACCGTCACGCGCCGGACGATGTCCCGGCGGGTGGAATCAGCGAACGCCTGGAAAAGACGGTCAAGTTCGGTTTCACGGAGCTGATCTACAACCATTTGGTTGTACGATAGTCCTCCACGGTTGCCGGTGTCAATGCTCCAGGCACCTTGATCCCGGGGCCCGGCCTGCCACCGGGTATGTTGTAGCCCATGGGTATTTTCCTGGCCGGCGCCGGGCCGGACTACCGCTCCTTTCCGGAGGTGTTTGAGCACTTCGTCGAGGACATCCGAAGACGCTGCGGCCAGTCACGGCCGGCCCGGATCGCTATCGTGGTGCACCACCGTGGCGGGGACCCGGAAGGCGTGCTGCAGGATTACGCCGGGCCCCTTCAGTCCCTGATGTCCTGCGAGGTGGCTCCGGTCCTGCTCCGTGCCGGCAGTCCCGCAGATCCCGCAGTGTTCCGCAACGCAGACGCTGTGGTGGTGGGCGGGGGGCTGACTCCGGAGTACCTGGCAGGGCTGCACGGATGCGCCGGCGCCCTGGCGGCAAAGGCCGCCGACGGAGTCCCCTACCTCGGGTTTTCCGCAGGGGCCATGATTGCTCCCGCCAGGGGCATCATCGGCGGTTACCGCGTTGAGGGCATAGCAGTGTGCGGGGAGGAGTGTTCAGAGGAGCTGGATGACGTGGAGATCCGCGCGGGATTGGGGCTTGTTCCGTTCGCCGTGGACGTCCATGCCGCCCAGGCCGGCACACTGAGCAGGGCTGTGGGTGCCGTGGCCGCCGGACTCGTGGACAGGGCTGTCGCCGTCGATGAAAACACAGCAATAGTCCTCTCAGACGGCAGCAGGGGGGACTTTAAGGTAATCGGCAGCGGCAACTGCTGGGATATTCGCAGGGCCGAAACAGGATGCCGCGTTTCCGTCCGCTCAGCGTGCACCTGAACCAGGAGAACCGGCTGTTGGAGGCGGCCTACGCGTCGAAGTGCGTCTTGATGCTGTTGCCGGAGAGCTGTTCAATCAGTTCGGTGGCGACGTCCCGAAGTTTGCGGTTGCGGTTACTGGAGACCTTGGTGAGGATTTCCATCGCTTCCGCCTGTGAGCACCTGTTCTGTGCCATGATGACTCCGCATGCCAGGTTGATGGCTGTGCGGCTCTCCATCGCCGCCTCCAAATCCTCCGCCCGCTCCTCCGCGGAGTTGATGCGAACCGACAACAGGAGCGTGCTGTGGGCGGCAGCAGCAAAGCCAACGGCTTTGTCGTAAACATTCGGCGTGAAGACGTTGGGCTTTGAAGCAAAAAAGTTCAGTGCGGCGCTGGCTCCATTGCTGATTTCCAGGGGCACTCCCAAGGAACTGTAAACGCCTGCATCTGCAAATTTCCGAGCCAGCTCCGGCCACCGCGAATCGGAAGCGACGTCATCAATCACTACCGGAGCCATGTCCCGCAGCGCTTTGATGCAGGGACCGTCTCCTACGGCCTGCTCCAGCTGATCCAGCTCGACTGCCCTGCTGCTACTGCCCGCGGCAGTGGAGGGCTTTCGCCTCACCTTAACGGTTACAGCACACTCAATTGAGTCGCCGGCCGCTTCGGAAACCGCGGCGGCAGCCAGTTTGGAGAGTCCGGAGAGGAACTCGGCGGCATCTTCAGTGCCCACAAGAATGCTCTGAAGCTGTTCAAGGGGGTCGCTCCCGGATGAATTCCACATGGGCCTATCTTATGTCCCTGCCGTAGTGGGAAGCGGTTGGACAGACATGAACCAGGAATGGCCGGGCCAGGATATTTCCAATTACCTCCAATGAATTCACTGGGATGGGAGCCGCCTGCTATTCGGGCACCTCCATTTGGAAGCCGCAGGGACAATGCAAAACCTGCGTTGTGAGATAGACGTCAAGCGCGTCCTCGATAGCCTGGTCAGTGAAGGCAGGTGCAGTGAGCCGGCGGAGTTCGGAGCCGGCTTTCTGCATCGGGCGACCACAATGGACGTACTGCCCGCCGAAGGCAAGCACGTCCTCGGAGCTCGCGAGCCGGCTCAGCGCTGCGGCAACAGCAGCGACGTCAGCCCGGTGGAGGTAGTGGCGCCGGCATGAGCCACAGGAGTAACCAACTTCCACAAACGCGCCCGCGGGCGGGTCCAGGGCGGCGATGGAGTGCAGGGCCAGGTCGAGGTCGGTGCCGCACCCCGTGCACCAAAGCGGGCGGCCGTCAGTCCGCTTCCCCTGGATGCGATGGTCCGGTCCCTCCGGATGGATGGACATGATCAGGCAGCTGACGGGTAGCTGGACAGGATGTAGTCAGCCGCTGCCGGGCCCACCATTCGCAGCCTGCTGTCGTGGACGTCAATTCCCGCCCGGTGCATGCCCGCGCGGAAGGCAACATCCGGTCTTGCCTCCAGGCCGTGAATGAAGCACCAGCTGACATACAGGCCGTAAAGGCAGTCTGCGGACAGGGGGCAGTCAGTGTCAAAATCGGGAATGGTGGATTCGGCAAGAAAGGTTGAAAAATGCGAGGCAGCCATGATGGCTCTCTTTCGCTGGCGTGCATCCATCCGCCGTCTTGCTACAGCGGTTTCTCCTGACGGCCCTGCACAAGACCCGGAGGGGGAGCATCACAATGATGTGACACCCGCCACTTAGAACTTACGCGCTGGCCGTCCGCGTGTCCACTGGCAGCCCTCCCCCCCCACGTTCCGGCCTGCTATTCGTCAAAGTGGGTGCGCAACTGCGGGTCCGGTGTGATGGACCGGATAACGCCTACCGCCACATCCCTCAGTTTGATGTTGCGGCTGTTCGACGCTTTCCTCAGGATGGACATGGCCTTGGCCTGGCTGCAGCGGTTTTGCGCCATGATGACGCCAACGGCCACATCGATGGCCGTCCTGGACTTCATTGCCGCCTCCAGGTCCTCCTTCGCATCCCTCAACTGGGTAAGGCGCAGCTCCAGCCGGAGTGTTTTGGCGGACTGTTCCCCAAACAGTTCAGCCCGCGCGATGTCCTCTGGCGAGAAACCAAGCACGGCCGTGGAGTAGATGTTCAGGGCAGCGGAGGAGTCCCCTTCAAGTTCCAGCGGAACGGAGAGGAGTGAGCAGACGCCGTGGGCTGCAACCGCCCGTGCATATTCCGGCCAGCGGCGCTCGCTGCTGACGTCACCCACGTAGGTGGTTTCACCTGTTCGCATGGCGTGGAGGCAGGGACCGTCCTGGAAGGAATACTGCAACTCATCCATTTCGCACGCCCGCGGCGTACTGGAGGCGACAGTCAGGGGCTTCTTTCGGCGGGCCACCGTGACGTTGCAGATGACCTCACCACCGGGCGGGGCAAGGAGGGAGGCTGAGAAAACTGCGAGTTCCTCGAAAAAGTCCTGGGCGTCAGCATTCTGCAGGACGAGGTCCTGCAGACGGGAGGCGATCCCGCCCTGAAAGGCAGCCGAATAAGGGATGGCATCAGCAGTGCCGGGTGAATCGACAGCGATATTGGGTGAGGCGTCCATTGCACATTCCCTGAAGTTGGGGTTTAACCGCTTCAGTTTTTGGTGTGCGGTTCCATAACGCCCACTTCCAAACGATCTCCCCACCCTACCTTGGTTCATCTGGGGCGGATCCATCACGCCGGCAGGGGCAGGGCTGGTGGATCCCGCTGCCTCACCGGGTGTCCGCTGATCTGCAAATGGGCCGCCCCCCTTTTGGCGACGTGATGAGACTCACCTGCAACAAAACGCGCATTGGTTGAGTCGCCTCCCGCGCTTTGGGCACTATGGAAATGCAGGGTGGTGACCTTCCCTGGCACCCCCTCAAGGAGCCGTGTGCTTGGTCACATCCACCCTTGGGAAGGTTGCTAATCCTCGCGGCAACCTGCACCATTGAATATACGGGAATGCGCTTTCCCACTGCAGTCCGTCCTCATAGACGAGGACACAGTCCGGGCAATGACGACTCCGGGCTGCCAAAACGCATGAAATGGAAGTTGAATAATGACGTTCGATACCAATAACTCCGTGACCCTGAAGATCTGGGACAGGTCTGCCCTCCATCACACGCTGGACACCGCAGTGAGCGACCTCTCAGCACGCCACAACACCACCACGTGCCGCATCGCCGTCACCTGCAGCGGACCGAACACCTTTACCCTGAGCGTTCGCGAGGACCTCGCGCTGGCTTCCGCTTAGGTTCCACGCCTCAGCAACACGGGCGACGGCGGCATGTCCCGCCGTCGCCCGTTTTCAGTGGCGCCCAGGCTGGCCATCGAACGTTCGGGCGTTGCGTGTTTACAGGTTCCCGCTGCGCTGGCGGGCTATATCGACAGCCGTCAATTCGTTGCATAATGGGAGCATGACAGCCCTGCAAACCCTCGAGCCCGAGGTGGACCCCGCCTGCTGCAATCCTGCGCAGAAGCCGGCACTGAGCGCGAAGGAAGCCCAGCAGAGGGCACTGGTTTTCAAGGCGCTGGCCGATCCCAACCGGCTTCGCCTGCTGTCCATCGTTAAGGCCGGAAAATCGGGAGAGGCCTGCGTATGCGACCTCACCGAACCGCTGGACCTCGGCCAGCCCACGGTGTCACACCACTTGAAAATCCTGGTGGACGCCGGGCTGCTGCACCGGGAAAAGCGGGGCACCTGGGCATACTTTTCTCTCGTCCCCGGCGCCCTCGATGAGGCGGCCGGACTCCTGGCGACGCTGTGAAACAGCAATCAGCGCAAGCCCAAACGCGCGAAGCCGCGCCTGCTGCCCTTCCCCGCCCATCACTGAACGTTATCCCGGCGGCGCTGGTCTCGGCGTCGGGCTTCTTGCTGTTTGCCCGCCAGGACCGCATCTCGGGCTTCCTCCTCCTGGCTGCCGCCCTGGTCCTGGCCGCTATGCTCAGCCGCCGCCTTGTTATTGACCTGGCCTTGATCGGGGTGGGACTGACCGCCATGAGCCTGGTCCCGATCACCACCGATATCAGTACCGGGCACATGGCCGTGATGGGCACTGCGATGATCCTCGCCGTCGGCATCCCCTACGCGGTGTTGCGGTTCATCACCAAGGACCATGCCATCCGCTTCCCGGTCAGGACGGGGCAGCCGTGGACCCGAGCCGAGAAGTGGTACCTGCCCGCGGTGCTGGTGATTGGGTACGCCCTGATGCCCGTTTACATGATCCGGACCGGCGTCTACACAAACTGGCCCGCCGTCAGTGACCCCGAAGGCATCGCCCGGCTCTTCCTGGGAACCAACGTGCTGGGAATCTGGGACGAACTTTTCTTCATCTGCACTGCCTTCACGCTGTTCCGCCGGCACCTTCCCGACTGGCAGGCAAACCTGCTCCAGGCAGTGCTTTTCACGTCCTTCCTGTGGGAGTTGGGCTTCCACTCCTGGGCGCCGTTTTTTATCTTCCCGTTCGCCCTGCTCCAGGCACGGCTCTTCACCATCACCAAGTCGCTGTCCTACATCGTCAGCGTCCACCTGCTTTTCGACTTTGTGCTGTTCCTGGTGCTCATCCACGCCCACAACCGCGAGTGGATCGACATCTTCCTCTACTGACGCGCCCCCTCTTCCGCTGCCCGCCCCTGTGGCGGCGTCCCCTGTTGCCGCAGTCGGCGGATGTTTCTACCCCGCGGGCCGGAGTGAGGTGATCATGCGCCTGATGTTCTGGTACTCGGTGGTGTCCATGTACTTCCGGGCCTGTTCCAGGTATGGCAGGGATTCAGCACCCGGCGTCCGGTTGTTCACGGGGTCATAGAACGCCCCGAACATCGCCGCGGTGGGCGGCCAGGTGAAAAAGTGGAACATGGCGCAGGCTGAATCGCCGGTGGGAGCGGGAACGGATGTGATGCCGTAGGCGGCCGCCGGCGTATCAGCGGGGCCGGGAGCGTTGGCGTCTCCGCGGGTCTCAAAGACGTACCGCGGCGCTGCGCCATTCTGAGCCAACGCAGGAAGTTCCTGGGACTCAAACTCTGAGTAGGGATACTTTTCCATGCAGGTGGATCCCGTTGCCATGTTGGTCCTCAGCGTGGCCACCGGCCTTCCGGCCTCGTTAGTGACCTCAGCAAACGCGCCGCCGTCTTCAGGCAACTCCCCGGCCGGATCCTGGACGCTCCAGGCGGACGGATAGTCGAAGGCCAACTGCCCGTCCGCGGTCGTAAACGTGGACCAGGCACCCTTCGTTGCAGTGACGGTGGGCGAAGAGGTCACCGCAGGGGACGTTGCTGGCGGGGCTGTGGCGGGCGGGGGTGCCGGCGGTGGGGAAGAAACCACGGTGCTGGGGGCAGTGGGCTCGGTACTGGGCGATACTGAGGTCCCGGGTGCGGTGCCTGTCGCGGTGGGCGGCCCTGCCTGCGGACCGCATCCGGCAAGTACGACAGAAACCAGAATCAACGCGGGCAGCAGCCCGCCGGACCTGCGCATGTCACCCTCCAAAGGCCAGGAAACTTGTCCTCCAATTGTGGAACCGCCGGCAGGTTCCGGACCTGGGCGCTGCCAATTTGGCGCCGAACCGTTGTGCCCAATAACAGAAAGGCTCCCGGGGCTTAAAGCCCGACGGCGGCCCGCCCCTTGGGGAGCCGGCCGCCGTCGAATGCGTTTTGTTATTAGAAGGTGGAAGTGTCGATCACGAAGCGGTAGCGCACGTCCGAGACGAGGACGCGCTCGTAGGCATCGTTGATCTTGTCGGCGGGAATAACCTCGATCTCCGCTCCAATCCCGTGCTCGGCGCAGAAGTCCAGCATTTCCTGGGTTTCGCGGATACCGCCGATCATCGAACCGGCGAAGGAGCGGCGGCCGGCGATCAGGGCGAACGCGTTGACCGGGAGCGGCTCGGCGGGGGCGCCGACGTTGACCAGTGCGCCGTCGAGGGTCAGCAACTGCAGGTAGGAGCTGATGTCGATCGAAGCACTGACCGTGTTGATGATCAGGTCGAAGTGGCCGGCAAGCTCCGTGAAGGTGTTCTCGTCGCTGGTGGCGAAGTAGGAGTCGGCGCCCAGGCGCAGGCCGTCTTCCTGCTTCTTCAGCGACTGCGACAGGACCGTCACCTCTGCGCCCATGGCGTGGGCGATCTTGACGGCCATGTGGCCAAGTCCGCCGAGGCCGACGACGGCGACCTTCTTGCCCGGGCCGGCGCCCCAGTGGTGCAGAGGGGAGTAGGTGGTGATGCCGGCGCACAGCAGCGGCGCGGCGACGTCGAGGTCCAGGCCTTCGGGAATGGTCACCACAAAGTCTTCGGTGACGACGACGTGGGTGGAGTAGCCGCCCTGGGTGATGGTCCCGTCCCGGTCAACGGCGCCGTAGGTTCCCACGTTGCCCTGGAGGCAGTATTGTTCCTCGCCCTTCAGGCAGTTGGCGCATTCGCGGCAGGAGTTGACCATGCAGCCGACGCCGACCCGGTCACCAACCTTGTGCTTGCTTACTTCGGCGCCCACCTCGGTGACGATGCCGGCGATTTCGTGGCCGGGCACCAGCGGATACTGCTGCGGGCCCCAGTCGCCGCGGACAGTGTGGATGTCCGAGTGGCAGATGCCGGCGAACTTGATCTCGATCAGGACGTCATGGGCTCCAACTTCCCGGCGCTCGATGGTGGTGGCAAAAAGGTCCTCGGTGGCGGACGGGGATGCGTAGGCCTTGACGGTGGTCATGGTTCTCCTGTGGGGTTTGGGGGGGATAACTGAATGCTACAGGGTTGATTAACATCAAACAGGTGACCGGCAGCGGTAGCGAGGGCCCTGCCGAAACGGGGTATGGCAGAACCCCCTTAGGGCTTCCCCTTTCGTCGTAACGTTGGCCTATGGATAACCGATCCGAGGTCAGGCAGTTTCTGTCCACCCGCCGTGGACGTATCACCCCGGAGCAGGCAGGCATTGAACCGTACGGCGGGCGGCGCCGCGTGCCAGGGCTCCGCCGGGAAGAAGTGGCCCGCCTGGCCGGCGTCAGCGTGGACTACTACACCCGCCTGGAGCGCGGTAATCTCTCCGGCGTCTCCGACAGCGTGCTGGACTCCATCGCGCGGGCCCTCGAGCTGGACCGCGCTGAGCACGACCATCTCTATGACCTCGCGCGGGCAGCCAACATGTCCGGACGAAAACGTGCAGCGGCCCCGGTTCCGTCAGGGGTGCGGCCGGAACTGCAGTACCTGCTGGACACCATCAGCGGGGCGCCGGCGTTTATCGGTAACAACAGGATGGATATCGTGGCGGCCAACACCCTTGGCTACGCCCTGTACTCCGACATGTATAAGAGCACTGCCAGGCCGGCGAACCACTCCCGGTTCATCTTTTTGGACCCCCGTTCCCATGCTTTTTACACCGACTGGGAACGGGCGGCGAACGCCAACGTGGCCATACTGCGGCGTGAAGCGGGCCGCAATCCGCACGACAAGGGCATCGCCGAGCTTATTGGAGAGCTGTCCATGCGCAGCGACGAATTCCGCACGCGCTGGGCTGCACACAATGTCCGCAGCCACTACGCCGGCACCAAGTTCTTCCAGCACCCGGTGGTGGGAGTCCTCGAACTGAACTACCAGGTCCTCGGCCTGGAAGAAGATCCGGGGCACTCCCTGACGGTGTACCCGGCCACTCCGGGCAGCCCCTCCGACGAGGCCCTCAAGCTCCTTGCGTCCTGGGCCGTGACGGAAAACATTGTTGGCCTGGCCCAGGCGGGAGCACGGAGCTAGCATCGGGCCCGCCGCTTGCCCCGGACCCGTTACCCCTGGGACAACGGTACTTCCAGGATCCGGTCATCCCCGGCCCGGGGGTCACCCCGGCCATCCGTGTTGTTGGTCAGGAACCACAGCTGCCCGCCCGGGGCCACTGTAACGTCACGGATCCGGCCGTACTCGCGGCCGAAGTGTTCTGTGGCGGTGGAGGGGTCGGAAACGGGAACGGACCGCAGGACCTGGCCGCGGAGGTTGGCGATGAAGAGGGTCCCGCCTGCATGGGCCATGCCGCTGGGACTTGCGGCGGTGGGCTGCCATTGCTGCACCGGATCAACAAAGCCTTCCCGTCCCGCAATTCCTTCGACCGTGGGCCAGCCGTAGTTGGCACCCGGTCGAATGATGTTCAGTTCGTCCCACGTGTTCTGGCCGAACTCCGTGGCGAACATGGTTCCGTCGTCCGCCCACGCTATGCCCTGCGGATTCCGGTGCCCGTAGCTATAGACGAGGGAGCCTGGAAAGGGGTTGTCGGCGGGTACGTCACCGTCCGGAGTCATCCGCAGGATTTTCCCGGCCAGGGAGTCCCGGTCCTGGGCGCTGTTCCGCTGGCTCGCGTCGCCGGCGGTGACGTACAGCATGCCGTCAGGGCCAAAGGCGATCCGGCCGCCATCATGGATGCTCGCCGACGGCAGGCGATCGAGGAGGGTCTCAGGCTGGCCCAGCGACAATGAGCCTGGTTCGCCGGTGACGGAGAAGCGCTGGACCCGGTTGCCGTCCGACCCCGTGGAATAGACGAACAGGCTGCCCTCCCGGCCCACGGCAAGGCCCAGCAGGCCCGATTCTCCCCTGGCAGCCACTCCCTCAACGGTTCCGATGGGCCGCGCCGATCCGTCCGGTGCAAGCTCGAGGATGCGCCCGCTGTTCCGCTCGCTGACCAGTGGCGTGCCGTCCCGGAATACCACCGACCACGGAGCGTCAAGGTCCGTGGCCACCGGCTGCGGCGTACCGCCGATGCGGGCCGCTGCCGCCGGAGCGGGTGCACTTGCCGGCGCAGAAGATGGTGGCGCGGAAGACGCCGGAGCAGAAGATGACGGTTCGGGGGAAGCGCTGGAGGTGGGCGTGGGAGGCGGCGGGGCGGCAGTGCAACCTGCCAGCAGGACGGCGGTTCCAATGGCTGCCGCAGCGACTAACCCGTGGCGCATGTGCTTCTCCCATCAATCACATTTCCCCTTCCAGTCACATTAACCCGAGTTGCGGATCGTGGCGCTGCGTTGCCCGCGTTGACCACGGAATGGCGCAATAAGTAGCGCCGTTTCCTCCCGTTGAGCTTCCGTTAAGCAGTGCTGGCCAAGGCGGCGAGAGGCGTGTTTAGGTGAATCACCGGCAACGATCAGGCCGCTTGAACACCACCCACATCGTCCGACGCCGGTACTTTTCTTCTTCTTTACCGCACCTTCCCGCGTCCCGGGTCGATCCACCGTGCCCGGATACTCTCCTCACCCCGTCCCGAAAGGCCCACCATGACCTACGAAGCGTCCTTCCCGCCACAGCACCACTCCCGCCCATCCTTCACCAGGCGAAGCGCACTGGGCGCACTCCTGGCGATTCCCGCCGTCAACCTGCTGACGGCGTGCGGCGGCGCGGCAACCGCCGGCAACCAAGCCAGCCCCGCGTCCTTCGCCCCGCTGGCCTCCTCCGTGCCGGCCGGGACCACCATCACCGTAGGCGATCCCAGCATCAAGGTGGCACTGGAACTGTCCGGCCTCATCAAGGAGCTGGAGGGCATCAACGTGGAATTCGCCAACATCTCCGGCGGGCCCCAGACCACGGAGGCCTTTCGGGCCAACGCGCTGGACGTCGGTTCGGTGGCCGACATTCCGCCGATCCATGCCACCTGGACCGGCCTGGACGTACGCATCATTGCCAGCGCCTACCGGCAGGACGCCGTGAACCACCCGCTGTACGAACTTGGCATCGCCCCCGGGGCCGGCATCACCACACTGGAGGAGCTGCGCGGCAGAAAGGTCGCCTACAGCCCGGGCCAGGCCCAGGGCGCCCTGGTCCTGCGGATCCTTGAAGAGGCCGGGCTGGAGCAGGAGGACGTCAAGCTTGTGGAGCTGCCCAGCAACGGCGACGCGTACTCGTCGGCGCTGTCCAGCAAGCAGGTGGATGCCGCCCCGTTGGGCGGGGTGCAGATCAAGCGCTACCTCGCCAAGTACAAGGCCGACGGCGGCACCACCCTGCGCCACGGGCTGCGCGATGATCCGGGGCACCTGTACTCCCCCGCAAAGGTCCTGGCCGACCCCGCCAAGGCCGCAGCCCTGGCCAAGTACGTCGAAGCGTGGGGCAAGGCCCAGCGCTGGATTGAGGACCACCCCGGGCAATGGCTGGAAGGCTACTACGTCAAGGACCAGGGCCTCTCCCGGGAGGACGGCCAGTACCTGATCGACGCCGCCGGCAAGCGGGACCTCCCCACTGCCTGGGCCGAAGCGATCGAACGGCACCAGCAGACCATCGACCTGCTGTCCCGGGAACAGAAGAAGCCGCAGCTCAAGGCCGCGGACCTTTACGACAACCGCTACGAGGCCATCGCCGGTACGGCCTTTGCCGCGGCCGCCAAAGGAGGCACCGCGTGAGCGCCGCCTCTGTCCTGGAACGTCCAGCCGTCGAACCCCACCTGGATCCGGCGCTCACCGCACGTCCCGACGTACGGCCTACGGGCCGCCGGCTGGGGCCGGGACGACGACCACCGCTGGCATGGCTGCTCGGCCCGTCAGCTTTGTTGGTACTTTGGACCGTTTCTTCCGCGACAGGGCTGCTGGACCCCAGGGTCCTGTCCGAGCCCTGGACCGTCGTGGCCACGGCCGGTGAACTCCTCGCCGACGGCCGCCTGCAGGAAAACCTCGCCATCTCGGCCCAACGAGCCGGACTGGGGCTCTTTCTCGGCATCGTCACGGGCACGGTGCTGGCCCTCCTCGCCGGGCTGAGCCGTGTGGGCGAGGCGCTTATCGACGGGCCGGTGCAGATCAAGCGCGCCATCCCCGGCCTCGCCCTGATTCCGCTGCTCATCCTGTGGTTCGGCATTGACGAGACCATGAAGGTCCTCACCATCACCCTCGGCGTGTTCGTCCCCATCTACCTTCAGACGCATGCCGGGCTGCGCGGGATTGACCTGCGTTACGTGGAGCTTGCCCAAACGGTGGGGCTGAGCCGCGCGGCCTTCATCCGCAAAGTGGTCCTCCCCGGCGCCCTGCCCGGCTTCTTCCTGGGGCTGCGCTTCGCGGTCACCGGCGCCTGGGTGTCCCTGGTGGTGGTGGAGCAAATCAACGCCACCAGCGGCATCGGCTACATGATGGAGCTCGCCCGCACCTATGGCCAAACCAACATCATCGTCCTCGGACTCGCCGTCTACGGCATCCTCGGCTTGCTCTCCGACGGCGCCGTCCGCTTCATCGAACGAAAGGCCCTCTCATGGCAGCGCACCCTGGCGGGCTGACCGCCGTCGCTCCTCCCGCTACAGCACCTTCCGCCGCCGGCGCAGTCTCCGTCCGGAACCTGATCCGCAGCTTCGGACCCAAAGGCGTCCTGAACGGCGTGGACCTGGACATCGCCCCGGGCGAGTTTGTGGCCCTCCTGGGCCCCAGCGGCTGCGGCAAAAGCACGTTGCTCCGGGCACTGGCCGGGCTGGACCACGACGTCCGCGGCAGCGGTGTCATCAGCGTTCCCGAACGCGTGTCCGTAGTGTTCCAGGATTCCCGGCTACTGCCCTGGGATACGGTGCTGGGCAACGTCACCCTGGGTCTACGGGAGCACGACGCCGGGACCCGGGCACGCAGGGCCCTCGCCGAAGTGGGGCTCGCCGGCCGGGAAAAGTCCTGGCCGCACGAACTGTCCGGCGGTGAACAACAACGCGTCGCACTGGCGCGTTCACTGGTCCGCGAACCGCAACTGCTCCTGGCGGACGAACCGTTCGGCGCCCTCGACGCCCTCACCCGGATCAGGATGCACGGACTGCTCCAGGATCTGGTGGCCGCGCACCGGCCGGCGGTCCTGCTGGTCACCCATGATGTGGACGAAGCAATCGCGCTCGCTGACCGGATCGTGGTGCTGGACAGCGGCCGCGTCGCCACCGTCCGCACTGTTGCACTCAAAATCCGAACAGCCGTGGATGCCGCCGGCCACGAAGCCCTGCGCCGGGACCTCCTGGCCGATCTCGGCGTCGAACCTGCCGCCGGCCGCTGACCCGTTCCCCCGCCGGTATGCCCAACCCGGTGGTTGAGCTGCCAACACCCTGCACATTCCCATCCGCACAGCCTGACACAGGAGCACTTCATGACTTCCGCAGACCCTTCCTCCATCCCGTCCAAGCAGCGCCGGCTCCACCTCAACGCCTTCCTGATGAGCACTGGCCACCACGAGGCGTCGTGGCGGCTTCCGGAGAGCGACCCGCATTCCAGCACCAACGTGGAGCACTACAAACAGCTGGCCCGCACCGCTGAGCGGGGCAAGCTGGACTCCATCTTCTTCGCCGACTCGCCAGTGCTCTTCGGCGAGGTGGGCCGCCGCCCGGCAGGCAAGCTCGAGCCCACGGTGCTGCTCACCGCCATCGCGGGCGCCACCGAGCACATCGGACTGATTGCCACCGCCTCCACCACCTATAACGATCCCTTCAACCTGGCACGCCGCTTTGCTTCCGTGGACTGGGTCAGCGGCGGCCGTGCGGGCTGGAACGTGGTGACCACCGCGGGACCGGATGCGGCCCGCAACTTCGGCGTGGACGATCAGCCTGCCCATGCGGTGCGGTACGAGCGTGCCGCCGAGTTCATTGAGGTGGCCCGGAAGCTGTGGGACAGCTGGCAGGACGACGCCGTGCTCGCGGACAAGTCGGAGGGCGTCTGGGGTGACGCCGGGAAGATCCGCGTGATCGACCACGAGGGCAGGCACTTCAAAGTTCGCGGGCCGTTGAATGTGCCCCGCTCCCCGCAAGGGCATCCGCTGATCGTGCAGGCCGGCTCCTCCGAGGACGGCAAGGACCTCGCGGCACAGTACGCGGACGCCGTCTTCACCGCGCACCAGACCCTCGTGGACGCGCAGGAGTTCTACCGGGACCTCAAGGCGCGCACCGCTGCTGCCGGCCGCGATCCGGAAACCATCAAGATCCTGCCCGGGATCGTGCCGGTCATCGGCGCCACGGAGGAGGAGGCCCTGGAACTGGAAAAGGAGCTGGACCGGCTGATCAAGCCCGAGTACGCGCGGATCCAGCTCGCCAAGACCCTGCGCGTTGACCCGGAGGACCTGCCGCTGGACCGCCGGTTGCCGGATAACCTGCCCAGCGAGGACGAGATCGAGGGTGCCAAGAGCCGCTACACCCTGATTGTCCAGCTCGCCCGCCGGGAGCAGCTCACGGTCCGCCAGCTGATTGGCCGGTTGGGCGGTGGCCGCGGGCACCGGACGTTCACCGGAACCCCCATCCAGGTGGCGGACGCCATCCAGGAATGGTTCGACGGCGGCGCTGCGGACGGCTTCAACATCATGCCGCCGGTGCTGCCTTCAGGGCTTGAGACGTTCGTGGACCAGGTGGTGCCCATACTGCAGGAGCGGGGGCTGTTCCGCACCGAATACTCCGGCCACACGCTGCGGGAGCACTACGGCCTGGCGCGCCCCGAGAACCCTTTTGCCGGCGACCGTGCGCCCCAGCTCGCCTCGATCGGATCAGCGTTCTGAGGCACCAACGCTACCGGGCGCCGCCGTCCTGCCCTCCCGCTGAACCGGCAGATCAGGCTGGTGCACCCGGCTGGTGAGGTAGAGGCGGTGGGCGGTGATGACCAGTGCCAGCCAGGCCGCTCCGAGCGCCCAGGCGCCCAGGACATCGGTGAGCCAGTGGTGCCCGAGGTAGACACGGCTCAGCCCCATGGTGAGCGCGAAGATGCCTGCTGCCACGCCGGTCAGGACACGGGCGCGGGCGGACTTGAGGCGGAGGATGATCAGGTACGCCACGATTCCGGCGATCACCACCGAATTCAATGAGTGGCCGCTGGGGAATGACGCCGAGTATTCGTACGGCGGAACCGCGTCGGCAAGGTCCGGCCTGGTGCGGCCCACCAGCTCCTTGCCGGCGATGGTCATCAGAAGGGACCCCAGCCCGGCAACCAGCATCAGGATGACAGGTGTCACGGACCGCCGCTTCAACGCCAGCCCGATCATGATGGCCAGCGCCAGCACGGGCATGCCCACCGTCCCGCCGACGTCCGTGTAGCCGGTGATAATAGCGTCCAGGGCCGGGGACCGCAGTGTTTTGGCACTGTCCAGGACCGGATGATCCAGTCCCGCGACGCCGTCGGCCTCGACTACGGATTCATACACCTCAGCGAACACGGCGGCCAGCGCAACGGCCAGGGCCGCCCCGGCGGAAAGTATGAGGACCAATGCGGCATGCGAACCCAAAAGTGCGCTGATCCGCTGAACCGTGGAGGCCAGGAGCCGGCCAGGTTTGGTATTCCACCGGGTGAGGTCCTGTCCGCCCACAAAGCGGTCCTGCTGAACTTCGCCGCTCACCCCGGCTTCCGGCAGATCCTTCGCTGCAACCATGTTTCCTGAGCCCTCCTGCCGCTTACCCGAATTTAGTAAGCAAGCTTATCTTGCTTGGAGGGCTTATCTATTGCTGGGTTGCCAACTGGTTCAAGCAGTAGTTCTTGAACCAGTGCCGGAT
Organism: Arthrobacter sp. sptzw32; assembly: GCF_059089735.1. Lineage (NCBI taxonomy): Bacteria > Bacillati > Actinomycetota > Actinomycetes > Micrococcales > Micrococcaceae > Arthrobacter > Arthrobacter sp. sptzw32. Next base: position 331,758 of record NZ_JBNHEZ010000004.1, on the reverse strand, counting down.
GCCCTGCGGCAGCTTCGGGTAGGTCAGGGCCAGGACGTGCATGGTGCGGTGGAAGCGGCGCTCGTGGCGGTCGCTCCAGGGCAGTCCAAAGTCCTGGCGCAGCTGGTGCGGAAGGAGCCCGGCCGTGAGGAACCTGGCGGCCGGCATGCCCGCGCGGTGCCAGCGAGCCGCGCGCTCCGGGTAGAGGAGGCCGCGGCCCACCCGCACGGCGTTTTCATCGGCGCGCAGTGTGCGGATGCGCTCATCCCAGTAGCGGCGGAACGCTGCCCGGTCCTTTGGCCACATCCGCTCCGGAAGCTGCAGGGCCGTGCCGATTTTTGCGTAGTCACGGTACATCGCATCGGCGGATTCGTCGTCAAGCGGTCCGTAGATTTTCTCGATGATGGTGTGGGCAGTGTCGTAAAGCGTCGCCGTCACCCACAGCTGCAGCTCGGCGTTGTAGGCGTTGTAGCCCGGGGAATCTTCATCAGCCGCCCGGCGCACAGGAACGTGGGCCCGGTTCACCCGGCGGCGGACCTCTTTGAGCTGGTCGTCCGTGCCGTACACAACTGCGTAGACGTACGTGAGTGTGCCCGTCAGCCTGTCGATGGGACGGTCCGTGAAGCTGCTGTGCTCGGCAACGCCCCTGCCCACCGCAGGGTCAGCGAGCTGCAGCAGGATGGCACGGCCTGCTCCGGCCAGCAGGATGCCCTCTGCGCCCAAATCCGTCACTCCACGCGCCATCCCAACAGGCTACCGGAGGGGCGGACACTGGACGACGGTGCTGAGGCCGAACCTGAAGTCCTGCCGTAGGGTCTTCAGCCTCAAGTTCTCTAGACTGGCCAGGGAAACGTAAGCCGCAACAAGGGACGAAGGAGCAAAGATGAGCGGAGTAGTCGTTGTAGGAGTGGACGGCAGCGAGTCGGCCAGGAAGGCGGCGGAGGCTGCCCGGGACCTGGCAGCCTCGCTGGGTGCGTCGCTTCATGTGGTGACCGCTTTCGAGACGGAGAACGCCGAGACCTTCGGCAGCGGCTCGGACACGGTCAGGGTCTCGAACGCCGACAGCGCCGAACACGTCGCGAAGGCCCTGGGCAATTCAGCGCAAGGGCTGGAAATCACGCACTCCGCTGCCCGGGGCAAACCGGCTGATGCCCTGATTAAGGAAGCCATCCGCCTCGACGCGCGGGTGATCGTGGTGGGCAACCGCAGAATGCGCGGCATTGGCCGGCTCCTCGGCAGCGTCGCCAACAGCGTGGCGCACAACGCCCCCTGCGATGTTTACATCGCCAACACCTACGAGGACTAGCAGCTTATCCAAGCGAGGACGGGCGACGGCGGGTTTCCACCCGCCGTCGCCCGCTTCCGTTTTCCAGCAAGTCAAGTGCGGGCCACCTGGATCACCGGTATGACTTCGAAAAGCCATGCGCCCAACACGGCCAGCGCACTAATCCAGGTTGTTCCCTGCCGTTTCAGGCCCGCACAGCCCGCAAAATTGGCTAGCTCGAGACGTCCTTTTCGATTTCCTCGGCGAGCTCGTCCACGGCTTCGGGCCGAAGCTCGATGCCGGCCTCATCGAACCGCTCCTCGAGCACATGGCTTACGTCGTCCTGGACGTGGCCCAGGCGGATCTCGTCTTTGACCTCTTCTGCGATGCTTTCCGCAGTTTCCACGCCATCAACCTCCTCCACGCTGTCATCGTCATCAAAAGGGGCACCGGCGGTATCAGCGAAGTCAGTCATACCTCATCGTTGCCGGTTACCGGCGGGCGGTCAATGTGCCAACCGCTTAAGGCAAGGCGGACGACGGCGGAACCTCCCGCCCGTCGTGCGCTTCCTTTGTGTCGGGGTCCCCGTCCGCGTCGCCTCAGGGCGCGAAGGACAGCGACTGCGCAACGGTGACCGTAATCAGGACAAGGAAGGTGGCACCTACCGCCCACGCTTCCAGCCGCAGGCGCCGTCTGCTTCGAGCCTGTGGCGCCTTATGCCGCGACTTCCACTTGTACATAGTCCTCCTTGAGGAACATCCGGGGTTTCTGCCAGCCGTCCATTGCCAGCCAGATGATCAAGCCGGGACGGGTTTTCCATCATTTCTTCACCCCGTCAACCTCACTCCCAATGACGGACCGACGCTTCAGTGTCCATGTCCTGCCCCAGCTCCGACCGGAAGCCCGCGGGCTGGGAGTCAAGGCTGTTGAAGCTGTAAAGATGGATCCCGGCGATGTCGCCGGGCTGGGTTGCCAGGCCGGCAATCAGGCTGTCCGGCGAGTAGCGGTCGCCGCTCAGGAGTTTGCGGGCCAGAGGGCCCTTGCGGCTGAGGAACTTCAGGGAACTTCCGACGCCGATTTGCGTGGACAGTGCCACGAGCCTGGTCCGCGGGACGGAGCCGGCCACGCCCGCCCAGACGGGCAGGTGGACGCCTTCGCGGCGCAGCAGCGCCGCGAAGTCATGGATCTTTTCTGCGGCGAAGCACATCTGGGTGACGATGTGGGAGGCCAGGTGCTGCTTCGCCAAAAGGCCGTCCAGCAGGTCCACGGGGCTGATTGACGGGTGGCCTTCCGGGTAGCCGGCAACACCCGCCCGCATCATCCCGCTGCTGTACTGTGTGATGTCCTTGAGGACCGGAAGGGCCGAGTCATAAATCCCGGCGGGCTGTTTCCGGTCTCCCCCGATAACGAAGACTTCGCGGATGCCGGCCGCGTCGCAGCCGCGGACAATCTCGGTCAGTTCGGCACGGGTGCGGATGCCGCGGGCGGCGAGGTGCGGGATAACCTTGAAGCCGGCATCGGACAGCTCCACGGCGGCGCGCATGGTGCGCTCGATGCCATGGTGCGGCAGGCAGGTCACGCTGAGCGGGGTGGTCCTGGGCACCAGCGCCTGGACCCGCTCAATGATTCCCTGGGCAGGGATGATTTCGATTCTGACGGGGAACGTCATTGGTCCTCTTTCAACATCAGGGCGCCGGGCGGCAGGTTTGGGCTGCCTGCGGGGACACTTAGGCTGTGGCGGCCAGGAGTGAGCTGGCTTCCTGGCGGGTGGTGCCGGAGGACTCAATGTGGGCCAGTTCGGCGGGGATTTCCCAGCCTTTCTTCCGCATCGCGGTGGCCCAGAGCCGGCCGGCCCGGTAGGAGGAACGGACCAGGGGTCCGGACATGACGCCGAGGAAGCCGATCTCGGTGGCCTCGTTTTGGAGGTCCACGAATTCCTGCGGCTTGACCCAGCGGTCCACCGGCAGGTGCCGCTCACTCGGGCGCAGGTACTGGGTGATGGTGATCAGGTCACAGCCGGCCTCGTGCAGGTCCCGGAGGGCTTCGGAGATTTCCTCGCGGGTTTCGCCCATGCCCAAGATCAGGTTGGACTTGGTCACCATGCCCAGGTTCCGGCCCTGCGTGATCACATCAAGGGACCGCTCGTAGCGGAACGCGGGCCGGATCCGCTTGAAAATCCGCGGCACGGTCTCGACGTTGTGCGCGAACACCTCCGGCCGGGAATCGCAGATCGCGGCGATGTGCTCGGGTTTGCCCGAGAAGTCCGGGATCAGCAGTTCGACGCCGGTGCCGGGGTTCAGCTCGTGGATCTTGCGGACCGTTTCGGCGTACAGCCACACGCCCTCGTCCTCGAGGTCATCGCGGGCCACGCCGGTGACGGTGGCGTAGCGCAGCTGCATCGACTGCACGGACCGGGCGACCTTGGTGGGTTCGAACCGGTCCACCGGGGACGGTTTGCCGGTATCGATCTGGCAGAAATCACACCGCCGCGTGCATTCAGAGCCGCCGATCAGGAACGTGGCTTCCTTGTCCTCCCAGCACTCAAAGATGTTGGGGCAGCCGGCCTCCTCGCACACCGTGTGCAGGCCTTCCTTCTTCACCAAGTTCTTCAGGCCCACGAACTCCGGGCCCATCTGGACCTTGGCCTTGATCCACTCCGGCTTCCGCTCCACCGGGACAGCCGAGTTGCGCTGCTCGATCCGCAGCATCTTCCGGCCTTCAGGTGCCAATGTCATTGTTCTTCTTTCTTCAGCATTCCACCACGTTGACGGCGAGTCCGCCCATGGCCGTTTCCTTGTATTTGGAGCTCATGTCCTTGCCGGTCTCGCGCATGGTCACAATGACCTCATCCAGGGACACCCGGTGGGAGCCGTCACCCCAGAGCGCCATCTTCGCCGCGTTGATCGCCTTCGCAGCGGCGATCGCGTTCCGCTCAATGCAGGGCACCTGCACCAGCCCGCCAATCGGATCACACGTCAGGCCCAGGTTATGCTCCATCGCGATCTCGGCCGCGTTCTCCACCTGCGCCGGGGTACCACCCATCACCTCAGCCAGGCCCGCCGCGGCCATCGACGACGCCGAACCCACCTCGCCCTGACACCCCACCTCAGCCCCCGAGATCGAAGCCTGCTCCTTGTACAGCACCCCGACAGCACCGGCAGCCAGCAGGAACTTCACCACCACATCCTCACGGTCCTCCTGGCTGGCGTTCTCCATCCCCGGCGCAAAATGCAGCGCGTAGTACAGCACCGCCGGGATGATCCCCGCCGCACCGTTCGTAGGCGCGGTGACCACCCGGCCGCCGGAGGCGTTCTCCTCATTCACCGCCAGGGCAATCAAGTTCACCCACTCCTGCCAATACTTCGGGTCATGGAACTCCCCCTCCTGGACCTCACCGTCCTGGCCCTCCCCGGCCGGGCGGGCACTTTCCTTCCGCAGCCGGTCATACCAGTCAGGGGCCCGGCGGCGGACCTTCAACCCCCCGGGCAGCACACCCTCACGCTTCAAGGACGTCGCCACGCAGCCCTCCATCACCGAATAGATATGCAACAGGCCCGCCCGGATCTCCTCCTCCGAACGGCTGTCCTCCTCGTTCACCCGCATCACATCACTGATACCCAGGCCGGTCTCCCGGCAATGCTCCAACAGCTCCGCAGCGGTCCGGAACGGCAACGGCAGCTCCTTCTTGGACTCCTCCAGCTCCTGCCGCGCCGCGTCCTCCTCACCCTCCCGGACAATGAACCCGCCGCCCACCGAAAAGAACGTCGCCGTATGCAGGACGTTGCCGCCGGCGTCGGACACGGTGAACGTCATCCCGTTGGTGTGCCGCGGCAGGACGGTCAACGGCCGCAGCACCATGTCCTTCACTCCATACGGCAGGGCCACCGCACCAGCCAACTGCAGCATCCCCGTCTCTGCAATGGCCGCCAGCCGCTCCTCCACCTCATCGGGCAGGATCAGCTCCGGATGGAACCCCTCCAGCCCCAGCAGGATCGCCGTCATCGTCCCATGCCCATGGCCCGTCGCCGCGAGCGACCCATACAGGTCAACCCGCAACGACGCCACCTCCGCCAGCTTGCCGAGGCCCTTGAGCTCCTCCGCGAACACGGCGGCGGCCCGCATCGGCCCCACGGTATGCGAGCTGGAGGGGCCAATACCGATGGAGAAGAGATCAAAAACGCCAACAGCCATGTGCTTGGTTCCTAACTAAAAGACGCAGGTCGGTGTGGGTTAGGCGAGGTTGGTGATGCCTGGGTACAGCGGGTGGGCGGCGGCAAGGGCCTCCACACGTGCGCGCAACCCCGAAAGGTCCGTGCCGGCGTCGGCCGTCAAAGCCTCGGCGATGATGTCCGCAACCTCGCGGAAGGCAGCTTCGCCGAAGCCCCGGGTGGCAAGGGCGGGGGTGCCGATGCGGAGGCCGGAGGTGACCATGGGCGGGCGCGGGTCGAACGGGACGGCGTTGCGGTTGACGGTGATATCGATGGCCGCAAGGCGGTCCTCGGCCTGCTGGCCGTCAAGCTCGCAGTTGCGCAGGTCCACCAGGACCAGGTGCACATCAGTGCCGCCGGAAACCACGCTGATGCCCTTGGCGGTGACGTCCGGCTGGACCAGGCGCTCGGCCAGGATCCGGGCGCCGGCCAGGACGCGTTCCTGCCGTTCCTTGAACTCGTCGGACGCGGCGATCTTGAACGCTACGGCCTTGCCGGCGATGACGTGTTCCAGCGGACCGCCCTGCTGGCCCGGGAACACAGCCGAGTTGATCTTCTTGGCGATGTCGGCGTCGTTGCTCAGGATGATGCCGCCGCGTGGGCCTGCGAGGGTTTTGTGCGTGGTGGACGTGGTGACGTGCGCGTGCGGCACCGGTGAGGGGTGCAGTCCCGCGGCCACAAGCCCGGCGAAGTGGGCCATGTCCACCATCAGGTAGGCGCCTACGGAGTCGGCGATGCGGCGGAATTCGGCGAAGTCCAGCTGCCGGGCGTAGGCGGACCAGCCGGCCACGATCAGCGCGGGCCTGTGCTCCTGGGCCAGGCGCTCCACCTCGGCCATGTCAACGGTGTGGGTGTCCTCGCGGACGCCGTAGGGCACCACGTTGTAGAGCTTGCCGGAGAAGTTGATCTTCATGCCGTGCGTGAGGTGTCCGCCGTGGGCAAGGTTCAGGCCCATGATGGTGTCGCCCGGCTTGATCAGCGCGTGCATCACCGAGGCGTTGGCCTGCGCACCGGAGTGCGGCTGCACATTGGCGAACTCCGCGCCGAACAATGCCTTGATCCTGTCGATGGCGAGCTGTTCAATAACGTCCACGTGCTCGCAGCCGCCGTAGTAGCGCTTGCCTGGGTAGCCTTCGGCGTACTTATTGGTCAGCACCGAACCCTGCGCCTGCATGACGGCGACGGCGGTGTGGTTCTCCGACGCGATCATCTCCAGGCCGTCACGCTGGCGGGTCAGTTCGTCGTCGATCTTCGCTGCGATCTCAGGATCCAGGGCGGACAAGTCCGCGTCCAGGGACGGGGAGACCACCTGCTCGAAAGCTGCCGTGGCCGTCATGCCCGCGCCGCTCACAGCTCGCCGCCGTTTGCTGCAGCGTACTCTTCAGCGGACAGCAGCGGACCCTCTTCGGTCACGGCTACCTTGAAGAGCCAGCCGGCGCCGTACGGATCGTTGTTGATCAGGGCGGGGTCGGAAACCACTTCGTCGTTGGTCTCCACCACCTCGCCGGTGACAGGCGCATAAAGGTCCGAGACGGACTTGGTGGATTCAACCTCGCCGCAGGTCTCCCCCGCGGTCACCGTGGAGCCCACCTCGGGCAGGTCCACGTAGACGATGTCGCCCAGCGCTTCGGCTGCGACGGCCGAAATACCAATGTTGGCAGGGCCGGATCCGTCAGCAGCAACCCACTCGTGCTCGGCGGAGTACTTCAGTTCAGCAACAACTTTTGCCATGTGTGTTTCCTTAGGTAGGTGTGTCAAGTGAGAGAGCGTCAGGCCAAAAGGCGCATCAAGTGAGTGGGCGTTGGGACAGAACGCGCATCAAGTGAGAGAGCGTCGCTACTGCTGGCGCTTGTAGAACGGGAGCGGCACTACCTCGAACGGCTCCGGCTTGCCGCGGAGGTCAATCTCCAGGGCGGTGCCGGGGTTGGAGTGTTCGACGTCGACGTAGGCCAGGGCGATCGGGTACCCCAAAGTGGGGCTTGGCTGGCCGGAGGTCACCTCGCCCACGACGTTGCCGTCCTTGAGGACCGGGTAGTGGCTGCGGCCGGCGCGGCGGCCCAAACCTTTGAGCCCCACGAGCCTGCGGCCGGACGTGGAACCGGCGCCCAGTGCATTGAGTTCGGCCAGCACGGCCCTGCCGATGAAGTCCGATTCCTTGGCCAGCGAAACAACGGGGCCCAGGCCGGCGGCGTAGGGGTTGCCCTCGCGGGAGAGTTCGTTGCCGTACAGCGGCATGCCGGCTTCCAGGCGGAGCGAATCTCGGCAGGCCAAGCCAGCGGGGATAAGGCCGTGCCCGGCGCCGACCTCCAGCAGGGCGTTCCACAGTCCGGGTGCATCCTCGTTGGGGATATAGATTTCGAAGCCGTCCTCGCCGGTGTAGCCGGTGCGGGCCAGCAGCAGCTCCTGGACAGTACCGTTGACCGCGATGCCTACCTCAACGGCCGCGTAGTACTTCAGTTCCGTCACCAGCGGGTGCTGCTCAGTCGGAACCAGTGCCAGCAAAATGGCCGCCGCGTTCGGTCCCTGCACAGCGACCAGCGAGGTCTCCGCGCTGACGTCCTCGACGGTGACATCAAAGTTGGCAGCCCGCTCGGCCAGGGCCGCGGCCACTGCTTTGGCGTTGCCCGCGTTGGGAACCACGAGGTACTTCGCTGTTCCGTCCGCAGCCGCGGGAAGGCGGTACGTGATGAGGTCATCGATGATGCCGCCGTTTTCCTGGCAGATCAGCGTGTACTTGGCCTTGCCCACAGCCACGGCGGACAGCTTGCCAACCAGGGCGTAGTCCAGGAAGGCTCCTGCGTCGGGGCCGGTGACCCAGACCTCACCCATGTGGGAGAGATCGAACAGGCCGGCGGCGTTGCGCACGGAGTGGTGCTCAGCCAGTTCGGAGCTGTACTTCAGGGGCATCTGCCAGCCACCGAAATCGGTGAAGGATGCCCCGGCAATCTTGTGCTGCTCGTACAGCGCGGTGTAGTTCTCCGTCATCACAAATTCCTTAGTTCTCAAACTCTGAAAGTGGTGGGCAGGAGCAGACCAGGTTGCGGTCCCCTGCTGCGCCGTCGATGCGGCCCACCGGCGGGAAGTACTTGTCCTGCCGGAGCGAGGCCAGGGGGAATGCAGCCTGCTCACGCGGGTAGGTCCGGTTCCATTCGGAGGAGACGACGGCGGCTGCCGTGTGGGGTGCGTTGCGCAGCGGGGACTTCTCCACAGTGAAGTCACCGGCAGCCACCTGGTCGATTTCCTTGCGGATGATGATCATGGCTTCGATGAACCGGTCGATCTCCGCGAGGTCCTCGGACTCGGTGGGCTCCACCATCAGGGTGCCGGCCACGGGGAAGGACAGCGTGGGGGCGTGGAAGCCGAAGTCGATGAGGCGCTTGGCCACGTCCTCGGCGGTGACGCCGGTCTTGGCCGTGAGCTCGCGCAGGTCCAGGATGCACTCGTGGGCAACCAGCCCGCTGGTACCCGTGTAGAGGACGGGGAAGTGCTCGTTTAGGCGTGCCGCCACGTAGTTCGCGGCGAGCAGCGCGGACTTGGTTGCCTCGGTGAGGCCCTGCCCGCCCATCAGCTTCACGTAGGCCCAGGAGATCGGGAGCACGCCCGCGGAGCCGAAGCGCGAAGCGGAGATTGCGACGCCGTGCCCCTCCTCGTGCGCTGCCTTGTTCGCGTCACCCGGCATGAACGGCGCCAGGTGCGCCTTGGCTGCAACCGGGCCGACGCCGGGGCCGCCGCCGCCGTGCGGAATGCAGAAGGTCTTGTGCAGGTTCAGGTGGGAGACGTCGCCCCCGAACTTGCCCGGCTGTGCGAGGCCAACCAAAGCGTTCAGGTTTGCACCGTCAACGTACACCTGGCCGCCGGCGGCGTGGACGGCGTCGCAGACTTCGCGAACATCGGAATCGTATACGCCGTGGGTGGACGGGTAGGTGATCATGATGGCCGAAAGGACGTCCCTGTGGGCCTCAATCTTGGCTTCCAGGTCGGCGTGGTCGATGGTGCCGTCGGCTGCGGTGGCCACCACAACCACCTTCATGCCGGCGAGGACGGCGGACGCGGCGTTGGTGCCGTGGGCTGACGCCGGGATCAGGCAGACATTGCGCTGGGCCTCGCCGCGGGAGTGGTGGTAGCCCCGGATGGCAAGCAGGCCCGCGAGCTCACCCTGGGAGCCGGCGTTCGGCTGGATGGACACCTGGTCGTACCCGGTGATCTCCGCAAGATCCGCTTCAAGCCCGGAAATCAGCTCACGCCAGCCCTCGGTCTGGGAATCCGGAGCGAACGGGTGGATGGAGGCGAACTCCGGCCAGGAGATAGCTTCCATCTCGGCCGTGGCGTTCAGCTTCATGGTGCAGGAGCCCAGCGGGATCATGGTGCGGTCCAGCGCCAGGTCCCGGTCCGAGAGCCGGCGGATGTAACGCAGCAGCTGTGTTTCAGAGCGGTGGGTGTTGAACACCGGGTGCTGCAGGTAGGTGGAGGTGCGCAGCACCGGTTCGGGCAGTTCGAACCCGGACGCCTCCACAACCGGACCGGCGCCAAAGGCGACAGCAACCGCGGAGAGCACCTCCGGCGTCGTGGTTTCATCGACTGACACGCCAACTGTGTCCGCATCCATGAGGCGCAGGTTGATGCCGCGGGCTTCGGCGGCGGTGATCACCTTGGCGGCCTTGCCGGGCACGCGGACGGTGACGGTGTCGAAGAAGCTCTCGGACACCAGTTCGCGGCCGGCAATCTTCAGCGTGGTGGCCAGGGCGCGGGCGTTGTTGTGGACGGTTTCGGCGATGGCCTTCAGTCCGTCGGGGCCGTGGTAGACGGCGTAGAACGACGAAACGATAGCCAGCAGCGCCTGCGCGGTGCAGATGTTGGAGGTGGCCTTCTCGCGGCGGATGTGCTGCTCGCGGGTCTGGAGGGCCAGGCGGTAGGCGGGGACACCGGCGTCGTCCTTGGACACACCGACGATGCGGCCCGGAAGGGTGCGCTCCATGCCCTGGCGGACGGCCATGTAGGCTGCGTGCGGACCGCCGAAGAACAGCGGGACGCCCAGGCGCTGGGTGGAGCCGACGGCGATGTCCGCGCCCTGCTCGCCCGGCGGGGTGATGAGGGTGAGGGCCAGGAGGTCGGCGGCGACGGTGACCAGCGCGCCGCGGTCTTTCGCCTCGGCGATGACGGCGGACTGGTCCCAGACGCGGCCGGAGACGCCGGGCTGCTGGAGGACCACGCCGTTGATGTCGCCGTCGGGCAGGCCGTCCGTGAGGTCGGCGATTTCCACCTCGAAGCCGAGGGCTTCGGCGCGGCCCAGCACGATGGCGATGGTCTGCGGGAGGAGGTCGGCGTCGAGGACAGTTTTGCCATCCTTGGCCGTCTTGGACTTGTTGGCCCTACGCATCAGGAGGACTGCTTCGGCGACTGCGGTTGCCTCGTCGAGGAGGGAGGCGTTGGCCACCGGGAGTGCGGTGAGGTCCTGGACCATGGTCTGGAAGTTCAGCAGCGCCTCGAGCCGGCCCTGGGAGATCTCGGGCTGGTACGGCGTGTAGGCGGTGTACCAGGCGGGTGCTTCGAGGATGTTGCGGCGGATCACCGGCGGAGTCACGGTGTCGTAGTAGCCCTGGCCGATCATCTGCACGGCCATCTTGTTCTTGCCCGCAAGCTTGCGGAGCTCGGCGAGGACCTGGACTTCGCTCAAGGCGCTTTCGAGGGTGAGCGGCGTGTCCTGGCGGATGGAATCTGGGACCGCACTGTCAACGAGGCCATCAACGCTGTCGTAGCCAACGGCCTTGAGCATGGTGTCGATGTCGGACTGGCGGCGCGCGCCGATATGGCGGTCTGCGAAGGTGGTAGGGGACGAATGAACCGTCATGAGAGGAACTCCATAATTCAGGTGGCGCCTAAGCTCCACGTTGATTCGGGTTCCTCCCCGCTCTGTATCGGACCTGAGAGTTTTGCGTTGCCCTGCGTTTTGCAGAGCGCCACTTGCACCGTCGGTGAGCCCGGTTGCCCGGACTGCTTTCCAGAGTTGCCTTGCCGCGGCGGTACGTGGGCCTGAGAGATTCCTGGGGAGGATTTGCTCCTACGGCGCCTGCAGAACGTACCGGCAGGACTCTCCCGCCGCAGATCATCAGCACATGCCACTGTTCGGTGACACGGCTCACACGTTACCGTGTTAGGGCGCGGGATGCAAAATTACCGTCCGATGGTTCGGGAATTCTGTCCCTTACCCGGCCGCCCATCGCAAGTGGACGACAGCGGGATGTCCCCCGCCGTTGACAGTCGCGGCGCGCCGGCTTCCGTCAGCCTTCTTCCGGCGCGGTAGCTACAGTCGGCGCCTGCGCGTCGGCTGCCAGGGCCTTGCGCCGGCGGTAAATCTGGATGCCCATGGCTGCGGGGATCACAGCCAGGGCGGTGGCGCGCATCCAGGGCCGGTCCAGCACGTGACCGGTTAGTGCGTCCAGGGAGAAGGGGCCGGAACCACCGATAGTGAACGCCACTGCCGCCAAACCCAGCACCGCCGGGTACTCCAGGCCGCCCTCAGTGGCAAAAAAGCCGTTCGGCGCGTGAACGCTTGCAGCCACACCCATCGTGGTTGCAGCGGCGGCGCCGGCGGCAGGGGTAGCCAGGCCCAGGGCCAAGGCAACACCTGCTCCAGCTTCACCTACACCGGCGAGGATTGCGCTGGGTTTTGCGGGACGGAAACCCATGGCGTGCATGCCCTTGCTGGTACCTTCGAGCCCTCCCCCGCCGAACCACCCAAAGAGTTTTTGGGATCCGTGAGCAATAAGAACACCTCCAAGCGCAACCCGGAAAAGGCTTTGCGCCGCGGCTGCTGCCTCAGGACTGGTTGTTACGTGGCTCATCAGACTCCTCCTTGGGTTGGCTGTGCCGGTGCTGTACCTTGCCATTTTGACGCAGAAAGCCACCACTGCACCCCTCCAATTTTCTGCGAAGAAGTTCCTGCTCCTTGGAGTGCGTTCTTCTGCCGAGCACGTGACCCGCCCAGAAGGCCAGGACAAGCAGATCGACGACGGCGAGCGCCAGGCCGATCTGCGTTCCCCCTGACGAAGTGCGTGCCGCATGGGGCAGGATGGGTGCCAAGGGAGGCGTTATGGATTTTGATGTCCTGGTAGTCGGAGCCGGACCGGCGGGCATGGCTGCCGCAACACGGGCAGCGGAGCTCGGTGCGCGTACCGCCGTTGTTGAGCGTGCCCGGCTGGGCGGCACTTGCGTGAACTCAGGTTGCGTGCCCACGCGGGTGCTGGCGAAGACTGCGCGGTTGTACAGGGAAGTGCGCACCGCCCGGGACTACGGAATTGTGGTCCACGAGCCTGCGGTGGACTGGCCGCAGCTGGTCCGGCGGGTGCGATCAACCGTGGACCGCGTACTTGACGCCAAAGCGTACAACGAGGCCATGCGGCAACTGGACATCACGTTCCTTCAAGGGGATGCAGCGTTCAGCGGGCCGCAGGAAATGTTGATCGGCGGGCGCCCGGTTACCGCTGCTTCGGTCATCCTGTGTGTGGGCGGAAGTGCCCGGAGGCTGCCCATCCCGGGCGCGGAGCACGCCGTGCTGCCTCACGAAGTCTTGGACCTTCCTGAACTTCCCAGCTCCGTCGCAATTATCGGCGGCGGCCACACCGGTGCGCAGCTGGCCACGATCTTCGATGCCCTTGGATCGCACGTTACCCTTTTGGACCTCGCACCGCGCATCCTCACCACCGAGGACGATGACGTCTCCATGGCGGTCACGGAAGGCTTCCGTGACCGCGGCGTGAACGTGGATGTCGGCATCCGTGGTGTGGATGGCATTGAGAAGCACGACGGCGGAGGCCTGGAAATCCGCTGGCAGGGCGGGGACGGCGCGCAGTCGGCACAGGTGGATGCAGTGATCATGGCTGCCGGCTGGCCGGCGAATATTGACGGCCTCGGTCTGGAGGCGGCAGGCGTCGCCGCTGGGAGGGGAGCTATCCCGGTGGACAACTACCTTCGCTCCAACGTCCCGCACATTTTTGTTGCCGGAGACGCGAACGGGACGTCCATGCTGGTACAGGCCGCTGTCTTTGAGGGTGAGACTGCCGCAGAGAATGCCGTCCTGGGAGCGCGCCGGACCACGCCGCACCACCTGCTGCCGGAGGGCGGGTTCACGGACCCGGACTACGCCGGAGTGGGCCTCACCGAGGCGAAGGCCAGGGAACGCGACGCGGAGTGCGCCGTCGTCGTCGTTCCCTATGCGTCGGTGGAACGTCCCATCATCGATGACCGGGAGCAGGGGTTTCTGAAACTGGTTACGGACCGGCACCGGGAGCTGATACTCGGCGCACACGCGGTTGGCGAGAACGCAGTCGAGGTCATCCAGGCAGTTGCGTCCGCAATGGCCGCCGGCACAGACGTGGCCACCCTTGCACGCGTGAAGTTTGCCTACCCGACGTACAGCTCAATAATCGGTCGCGCGGCACGGCAGGTGGTGCGGGGAGCAACGAAAGAGTCCTGGTGAGCGGACTAAATTCGTCGTAGTTTTCCACGGACTCTTACCTCGCCTTTAGGGTATTCCGGGGAAAATACGTGGAACAACCGCACCATCATCATTGTTGTTAAAGGCAATGATGACTCTTCAGGAATCGGACCTGACCACACTTTCTCCCACCCGTTTATGGGTTCCCAAACACGTGCTGATCACGAGGGCCGCAGCAGACCTGCCCCACACAGCTGACATCCTTCGGCGCTGCGAGCGTGCCGGTGTTGACGATGTCCGGTTCCTGCCAGGGAACGCCTTGACAGGGCTGCGCGGTGCCAGTGAGCGCGAAACGTACGCGTCCGCGAAGAACACGCTTGCGGTGGTCGTGGCCCCGCCCAGCGTCCTCAAACCGCAGCCAATCCCGCCGAGCGCTGACTGGCGCATCGACCTCGCCAAGGGTTGCCCCGCCCACTGCCAGTACTGTTACCTGGCCGGATCCCTGCAGGGTCCTCCCGTGACCCGCGTGTACGCGAACATTGACGATGTGCTGGGCGGAATACGCACCCACGCCGGCAGAGGCTCTGTCACCCGCGGGACCTTGGACCGTGGCCACGAGGGTACGACGTTCGAGTTGTCCTGCTACACCGACCCCCTGGGCATCGAGAGCGTGACGGGGTCGCTCGCTGCCGCAATTTCCCGCGTCGGGGCGGGGGAATTCGGCGACGACGTGCAGTTGCGGTTTACGACGAAGTTCGACGACGTCGGTGAGTTGGTAACCCTCGATCATGGGCGCAGGACTCGGATCCGGTTTTCGGTTAACGCCGCAGACGTAGCGGGCCGGTTTGAAGGAGGCACTGCACGGATGCCCGCCCGGCTTGCCGCTCTCCGCGCTGTGGCAGCGGCGGGTTACCGGGTAGGCCTGACAATTGCCCCTGTTATGCCCGTACCTGGCTGGCGGGAGCAGTATGGCACGCTGCTGGACAGCGTCGCCGATGCTGTCGCCGGCATCAATGACCTCGATCTGACCGCCGAGATCATCACGCACCGCTTCACTCCGGCGAGCAAGGAAGTGCTGCTGGGCTGGTATCCGGGAACCAAGCTTGAGATGGACGAGGAATCGCGGAGCCAGAAGCGATCCAAGTTTGGCGGCGTCAAGTACGTGTACCCGAAGCAGACCATGACGGAGATGCGCGGGTGGTTCACAGAGGAGCTGGAGCGGCGGCTGCCGGCCGCCCGGCTCCTCTACTGGACATGACCCGTCACAACGTTGCTGCTTCTTCCTCGGCAAGCCTGATCAGGCGAAGTTCGTCCTCCACGGCGCGGGACGGCCAATAGTCCTTCGCCAGCTCGCTTGCCCGGATCCTGTCTGCCTCGGGGAAGAGCTTGCCGAGCAACCCGGACGCCTGAAGCAGGGCGATCAGCACGATGGTCCGGGCGTCGGGCCCCTTGGCAACGGGCTTGGCATTCGGCACTTTGGACCCTGCCTCTACCGACCCGGCGAACCCGGCCACGGCTGCCTCGGCACTCAGGGCCCCGGCCTCCGCTGCTGTGTCCGGCACCTCGAGGCTGGACGGCGGGCCGCTGAGCGCAGCCCGGATCTTCTCCAGGAGCGCCGCCTCCGGGGCATGGTCCTTCTCCGGGTACCGCGCGGCCCGGAACCTGCCCAGGTGCTTTTCACCGGCATGTTCCACGATGCCCAGTGATACCAGCCCCTCGTAGACACGCAGCACTTCGGAGCGGCTCTCCAGCACGCCCACCCACCACTTGGGAGTGTGGGGCCGGGACTTGCCGCGGATCAGTTCCAGCTCGTGCTCGAACTCGGTTGCCGGGGTGGCGCCGGTGGCCCTAACCCGCTTTCCCTGGAGCTCGATCGCGCCGAGCAGGTCCAGTTCAGCCAATATTGCCCCTGCCACCGTGGTCCTAAGCGCGAACAGCGGCACTTCAGGTCTGCCGTTTGAGTCGTTTGTGGCCAGAAGCAGGAACGCCTGGGGAAGGCTAAGTTCCACTGTTTTAGGAGTTTCAGCATCCATAGGATCATGGTGGCGCAGTTGGGCAGCCACCACAATGAGGACTTGAGCGGACGACGGCGGGACGTCCCGCCGTCGTCCGAATCCCTGGCCTACGCGGCCCGGGTGAAAGTCCCCAGTCCAGTCCTGTCGTAAAAGTCCAGTGTGACGCTTCGGGCGGGGCCGCCGTTTGCCACTGCGAAGATTGCACCGGCCAGGCCGTTGCCGTTCTCGCCGATGGATTCGAAGCTGAACGTGTCGCCGTCGAAGTGGGTGAGCGGGAAGGTTGTGGGGCTGCCGGCCGGTCCCATCCGCATGGCCAGCTTCCCGCCGTCGTCAAGGACCACCAGCGGGCCGTAGTAGGAATTGGTGTAAGTGCCTGTGTAGGCATTGTTCGCTTTGGCGGGAGCGGGGTTGGCCGGAACTTTGGCGTAGTCCACTTCAGGTTTGTCGGCTTCGTCCTGTTGCTTGAAGATACTTGCGGTGAAGGCCAGCCAGTCCACCGTAGGCGATCCGTGCTGGGCGGTATCGAGGAAACCGGCGGCGATTGCTTCAGGAATGCCCTGCGGGCGGCCGTTGGTCAGGGCCACGATGGCCAGTTGCTCGCCGGGCAGCATGGAGACGGCGGTGGCCGCGCCCAGATTGAAAGCCCCGGAGTGGCCCAGCTGGACGCGGGCCTGGTCGTCGTAGGAGACGTTCCAGCCCAGCCCGTAAAAACGGGAGCGGGCGGCCGGAGCAGCCGCGGGGTTGGAGACTGCATGGGGAACACGGGTTGTATGAAGGGCAGCGGGATCAATAATGGGCCTGCCCTCAAATTGGCCGTCTCCGAGCTGCAGCCGGAGCCATTGCGCCAGGTCCCGCACCGACGAACTTGCCCCACCGGCGGGAGCCTCGGCGTCGGCATTGCGGCGGTATCTCGCTGCCCATTCCTTGTTTCCGAGCGGCACGTGAAGGATGGCCTTGTCTGTGGCCTTTTCATAGTCCGAGTGACGGTAACTGGTGGCGGACATGCCCAGCTTCCGAAACAGGATCTCGTCGGCCAGATCCTCCCAGGACATGTGCATCGCATCAGCTGCCGCCTGGCCAGCCTCGGTGAAGCCGAAGTTGCTGTAGTTGTAGCTGGACCGGAACGTATCAAGGGGCTCCTGGTTGAGGTGGCTGAGGATGTAGGCCCTGTCGAACCCGAGGTCCTCCAGCAGGTCACCCGCGCCCGTTCTCAACCCGCTGCGGTGGGACATCAGATCAGCAAAGGTGGCGTTCCGCGTGACGTAGTCATCCTTGAGCGAGAAGCCCTTGTTGTGCTGGATCACGGGGTCGGTCCAGTTGACAATCTTGCGCCCCACCGCCCCTGCCACCACTGTGGACGCCAGGGGCTTGGATACAGAAGCCAACTGGAACACCGTGTCAGGGCTGATCTTTCCGGGCTTTCCGACCTCCCGCACGCCGAAGCCTTTGGAGTACAACACCTCGTCCCGGTACACCACGGCTATTGCCATCCCCGGAAGCCCCGTGCTTTCCATGGCGACGTCGGCCTGTTCGTCGAGCTTGGCCAGCGCGTTGGTGATTGCCTTCAGGTCCAGCAGCGGTTCCACCTGTCCCGGCGGGGCCGGGAGAAGCGCCGGCGACGACGTTGACGCACGCCGTGCGGGTTGGGCGCTGCATGAGGACAGAAGGGGCATTGAGGCAACACTGGCTGCCCCAATTCCGGCCGCTTTGAGCAACGTACGCCGGTTTGGGGAAACGGAGCCATTAGTCATATCGAGTCCTTGGTCCTAGGGCGGTAAGCACTTTTCAGTTGGCCCCAGCCTCCCCGACAGGCTTAATAGTGGACCCGGCACTGCGGCCGGGCAATGGATGCAGCGGAAGTTGGGTAGGCCTTAAGCGGCGTGGACAATTCAGGGCGCGCGCAGGAATCAGCAGGCTTAAGCTGATACCAACAGGTTCCTTCCAGCATCGGGAGGTCATCGTGGATACCGAAACCGCCAGTGTGACCGGTCATGATGTCACCACAATCGTCTGCGTCTGCGGCAACACCGTCAGCCAGGACGGATTGATTCAGGCGAACTCGCAGGGCATACCCGTCCATGCCGGGGGCGACACCCCTGTCCCTGCAGAGCTGGCGCCCTGGCCTGTGGACGAGGACCTTTACACCCTGTGCCCCAGATGCGGCCGCGTGTACCGAGACGCCGTGATCGAAGAGACAGGGACCGCGCCGGTTGCGTTCCGGGTGGATGTTGCCGCCGGCCCGATGGCAGAAGCCATCCGCGTCCACTGGAACCTCAGCACCTGAACGCTGTCTGCAGTCGTCCTCTCTTGCTAGCGAGAGAGTGGCGGGCGTACGACGGCGGGACGCTCCTGCCGTCGGCATGTTTCCGTTCGAGGTGGGGCAAGTAGCCGGTGGCGGCATGTCAGGTACTCCACACTCGTGTGCCGGCTGCGGTCTCCTCGTAAGGTCAGGCCTAACCCGGTACCGGGTGCCTTCGGGGACCGCTGATTCTCCTTCCCCGGCAGCGCGAGGAGCATGGGAGGCGGCCAAGAATGTACAAGGTGGATTCAGCCCGCCGATGTGGCCGCCACGACGCGCACAACTCGGGCACAGAGCCGGCCCAGCAATCGTGGGGAGCTGGCTTTGGTGCAAAAAACTACTAAAGCTACGCGCACCTGGTTGGGACTGGCCTTGGTTTCCGCCGTCCTGCTGGGCGGCCTCATCCTCGCCCAGTTCGCCGCCACAACGAGAAGTTTGTATGCCGCTTGTCTGGCCGTTGGACAGGACTTTGACCGGAACTTTCGTCTTCGGCACCCACACGACGGCCTGCCGGTCTTTCCGCTGCACAACAGGTGCAACGCTGCCTATGACCTCGTTCCCGAATGGGTCAACCCTGCGTTGACTGTGCTGGCAGTGGTGGTGATCATCTCGCTGATTGGTCTGCTCTTCAGCCGTATAAAGGAACCACTCTAGGTTCCGAGCAGTTGGACGCGGCGCAGGACCAGAAGGAGGCGAACGGCGGCAGGAGATGTGGCGTTGACCGCCGGCGAGGTGGCTGACGGCGTAGGCGTCACCTGGCCCGCGGTAAATTTGTGGCCATGATTTCCATTGACCGGGACGACCCCGCACGGGGCGACGTCCGCCAGCTCCTGAGCGAGCATCTGGCTGACATGTTCGCCACCTCGCCTGCCGAAAGCGTCCACGCCCTGGACCACTCCGCGCTGACCGCGCCGTCGATCACGTTCTGGACCGCACGTGAAGACAGCGATCTGTTGGGTTGCGGCGCGCTCAAACTGCTGGACTCCCCGCCCGGTGCCGCACAGCACGGCGAGATCAAGTCCATGCGCACTACAGCGACGGCACGGGGACGGGGCGTCGCCACAAGCATGCTCAGGCACATCCTCGACCACGCACGGAGCCGCAACATCGAGCGGGTCTACCTTGAAACCGGCACGGAGGACTACTTTGCTCCCGCGCGGCGCCTGTATTCCCGCCACGGCTTCACCGAGTGCCCGCCCTTCGCCGACTATGCCCTGGACCCCCACAGCGTTTTTATGGAACTGCGACTCTAGGCGGGGCCTCAGATCCGTTGCGCCAGCCCGCAGCGGCAATCGGTTCACTCGCCGTCGTAGGCTACTGGATAGGTGGGACGCCTAATGACGGGCCTCGGGCCCCGGAAGGGACATCGAGTGGGCAGTGATCCTGGTACATGGTTCTTGAGTGGCGGTGAGCGGGGGAACGCAGCCACCCACGTGCACGCGGAAGATGCCGGATCGGCGGCCTGGTCGGAGGGCAACCTCGTGCGGCCCCTGGTTCACGGGGCCACCTACTTTGCCCGGCTGCATGAGGAGCTGACGGCTCTGAACGCGGGCGATCGTGTGTGGTTCACCGACTGGCGTGGCGACGGCGACGAGCGGCTAACGCCGGACGGCCCGACGATCGGTAACTTGCTGGCTCAGCTAGCCCGGGCCGGAGTGGAAGTACGCGGCCTGATCTGGAGATCCCACGGAGAGCGGGTCTCGGCGCCGATGAGCTGGCGGTCAAACGAGCTCCTCAGCCGCCAAATCAACGACGCCGGCGGTGAGGTGCTGCTCGACCAGCGGGTGCGGCTTTTCGGCTGCCATCACCAGAAACTGTTCGTTGTCCGCCGTCGCGACGACCCTTCCCGGGACGTCGCCTTCGTGGGCGGTATCGACCTCTCCCACGGCCGCAGGGACGATGCCGACCACGCGGGCGACCCCCAGGCGGTGGATATGGACTCCCGCTACGGCAAGCAGCCTCCGTGGCACGATGCTGCCCTCGAACTGCGCGGCCCCGTTGTGGCGGATGTGCTGGAGTTGTTCGCTGAACGGTGGAACGATCCTCATCCCCTGGACCGGCGCACACCGTACCGAATGCTGCTGCAACGCCTTGCTGACATGCCCCGACATCCCGAGCCCCTGCCGGAGACTGCACCGCCACCGCCACCGGCCGGCCCTCACGCAGTGCAGCTGCTGCGCACCTACGGCGTAAAGCATCCGCCGTTCCCGTTCGCTCCCGGCGGTGAACGGAGCGTCGCCCGGGCCTACACAAAAGCTTTCGCCCAGGCCCGCTCACTGATTTACATCGAGGACCAGTACCTGTGGTCGGCAGAGGTCGCCGCGGGAATCGCAGCCGCCCTCGAGCAGAACCCCGGACTGAACGTGATCGCCGTGGTGCCCCGCTACCCGGACTCAGACGGTCCGCTCGGCGGTCCGCCCAAGAGGCTCGGGCAGTTGCGTGCCATCGAGACTATAAGCCGCGTCGCGCCCGAGAGGTTCGGCGTGTTCAATCTGGAGAACAAAGCCGGGACTCCGATCTATATCCATGCCAAAATCTGCATCATTGACGACACCTGGTTCACGTGTGGATCCGACAACTTCAACCGTCGATCCTGGACCACGGACAGCGAGCTGACCTGCGCGGTTATGGACACTTCCCCTGGTCAGGGGGAGGCGACCGGTGCGGGCGCTCCTCCTGGGGCTGCCCAACCGTTGGCCCAAAAGCTCCGGCGCCAACTGTGGGCCGAACACCTGGGCCTCGATGAGAACGACCCCCAGCTCGACGACCCTGCGGGCGCGCTGGGCCTGTGGAATGCTGCCGCTGATGCTTTGGATCATTGGCACACAACGGGCCGCCGTTCGCCCCGCCCTTCCGGCCAAGTACGGCACCACGTCACCGAAACCGTGTCGCGGTTTCAGCGTCTCTGGGCCGATCCTGTCAACCGTTTCCTGGTGGATCCGGACGGCCGCCCCCGCAGGTTGCGTGGCACCACCGAGTTCTAGGCGAGGAGAACGCGCGAGGGATGCTACGAGGCGGCCGAAAGCATCACGCGGCGAGGCGCGCCCGGATTGCTTGTTCCAGGGGGCTGTCAGTAGCGCGCAGGAAGTCACGCGGCAGGAGTGGTGGCAGGAGTGGCGGTTCCCGGTCCGGCTGTTCGGCCGGGAAGTACCGGCCTGTGGGTGAAATCCAGCCAGGCGGCTCATCCTTCGTGGCCGGCGTCGGCGTCCACGTGGAGCGGTGTTTGAGGCGGTGGTGTTTTGGGCACGCCTGTCCAAGGTTGCTGACCCCGGTGGTGCCGCCGTGCTGGTACGCGGTGAGATGGTCAAAGTCATTGTCCAGGCTGTGGTTGCTGCAGCCCGGGAAGGTACATCTGCCGTCCCGCATCTTGAGCCACCGCTTGATCGCTTCCGGGAGCCGGTAGCTGGTGTGCCCGATCTCCAGCGGCGCTCCGTCGCGGGGATCGACCAAAACCCGGTAAAACGAGCCGGCACCGTCGGCAACAAGCCGGCGAGCCATCGACGGCGGGACCGGGCCAAGCCCATCGACGTCAGCGGGTTCGTCAGTGAGGCCCAGGAGGGAGAAGACCGGGACAGTAACGAGCACTTCAGCTTTAGGAGAGGGCACGTCCCCGGCTTTCTGAGTCGCGTTGCCCAGCAGCAGCCCGCCGCCGACGTCGGCGCGCAACTGTGCAAGGTCTCGTGTTTCGTGTGCGCCTTGAAGGCCGCGGGCGATGGCGGTGGTCCTGTTCCAGATGGCGCAGGCTGTGTCCCCCGGGAGGTAGAGCGAGATCCAGGCCATGCCATCCCGGTCCGGGCTGTACTCCATCCGCCGGTCCAGGAGCTTTTCCGCATGGCGTTTCTCAAGGGACTCGGGGTGGTGGCGTTCGCGCCACGCCCGGACCTTCCGCCGGAACCGGGCAGGCACCAACTCTCCCGGTGCGGCACCCCGGGCCGATGCGTCCGGACCGAAGAAGCGCGCTTCCAAAGCAGCGGCTGCTGCGGGGGTTAGGCCGGTTGTTTCCTCCACCACGATGCGGGCGTGCTGCCAGTTGATGCTGCCGGTTTGCAGCGCCTCTAGTGCCGACGGAAGCGACGTGGTCAGCGCATGGGCTTCTCCCAGGAGGGCGGAAGCGGCGCGTCCGCCAATGGTCAGTACGCCGGCGACTTCCGCCACCAGGCTCATCTCCTGCGCCGACGTCTCATACGCGCTGGCGGGCGGGCCCTCAAGCACGGTTGCAACCTCCGCGTAGGCGGCCACCAGCCTCACTTTCGCAGCGGCCGTCGCGGCCTCAACCCGTGCCAGTACCTCCAACCCCGCCAGGCACGCTTCGGACAACTCCTGGACCGGATCAGCATCGGGAAAACGTCCATCCGCCGCAGCCAAAGGACTGGCAACAACACCGGCAAGCTCATCAACCAGCCCGGCCACCGACGCGACGGCAGCCGCCACCGCGGCCCTGCCTCCCACATCGACAACCACACCTGCTTCCATACCCAAAGCATCGCAGGGGGGTCTGACAATTCGGACGCTACGACGGTATGACCCTCGCCGTCGTACGCCTCGATCTGAAGCTGCAAGCGACGGGCAACAGCGCGGTCCGACAACGTCATACAACGAGACAGCCTCGGGATCAGGACAGGCAACGCCCTACCCTTGACTGGTGACTTTGACTAAGCTCCGCACCGCCGCCGCGAGCTCCCTCGCCGCCGCTGGTCTCCTCTTTTCCCTTGCCGCCTGTTCCGCTCCGGCCACCCAGCCAGCGGCCTCTGAACCCGCCGCCCCAACCACCTCAGCGAGCGCCACGTCACCAGCCGCCAACGAGCCGTGCGACGGCGTGAAGCTCATCATCGATTCGGGCGCCCTGGACCAGGCCGCTGCTGACAGCACCACGTGCGTGCCCGTCACCGAGCCGACAGTGGCGTCCAACCTGCTAGCCAAGGCGAACGTGAAAACGGAAGGCACCACCGAGTACCCCAATGAGCTGGTGTGCCGCGTGAACGGTGTGCCCGCCGCAGACTTCGACATCAAGCACAAGGGCGGCACGTACCGGGAAGAATGCGGCAAGATGCCCGCAGCCTTCGCCTACTGGGCACTCTGGGTCAAGCCGGCCACCGGTGACTGGGCCTACGCCCAGGAAGGCCTCGCCACCCTGAAGGTGAGCCCGGGCGAGAGCCTGGAACTGCTGTTCACGGTCGACGGCGAACCGGCCGCCCCGGCAGCATGACCTTCCGACCCGCGCCGTTGCGAGCAGGGGCGGCTCTCGCCGTCATCTTCGTCGCGGCGCGGGTCATCTACCGGGTCCTCTTTAACGGAACCGGCATCGGCAGCCCCGTCCTGCTCAACCTGCCGCAGGTGCCACTGCCGGCCCCGTACGCCCATGTGGTCCTCCTCGGCCCGGTCACCGCACCCGGCCTGTGGGCGGCAGTCCTGTCCGCCCTGCCGATCGCCGGGATGATCCTCGCCTTCGGCATGCTCAACGCCTGCGTGGACGTGACCCGCGTCTTCATGCGCCTGGCACGCGGCGGGTCCGTGCAGGGCATCGCCCGGATGCTCGTGGTGGCCTGGGCGGCGCTCCCCGCGCTTTCCGACGCCGTAACCTCAGTGCGCCTGGCCTTCCGGTTGCGGGGTGAACGCTTCGGAGCCCGTGCCCTGGTGCCCGTACTCGAGCGCACCCTCGAGCACGCCGGCCGGGTTGCCGCAGCCCTCGAGCTGCGCGGCTTCGGGAGCCGGGCGTTACATAAGGCCGGGGACGACGACGGCGGCCCGCTTCTGGTGCGCGACGCCCAGTTCCGCATCGGTGACGCACGGGTGGCCGTCGACGAATTCACCCCGTCGAGCGGATCCATCAACGTCATCACCGGACCGACCGGTTCCGGCAAAACCACCATCCTCCGCGGCATCTCCGGCCTCCTCTCCCACGCTGACGGTGGCGAGATCTCCGGCACGGTACGCGTCGCCGGAACGTACCGTGCCGCCACTCCCCCGCGCGATACCGCCCGCCTGGTCGGCGTCGTCCTGCAGAATCCTCGCGCCGCCTTCGCCACCACCCGGGTCCGGGACGAGATCGCCCTGGCTCTCGAGCTGCGCGGCGTGCCGTCCGCGGCGGCTAAAGCCCGTGTGCTGGACGTGGCGGAGAGCATCGGGGTGTCGGCGCTGCTGGACCGGAATCTCAGCACTCTCTCGGCAGGCGAAGCGACGCTCGTGGCCATCGCCGCCGCGGTGGTCGAGCACCCGCCACTGCTCCTGGTGGACGAACCCCTGGCCGACCTCGACACTTCAGCGCGCGGGCGCGTCATCGCCGTGCTTCGTGCGCTCGCCCGTGATGCCGGGGTCTGCGTCATTGTGGCCGAGCACCGGGCGGAAGCGCTCGTACCTGTTGCCGATTCCTGGTGGACCATCGACGACGGCGCCCTGGTCCCAGGTGTTGCACCAGCCACGTCCTCGCGGGCTGCCCAATTCCTTCGGTCGCCCGTCGAGCCATCGCAGAATGAGCCCGTGCTGACGGCGACAAACCTCGCGGTGCACCGGAAGGGTAAGCCGTTGGTGCGCGACGCGTCTCTCACCCTGCACCGGGGTGAAGTGGTCGCCCTGGTGGGGCCGAACGGTGCCGGAAAGTCGTCCCTGCTTGTCGCTCTGGCCCTCGGTGAGGGCACCGGCGCAGTAACAACTGTCGACGGCGGCCGGGTCGCCCTGGTGCCGGACGCCTCGGATGACCTCTTCACCAGGGACACGGTCGCGGGAGAACTCCGCGCAGCCGACCGGCGCCAGGCACGCGCTGAGCGCCAGGCAGAACGAAAAGGTGCTCATCGTCGTCGCCCTGGCAGCGACGAGAGAACTCCGATACCGGCGGCGTCACGCCTCGCCCGGTTGCGCGGGGACGTAACGATTCCGGTTGGGCACGAGCATCCCCGGGACCTCTCCGCTGGCGAGCGCAGGATCCTGGCCATCGCACTGCAGACCATGGACGATCCGCAGGTGCTCCTGATCGATGAGCCGACCCGCGGCCTCGATCAGGAGGCGCGCAGAGCAGTAGCGGGTGCGCTGCGAGCGGCAGCGGACGCCGGTGCCGCAGTCCTGATCGCTACGCATGACCTCGACTTCGCACACGGTCTCGGCGCCCGGATCCTCCCGATGCGCGACGGCGTCGCGCCTTCAGCGGTGCCGGCAAACGCTCCCGAACAGTTCCTTCCCACTTTCCAGCCTGCAGGCGCGGGATTGAAGACAAAGGCCACCGGGGTTCAAACAGACTCCCACACCCAACAAAGGCAGCGCCGTATCCAGATGCCACGCGCCGTCGAACTCGCAGTCCTAGCCGCCGCAAACCTTCTGGCCCTCGCCGCGTTCTGCTGGCCCTTGCTCGCAACAGCCCTCCCCCAGGACGCCGCCGCGGCGCTCCCCTACGCGGCCCTGGCGATGGCGCCGCTCGCCGTCGTCGCCATCATGGTGTCCCTCGACGGCTCGGTACGATCCGCGCACATGGTGGCGCTGCTCGGCGTCCTGGCAGCAGTCGGTTCCGCGGTGCGGGTGGCGAGTACCGGCGTCGGGGGCGTGGAGGCAGTCTTTATCCTGCTGATCCTGGCCGGCCGGGCGTTCGGTGCCCGGTTCGGCCTGCTCCTCGGCGCCGCCACCATTGCCGTCTCCAGTGCCTTGTGGGGTGGCATCGGGCCCTGGACGCCGTTCCAGATCTTCGCCTGCGCATGGGTAGGCGCCGGGGCCGGCCTGCTCCCCCGACGTGTGCGCGGAAAGGCGGAACTGTGGATGCTGTGCGGCTATGGTGCGGCGGCGTCCTACCTGTTCGGCCTGCTGACCAACCTGTGGTTCTGGCCCTTCGCGGTCGGTGCCGGCATCGGCATCTCCTACCAGCCCGGCGCCCCCCTCAGCACCAACCTCTCGAGCTTCCTGCTGTACTCGCTGGTGACGTCGACGGCGGGCTGGGACACCCTGCGTGCCGTCACCACCATCATTGGTATCGCCGTGATCGGCAAGGCAGTGTTGGCCGCGTTCCGGCGGGTGAAGCCGGTCTCCAGTCCGGGCCGAAGCACCGGTGGAGGCACTGCGCACATTGAGTCCGTGCAGGTCAGGGACCGGCAACAACTGAGGGCTTGAATACCTGCCTTGATTAGTGGCCCGCCGACGCGGAGTCATCATGCAGCAAATCTGCACGGTGATTTACAAAATCTTGCGCTTTTATTGCAGCTGTTGTGACCCTAGTCTCATCAAAGCTGTCCCGTGCGCGTAAAGGGTGCTTCGGTGGCCTAAAACCTGGGGAGGTATGGCCATCGAAGCACCGCTTTCGGGCTATGGGGCAGCGCCTGCAATTTTGCCGGACCAGTGCAAGGCCATCCGATTGGAAGGCTTTGCGCCCCACAACCAACAGGAGTGCCCATGTCAGGAAACAGAGCTGTCGCCTACAAAGAACCCGGTGTCGTCGAAATCATCGACACCGACTACCCGACGTTGGAACTCAAGGACGGGCCCGGCGTTAATCCGGCCAATGTGGGCAGAAAAGTACCCCACGGCGCAATCCTGCGCACAGTGACCACCAACATCTGCGGCTCGGACCAGCATATGGTGCGGGGCCGCACCACGGCTCCCAAGGACCTCGTCCTCGGCCACGAAATCACAGGCGAAGTGGTGGAAGTCGGCCCGGACGTGGAATTCATCAAGGTCGGAGACATCGTCTCCGTACCCTTCAACATCTCCTGCGGCCGTTGCCGGAACTGCAAGGAGCGCAAGACCGGCATCTGCCTGAACGTCAACCCGGATCGCCCGGGCAGCGCCTACGGATACGTGGACATGGGCGGCTGGGTGGGCGGCCAGGCGGAATACGTTCTGGTTCCCTACGCTGACTGGAACCTGCTCAAGTTCCCGGACCGCGACCAGGCCCTGGAAAAGATCATGGACCTGACCATGCTTTCCGATATCTTCCCCACCGGCTTCCACGGCGCCGTCACCGCCGGTGTGGGCGTAGGATCCACCGTTTACA
The DNA here is from genome assembly GCF_059089735.1 of Arthrobacter sp. sptzw32. Taxonomy (NCBI): domain Bacteria; kingdom Bacillati; phylum Actinomycetota; class Actinomycetes; order Micrococcales; family Micrococcaceae; genus Arthrobacter; species Arthrobacter sp. sptzw32. Next base: position 304,591 of record NZ_JBNHEZ010000004.1, on the reverse strand, counting down.
TCGCCGGTGCCGGCCCGGTGGGCCTCGCAGCCGCCGTGGGCGCGCACCTGCTCGGTGCCGCCGTCGTGATTGTCGGCGACATGAACGAAGACCGGTTGGCGCAGGCCCGCTCCTTCGGCTGCGAAACGGTCAACGTCTCCAACGGCGATCCGAAGGACCAGATCGAGCAGATCCTGGGTGTCCCCGAGGTGGATTGCGGCGTGGACGCCGTAGGGTTCGAAGCCCGGGGGCACGGCAAGGACGCCTCACACGAAGCCCCGGCCACCGTGCTGAACTCCCTGATGGACATCACCGCCGCTGGCGGGGCCCTTGGCATTCCCGGCCTGTATGTCACGGGCGACCCCGGTGGAATCGACGACGCCGCCAAGCACGGCTCCCTGTCGCTGTCCCTGGGCACCGGATGGGCAAAGTCCCTGTCCTTTACCACCGGCCAGTGCCCTGTTATGTCGTACAACCGCCAGCTGATGATGGCCATCCTGCACGACAAGGTCCAGATCGCCAAGGCAGTAAACGCCACAGCAATCCCGCTTGAGGATGCACCGCGCGGCTACGCCGAATTCGACGCCGGCTCGGCGACCAAGTTCGTGCTCAACCCGAACGGATACGTCAAGGCGTAGGACCCCACGTAAGTAGCAACCCGCCCTGGTGGCACGGGCCTTCCTGGCCCGTGCCACCAGGGCGCATCCACCCCCAGCATCAGCATCAGCATCAGCAAAGGTAGTCACATGACCCATCGCAACGAGCAAGAATCAATTGTCCGCCTTAGCAGCAACGGGAAGGAGCATGGTGACATCCAGCTGGAAGCATCGAGTCCCGTGACCGTTCGGCTCCAGCTGGATGGGGGCTGCAATTGCCAACATGGTGCCCAGAAACGCCCCGGTTCGTATGTTGACACCGACTTCGGCGTCCGCTGACAGCGGCTGCACCGGCCTTTCTGCATGAACGTCAAGGCCTGGTCCACATTCGGATAGGCCAGCAACCTTCGCTGCGCAGATGATCATGAGCACCATGCCCAGCTACACCCCAAACTGACAGTTGAACGCCCTCCAGCGTTACGGAAGATGCACTATCGGCGATTCCTCAGCGGGAATAGCCCCGTCCGCTGGCCCAAACGTTGATCAGCGAAAGGCCCCGCAGCATGGGGGACGCCGCGGGGCCTTCCTGGTCGTTTCGCAATTTTGGGGGATGTGCGAAACAACCGAGAAGCAAAACTACCGGCAGGTAACAAGTTCAGCAACTTGCATCTTTGCACGTCCGGCCTGCAGCTGTGCAGATATAAACCACCACTGCGGAGCTGGTTGGACATAACGTCAATGCCGCCCAGCGGAGCCGGCTGTGCCCGGTGGCTCTCCCCCAGGCCAAAGACCGACCCCGGCTCACACCTTGAAGTACTTCGCCTCCGGGTGGTGGAACACAAACGCGTCCGTGGACTGTTCGGGGTGCAGCATCAGCTCGTCGCTGAGGATTACGCCCATCCGCTCGGGTTTCAGCAGCTCCGTCACCTTGCGGCGGTCCTCCATGTCGGGGCACGCGGGGTAGCCGAGCGAGAACCGGGCACCGCGGTAGTCGAGCTTGAAATACCCTGCCGTGTCCTTCGGCTCCTCGGCCCCGAAACCCAGCTCCGTACGGATGCGTGCATGCCAGAACTCCGCAAGCGCCTCGGTGAGCTGCATGACCAAGCCGTTTAGCTCGTAATAGTCGCGGTACTGGTTCGCCGCGAACATCTTGGACGTGAACTCTTCGATCTTGGAGCCAGCGGTGACCAGCTGCACCGGGAGTACGTCGATCTGTCCCGACTCGCGGGACTTCACAAAGTCGGCCAGGCACAGGTGCCGGTCGCGGCGCTGGCGCGGGAAGTCGAAACGCAACCGGTCGGTGCCGATCGGACCGCCTGAACCACCGTCCGGGGCGAGGAGCCCCGCGGTGCCCAGGACGCCGTCGCGATCCTCCCCGTGGTGCAGCACCACCACCTGCTCCCCCTCGGAGACCACCGGGAAGTAGCCGTAGGCGACGGACGCGTCGAGCATTCCCTCGCCAAGGATGCGATCCAGCCAGTACCGCAGGCGCGGCCGGCCCTCGCGTTCCACCAGCTCCTCGTAGGAGGCGCCGTCCTCGCCGCGGCCGGGCTTGAGCCCCCACTGCCCCATGAACGTGGCGCGCTCGTCGAGGAACGCGGAGTAGTCGTGGAGCGAGACGCCGCGCACTATGCGCGTGCCCCAGAACGGCGGCGCGGGCACGGGGTTGTCGGAGGCGACGTCGGACCGGCCGGGCATTGCCTCCGGCTCGGTCACCGTGAACTTCGCGCCTCCCTTGTGGATGCGCTTCTTCAGCGGCGGGAGGCCGACGTCGTCCGGCGACTCGCCGCGGGCCACGCGCACCAGCGGCTCCATGAGGGCCAGGCCCTCGAAGGCGTCCTTGGCGTACCTGACGACGCCGTCAAACTGCTCGGCCAGGTCCTGCTCCACGTAGGCGCGGGTCAGGGCGGCGCCGCCCAGGATCACGGGCCACTTCTTGGCCAGGCCGCGGGACTGCAGCTCGGCGAGGTTTTCCTTCATCACCACAGTGGACTTCACCAGCAGCCCGGACATGCCGATCACGTCCGCGTTGTGTTCCTCGGCCGCGGCCATGATCTCGGCGATGCCCTGCTTGATGCCGATGTTGACTACCTTGTAGCCGTTGTTGGTGAGGATGATGTCCACCAGGTTCTTGCCGATATCGTGCACGTCGCCGCGGACGGTGGCGATCACCATGGTGCCCTTGCCGGACGAGTCCGACTTCTCCATGTGCGGCTCGAGCAGGGCGACGGCATTCTTCATCACCTCGGCGGACTGCAGCACGAACGGCAGCTGCATTTCACCGGCACCGAAGCGTTCACCCACCACCTTCATGCCCTCGAGCAGGTGGTCGTTGATAATGCCGAGCGGGGTCAGGCCCTCACTGCGGGCCAGGTCCAGGTCCGCCTCGAGGCCCTTGCCCTCGCCGTCGATGATGCGCCGTTCCAGGCGTGCGCCGGTGGGCAGCGCCGCGAGTTCGGCGTCGCGCTGGTCCTTGAGCGCCGCGGTGTCGACGCCGGCGAACATGTCCAGCATGATGGCGAGCGGATCGTAGGTGGTGTTGCCGTCGGCGTCGTACTCGCGGCGGTCCCAGACGAGGTCCAGTGCCACCTTGCGCTGCTCCTCCGGCAGTGACGCGAGCGGGACGATCTTGGCGGCGTCGATGATGCCGCTGGTCAGGCCCGCTCGCACGGCCTCGTGCAGGAACACGGAGTTTAGGACAACGCGCGCTGCCGGGTTCAGGCCGAAGGACACGTTGGAGACGCCGAGCGTGGTGTTGATGCCGGGGTACTTCGCGGTGATCTGGCGGATGGCCTCGATGGTTTCGATGCCGTCCCGGCGGGTCTCTTCCTGGCCGGTGGCGACGGGGAAGGTCAGGCAGTCGACGATGATGTCCTCGACGCGCATTCCCCATTCGCCCACCAGGGCGTCGACCAGGCGCGAGGCGATGGCCACCTTGCCCTCGGTGGTGCGTGCCTGGCCCTCTTCGTTGATGGTCAGGGCGATCACGGCGGTGCCGTGTTCCTTCACGAGCGGCATGATGCGCGCGAAGCGGCTGTCCGGGCCGTCGCCGTCCTCGTAGTTGACGGAGTTGACCACCGGGCGGCCGCCGATGTGTTCGAGCCCGGCCTGAAGTACGGCCGGTTCGGTAGAGTCCATGACCAGCGGGAGCGTGGAGGCCGACGCGAAACGCGAGACGATCTCCTTCATGTCGGCCACGCCGTCGCGCCCCACGTAGTCAATGCAGACGTCCAGCAGGTGCGCGCCGACGCGGATCTGCTCGCGGGCGATGTCCACGCAGTCGTCCCAGCGCTCTTCGAGCATCGCCTGGCGGAACGCCTTGGAACCGTTCGCGTTGGTGCGTTCGCCGATGGCGAGGTAGGAGGCGTCCTGGTCGAAGTTCACGTGCTGGTAGAGGGAGGCGACGCCGGCTTCCCGCTCGGTGGGGACGCGGGCGGGGCCGTTGCTGGCCTTCGTCTCCTGGTTGCGGAAGGGCGCAAGGCGTTCGACGACGGCGGCCATGTGCTCCGGCGTCGTACCGCAGCAGCCGCCCACCAGGCCCAGGCCGAATTCGCGCACGAACTGCTCGTGCGCGGTGGCGAGTTCGGTGGGCGAGAGCGGATAGTGCGCGCCGTTGGCGCCAAGGACGGGCAGGCCGGCGTTGGGCATGCAGGCGATGGCGACGGAGGACTGCTTGGAGAGGTGGCGGAGGTGCTCGCTCATCTCGTCCGGGCCGGTGGCACAGTTCAGGCCGATGGCGTCGACGCCGAGCGGCTCGAGCGCGGTAAGAGCGGCGCCGATTTCGGATCCCATCAGCATGGTTCCGGTGGTCTCGACCGTCACCTCCACGAAGATGGGGAGCCGGATGCCGCGGGAGACGATGGCCTGCTTGCAACCGTTGACTGCGGCTTTGGTCTGCAGGAGGTCCTGGCTGGTTTCGATGAGGAACGCGTCCGCACCGCCGTCGATGAGGCCCTCGGCCTGCAGGGCGAAGGTCTGCTTGAGGTAGTCGTAGCTGGTGTGGCCGAGGCTGGGGAGCTTGGTGCCCGGGCCCATGGAGCCGAGGACCCAGCGCATGCGGCCGTCTGCTTCTTCGGCGGCTTCCGCGCGTTCCCGGGCGATCTTCGCGCCCTTCAGGGCGAGCTCAGCGATGCGGTCGTCGATGCCGTAGTCCGAGAGGTTGGACCAGTTGGCGCCGAAGGTGTTGGTCTCCACGGCATCGATGCCGGTGGCGAAGTAGGCGTCATGGATGTCCGCGATGACGTCCGGGCGGGTGTCGTTGAGGATCTCGTTGCAGCCCTCCAGGTTCTGGAAGTCCGTTTCGAGCTGCAGGTCCCGGCCCTGGAGCATGGTGCCCATGGCGCCGTCGGCGATGACCACGCTGTGGTTCACGGCGTCCAGGAGCTCCTGCGCGCGGGCAGGGCGGGGCACGGACTCGATGTCGAGCGCAAAACGGGGCATCTAAACAGGTTACGGGCGTGGCGCCAAACGTTGCGCTGTGTGTCCGTGTACTACGGCGGCGGGTGGGCCTTCCTGAGACTTTCTCTAGTGGGCAGCTGATTTTCAGCGAGCCTCGGCTCCTACCACAGCGCGATATAGGATGGCGTTCAGGGCTTTGTCGTCCTAACCGACAACACCAGGAGGGGGACGTCATGGCAGTCCCAGTTGCCTCCGCTCTTGGGCTTCTAGAGCCGCAGCGTGGGAGGTCCTGAGTGCATGGTGGCGACCAGACCGTGCTTCGTCGCATTGGTCCTACTGACACCGACGCTCCTCCGCCGTTGCTGGATGTCGTATTTGTTCACGGTCTTGGTGGCGATGGGACTTCTACTTGGACGCCGGAAGGAAGCGCAGAGTCATGGCTTGAGTGGCTCGGCCAGGACATTTCGGCCATTGCAGTGTGGTCTCTGACCTATCCGGCTGGAGCTACTAAATGGACGACAGACGGCGAGGGCATGGCGCTGCCTGACCGAGCGGCAAATCTGATTCCGACGATGCTTTACTACGGCATTGGAACCCGTGGAACAGTCTTCGTCTGTCACAGCCTCGGTGGACTGATCGTTAAGCAGATTCTGCGTCACTCCTCAGAAATGGCGGTTCCGGAGTGGGCGCCCATTGCGGAGTCCACACTTGGTGTGGCCTTTCTAGCAACACCTCATGCTGGCTCGAGTCTTGCGTCCTTTGCGAAGTTCATGAAGCCTTCAAGGCCGACCCGGACCCTGCTGGCGTTGACTGCCCATTGTCCCCACCTAAAGGAACTCAGCGATTGGTACCGCCAAAATGCCCGCGGGCTAAGAATCCAGACTGCGGCTTACGCCGAGAGCCGGAGGATCAGGCGAGGAATCCGCTGGGTTACTGTCGTCACGACAACAAGCGCCAACCCCGGTATCGAAGATTGCATAACCACCAGCATCGACGCCGACCACATAGACATCTCGAAGCCCCTGAGTCGGGAATCAGACACCTATCGAGGCATCGAAACCTTCATCCGACGCCAACTCGCCCGGGAAGACTGCTCCCTCGGCACGGCGGAGTCCAACGGTGCACAAGTTGGATTACTGGTGGGGCCAGCCGAGCCGCCACCGGACCTTGTGCGAAAAATTCGCGAACTGCAAGCAATGCGGGACCTGGAGCTACTTGACCCTTTTGAGGTCAGCACTCTGAAGATGGGCATCCTCAACAGGCACTACGGAGTAGACGATGAGTAATCCAAGCGGAACAGGACGGGAACCAACGCTGCCCATCCGAAAGAGGACCTTCGACGTTTTTATTTCGCACGCTCGACAAGACTCGAGCATTGCAGTTGCTCTGGCCGACGCTTTAGAAGCGCGCGGCTTCACAGTCTGGCACGCGACGAAGCTCGGTGTTGATGAACCACTTCAAACTATCGAGCGTGCGTTGCAATCTTCAGGAGCCCTTGTCGTACTCCTCTCAACGGCTTCTATGTCCTCCCCATTTATCACACGCGAGATCGATTTGGCGTTGAAGTTCTTTCCGCCAAACGCTGTCATTCCTATTGCTGTTGGAAACGTTGACATCCACACGACGCCAGCATGGTTATCGACGCGCAGGTGGCTCCATCTACGAGACCGGCTCCGTGTTGACCGGCTTGTCGACCAGCTTTTGCCCTCTATCGATGCCGCCACAGAAGGAAATAGCAGCGACGAGGGAAGTGTCAGAACTTATGGGGACTTGCCGCCCCGTAGCCCCCTAGTTGGTGTTGATAAACACTTGAACCGGCTTAGGGCTCAGACCACGGGCATGACGTTCCTATTGGGAGCAGCTGGAACGGGCAAAACGATGCTCGCTCGCGAATACGCTTTCCGCATGCGTAACACCGCGCAGTTTCTTTGGTGGTTTCGGGAAGGGAACACTTCTCATGGCGAGCTTGGGCAGCAACTGCAACGCATCAATGACGAGTTCATTCCTGGTGAACGGAGCCTGATCATCGTCGACGATCTCAAAGATTCAGCCGAAATGCCCGTCATCATGTCGGAGCTCGGACGATTAAGCCGTCGGCATCAAGTAATCATCACCGCCAGGCGCCTCCCAGAAGCAAAAATCTTGCACCACTGGAACCCTACTTTGCTGAATTTGGGTCCAATGTCTTTGGCAGATGTTAACCAATACCTCGACATTTTCATGCCGGAGCTCCCCCCGCAGGAGCGGTCAGAAGTGGTACGTATTGCTAATTCGACCGGCGGGTCCGCCTTTGCTTTGCGTTTGATCACCCAAGTACTACAAACTCACACCCTCGAAGTGCTGAATGCTTCATCGACAGATAACGGGATCATCGAAGCCAGTGTCCAGCTGCTGCTGCGGCGTCTCACTGGGAAACAACGTCGTCGCCTAGACGTGCTGTCGTTTTGTTCAGGATTTTTTTCTCTAGTTCGAACCGACAAGCAATGGATCATAGAAGGGGACGACTCGCTATTTTCTCGCCTCATCGACTGGGGATTATGTGCGGCAGAAGGTGACGGTACTGTGCTTTTTCCACAACTCGTCTTGGACTCTCTGCGCACGAGTGCTTCGCGTGGAGCCCTAGAGGAGGCTCTTGCATACCTTGCACCGCGGCTTCCGGATCCCAATGATCCACACTCGCAGAAGTACTTGAGCGGTGTTGCTGAATTAACTGAACTCGCGGACCTAGATTGGGGCCCGAATACCTCAGGAAACCTTGCGGAGTTGCTGATCTGGCAGGCATCGCTTTGGCTAGCCATGGGAGAGCCAGAACGCGCCGACATGGTGAGTTCGAGGGCTCTCACCATGGCGAACGAGTCCGGCCAGACGCTCCTGCGCATTAGAGCATTGAATCTACAATCAGCTTTGGCGTTCGAGCGCGGACGCATCGATGAAGCAAGCGCCATTGAGATACAAACAGCAGACATCGCCGTGAACGAACTAGGATCCAACCACCCCATTGCAATCTCCGCGCTGGCCAATCTCGCAACTACCCGCCGCGCGCAAGGGGACCTCCCCGAGGCGATAGCTTTGCTCCGGCGGGCATTGACGCTTGGACAACGCATCCTTCCGGCTGACCATCCAGACCTTACGGCTGCTCAACTAAACCTAGCAGTCTGCCTTCGTGACGCTGGCCTAGCGAAGGAGTCGCTTGAGCTGCTGAACCAGGCCGTCCAACATGCGACCGACCAACGGGTACGGTTCCAAGCGCAGCAGACTCGTGCAGCCGTACTCATGGACGTCGGCAGGCCAGTGGAGGCAGCAGCGCTGCTTTCAGAGGCTCTCCAGAATATGGAGTATAGGGGTCTTTCCGCCACCACAGAAGCACTCACTGCACGAACGAAGCTAGCCATGATCTATGCCCGTACTGGAAGGCTTGAGCAGGCCCTCGCACTCCAAAGGGAGGCAATTGAACAGCTTGACGTTATCTCCGGCCCCGATCATCCTGCAACGTTGTCAGCCCGAAACGGCTACGCCGGATTTCTTGCCGAATCAGGATCCCTTGCTGACGCCTTTCGGTTGTGGTCAGACGTGGCAACTAGCCGTGCTCGCGTCCTCGGGCCGGAGCACCCCGACACACTACAGTCTTTGTTGCGAGTTGCGGCCGCAGCTGGGGCACGAGGAGATAGCACTGGGGCCCTCAAGGTTTACGCAGATCTCTTGGAGCGCGTTGTCCGGGTGCTAGGTCCGAACCACTCAACAAGCTACACAGTACGTGAAGAGTATGCGCGCGAGCTTAGACGCGGTGGTGATGCCGAGGGGGCAAACCGCGCCTATAGGGAGCTTCTGGCGGACATGGAAACAATTCTGCCCTCCGACCACCCAGCAATCAGGCGCGTCGCCGCCGCTGCGCACGAGTACTAAGCACAATTTCTATGGCTTAGCAAGCATTGCGGATTTAACTGACGATCGGGCTGCTGCCTTCGGGGCACCTCATGTTTCAGCACCCAGGTCAATGATGGGATTGAGAAAGCTTTTGGTCTGAACGATAAGGGGGCCCTGATTGGCATTTATCCGCAAGTTGGAGAGCTAGCTACCAGCAAGCGGACGAACCTTCCGATTCTGTTGCCCTCGGTATCGAAGTTGTCCTTGGGATCGGTCACGGTGACGAAGGGACCTATGAACGCCTCGGTTTGATCCCGCCAGTTGGTGCTCACGAGGCTGTCACGCCGCCAGCGGCCGCAGTATGGACCTCACGGGAGCACTTCGACCATCGGATAGTCGATTCCGTTGTGGATTGGGCAATTCAACTGACAAGCGAATCCATCAGGTTATATGGGTTCCGTTGTGTCCCCTCTGCTGCCGCGTTCTCAAAGATGAGGGAGTTGCGTGCACCGAAGCTCCTACGTTACTCCGGTTGGGCAGCCGCCTCCGGAGATTGGGATCGTGATTGCTGCCCGGGGACGGGTCAGAAACCGGTTGTATTTGACGACGCCCTGCTTGTAAACGGCGGAACGTCCGAGCCGGCGTTTGCCAGCGGGGCGGAACGGTTGCGGCCATGTATTGCTGTCAGCAGCGGCTACCGAGTGACGGCCGAATCGTCAGCCTCAGGTTGAGGGTCTGATTTCTCAATTTCTGCCGGGCTCCGCCGTCGCTCCTCGATGCCTTGGGCAACGTGCAGGATGGTCTCTTCGACGGTGCCCCCGATCGCTTTGGGGACCGAGGCCACTCCTTCGGCCACAGCAGCGGCGGTGACTGCCACGGCGCCCCCAGCTTTCTGGCCCAGGCGGATTACGGTTTCGTGCCATTGTGTACGCTCGATGGACTCTGGTTCCGGCAAGCCAAAGCTTAAGCTGAAAATTCGCAACAATCGCTGCATTTCCTCGGCGGCAGTGTAAAGCTTGGGCATTTCCAAGGGATTGGTAATGCGGGTGAAAGTATCTACGTCCACCGCCTTAGAAATGGCGTCTGACAAGTTTTTCATGGCCGTGCTGGTGGTGGTCATGCGCCGCTCGCGCGCCTTGGCGATATGCCGCTCATGAGCCGGGGAGTCCGACCCGTCCTGCACACTTCGGACTGCCTCGAGGGCGTCCATGCGAACCATGTTTGTCAGGGCCACCGCCGCAATAACCAGCCAGTGCTTCAGTTCGCCCTTTGCCGCGGTCTCAGCATTATTGACCCGCTTGCCAAAGTTTTTGACGGTAAGACTGTCGGCAATCGTGTTCAGGTGGTTCAGTGCGACGGCGTGAGCCTGGGCAAGAGCCGCCGCCTGCCCCGACACCTGGTCCCATAGAGCATCGTTCAGCCGCCCCGTCTCCTCGAAGTATCCAAATGCCTTGTCTAGGACGTGGGTCGTTCCCTGTACGTTGCCGAGCGCCTCGTCACGGTTATCCCGGACGATTGTGTCCAGCTTCGCGTCCACAGCCTGAACAAGCGTATCGAGGTCTTTGAGGGCCACGCGGATCGCCAAAGTCGCGGCCATGAGCTGCACGTTCGCGGCCGCGGCAGGGTTGACTGGAGAAGAGCTCACCAGTTCGATGATCGTGTCAATCCTCCCATCTGACTGTCGTAGCACCCCGCTGACAATCCCGAGCTTTTCCTCGGTGGAACCGACGAGTTCCAGAAATCGAGCGTAGGACTCGGGAGTCATGTGGAAGGAGTTGCCCGGGATATTTGCCGACATCGCCATCGCAACCGCCCCAGCCAGGCCGGCGAGGAGATCAGCCACCCCTGACCCCAAGTTGCCACGGTCCTCTGGCTTGACATCCAACTTGCGGAAAAGCTCCGCAATGGCTGTCGGATCGCCCGCCACCAAGGCATTCTTGCCGTCAACATACAGGGAAAGCTCGTGGTCGTTGTCACTCATTTGAACATCTTCACACATCCTTCCGACGCAGCACGGTGACGCGGCCCCGGAGTCTCCATCACCCATCGATCGCCCACCAAGCCACCCTCGCCAATACAATGCAAGGGCAAGTACGTGCGTGATCAATTGAACGCTGCACGGCAATGGGGGCGCCGACGGCGAGATGGGCTAAAGTCAGCACACCCCACTGCCCGCGGCACAGAAAGTGGGAACAGTGGCCGGCAACAACAACGCCAACCTGGTGTGGAGCATCGCGAATATTCTGCGGGGCACCTACAAACCGGCCCAGTACGGCTCGGTGATCCTGCCATTCACCATCCTGCGCCGCCTGGATTGCGTCCTCGAAAAAACGAAGGTTGCCGTCCTGCAGGAAGCCGAGGCCAAGAAGGACTTGAACATCCCGCTGGACGCCTTCTTGCAGAAGGCATCGGGCCACAGCTTCTTCAACACCTCCAAGTTCAACTTCACCAAGCTCCTGGATGACCCCACCAACATCAAGGCGAACATCCTCAACTACGTCCAGGGCTTCTCGGAGAACACCCGGGACATTTTCGAGCGCTTCGAGTTCTACAAGACGCTCGAGAAACTCGACAGCTCGGACCTGCTCTACCACGTCACCAAAGACTTCGCGGCGATCGACCTCCACCCGGAGACCATCAGCAACATCGAGATGGGCCTCATGTTCGAGGAACTCATCCGCCGCTTTGCCGAAGCCTCCAACGAGACCGCCGGTGAGCACTTCACCCCGCGCGAGGTCATCCAGCTCATGGTCCAGCTCCTGCTCAACTACGACGACGACGTCCTCACCAAAGAGGGCATCGTCCGGTCCATTTACGACCCCACCGCTGGAACCGGCGGGATGCTCACCGTCGCCCAGGAGCACCTCCACGCTCTGAACCCAAGCGCCTCCCTCGTCGCGTACGGCCAGGAAATCAACGACGAGTCCTACGCCATCTGCAAGTCCGACCTGCTGATCAAGGGCCAAGACATCTCCAAGATCTCCGTCGGCGACACCCTCGCCAACGACCAGAACATTGGACAGCAGTTCGACTTCATGCTCTCCAACCCGCCCTTCGGCGTGGAGTGGAAGAAGATCCAGCCGCAGATCCAGAAGGAACATGAACTCCACGGCTTCGACGGACGCTTCGGCCCGGGCCTCCCCCGCGTCAGCGACGGATCCCTGCTGTTCCTCCTTCACCTGGTCCGCAAGATGCGCCCGGCGCACGACGGCGGGTCCCGCATCGGTATCGTCCTGAACGGCTCGCCACTGTTCACCGGCGGCGCCGGCTCGGGCGAGTCCGAGATCCGCAAGTACCTGATCGAGAACGACTTCGTGGAGGCCATCATCGCACTGCCCACGGACATGTTCTACAACACCGGCATCGCCACCTACATCTGGATCCTCTCAAACAGCAAGAAGCAGAAACACCCCGAGCGCGTCGGCAAGATCCAGCTCATCAACGGCGTCGACTTCTTCCAGAAGATGCGCAAGAGCCTCGGCTCCAAGCGCAAGGAGCTCGGCCCCAAGGACATCGCGAGCATTGTTCAGCTTTACGGTGCTTTCGAGGACGACGGCAAGACCTCAAAAATCTTCAACAACCGGGGCTTCGGCTACTCCACCATCACGGTCGAACGCCCGCTCAAGCTCAACTTCGCCTTTACGGCCGAACGGATCGAAGTCGTGCTGGCGCAGAAGCCGGTGGAAAAGCTGTCCGACGACGACCGGCAGCTTCTCGAGAAGACGCTCACCCGGGTCGGCGAAGACGAAACGAAGCTATGGAAGAACCGTGAGGCTTTCCTCAAAGTCCTCAAGCCGGCCCTCGCCAGCGCCGACCTCAAGCTCGGCGCCCCAATCCTGAAAGCCGTTCTCTCGGGACTATCCGAACGCGACGAGACCGCCGATGTCTGCAAGGGGCCCAAGGGAACACCCGAAGCAGACACGGACCTGCGCGACACCGAAAATGTGCCGCTCGGTGAGGAAATTCAATCCTACTTCGAGCGGGAGGTCCTCCCGCACGTCCCCGACTCCTGGATCGATGAGTCAAAGACCAAGGTCGGGTACGAGATCCCGTTTACGCGGCACTTCTACAAGTACGTCGCGCCCAGGACACTGGAGGAGATCGACGCCGACCTCAACAAGCTCATCTCCGAGATCACGACGCTGCTCGCCGAGGTCGAACAGTGACTGTGACAAGCCAATGGGCATCAAAATGGCCAATCGGCAGACTCAAGAATGTATTGGCCGCCCCGATAACCGACGGACCTCATTCAACACCGGAATTCATCGCGGAGGGCGTCCCCTTCCTCTCAGTAGACGCCATTCAAAACGGTGAACTTGTTTTTGACGGGTGCCGTTACGTCTCCGTTGACGACCACACCGATTTTTCCCGCAAGGCTCGCCCACGTATGAACGACCTCCTGATGGGAAAGGCCGCATCAACCGGAAAGATTGCTCGAGTCAAGACGACGGCGGAATTCAGCATCTGGTCACCGCTGGCGCTCATTCGCATCGACGAAACCGTGGCAGATCCGGGTTTCATCGAATACTGCCTCAAGTCGCCTGAATGCCAATTTGAAATTGACGGTTACTCTAATGCCAACACGCAGAAGAACATAGGCATGGGAGACATACCGAGAATCAGCCTGCCACTCCCGGCCCTCGAAGTACAGAACGCAGCCGCCCGCTTCCTCGATCGCGCGACGGCCCAGATCGACGAGCTGATCGGCAAGCAGGAGCGGCTCATCGAACTGCTCGCCGAAAAGCGCCAGGCCATCATCACCCACGCCGTCACCAAGGGCCTCGACCCCGCTGCCCCCACCAAGCCCTCCGGCATTACCGGGCTCGGCGAAGTCCCTGCGCATTGGACCGAAAAACCCATGTGCCACTTCATGACGGGCCGAGTCGACTATCGCGGCGCGACCCCTCAGAAGACTGATCATGGCGTCTTCCTGGTGACTGCCAAGAATGTGCGCAAGGGTTTTATTGACTACGCTGCTTCCTCCGAATACATAGCGCAGGAGGACTACGGCAGCGTCATGAGCCGCGGAATTCCTGCTGTGGGCGACATCCTAATGACGATGGAGGCGCCGCTTGGAAATGTCGCCCTCGTTGACGACCCGAACATCGCTCTTGCTCAGCGCGTCGTCAAATTCCGTCCCGCGAACGAGCTGATTCCAGGATTTGCTGCTTATACAATGAACTCTCCGTACTTTCAGAGTCAGCTGGAAGCGCGGGCTACAGGGTCCACGGCCCTGGGGCTCAAGGCCAGCAAGCTCATAGAGCTTCGTCTTGCGGCGCCGTCGGGCGCAGAACAGCAGCGGATCACTGACTATCTCGACTCAGCCACGGGGCGCATCGACGCCTTAGTGCGCAGGTCGCAGGCCGCCGTGAAACTGTTGATGGAACGCCGCTCCGCCCTGATCTCCGCCGCCGTCACCGGCAAAATCGATGTCACTAACGAAGGAGTTGCGGCATGAGCACGGTATTCAAGCCAGTTGGATGGAAGGTCCAAGGCCTTGTGGACTCCGTAGAATCAGGGGTCGTTCAGCTGCCCGACTTACAGCGGCCCTTTGTGTGGCCTAAGTCGAAGATCCGAGACCTGCTCGACTCCATGTATCGCGGCTACCCTGTCGGCGAGCTGATGTTCTGGAACGTCTCGCAGGAAGACTCGTCCCGAACGATCTCGGGTGCCACGGGACGGATCGGCGCGCATCAGATCATTGACGGTCAGCAGCGGCTCACCAGTCTGTATGCCGTTTTCAAGGGAGCGGCTGTCCGGGACGCGGACTACAACTCGAAAACCATGTCAATCGGTTTCAATCCGGTCACGGAAAAATTTGAAGTAACTAATACTGCCATCGAGAAATCCGCGGATTGGATAGGGAACGTGTCGGAGTTCTTCGATAACCCCTTCAAGATCCGGCGATCATTCAAGAAACGCTACGAGGAAGCCCGCGGTGAGCTGACCGAGGAGATGGAGGAGCTCATCGAGGAGCGTCTCGGTCGACTCGATGGCCTGCGCAATTACGAGTTCACGGTCGTTGAGATCCAGCCTGACGCGGACAAGAAGGTTGTCGCTGACATCTTCGTCCGGATCAACTCAGAGGGAGTCAGTCTCAAGGCGTCGGACTTCATCTTGACGTGGCTCAGTGTTTTCTGGCCAGAGGGACGTGAGCGTCTGGAAAGCTTTGCGCGAGATTCGCGTCTCACACCTCAGCGGGTAAGCGAAATTGCGGGCCGGACCGTTTCCTGGACTCCGATAAACAATTACCTGGCGGTCGACGCTGGGCAGCTGGTGAGGGTCCTTGTCGCCGTTGGACAGAACCGGGCAAAGCTCGGCGACGCATACAACGCGCTCCAGGCCAAGGATCGCAGTACTGGCTTCGTCGTGCCTGAGCGGCAAGAGGCCGAACTGGCGAAGCTCCAGGCCGCACTGCCCGTCGTGCTCAAGGATCTGCACTGGACCGAGTTCATCAGATGCCTTGCCGTGGCCGGCTTCAAATCGCGAAAAATGGTCACTTCCGACATGAACATCTTGTCCAGTTACGCACTCTGGATACTGGGCCGAACCCGCTTCGGCGTGGATGTGACCACACTGCGGAACCTCATGGCCCGGTGGCTATTCATGTCCCAACTGTCGGGTCGCTACACCGGAAGCGCGGAAACCCAACTCCAGAAGGATCTGGACCGTTTGACGGCCATCCAGGGCAGTGATTCGAGCAGCTTCGTCTCAACGCTGGAGGCAGTCATTTCTGCCGAACTATCGGACGACTTCTGGACCCTGCGCATGCCGGACTCTCTCGTGACGTCGTCGTCCGCATTGTCCCCCGCGTACCAGACCTACCTAGCCGCACTGAATATTCTCGACGCGGACATGTTTATGCTGAGGAACAAAGTCCAACAGTGGATGGACCCGGCGCTGCCGGCGATCAAGGGGACCGAGGGGCACCATCTCAACCCTCGCAAATACCTCGAAAACGTCGTCGGAATTAAGGACCTCAAGAGGATTAACCAAGTCGCCAACTTCGCCCCGACCGACTGGAGCACCAACATCCTGATCTCCGACCGAGAGCCGGCCGAATACTGGCCGGCACTAGTTTCCGAACGCGGATTCAGTGGCGACGCCCTTCGGCAGCAGATGTTCTGGCATGCTCTCCCCGAGGATTGGGAAACGATGGGCTACGACGAATTCGTGCAGGAACGCCGGATCCTCATGGCCCAAGTCACGAGGGCCGGTTACGAACGGCTCAAGTCCGGCCAGTCGGTCGCCTCCCCCGCCATTCAGGTGATCGCACAGCCTGCCAGCCATGTTGACTCCGATGTTGCTGACCTCGTCGAAGCGGGCATCCTTTCGCCCGGTGATTTCCTCAGCCCCGCAGACGACTCCATCAGAATGCGGGCCGAGGTCACTGAAGACGGAGTTGTCGTCATTGATGGTCATGAGTTTTCCACGTTGGACGCCGCAGCCCATCACGCCGGCGCTGATAACATCCCCGGAGCGGAGTTTTGGCAGGTGGAAAACAACGAGGGCGAGCCGGTAGCGGTTCAAGGTCTCATGGATCGAGTTTCGCCATGAACGAATCTTCGCCCGCTCAAGGCGCAACGTATTACTTTCGCCACCGTAGCTGCGATTTGGAAGGTCGCCTAGTCGGTGAGAAGATGCTCGTCGCCGCAGGCTCGTCGGCCCGGGCCGAGGCTAGGCCCGGCGCGCCTGAGACAAATCTGAGTCGCCGAAGCCAACTCATCTCGGACGGCGTCGCCGAAGTTCTTGGCGATCGATTTGTCCTGAAACAGGATTACATTTTCACGGGTCCTGGACAGGCAGTCGATTTGATGAACGGCGGTCATGTGCGGGAGCCACTAAAGCTGTGGTGTGACGCGGACGGAACATCACTGCAGGATATTCGTACCAACGAGTAGGGGACTCATTTTGGCGCAGCACAATGAAGTGACATTCGAGGACGAGATCTGCCAGGCCCTTGCCGCCGAGGGATGGATCTACGAGGCGCACCGCAAGGCCAGCGATCTGTATGACGCCACCCGCGCCCTGGTCCCGGACGATGTCTTCGGGTGGCTACAGGACACGCAGCCGGAGCAGATGGCAAAGGTCCTGAAGCCCACTGACTCCCCCGCCGAACACGACGTCGCAAAGCGGCTACTCCTGGATCGGCTGTGCAAGGTCCTGGACAAGCCGGCGGCCAAGGAAGCCGGCATGCTCTCGGTCTTGCGCACCGGGTTCAAGGACGTCGCCACGAAGTTCGAAATGTGCCAGTTCAAGCCGGCAATGGGTCTGAACCCGGAGACGCTGGAGCGTTACGGCAAAGTGCGCCTCCGGGTGATCCGGCAGGTCCACTACTCCACGGTAGACACCATGAAGAGCATCGACCTCGTCTTGTTCGTCAACGGCCTGCCGGTCGCGACCATTGAACTCAAAACGGACTTTACGCAGAACATCAACGATGCCGTCGAGCAGTACCGCAAGGACCGGCTGCCCCGGAATGGCAAGAACACGGACGAGCCGCTGTTGTCCTTTGGGCGCCGTGCCCTAGTGCACTTCGCCGTCAGCAACGACGAAATCCAGATGACTACTGAGCTCAAGGGCAAGGACACCTACTTCCTGCCCTTCAACCTCGGCAATGACGGCCACGCCGGCAACCCGGTCAACCCCAAGGGGTCGGCCACCAGCTACCTCTGGGAACAAGTCCTGCAGCGCGACTCCTGGCTGAACATCATCGGCAAATTCCTGCACCTGCAGATCAGCGACAAAACCAACCCCGTGACCGGCGAACGGGAAGTGCGCAAATCCCTGCTGTTCCCCCGCTACCACCAGTGGGACGTGGTCAACCAGCTCATCGAGACCGCCCGCGCCGAAGGTCCCGGCCATCGCTACCTGGTGCAGCATTCCGCCGGGTCGGGCAAGACCAATTCCATCGCCTGGACCGCGCACCAGCTCAGCTCCCTGCACGGCGCCGACAACGAGAAGATCTTCGACTCCGTCATCGTCGTGACCGACCGGACCGTGCTGGATGCCCAGCTGCAGGACGCGATCTACCAGATCGAGCACAAGTCGGGTGTCGTGGTTCCCATCCGCGGCAATGCCGGCTCCAAGTCCGCCGAACTCACGGCTACTCTGGTGGCCCGGACGCCGATCATCATCGTCACCATCCAGACCTTCCCGTTCGCGCTGAAGGCCATCGCCGAATCCCAGGCGCTAAAGGGCCGGAACTTCGCCATCATCGCCGACGAGGCCCACTCCTCGCAGACCGGGTCCACCGCGAACAAGCTGAAGAAGGTCCTGTCCGCGGAAGAACTGGCGGACGTCAACGACGGCGGCGAGTTCGACGTCGAAAGCTATCTGGCGGCCGAGATGGCCGAGCGTGCCGATGCCAAGAACATCAGCTACTTCGCCTTCACCGCCACGCCCAAGGCCAAGACCCTAGAGCTGTTCGGCCGCAAGGGTCCGGACGGGCTGCCGCAGCCGTTCCACCTGTACTCCATGCAGCAGGCCATCGAGGAGCGCTTCATCCTGGACGTGCTGCAGAACTACACCAGCTACAAGGTGGCATACCGGCTCACGCACGAGGGCCGGGACTACGACTCGGACGACGCCCAGGTGGAGAAATCCGAGGCGCTAAAGTCGCTGATGAACTGGGTGAAGCTGCACCCGTACAACATCAGCCAGAAGGTCCAGGTAATCGTGGAGCACTTCCGCGGCAACGTCGCATGGCGCCTCGACGGCAAGGCCAAAGCGATGGTGGTTACCGGCTCCCGAAAGGAAGCTGTGCGGTACAAGCTCGCTATCGACAAGTACATCCACGCCGCCGGCTACTCCGGCCTGGGCACCATGGTCGCCTTCTCCGGCGAAGTGAACGACGAGGACTCCGGTACCGAGGCGTTCACCGAGCTCAATATGAACCCCGGGCTCAAGGGCCGCACGCTGCCCGAGGCGTTCTCCACCGACGAGTACAAGATCATGTTGGTGGCCAACAAGTTCCAGACCGGCTTCGACCAGCCGCTGCTCGTGGCCATGTACGTAGACAAGAAACTCTCCGGCGTCTCGGCGGTGCAGACCCTGTCCCGGCTGAACCGCACCGCCGTGGGCAAGGATCAGACGTTCGTGTTGGACTTCGTCAACAATCCGGATGAGATCCTGGCGTCCTTCCAGCCGTACTTCCGCGAGGCCGCCCTGGAGGGCGTGTCCGATCCGAACGTGGTGCATGACCTGCAGGCCAAGCTCGACGCGGCGCAGATCTACCTCGAGTCCGAGGTCGATGGTCTGGTGAAGTCCTACGTGCTGGAGGCTGGCAACAGCGCCCTGTCCGGCTGGGTGGCGCCGGCGAAGTCGCGCTTTAACACCCGTTACAACGCTGCTGTGGCCGAGGGTGACAAGGCAGCCCAGGACGAGCTGGACCTGTTCCGGAAAGACCTCGGCTCCTTCGTCCGCGCTTACGACTTCCTCTCGCAGATCGTCGATTTCGCAGACACGGATTTGGAGAAGCGCTCGATCTACTACAAGCATCTCCTGCCGGTCCTCCGAGTCAACGACGCGAAGGTGGCACTGGACCTCTCCGGGGTGGTGCTTGCCAAATACGCGCTCAAGGACAAGGGCCAGGCCCAGCTGCAGCTTTCCGGCGAGGACGCGCTTTTGAAGCCGCCCACAGAGGTGGGCACTGGACAGGCAAAGGACCCGGTGCTCGCGACGTGGGAGGAGATCATCCAGCAGGCGAACCTTCCGTTCGAGGGTGAGGAACTTGACGCTGTAGCCCATTTTGTGGAAGGCGTCCGCAGAGAGCTGGTGAAGAACGAGACACTTCAGAAGCAGGCGCAGAATAACTCACGGAAACACTTCGGCAGCAGCCCACACTTGGAAAAGGCCGTCACGGACGCGGTGTCGAACTCCATGGACAGCCACTACAACCTGAGCCTCCAGGCGCTCGGAGACAAGTCGAAGATGGCCGCCTTGCTGAAGGTGTTAGGCGAGCTGGTTTACGAGGAGATGCAGGCATGAACGACGACGCACCTAAGGCACCCGAAGGTCTCGTCGGTATTACCCCAAACCTTTCTGAGGTGCTAAGAAACTTTGTTGACACAGCGCGACCCGATATAAAAAAGCTGATTTCGAGTCAATTCTCCGGTTCAGGCGGCCTGACAACATTTCATATACGCGACACGTTTCGGGCACTGAGTAATGCGCAGGACTTCCAAAAAGTTATCGAAACTCCAACTATCTATTCCCCCGAATTAAGATCTCCTGCCAGTTATTTCGAACGGGACGAAGTGGAAGTGGAGAGCTTTGATGATCTTAATAAGCAGATTGCGGCCCTGATTAACAAAGTTGACGATCTGCCACTAGTTTGGCGCGGCGCGCAAAATGCGTCATGGGGCCTCTACAGCTCACTATACCGGCACCTAATGAAGCAAAATGGTGTAAAGATGCCGCATGAACGACCAAAGCAGGCCCAAAACTTTCCGACTGAAGAACAGATGGTCCGCGCCGAAGCCCGGATACTGGAAGTTGCCCGCGATGAATGGAGGATGGATGGCACGCCAGCACTAGAAGTTTTTGCCAAGCTTCAGCACTACGGTGCCCCGACTCGCCTGCTCGATGTGACGCGGAACCCGTATATTGCGGCATGGTTTGCCGTTGAAGAATCCGAGGAAAACGATTCTGACGATGCTCGTCTTTTTGCCCTTGCTACACGACCGGTTCAGCGCTCTGACGATGTTGAGATTGAGGCCGGCACTCAGATTCGTCTGGATGAAATAGGCGGTGGTTACGATCCTTTTTGGCACCTGCTAACGACGAGCTCCGCCCGCCAGGAGTTCGATTGGGGAACCGGTGCTCGTCGCCGCTTTTGGGTGCCCCCGGCATATGACGCAAGAATAGTCGCACAGAACGCTGGATTTATCTTGGATGCTGTACCCATGGTCACGCAGAAAACTGCCTCATCATTCCGCCGGCCAACTCCGGAACAAAAGTTCTGGACGAAGAACGACCTTTTGGCGAGCGCCTCAATATATGCGAAGACTTATCCCCCTCACCGTAAACCTCAAGCAACCCTAAGACGCTTCTCGCCCACCTTCACGTTTCGGATCACGTCAAAAGCAAAAGCAGAAATTAGAAAGGTCTTGGAAGAAAGATTCAGTTACCGTCGTTCTACAATTTATCCGGATGTCGCTGCGTTGGCAGGCTTTCTAAGAGCGACCAACGGCATTTACGACTAAGGGGACGTTGCCACGCATCCTTTAGCACCTTCCATATCCGCGAGCCCAGTTGGCGCCGCGCACCGAGGCGATGTCGACGCCGTCGAGTTTTATCTGGCCCGCATCAATCCATTAGAATCAGGTTCACCAGGGTCCTCTTGCCCGCCCCGGCCGGGCCAACAATAACCGTCTGCCCGGGCTCCGCAGTCCTACTGCATTGGTCATACGGATCTTGTCGCTTCCACATCCCTCCGGGCTTTTTCGACAAAACCATCCACCTCTTCTCGACACACCTCACCCAGACGGTTTAGTTCTTCCCGGTGTTCTACATCCTTTAGGTGCGTGATCCGGTCTAGGACTCGACGCCCCATTTTCCCCAGTTGCGGATCGCTGGTGACCAGGCGGACGCCATAGTAAGCCGACCATGCGGCGCTACGAGCCCTGTGCACATCGTCATCGTCTGTCGGCTCCTGTAATCGGTGGTCTTCAAACCACTGGTCCATTACGGCCCGCCGGTAGTCCATGGCACAGCTGGCAAACAGCTTGTATGCCTCAATTCGAGACTCGTGCAACCGCATAGAAACAGCATTCCTGCGATCAAGAACGTAGGTCAGGAAGCCACCGAGTAATACGCCGGCAAGGCCACCGAGGAGGCCGGTAGTCGCAGCATCCATGCGGTCAAACTAGCAGCAGAATCTCGGCCAGGAAAGAGGTGTGGGTGTCAATCCTGTCCGTGAGCTTCTAGGAAATGACGCCACGACTTTCCTCATTACTGTGGAGCCGAGTTCCCAATTTTCGGCCCGGTTACATCAAACCTCCGCCACCGGAGCCGCGAACTGCGCTTCATACAGCCGCGCATAGGGCCCGCCAGCAGCCAACAATGAAGCGTGCGTTCCCTGCTCCACGATCTGGCCGGCTTCCATCACCAGGATGAGGTCGGCGTCGCGGATCGTGGACAGACGGTGGGCGATCACAAAGGAAGTCCGGTCGGACCGCAGCGCACTCATCGCCTTCTGCACCAGCACCTCGGTCCGGGTGTCCACCGAAGACGTCGCCTCGTCCAGGATCAACACAGAAGGCCGCGCCAGGAAGGCCCGTGCAATCGTCAGCAGCTGCTTCTCCCCCGCGGACACGTTGGCACCCTCGTCGTCCAGCACCGTGTTGTACCCGTCAGGCAGTGACCGCACGAACCGGTCCACATACGTCGCCTTCGCCGCCTCCAGGATCTCGTCCTCAGTAGCCGAAGGCCGCCCGTACGCGATGTTGTCCCGGATCGTCCCGCCGAACAGCCACGTATCCTGCAGCACCATCCCCAGCCGCGAGCGCAGCTCCCGCCGCGGCACCGAGGTGACGTCCACGCCGTCGAGCGTTATCCGCCCGGCATCCAGCTCGTAGAACCGCATCATCAGGTTCACCAGCGTTGTCTTCCCCGCCCCGGTGGGCCCCACTATCGCCACCGTCTGCCCCGGCTCCGCCACCAAGGAAAGCCCGGAGATCAGCGGCTTGTCCGGCGAATACGAGAACGACACGTCCTCGAACACCAGCCGCCCCCGCCCAAAAACAGGCCCGGCAGAAGGGGCTGGCTCCACGGATTCCTCGTCCTCATCCAACAACGAGAACACCCGCTCCGCCGACGCCACCCCGGACTGCAGCAGGTTCGCCATGGACCCCAGCTGCGCCAGCGGCATAGTGAACTGCCGCGAGTACTGGATGAACGCCTGCACGTCGCCCAGCTGCATCGCCCCGGACGCCACCTGCAGGCCGCCCACCACCGCGATCCCCACGTACACCAGGTTCCCGATGAACGTCATGGCCGGCATGATCAGCCCGGATATGAACTGCGCCCCGAAGCTCGCGTCATACAGCTCCGCGTTCTTCTGCCGGAACCGCTCCTCCACCTCGCGCTGCCGGCCGAACACCTTCACCAGCGCATGCCCGGTGTACGTCTCCTCGATCTGCCCGTTCAGCTCCCCCGTGTTCTTCCACTGCGCCACAAACAGCTTCTGCGAGCGCTTGGCAATCAGCGCCGTGATCCCCAGCGTCAGCGGAATGGTCACCAGCGCGATCAGCGCCAGCGTGGGCGAGAGGATAAACATCATCACCAGCACGCCCAGCACTGTCAGCACGGATGTGACCGCCTGGCTGATGGTCTGCTGCAGGCTCTGGGAGATGTTGTCCACGTCGTTCGTGACCCGGCTGAGCAGCTCGCCGCGCTGGATCGAATCAAAATACCGCAGCGGCAGCCGGTGGATCTTCGCCTCAATCTCCTCGCGCAGCCCGAACACCGTCCGCTGCACCACCCCGTTCAGCACATACGCCTGCACCCACATAAACCCCGACGCCAGCACGTACAGCACCAGCGCCCACGTCAGCACACTGCCCAGCGCAGCGAAGTCGATCCCCTGCCCCGGCGTCAGGTCCATGGCACTGAGCATGTCCGCGCGCTGCCCCTCCCCGGACGCCCGCAGCTGCGCAATCACCTGCTCCTTGCTCACCCCGGCCTGCAGCTCCCGGGACACCACGCCGGCGAAGATCAGGTTGGTGCCCTCCCCCAGCAGCCGCGGCCCGATCACGGACAGAGCCACCCCGGCCACCGCCGTCGCGAACACCAGCAGCAACCACGCCCGCTCCGGCCGCAGCGTCCCCATCAGCCGCTTGGCCGACGGCCAGAAGTTCAACGCCTTCTCCGCCGGGACATTCATCCCCGCAAACGGGCCGCCGCGCCCCGGCCCGCCCGTGGGACGGGGAATGCGTACGACGGCGGCGCCTCCGGGTGCGGAGGCGGGTGCGGCCTTGGTGCCGGGTGCGGGAGAGGGTTCCGGGTTCATACCGTCTCCTCCGCCGCCAGCTGCGAGTTCACGATCTCGCGGTACGTCTCGGACGTCTCCAGCAGCTCACTGTGCATTCCGCGCCCCACGATCCTGCCGTCGTCGAGCACTAATATCTGGTCCGCGTCCACGATGCTGGACACGCGTTGGGCGATGATCACCAGCGTAGCGCCGGCGGTGCTGCGTTTCAGAGCCTGCCGGAGCCTGGCGTCGGTGCCGGTGTCCAGCGAGGAGAACGAATCATCGAAGATGTACAG
This sequence comes from Arthrobacter sp. sptzw32, assembly GCF_059089735.1. NCBI lineage: Bacteria > Bacillati > Actinomycetota > Actinomycetes > Micrococcales > Micrococcaceae > Arthrobacter > Arthrobacter sp. sptzw32. The sequence continues at coordinate 280,484 of NZ_JBNHEZ010000004.1, read as the reverse complement.
CTCGGGCCGCTTCACCAGGGCCCGGGCGATGGCCAGCCGCTGCCGCTGCCCGCCCGAAACGTTGGTGCCGCCCTGGCTGATGGGCGCGTCCAGGCCCTCGTCCATCCGCTCCACGAAGTCCCGGGCCTGCGCGATCTCCAGCGCCTCCCAGAGCTCGTCCTCGGTGGCGTCCGGCTTGCCGTAGAGCAGGTTGCTGCGGACTGTGCCGCTGAACAGGTAGGGCCGCTGCGGGACCAGGCCGATGTGCCCCCAGAGCAGGTCCGGGTGCAGCTCGCGGACGTCCACGCCGTCGATCCGCACCGAGCCGCCGGTGGCGTCGAACAACCGGGGCATGAGGTTAACCAAGGTGGTCTTGCCGGAGCCGGTGCTGCCGATGATCGCCGTCGTCTGCCCTGCCTTGGCGGTGAAGCTGATCCCGGTGAGGACCGGCTGGTCGGCACCCGGGTAGGCGAATCCGACGTCGCGCATTTCCAGCTCGCCGTTCCGCACTTTCGTGGTGACGGGGCGTTCCGGCGGGCGGACGCTGGACTCCGTGGCCAGCACCTCGCCAATGCGGTCCCCGGAAACGACCGCGCGGGGGATCATCACGGCCATGAACGTGGCCATCATGACGGACATCAGGATCTGGATCAGATAGCTGAGGAACGCGATGAGTGTGCCCACCTGCATGGAGCCGTCCTGGATGCGGAACGAGCCGAACCAGATCACGGCCACGCTGGAGACGTTCAGGACCAGCATCACCACGGGGAACGCGAGCGCCATCAGCCGGCCGGCGCGGAGGGCAGTGTCCGTGACGTCCTCGTTGGCGCGGGCGAAACGTTCCGTCTCGATGTCCTCGCGGACGAAGGCGCGGACCACCCGGATGCCGGTGAGCTGTTCGCGAAGGACGCGGTTCACGGTGTCGATCCGCTTCTGCATCTTGCGGAACAGCGGCACCATCCGGACCGTAATCAGGGCCACCGCAACCAACAGCACCGGGACGGCGACGGCGATCAGCCAGGACAGCTGCACGTCCTGCCGGATGGCCATGATCACGCCGCCGATGCTGAGCATGGGCGCGGTGACCAGCATGGTGGCGGACATGAGGACCAACTGCTGGACCTGCTGGACGTCGTTGGTGGAGCGGGTGATCAGGCTGGGTGCACCGAATCTGGTGACTTCCTGCTCGGAGAACTCCCCCACCCTTTGGAAGATGGCGCCGCGCACGTCCCGGCCCACGCCCATGGCGGCCTTAGCCGCGAAGTACACGGCGATGACCGCGCATACGATCTGCAGCAGGGTGATCCCCAGCATCACGGCGCCGAGGCTGAGGATGTAGCCGATGTTCGCCTTGGCCACGCCCTCGTCGATGATGTCCGCGTTCAGGGTGGGCAGGTACAGGGACGCAATGGACTGCGCCAGCTGGAAAACCACGACGGCGGCCAGCAGCTTCCGGTGCGGCCGGACGTATTCAACAAGCAGCTTCCAGAGCATGGGCGGCTCCTGGTCCTCGGCGCTGGCCCGAAGGCTCACGGGACGTGATGCGAAGGTTAGTTTACGTCCGGCGGCTGCGTAGATCAGGAGCGGCAGCAGGAGAAGTTGGGCAGGTTCTCGGACAGCGTAGCCGCTGGCCACTGGGGCCCGCTGGCTACGCTGTCCGCGGTCAGGCTCTGCGAGCCACTGTCCCTCATCAGAACCAATAAATTGGATACGTGGCTCCGCGGAGCCGGGACCCGACGATTCCAAACCCGACCAGGATGCAGGCCGCGATCCCGGAACACACCACAAAGGCGACCTGACCCGTCGTCGCCATGGTACCGATGACTGCGGTGGCAGCTGCCGGTGAATGGGGCATCCTCAGCCACAAAGTCGCTCCGATAGCCAGGCTGCCCGCAACAGCGGCGGCCCAGAACGAGTGGCTGACCAACCCCGTGCCCACACCAACCAAGGCGGAAACAACCTGTCCCCCGATCACGCTCCGGGGCTGGGAGAGTGGCAGATGGGGCGCTGCGGCCACGAGCGCCATGGACGCAGCCATCGGCGGGATGAGCAGGAGGTGGCCCGACAGCTTGCCTAGCAGCACCAGGCAGGCGAGGGCGGCGACGCTGGTAAGGGTGGTAACAGCGAGCTTTGCCATCGGAGGCCGGTGGGGTGCTTGCGAGGACCAACGCATGCGGGGCTGAGGGGGATGGACCGGTGACCGGGCAGGACTGGTAACGGGCACGGTCATCCCCTTACTCGGCGACGAAGTACAGGCGCTTGTTGACGAATTCGCCCATGCCCAAGGGACCCATCTCGCGGCCAAAGCCTGACCGCTTCACGCCACCGAAGGGAAGTTCTGCTGCCTCCGCGGCAATGATGTTCACGTGCGCCATCCCAACGTTCAAGCGGGACGCAATGTTCGCAGCCCGCGCCTTATCGGTGGAGAAGACTGAGCCGCCCAGGCCGAAGTCGGAATCATTGGCGAGTTCGAGCGCCTCTTCATCGCTTGATACCTTGAACACGATCGCCACCGGCCCGAAAATCTCTTCCCGGAAGGAAGCCGATTCGCGGCTGATACCGGTCAGGACAGCGGGTGAGAAGTACGCACCTTCCCCCTCGGAGAGGACACCGCCCACTTCAAGAGTGGCGCCTTCGGCGACAGCCCGCTGCACCTGGGCGCTCACCTGCTCCGCAGCTGCCCTGCTGGAAAGAGGACCATAGGCACCCTCCGGCATGTTCAGGGGATCACCCGGCACGAGCCCATCAGCGAGCTTCTTCAACTGGGCCACGAACTCGTCATAAATATCTTCCATGACGATCATCCGCTTGTTGCCGTTGCATACCTGGCCCCCGTTGTAGACGCGGAAGTTCCAGGCGTCCGCAGCGACTGATGCGAGGTCGTGGGAGTCGAGCACGATCATCGGATCGGTTCCGCCGAGTTCGAGCACAGCCTTCTTCAGGTGCCTGCCGGCCTGCTCGCCGATGATGGAGCCGGCGCGCTCGGATCCTGTGAGAGATACGCCCTGCACCCGGGGATCGGCGATGATCGCACCGATTTGGTCGTGTGTGGCGAAGATGTTGGTGTAACCGCCGTCGGGAACACCAGCTTCTTTCATGATCTGCTGGACCGCCAGCGCAGAACGGGGGCATATGTCTGCATGCTTGAGCAGGATGGTGTTGCCGAGGACCAGGTTGGGCCCAGCGAAGCGGGCCACCTGGTAATACGGGAAGTTCCAGGGCATGACGCCCAGCAGAACGCCCACGGGGCAGTTCTCGATGACCGCCTTGCCGGGAACAGTGCTGGGAATCTCCTGGTCAACAGCGAGGCTGGGGCCGTGCACGCCGTAGTAGTCAAGGATCGAAGCGGCGAACTCCACCTCTTCGATGCCCTCTGCCAGGGGTTTACCCATCTCCTCGGCGATGATCCTGGCGAGCTCTTCCTTGCGCTCTTCAAAGAGCTCAGCAATACGGCGGACGACGGCGGCTCTGTCCTGAATGCTTTTCCCGCGCCACTGGCCGTAGGCGGCATCAGCACTGGCCACTGCCTGCTGTATCTGTTCGTCCGAAGCTGCTTCAAAGGTCTCTACGACCTCACCTGTTGCAGGGTTCTGCACCCGGTACCGGGACATATGTCTCCTTTTGTGTTGCTTCTCTGACGGTTTCTGGTGTCCAGGGTCTGATGTGGTTAGGGCTGATAGGTGGACCGGCTGCCCGCGGTGGGTGCTTTCTCCACGGTCAGGTGATGCCCGGTGTTGCTGCGATACATACGGCGCTCCAGCGTCGGCGAAAGTACCCACAGCGCCGAACCACTCGTGGTTTTGGCCACGACCGTCCCGTGATGCAGGAGTTGGCCGTTGCTGGAGAGTGAGACTTCGGTGCCAAGTTCAACTTGGGCCCACGCAGTACGTGTTGCAGGTTCCACTTTTAATCGGCTTTTCTTGTCGAGGTTTTTACCGGTGTCGGTCAGCGATCGCCGGGCTGTATTCCATCCGGGGCCCAGGGGTAGCCGGTGGCCAGGGGTGCGCCGTCGTCGTGGCGGGAAAGCCATTCGACCGCTGCACCGTGGTAGCGGTGGAAGCCTTTGTAATCCACGAGTTCGGAGTCCAGCGACGCGAGGGCCCGGTGGATGCGCTTGGCCCAGTCGGGAGCGAACTCCACAAGCTCGGCGAGGCTGACGAGGTAAGTACGGACGGGGAACACTATCGCGTTTGACCGGGGCAGGCGGTGCAACGGCTGCAGTTCAATGCGCAGGTACACCTTTTCGCCGGCGTTTTCGCTGGTGACTGTCGTCCGGTCCGGCGCCCATTCCGGGAGCGTTTCCACTGACGTCTCAAGACGCGGGTTGACGGTAAGCGACCAGTTGACCCTCCTTACAGGGTGACCGGCCTTCATGCGCAGCAGGAACTTGAGGGCCCTGTCCAGGATGCCCATCTCGTGCAGCTTCGGTACCGGGCCGTGGAACTCAAAGAAGCTCATGCCGAGGTTGAACTTCAAGGAGTAGTCGGCACGCTGGGTGGTCATGCCCGCGCCGATGACGAGCGTGTTGTCCCTTTCCTCGAGGACGACGAATTCGCCCTGTGCTTGCCGGGTGGCGTACTCCATGGGGTCCATCGGCAAGGTGGCCGGGTCACCGAACGTGAACGAATCATCGATTCCGAGGAGCCGGTTCTGCCACCGCCACTCGTTTCCGTTCTTAGTGAGAGTGAAGTGTTCCGGGAAATCCCTGGCGTAAGACTCAAAGATGAGCTCGAGCAGATCCCACTGCGCTTCCAGCATGTGCGGCAGTGCAAGGTAGTGTACGTCCGGCATATCGCTGAGCATTTGGGCGCGGTGGGCGCACTCCGACACATAGTGTTCATCAATATCGAATGCGGCTCTCAGGGCACCGTTTCCGGCCGGGACGTGCGGTTCCAGGTTCATTGAATACATGTAATCGTCGTCCGGGAACGGGAACGGCAGCCGGCGAACACCCTCGGGTGAATTCCGGAACTGGTATTCACCCTCCGGCGTGTAGGTTTCATCCGTCTTAAAGGCTGCTGGTTCAGATACGGCAGTCATGTCATTTTCCTAAGCGTTGATAACGAGTTTTGTGCAGGTGGCCCGCGAAACGCAGGGCATGATGAGCTTGCATGTTGCCCGGTCTGATTCGGACAACCAGTCGTCACGGTGGTCAATGGTGCCCTCGAGTTCCAGGACCTCGGTCTCACACTCCCCGCAGGCGCCTCCCCTGCAGAGGTAGGGCAGCTTGTGGCCTGCCTCCTCGACCGCTTCCAGCAGCGACTGCTCGGGAGAAACCTCAATCACGGCTCCCGAACGTGCCAGTGTCACGGAGAACGGATCTCCCGTGGAACCGAGGTCCTCGAACCTCTCGAAGTGGATGTTCGCGTCCGACCAGCCAAGGGCATGGGCGGAACTGACGACGTCGTCGATCATCCGGGTGGGCCCGCACACGTAAGCGTGCGTACCCAACGGCCGTCCTGCCAGGATGTCCATGATGTTGAGCCTGGACTGGCCGTCGTGGCCGTAGAGCGTGACCCGATCGCCGTAGCGTTCCTTGAGTTCGTGGCCAAGCGCGGCGTGGTCCGGGCCCCGGACGGCCAGGTGGAGTTCGAAAGGGCTTCCCTTGAGGCTTAGTTCTTCGAGTTGGGCAAAAACGGGCGTTACGCCCACACCGCCCGCGATGAAGAGATGGTGCGGTGCGTGTTTCGAGACGGGGAAGAGATTCGCGGGAATACCTGCGAGGAGGACATCGCCTTCCCGTACGTTGGTGTGCATGGCGAGCGAGCCGCGCTTGCCGTCATCCACCCTTCGGACAGCTATCTGGTACTCGCTGGTGTCGTAGGGCGAACTCATCAGTGAGTACGCGTTGCGCCTGGTGTCTCCGTCGGCCGGAATCAGGACGGTAAGGTGGCTGCCGCCCGAAAATGGTGGGAGCCAGGAGCCGTCGGCTGCGCCGAAGGTGTACCGGTTGATTTCCGGGGTCACCGCTTCGATCCGTTTGACCCGGAGCCGCAAGGCTCCATGCTGGGACTCGCTCACGTATCTAACTCCTCATTTTCCGGCATTTCGCCGGGTACTTCGCTGTCTGCTTTCACTCCCTGGAAGGCCGCGAGCCTCCCGGAGTAGTGATCGCGCACGATCAAGTTCAGGTCACAGCCAGGGCATACAAAGACCCTGTGGGTGACATTTTCGGAATAGTGGCCACAGTGAGCGCACCACACGCGCCTTACGAAGGAACCGGCATGCTCGCGCAGCACTTCGTCCCGGTTCATGCCGTACGAGGTAGCGACTTGCATTGAGGTGCCGATAAACCCCTCAGAACCGGCCAGGTAGAGGCGTGTTCCCATCTTCGCCGTCGCGAGGAACGCATCGAGTCCGCGGACGGCATCCGCGTTAGTTGGGAACACCGCCAGCTCATGCACGTTGAACTGTTGGAGATCGATCAAGTAGTTCTGGCCGGTAAATGATTCTGTTGAATACAGAACGGTGGTGGCCGCCAGCTGTTCAGGGGTCATGGCCCGGAGAAGGCGCACCAGGGCTTTCCCACCGCTGCCCTGGGCGGCTGCGAGATGGTTAAGGCCGCTGGACATTGGCGCCAGCTCGTCGTAGACGGGTCGGCTCTTGATGCCGGTGATCAACATTGGATTTTGTTACCTTTCGTCCTTCACGCCGGCTGACGGGCCGAAAGCGCGGGAACTGCATCAGCTGCCGGGGCGTCACCCTTGAGGTGCGGCTTCTTCCATGCCATGTACCCCAGGCCAACCACGACGACCGTGACGGCGGAAATCAGGACCACATGGTTGGCGAACCATCCGTCTTCCGGTGTCCGCGGCCAGGCCATGTTGACCATGCCGAGCAAGCCCCACACGAGAGCTGCGATATTTACGGGAATACCCCATACGCCCAGGCGGAAGGCTCCGTTCGGCTTCCAGCCCAGGATGCGTGCCCGGAGCGAGGCAAGGACAACCATCTGGAAGCCCATGTACATGCCCATGGCAGCAAAGGAGATGATCACTGTCAGCGCATCGCTGGAGACCTTGGATCCGATGACGATGAGTGCCGGCACCAACCCTGCCAGGAGCAGTGCGTAAGGGGGCACATGGCGCGATTCGCTGAAGGTGCTGAGGAGCTTGCTGGCCGGAAGGATTCCGTCACGGGCCATCGAGTAGGCAAGGCGGGAGGTTGCGGCCTGCAGGCTCAGCACGCAGGAGAGGAATGAGACCAGGACAACCGCAAGAACTGCCTTGAATCCGATGGGGCCGAACGCCGAAAGGAGGATATTGCCGACCGGGTCCGTATCGGTCCCGGAGATCACGGCAGCGAAATCGGGAACGGCGAGGATGAGGGACAGGCAGACGAACATGGCTGCGAAACCGCCGATGTAGATGGTCATCCGCATGGCCTTGGGGATGGTGCGGCCCGGGTTGGGGACCTCCTCCGCCACATCGCCGCACGCCTCAAAGCCGTAGTACTGGAAGATGCCAATGAGACCGGCAGCCGCAAAAGCAAAGAAGTAATTACTGCCTTCTCCTGCACCGAATGTCTGGAACAGGACGCTGAGGTCGTGGTGCCTGGCGGTAGCAAGCAGCCAGATGCCAACGACCAGGGCACCACCGAGCTCTGCCAGGAGACCAATCATGGCCACGGCGTTCAGCACCTTGGTGCCGCCAAGGTTCAACACAGTAGCTAGGGCTATGACCACCAAGCCGCACACGATCGTGGTGTCCACGCTGCTGTCCATGCCTGCCAGGGTGCTCAGGAACGGGCCCGCCCCATACGCCACGCTGGCGATGGTGGTCAGGAGCGCCACCAGGTAAACCCAGCCGTTCATCCAACCCCATTTACGGCCCCAGAGCCGCCTGGACCACGGATAGACTCCGCCGGCCACCGGGTACGCCGCCACAACTTCACCGAAGACCGTTGCCACCAGGAGTTGTCCGACCCCGACGATGAGCAGTGACCAAAACATCGGCGGCCCGGCAACGCTTAGGGATGCCGCGAACAAGGAATAGATCGCTACTACAGGTGACAGGTAGGTGAATCCCAGCGAGACGTTCCCCCAGAACGTCATCTCCCGCTTGAATTGCCTCTCGTACGAGTAACCAAGGCTGGCGAGATGCTGAGCGTCATCATCGACCGCAGCTTCCCCAACAGATTCAGGTGCTTCTACACGCATTGGACTCCTTCTAATCGGTCACACCGCTGCCTGTGAGCGGGACCACGTCGTAAAAACCATAGTTTCATATCTTTATTCGCGCAACCCTCACCGTGGACGCCGTGAAAATCGCGATCTTCGGGGCTCTCACGGCCTAATCCGGCTCGAAAAACTATGCTTTCCAGGCTTTTAGTACGTCTGCAGTACACTTCATAAGCAGCAGCACTCGAAGGTGCCAATGGCAAGAAGGAAGCTTGCGGGACTTCTGAGCGGGGCCGGCTGATCGGCGCCGCATCGGCTGGGCGGGGAAGCCCGTCAGTGCCGGACTAGAGTTACTGCTGTCCCTATTCCCCATGGAGTCGTTCTTGGCATCTACCACCGCTTTCCAAGCCCAGGTGTACCGGGCATTGCCGGAAACAGAGCGCTCCGAAGCCATCGTCAACCGGATCTCCAAGGCAATCGCCCTTGGACTGCTGAAGGTCGGCGAGCGGCTTCCCCCCGAGACGGCACTGTCGGAAATGTTTGGCGTTGCGCCGTCTACCCTCCGTGAGGCATTGTCCGACCTTCGGGATCAGGGAATTGTTGCAACGCGGCGGGGCCGCAGCGGCGGCACATTCGTTGTGAAGCAGCCCTTCACCTCCGCTGATGTCATAAAAAAATGGTTTCAGGACACGTCCATTGCCGAAATTCGGGACGCGGGCGACGAGCATGCTGCCATCGCCGCCGCAACTGTAAGGCTGGCCTGCGAACGGGCCGAACCCCACGAGATCAACAGACTTACAGACCTTGCGCGCGGCGTAGTCATGACTGACAAGCCTGAACTGCAGGCGCGCGCCGACAGCAGATTTCATATCGAATTGGCCGTCTTGGCGCAGTCCCCTCGACTGACGAATGCAGAGATTAGGCTGCAGGCCGAGACAGTCCAAGCACTGTGGGCGCCGGTATCCCTGACCCGCGATCCCGAACAGGTGGCCGCCGAGCACCTGGCCTTGGCACGTGCCATCGCAAACGACGCACCTGAGGACGCTCAACATCTGGTGCTGAAACACATCCGGCATGACGTACACCACTTGGTGGACGCGAAATTGTCCCTCGGATACCCGACGTATCAGCAGGAGCGCCCATGACAACCACTACCCCTGCAACTAAGGCCGCACAGGAAATAGCCGCCTGGACGGACACCCTCGGACTCGACGTCGACAAGTTCGCCTTCCAAACTGCCGCTTTGTGGACAAATCGCCAAAGCCCTTTCCCTTTCACCGTTACGCCCCGGGACGTGGGGCAGCTGGAAAACATGGGCAAGGATTTCCTTGCAACCCATAGTTTCGTTGTGGGGGCCGGGGTCATCTTCTCGGCAGACGCCATCGAAAACCGGGACGGCGTCCTCGAGTGGTGGATCAGGCGCGGTGAAGGAATCGAAAAACTGGAATTCGACCTCACCCCTGGCGGGGAGCGCTTTTACGACTACCAGAACATGCCCTTCTTCACCTCGGCAAGCCGGACAGGGGAACGGTCAATGTGGGGCCCCTACGTCGACTACCTGGGCCTGGACGAATACATCCTCACCTACACGGCGCCGATCCAGGTGGATGGAGAATTCGCGGGAGTGGCGGGCTGCGACATCAGGATCCGCAAGCTCGAAGAGATATTCATGCCTGCGCTCCGGGCCATCCCGGGAGATGCTGCCCTCCTCAACGGAAGCAACCGCGTCGTCGTAGGAAACTCCGGCGCGCACCTGGTGGGCGAAAGAATCCGCCACATCCCGACGGACAAACACTTGATCCCGATCGAGGTGGCGCACCTGGGCCTCACTCTGATGTGCAGCCGCTGACTCCCCCGCAAAGGGTGAGGATGTTGAGGGTCAGCCCTGCTGCCCAGTTCGGATGGCGTCACGCCACGAGCTCAGCGGCATAGAAGCCGCCCTGCCCTGCGAGGTACACAGTGGTCCCCACTTTCCCGGCCTGGGATGAGGTGAAGACGGGGCAAGCACAAGTACCGCTTCCCGTTCAGTCGCATCAGGCGAATTTCGTCATCGGAAAGGATATTTCCGGCCAACTCCCCCAACGAGTGTCAGCAAAATATGACAATTCCGTAAAAAGGTGCTTCGTACTTTACATTGGCGAGACAATAAGTAGACTTTCTTTGTGCCGTCGTCATATTCTGGGACGGTCGTCTGAAGCAGACATTACCGGGGGGGGTGGTGCACGTGACTGGAACCAGTTCTCTGTGGCGTACCCTCAGGCCGACCCTCTTGGCAGGGGCAGCCGCCCTCACGTGGCTCACAGTGTCGTCCACTGCTGCCAGCGCTGACACGCTTCCTGAGCCTTCGTCGCTGCTTGGCAGTGTCACATCCTCGGTGGCATCCGTTGGCGAAGTGCTGCCCGCCCTGTCGCCAAGCGTCGAAACGGGCCGTACGCCCGCATCCGTTCCGAACGGACTGCTGCAGCCCGCAGCGGCACCAGTGGCCGGCGCCGTCGACAGCCTCATTACTTCGGTACCCGTGGTCAACCATGTTGTGCCGGCAAATACTGTCTCTGCCGTTACGGCACCTGTAACGGCTGTCGCCGATAACGTGGCAGCCGGGGCCATTGGCGCGGTGGTATCACCGCTGACCGAAGCTGTTCCCGTTCCGGAACCTGTGGTTCAACCCATTACCGATCTGGTTGGCGGTATCTCACCCCTGCCTGGCGACCTCCCGGAGCTCCCGCAACTTCCGGCCGCACCGGATGCGGAACCGACTGCCGAAAATACTGGCATCAGTGACGGCACTGCGGTACCAGAATCGATCCCAAGCTCCGCTGGTCCTGTGACCGCCGAAGACCCGGAATACACCGCCGCTCCGGCGACGTCCGAACCTGCATACTTCGCGTCCTATCCCACTTCCGGCGTAAACCCGATAGCAGTGGTGGGCGTGCAGACGGTTCCCTCCGGCGGGTCGCCTTACCCTGCCCATGCTCCTGCTCCCCCTGCCTCAGGCGGCGGCAGCAGCACGGCATCGGGAACAGGTTCCGGTCCGGCAGCCTGGCTGGACGCCTTCATTCTTCAGCTCCCCCTGGCGGGCAACAGCCTGCTGGGCGAATACGCCAAGCACGCTCCTTCACCGGTGTTTTTCGACCCCGGTTCCTCTCCTGATTAGTTGAGTGCCCACTGCCGCACGTGTGGCAGAACACGGCTAACGGGTTGCTGATCCAGCGCCCGACCTCAACTACTTCAGGAGAAACGAATCATGAGTACCAACCTTCGCAGGGGGCTGATCGGCACCCTCTTTGCCGGCGGGCTGCTTGCCCTGAGCTGCACCGCAGCCAACGCTGCAGACGCCACCACCGCACCCGAAACCCCTCAGGCCGGCCTCGCAGTTGCCGCGGACGTGAACTTGGGCCTGGGCGGCATCACCGAAACTGGCGCCACCAACGGCAGCATTGCTGATGCAGCGGTAGCCGCCGACGTCGCCCTCAATCTCGGCAGCGTGACAAATACCGGAAACGCCGGCAGCCTCGTTGACGCAGCCGTTCTTGCCGACGTCAACCTCGGAAGTCTGACGGGAACCAATGGGACCCACACAGACGCTGGCGTACTCGCCGATGTCGACCTCAACCTCGGCGGCACCAACGGCACCGGCACTGCGCTCCCCGATGGCACAGTCCTCGCAGACGCAGCGGTCAATCTCGGCGATGTCACGGGCACAGGCAACACCGGCAGCCTCGACGCAGCCGTTCTTGCCGACGTTAACCTCGGTCTTGGAAACGTGACGGGCACCAATGGGACCCTCGCCGACGCTGCCGTACTCGCCGATGTCGACCTCAACCTCGGCGGCACCAACGGCACCGGCACTGCGCTCCCCGATGCCACCGCCGTCGCAGACGTAGACGCAGCGGTCAATTTAGGCGATGTCACGGGCACAGGCAACACCGGCAGCCTCGTTGACGCAGCCGTTCTTGCCGACGTTAACCTCGGCCTGGGCGGCACCAACGGCACCGGCACCACCATCCCCAACACCGACGTCCTGGCAGACATCGACCTCGACCTCGGACTCGGCGGCACCAACGGCACCGGCACCACCGTCCCCAACACCGACGTCCTCGCTGACATCAACCTCGACCTCGGACTCGGCGGCACCAACGGCACCACCGTCCCCAACACCGACGTCCTCGCTGACATCAACCTCGGCCTCGGCCTGGGCGGCAGCAACGGCACCGGCACCACTGTCCCGGGGAACACCGGAGACGTGAATGTGGACGTTGATCTGGGAGTTGGTATTGGTGGTTCCGGCAACGGGACAGAAGTTCCCGGCGGCGGAACTGGCGGCACCGGAACTGTGGACCCGGGCACGGGCGGCACGGGCACTGGCGTAGCTCCCGGAACGGGCACTGGCGGCACCGCAACAGTTGCCCCGGGAGCCGGCATCAGCGTCGTTACCCTGGTCTCCGGCACCACCAACTCTGAGGCTAAGACCAGCGCTGGTTCAATCAGCGCTGGAGGCCTCGCGGCCGGCAACGCCGTCAATGCTGCTTCAGCAGGCAATGCACAGACGCAGGGCTCCAGCGCCCTGGCCAACACGGGTGCCGACGCTTCACTGCTCCCGTTTGCCCTGGTCCTTCTGATTGCTGGCCTGCTGCTTCTTATGAAGCGCCGCTCAGCCTAGCCTGCAGCAGGAATAATAACCGACAGGCATCAGGACTGCCGGCATAAGTGCAAGCAGCCCTGCACAGGATAAAGGTCCGGTGGTGGACGCAGGTTCGCCACCGGACTTCCTGCTGGGAGCCCGGAGCCTGTCCCTGATCTTCATAACCCGTCACGATTTAGAACACCGCAAGGAACAACACTGTGCAACACCAGGAATGGTTTACGGCTTCGAAGGATAACGGCACGCTGCAGCTGCGATGGGCTCCACGGACTTTCGTCACCTACGAGATCGCCGTCCAAGCTGCCAATGCGCTAGCCGGACTTAGCAGCAACCAGCCCCTGCCGCTCCTCGTCGACATCACCGGCGTCACGGGCCTCGCCCCCGAAGCCCGGGCCGGGATGAATGCCTACAGCGGGTTCTCGACTGTTGCACTCGTTGGCGACCATCCCATGGGCACGGTAATCGCCGGTTTCGCCCGGCAGTCGACAACTCCGACACGGTTTTTCACTGACGAAACAGAGGCGCTCCGCTGGCTTTCGGGCCATACCCTTTAGCCTCCAGGCGCCTGCCGGCGTCGACGCGCCGGCTCGGAGCCGCAGAAGAAACAGGGCCCGTTTCTCTCATCGCGGACAGGGGTTCTCCCCGGCCTTCCTGTCCATGTTCAAATGGGAAGGTTGAACCGGCCGCCGAGTCCGCTCCCGGCCTCGGCCACATGGAAGGAAGCATATGACCGATCCCCAGGAACACCCCCCGGTTCCCACCCCTGGAAGCGCCCAAGGCCTGGACAGCAAGGTTGAGGGCGGATGCCCCGTTGCCCATGGCAGCGTGACCTCGCACGGCAGCGAGAGCGAGAACCCGGCGATTGACTCGCCCCAGCCGAAGGGGCACCGGCCGCGGACCGTCGCCGACTGGTGGCCCAACCAGCTGGACCTCTCGGTGCTCCACGCCAACAACCCCAAGGGCAACCCGCTTGACCCGGGCTTTAGCTACCGTGAGGAATTTCAGAAGCTCGACGTCGAGGCACTGAAGCAGGACATCACTGAAGTCCTGACCACCTCCCAGGACTGGTGGCCCGCGGACTTTGGCCACTACGGCGGCCTGATGATCCGCTTGAGCTGGCACGCCGCCGGCACCTACCGCGTCTATGACGGCCGCGGCGGCGCAGGCGACGGCAGCCAGCGGTTCGCGCCGCTGAACAGCTGGCCGGACAACGCCAACCTGGACAAGGCCCGGCGCCTGCTGTGGCCCGTGAAGCAGAAGTACGGCCAGCAGCTTTCCTGGGCAGACCTGCTGGTCCTCGCTGGCAACGTAGCCCTTGAGTCCATGGGCTTCAAGACGTTCGGCTTCGCCTTCGGCCGCGAAGACGTGTGGGAGCCCGAAGAGATCTTTTGGGGACCGGAGGACACCTGGCTGGGCGACGAACGCTACATCGGCGAGGGCCAGATGTCGGAGGAGGTCGGCTCCACGGAGATGGGCCTGATCTACGTCAACCCCGAGGGGCCGATGGGCAACCCGGATCCCAAACTGGCGGCAGCCTTCATCCGTGAGACCTTCAAGCGGATGGCGATGAACGACGAAGAGACCTTCGCGTTGATCGCGGGCGGCCACACCTTCGGCAAGACCCATGGTGCGGGCCCCGCGGATGCGCACGTGGGCCCCGAGCCGGAGGGCGCGGACCTTGAGGCGCAGGGCCTTGGCTGGCTCAGCACCTACGGCAGTGGCAAGGGCGGCGACACCATCACCTCCGGCCTCGAGGTCACCTGGACGGACAAGCCCACCGAGTGGAGCAACCGCTTCCTGGAGATCCTGTTCGAGTACGAGTGGGAGCTGGTCAAGAGCCCCGGCGGCGCCCACCAGTGGGTTGCCAAGGACGCCCCGGCCATCATCCCGGACGCGCACGACCCCAACAAGAAGCACCGTCCCACGATGCTGACCACGGACCTGTCACTGCGCGTCGACCCCGCCTACGAGGCAATCGGGCGGCGCTTCCTGGCGAACCCCGATGAGTTCCAGCTGGCCTTCGCGAAGGCCTGGTACAAGCTCCTGCACCGTGACATGGGACCGGTGGGCCCGCACATGCTGGGGCCATGGGTCCCGGAAGCGCAGCTCTGGCAGGATCCCGTTCCGGCTGTGGACCACGAGCTGATCAACGAGCAGGACATCGCCTCGCTCAAGGCATCGCTTTTGGACTCGGGACTGTCCGTCTCCCAGCTCGCGACCACCGCATGGGCCTCCGCGTCCACCTACCGCAAGACCGACAGGCGCGGCGGCGCAAACGGGGCACGGATCCGGCTGGAACCACAGCGCGGCTGGGAAATTAACGAACCTGAGCAGCTTTCGACGGCGTTGCAGGCAATTGAGCGCGTGCAGCAGCAGTTCAACTCAGCTCAGGCCAACGGCAAGAAGGTTTCTCTTGCCGACCTGATCGTCCTCGGCGGCTGCGCCGCTGTGGAGAAGGCCGCGGCCGACGCCGGGTTCCCCGTCACCGTGCCGTTCCGCCCGGGACGCACCGATGCCGCCCAGGAACAGACCGACGTCGACCAGTTCCAGTACCTGCAGCCGCGGGCAGACGGGTTCCGCAACTACGTGCGCCCCGGCGGGAAGCTCCCGCCGGAGACCCTCCTGCTGGACAAGGCGTACCTGCTGGACCTCTCCGCACCCGAAATGACGGCACTCGTCGGCGGCATGCGTGCGCTCGGAACCAACGTGGGCGGCTCGGCCCACGGCGTCCTCACCGACAAGCAGGGAGTACTGACGAACGACTTCTTCGTCAACCTGCTCTCCCCCGGCACCAAGTGGAAGGTGTCGGAGGCGGAGGAGAACGTCTACGAGATCACGGACGTGGCCACCGGCGAGCTGAAGTGGACTGCCACCCCGGTGGACCTGGTCTTCGGCTCCAACTCCCAGCTCCGGGCATTGGCCGAGGTCTACGCAAGCAATGACGGCCGCGAGAAGTTCGTCAACGACTTCGTGGCCGCCTGGGTGAAGGTCATGGAGGCTGACCGCTTCGACCTGCGCTAACCCCCGGGTTACCAACGAAGCGTCCGGTCCGGCTGCAACTGCGGCCGGTCCGGGCGCTCCCCGCAGGGGCATCGGCCGCATGCCCGCGGCTAGGATCAGGACATGCTGTCCCTGTCAGTGGTGATCCCGTGCAAAGACGACTCCATCTTCCTGTCGCGCTGCCTGCAAGCCCTGGAAGCCCAGACGGTGGCCCCGCTGGAAGTCATCGTTGTGGACAACAATTCCGCCGACGACAGCGCGAAAGTAGCCACCAGGTACGGTGCCCGGGTACTTCACGAAGCAGCGCCCGGCATCGCCGCCGCTGCTTCTGCCGGTTACGACGCCGCCCTTGGTGACGTGATTGTCCGCTGCGACGCAGACACCATTCCGCCGCCTGGCTGGCTGGAACGCATCGCTGCCCGCTTCACCCGTGAGCCAGAGCTGGCGGTCCTCACGGGGCCCGGCGACTTCTACGACGCCGGCCCCATCCGTTCCAGGCTCGCCGCACTCGCTTACATGCAGGCGTACTTCGTTCTCATGGGCTTCGCGATGGCCCATTGGCCGCCCTTCGGATCGAACTGCGCCTTCCGGCGCGAGGATTGGGAGGCTGTCCGCGGCCGGATCCACCGTGACGATGTGGGCGTGCACGACGACGTCGACCTCGGCTTTGCGCTCGGCCCCACCCAACCCACGGCCTACGACCGCCGGCTCCGGGTGGGCATTTCGGCGCGCTCCCTGGCCGGGGGCGCTGCCGGGCGCCGCCGCTTCCGGCGTGCGTTCCACACACTCGCCCTGCACTGGCGCGTGGCACCGCCGTGGGAACGTTGGAAGGTAACGCTCGGCGCCCGCCGCGAGCGCCGTCGTCGGACACCACTGCAGCGGTGATCACCGCGTAGTTGAGCTGAACCTCGCGGGATAGAGCAGCGGCAGTTGGAGGGTCAGCCACGGGCTAAAGGCCCACGGCGCCGCAGCGACAGCAGCGGTGACCTGCAGCGGATCGGCCCACTGCCACTCCATGACCTCGTCATCCCGAGGGTTCAGGGGGGACGCGGCTCGGGCCGTGTAGACGGGGCAGATTTCGTTTTCGACTACTCCTGAGGCGTCCACGGCCCTGTACCGGAAGTCCGGCAACCGGAGCTCCAGGGACTCCAGGCGAAGCCCCAGCTCATACCCGGCCCGCCGCGCCACTGCGTCTTCGGTAGTTTCCCCCGGGCCGGGGTGTCCGCAGAACGAGTTGGTCCAGACGCCGGGCCACGTGCGCTTGGACAGGGCGCGCCGGGTGATGAGGATGCGGCCGTCGTCGTCGAACACATGCGCCGAAAAGGCCAGGTGCAGTGGTGTGGAGGTGGAGTGCACTGTTTCCTTGGCCTGGGTTCCGACGGGCGTGCCGTCATCGGCAGCCAAGACAACCAGCTCCGGCGTGTGGTTCATTTCCCTCCAAAGGTCCTCGCGTGTTTACTTTACCTATGGACAAGGAGACCACGCTGTCTAGTTTCTTCGACAGCCGGCTGGTGGACGACGTCCTCACGTCCTTTTTCGCCCGGTCCAAGTCCCGCGCCGAAGCAATGCACCCGGACTACCTCGCCATGTGGGAGCACCTCGAAGCCTGCACGGCGGGCGGGAAGCGTTTCCGGCCCCGCCTGGTCATGACCGTCTACAGCCTGCTCGGCGGCAACGATATGGCGACGGCGGCAACCGTCGCCGCGTCCTTCGAACTGTTGCACACCGCCCTGATTGTGCACGACGACGTGGTGGACCGTGACTTCGCCCGCCGCGGGGTGCCCAACGTCTCAGGCACCTACCGCAACCTCGCCGCAGCCCGGGGAACCGGCCCATCCCGGGCAGAACATACGGGCCTGTCAGTCGGAGTGATTGCCGGTGACCTTGCCCTGTCCAACGCCTACCGGCTCCTGGGGGAAGTGGACGCGGACCCCGCCACCCGGCAGCAGCTGGCTGACCTTCTCGACGAGGCCATCTTCGCCTCCGCCGGCGGCGAATTGCTTGATGTGCTTGCTCCGTTGGACCCCAACCCCCAGCCCGTGGACGACGTGCTGGATATGGCGCGGCTGAAGACGGCCGTCTACTCCTTTGAGGCTCCGCTCCTGGCCGGAGCAATCCTTGCCGGCGCTGAAGACGGACTGCTGGGCGCGCTGGGCGAGTTTGGCCGCTGCATCGGCACCGCGTATCAGGTGGCCGATGACCTGATTGGAGTCTTCGGGGACGAATCGCGGACCGGCAAAGTGGGGTGGAGCGACCTGCGGGAGGGAAAGCGCACCGCGGTGATCTCCTATGCGGCGGCGCAGCCCCAGTGGCCCCGGATCGCGGAGCTGCTGTCCGCCCCGGACCTCACCGCCCCGGGCGCGGCGGAGGTCCGAGGACTGCTGATCGACTCCGGTGCCCGTGACCGGACCATGCAGCTCGCCGCCGATCTTACTGACCGGGCGGAACAGGCACTTGACCAACCGTGTGTGCCGCAGGCTATCCGGGACGGCCTGGCACCCATCACCGGGGCTGTCACTGAACGGATTGCCGCATGAGCCAGGACCGCGACGCGTTGGCAGAGTACACGAGTACTGCCATGAGGGCCTCCGCTGTGGTGTTGCGCTCCTACTCCACCTCCTTTGGGCTGGCTTCCCGCCTGTTCGGCGACAGCGTGCGCCGCCAGGTGGAGTCTGTGTACGCGCTGGTGCGGGTCGCGGATGAAATTGTCGACGGCGTCACCTCCGCCGCAGGCCTGGAACCTGCCGAGACCCGGCGGCAGCTCGATGAATTCGAGCGGGAAACGGAACGCGCCCTGGCCCTGGGGTACAGCGCCAACCTGGTGGTCCACGCCTTTGCAGACACCGCGCGCCGGACGGGCATCGGCACGGACCTCACCCGCCCGTTCTTTTCCTCCATGCGCGCTGACCTTGACCAGGTTGAGCACACCCCGGAGTCTTTCGCCGAGTACGTTTACGGGTCCGCCGAAGTGGTGGGCCTGATGTGCCTGAAGTGCTTCCTGCACGGGCAAGCCGTGAGTGCCGTGGAGAGGGAACGGCTGGAGCGCGGTGCCCGGCACCTTGGCGCCGCCTTTCAGAAGGTCAACTTCCTCCGGGACCTCGCCGAGGACTTCACGTCATTGGGCCGCAGCTACTTTCCCGGCGTCTCCCCCGCCAACTTTGACGAGGCGCACAAGAAGCAGCTCCTGGCCGACATCGACCATGATCTGCAGGAATCCCGTGCCGTGCTGAGGCAACTGCCGCCGTCCAGCCGGCGTGCGGTGGCCCTTGCACAGGAACTCTTTGCAGAACTTGCCGAGCGGATCCGGGCGACGCCCGCGCCGGAGCTGATCCGCGCCCGGGTCAGCGTCCCGAATACCGTGAAGGCGCGGATCGCCGTCGCCGTCCTCACCGGCAGGCGTGGACTGGAACCGGCCTCCCCGGACACCAGCCGGGTAGGGGCACAGTGAAGGCAAGCACGCCCGCCGGAACTGCCGTCGTCGTCATCGGCGGCGGCATCAGTGGCCTGGCCACCGCCGCGCTGCTGGCCGCAGAGGGCTACCGCGTCACCGTGCTCGAGAAGCAGGACGTTGTAGGCGGCCGCGCATATTCCTGGAGCGAGGACGGCTTCCGGTTCGACGCCGGTCCTTCCTGGTATCTCATGCCCGACGTGATCGACCACTACTTCCGGCTGCTGGGAACCTCTGCCGCTGAGCAGTTGGACCTGGTGAAACTCGATCCGGCGTACCGGCTGGTCTCTGAAGGGTTCAGCGATCCCGTAGACGTGCCGGGCGGGCGGGGCCGGGTGGTGGAACTCTTCGAGCGGCTGGAACCCGGTGCCGGCGTCCGGCTGGAGCGGTACCTCGATTCCGCGGCCGATACCTACACCATGGCAACCCGCCGGTTCCTCTACTCCACGTTCGAGTCCTATGCCTCCTTGCTGACGCCGGACGTGCTGGGCCGCCTGCCGCGCCTTGCCCGCCTGCTGCTGGAACCGCTGCACAGCTACGCCCGGCGCTACGTGTCGGATCCCCGTTTGCAACAGATCCTCGAGTATCCGGCAGTGTTCCTCGGAACTTCGCCGTTCACCGCGCCGAGCATGTACCACCTGATGAGCCATTTGGATCTCGACGACGGCGTGCTCTACCCCATGGGCGGGTTCGCCCAGCTTGTGGACGCTTTGGAGCGGCTGGCCAGGAGCGCCGGTGTCACCATTGTGACGGGCGCTGAAGTGCTCGGGATCGACACCACTCCCACAACGTCCCGGAGACGCCCAGCGGCGGTGCGGGGCGTGCGCTACCAGGCCGGTGACGGGACCGAACAGACTCTGGCAGCGGACGTCGTCGTATCCGCTGCGGACCTGCACCACACCGAAACCGAGCTCCTCCCCCGGAACCTGCAGACCTACCCCGAGCGGTACTGGTCACGGTCCACCGCCGGGCCCAGCGCCCTCCTCCTCTACCTGGGCGTCCGCGGTGAACTGCCCCAACTGCAGCACCACACCCTGCTCTTCACCAAGGACTGGGAGGAGAACTTCCGGGCGATTTTCGGCAAGGACACCTTTGTCCCCGCGCCCGCGTCCCTGTACGTGTGCAAGCCCAGCGCCACCGACCCCGCCGTTGCCCCGGATGGACACGAGAACGTCTTCGTCCTGGTTCCCATCCCCGCAGACCCCGGCCTCGGCGGCAGCGGTGATGACCGGCTCGAACGCGTGGCGGACGCTGTGATCCAGCAGCTCAGCGACTGGGCCGGAATACCGGACCTCGCGCAGCGGATCGTGTTGCGGCGCAGCTACGGCCCCGAGGACTTCCGGCGCGACTACCACTCATGGAAGGGCACCTCGCTGGGACCGGCGCACACGCTGCAGCAAAGCGCTTTTTTCCGCGCCGGCAACGTAAGCCGCAAGGTCCAGGGGCTGTACTACGCGGGCGGTTCCACCATTCCGGGGATTGGCATTCCCATGTGCCTGATCAGCGCCGAACTGGTCATCAAGCGGCTGCGCCGTGACCTGAGCACAGGTCCCCTGCCGGTGCCGCTGCGCCCGGGCAGGGTGCGGGAGAACACGGACGCGTGATGCCCGCCGCCTACTTACTGTTCCTGCTCGTGTCGCTGGGCTGCATGGTGCTTCTCGACCAGCGCCTGCGGTTGTTCTTCTGGCGTGATGCCCGCCGGGCAGCTGCCGTGCTCATAGCCGGGCTGGTGTTCTTTTTGGCGTGGGACCTGGCGGGAATCGGGCTTGGTATTTTCTTCCGCGGACACAACGAGACGATCGGGATCGAACTCGGCCCGGAGCTGCCCCTGGAGGAACCCATCTTCCTGGTCTTCCTCACCTACCTCGTGATGAACCTCTTCCTGCTGTTCCAGCGGGGCCTCCAGGCCCGGTCGCGTCCAACCGAAAGGGTGAGGGAACGCTCATGACCTACTGGGCGCTGAACTCGGTGTTCCTTACCGTGGCTCTTGTTGTGGGCAATGCAGCGGTGGCCTTGAAATTGCGCGGCCGGGGCCGCCGCGTGGCACTCGGGGCAGCAGGCTGCACCACCGCCGTCGTGCTGGTCCTGACGGCCGTGTTCGACAACCTGATGATCGCCGCCGGGCTCTTCACCTACTCCCCCGACCATACTTCGGGTGTCTCCGTGGGCCTGGCACCGCTGGAAGACTTCGCCTACCCGGTGGCCGCGGTGCTTTTGTTGCCCTCTCTATGGATTCTCCTGGGCGAGCGTGCAGAGCGGGGGCGGGCATGAAGACCCTGCGCACGCTGCTGGTCTCCTCCCGCCCGCTGTCCTGGGTGAACACGGCCTTTCCATTCGGAGCGGCCTACCTGTTGACCTCTGGGCAGATCGACCTTGCTTGGGTGATCGGAACACTGTACTTCCTGATCCCCTACAACCTGGCGATGTACGGGATCAACGACGTCTTCGACTACGAATCGGACCTCCGGAACCCGCGCAAGGGAGGTGTGGAAGGCGCTGTGCTGGACCGGACCATGCACACCATCACCCTCCGCGCCGCGATTGCCACCAACCTGCCGTTCCTCGCGGCGCTCGTGCTGCTCGGCGGGCCGGCCTCGTGGCTGGTGCTGGCCGTCAGTATTTTTGCGGTGGTTGCATACAGTGCGCCCGGGCTGCGCTTCAAGGAGCGCCCGTTCCTTGATTCGGTCACGTCCAGCACGCACTTTGTGAGCCCAGCGGTTTACGGTCTGGTGCTGGCACAGGCAGAGTTCACAGGGGCGTTGTGGGCGCTGCTGGCTGCCTTTTTCCTTTGGGGCATGGCGAGCCAGGCGTTCGGTGCTGTGCAGGACATCGGCGCCGACCGCGCCGGCGGCATAGCGTCGATCGCCACCGTCACCGGCGCCCGCGCCACGGTTCGGTTCGCCATCGCCGCTTACCTGGCCGGCGGCGCACTGATGCTGTTCACCCCATGGCCGGGACCGCTGGCAGCGGTCCTGGTGCTGCCGTACGTGATCAGCATCCTGCCGTTCGCTTCCCTTGACGACGACAAAGCTGAACTTGCACACCGGGGCTGGGAGCGGTTTCTGTGGCTGAACTACGGCACCGGGTTCTTCGTCACGATGCTGCTGATCTGGTACGCGGCGGTCCGCTGACAGGTACTCCCGGGCCGGTAATCTGGTCCGGAAGTTTGGGCCGCGGCTGGGCCCGCGGTTCTAGTCGGCGGCGGCGAGCTGGCCGCAGGCGCCGTCGATCTCTTTGCCGCGGGTATCCCGGAGGGTGCAGGGCACGCCTGCGGCGCGGAGCCGCTCGATGAACTCCTGCGCCACCGGCTTGTCAGAAGCGGTCCAGATGGAGCCGGGGGTCGGGTTGAGCGGGATCGGGTTCACGTGCACCCAGCCGCGGCCGCGCTGGTTAAGCTTCTTGGCCAGCAGGTCCGCACGCCAGGGATGGTCGTTCATGTCCTTGATCAGCGCATACTCGATGCTGACCCGGCGGCCGGTCTTGCGGTAGTAGTTGTAGGCCGCGTCCAGCGCCTCGTCCACCTTCCAGCGGTTGTTCACCGGGATCAGCTCGTCACGGAGTTCGTCGTCCGGAGCGTGCAGGGACAGCGCAAAGGTGACAGGCAGGTCTTCGTCAGCGAGCTTGCGGATGGCCGGGACGAGGCCCACCGTGGAGACAGTGATGTTCCGGGCAGACATGCCCAGGCCCTCGGGTGAAGGGTCCACGAAGCGGTGGAGGGCAGCCATCACGCGCTTGTAGTTGGCCAGCGGTTCGCCCATGCCCATGAACACGATGTTGGTGACCCGCTCGCCGTCGTGCTCGTTCTCGCCCAGCTCGCCGGCGGCGATGGCGCGGTTGGCAGCGACTACCTGGTCAACAATCTCGGCGGTAGACATGTTGCGGGTCAGGCCGGCCTGGCCGGTGGCGCAGAAGGGGCAGTTCATTCCGCAGCCGGCCTGGGAGGAAACGCAGAGGGTGATGCGGCCGGGGTAGCGCATCAGCACGGACTCCACGAGCGCACCGTCAAACAGACGCCAGAGGAACTTGATGGTGTCCCCCTTATCGGTCCGCAGGCGGCGTACCTCAGTGAGCAGCGGCGGGAACATTTCGGCGACGAGTTCCTCACGTCCGGCCTTGGGCAGGTCACTCATGGCGTCCGGGTCCGTGGTCCAGTGCTGGAAGTAGTGCGTGGAAAGCTGCTTAGCCCGGAAGGCGGGCACGCCAAGCTCCTTCAGCTTCGCGGCGCGCTCGGCCAGGGTCAGGTCCGCCAGGTGCACCGGCGGCTGCTTCACGCGCGGGGAGGCGAACTGGAGGAGCGGCCGGCCCTCGGCAGTGCGTGCCTGCTCCCAGCCCTCGGCAGTGGGACGGACCTGCGGGCGGGTGCTGTCAGCAGCCTCGCCCTCCCCTGCGCGGGGGCGGACGGGAGTCTGGGAGGAAGGAGTGGGGGAAGTCATCCTATCAATGATCGCATGCTGGTTTTCATTTGGGGAATCGGGGCGCTATGATTCCGCTCTCGCTGGAGCGCGGGCCGGCTGCAGGCAACTCCGCGGGCACCGGGTGGGTCCTATCGTTCTGCCGGTGTGGCTGCTTCTTCCGGGACGTATCCGTCGTAGCGGACGGCCTTGAAGAGCACGCTGAAAACCACCAGGTCGTAGATGACCCAGGCGACGTTCACGAGCGTGCCCAGCGGTTCGTTCATGCCCAAGGCGAGGCGGACCAGGCCGATCACGCCGGCGCCGGCGAGCATTCCCATGGCGATGAGCTGTGGCCGGATGAGGTGCCAGTCGCGGCTGTTGCCTTCCTTCACCTTCGGCGTGACGGCGAACCCGAGAGGCCGGCCGAACCAGACGTTGCGGGCCGCGGTGGTGCAGGCCTTGATC
Source organism: Arthrobacter sp. sptzw32 (assembly GCF_059089735.1). Taxonomy (NCBI): domain Bacteria; kingdom Bacillati; phylum Actinomycetota; class Actinomycetes; order Micrococcales; family Micrococcaceae; genus Arthrobacter; species Arthrobacter sp. sptzw32. Next base: position 256,437 of record NZ_JBNHEZ010000004.1, on the reverse strand, counting down.
CAGGTGGGGAACAGGGCCAGGGAGTACTGCTGTCCCCGCCATGTTTTCGCGCCGCGGCCTGCGTAGGCAAAGAGGATCTGGTTGGCCACCATGAAGGGGATGAACCTGATGAAGAAATCGGTGCTGAGGCTCGTGACCGGCAGGATGCCCAGGACCAGGTAAATAATTGGGGCCGCGATGTAGACGACGGCGGCGAACCCGGACAGGTAGCTCCACATGGTGGCGAAGTACATCAGCCGCTGGGCGCCGTTCATGCCTTTCTTGGTGAGGGGGTTTTCCCGGAGCAGCACCTGGATGGTGCCCTGGGCCCAGCGCAGCCGCTGGGTGAGCATGGTTTTCAGGTCCTCCGGTGCCAGGCCGAGGGCCAGGATCTCGTGGTGGTAAACGCTCTTCCAGCCGAGCGAGTGCAGGCGCATGGAGGTGGCCATGTCCTCGGTGACGGAGATGGTGGCCAGCGGCATGAGCGGCTGCGCCTCATCGCCGCGCTCCACGGAGATCGCTTCCAGAACCGCCTGCACTGATTCGAGCGCACCCAGCGGGGACCATTGCCGGGAGGACAGTTGCGCCACCGCATTGTCCACTTCCTCGGGGGACAGCTGCCCATGCCCGGCGTCCAGGTCCATAGCCCGGATCTCGGCGAGGTCTGCCTGCAGGGCGGAGAAGTCCGCGGCCACGAGCTCTGCAACGGCAGCGTCCACCGTGCGGCGCAGGTCATAGGTGATCTCGCTGTACGACCGCCCGGACTTGAGGTCCGCTGCCGCTTTTGTGGTTGCCCGTTCCACTTCGTCAAGCAGCCGGGCGACCGTGGGATTGGCGGCCTGGGTGGATTTGCGTGCATGACGGAGCGCTTTTCGGGAACCATTAAGGGCGCTGCGGATGTTCCGGTCGACCTCGGCGACGTACCCGGCAAGGCCCAGTTGCATGAGCGCCTCACGCCGCAGCAGCGCGTTTGAGCCGCAGAAAAACGCGGCATTCCACCCGTCTTTGCCCTGTTGTAGTGGCCCGTAGAACAGCGGCGCCTGGCTGCCCAGCGGATCGTCGTCGGGAACGTTGATGAACCACTGCGGGGTCTGGACCAGGGCGACCCTGCGATTGTTGAAGTATCCCAACGTTCGATCGAGGATCTCCGGTTTCGGAATCTGGTCGGCGTCCAGGATCATCATGAACTCGCCCTGGGTCATCATCAGGGCGTTGTTGAGGTTGCCGGCCTTGGCGTGGCGGGGGAGGCTGGAAGTCCAGTCAGCACTGCGGGTCAGGTACCCCACACCGTGCTGCGCAGCTGCTTCCCGCATTTCCGGCCGCGCACCATCATCCAGAATCCAGGTTTTGTGGGGATAGCGGATCCTTTGGGCAGCCAGTGCGGTGTCCATTACCATCTCGATTGGCTCGTTGTACGTGGTGATGAAGACATCCACCGTCAGTCCGGGAGGGGCTTCCGGCGGTGTTCTTTCCCTCAGCCGCCACATCGTCAACCCAAACAGGCACACGTCGATCAAACTGTACGTTTCGGCAAGCACCAACGGCACCGCAATCCACCACGCCGACCAGTTGAGGGACTCCAGCCACCGCCAGGCCACATAGTTGACTCCAAGGATTACCGTGAGCACCACCAGCAGGCGAAGCACGAAACGATGCACGCTATCCCTCCTGTATACGGCCGGGCGTGTACGCAACCGGGCAACGAGATCCGATGCGCTCCCCTCGACGTCATCAGGCGCCGGGAACCGGCGCGGTAGTCCACCAGCCTAGTCCAGGCCACCGGTTTGCAGACAGGGGCAACAGGGAAAGGGCAGGATAGTACCTACTGCCAGTGGACTCTGAGGGAGAACATGACTTTCAACCTGCGGCGGTTCCCGCCCCTGCCGATGCTCACAGCGCTCTTTGTCCTCCCGCTACTGACGGCGTTGCTTCTGACCACTGCTGCACCCGCCCGGGCTGCCAGCCCGTCGCCGACTCCGCCGCCCACACCCGGGGCATCAGGTGGGGGCCCTTACCTCGGTGCGCTGCTGGATTGGTCCACGGACTCACCGGCCGCCTACGAGGATCGGCTCGGGACCCCGGCTGCGCTTTACGGCCGGCCGGTGCAGTTGCCCATGAGCGAGCAGGAACAAGGGTTCCTGCGTTCATACTTTGGCCAAGTCGCCGCCCAAGGTGCCCAGGCGTTGCTCACAGTACGGCCCGACGTTCCATTGACGGACGTTGATGACCCCCTGGCCTCGGCACTGGCAGCGCAGGTTGCTGACGCGGCCCAGGGCTATGAAGGTACCGTGTTCATTCGTTTCGCCCCGCTAATGAATGCCACCTGGGTACCTTGGGGGCAGCAGCCCGAGGCCTACCGGGACGCCTTCCGCGTCCTCAGCGCGGCAATGGATGACGAACTCGGGGATCCGGTGATGGTCTGGTCCCCCACAGCGGCTGAGGACTACCCCTTCCGGGCTCCCTCCCCCACCTCGCCTGCGGGCGGGGCCCTTGGGGCACTGGATACTGACGGCAACGGGGAGTTCAACTTCAACGATGACGCCTACGCCCCCTACTATCCCGGTGACGACGTCGTTGACTGGGTAGGGCTGTCCGCCTACCACGACAAAACTGACGGGACACTGGAGCCCAATACTCTGCCTCAGCCCGGAGAGTTCGAGGCGCTGCTGGGCCCCGCCACCTCCGCCGGGGCCGCCGCGGAAAACTTTTACGGCGCCTATGCCTCCGCCCGGAACAAACCCTTGATGGTGGAGACAGCAGCTTTCTACAGCCCCGACGTCAGCGGCGGGCCCACCGAAACGGACATCAAAAACAATTGGTGGGACCAGGTGATGAAAGCACCTGGCAACGGATACGACCGGATAGAAGCGGTGGTGTGGAACGAAACGGCCGAGCAACGCCAGCAGGGAACAGTCGCAGTGGACTGGCGATCCACGCACACTCCCGACCTGGCCGGCGCTTTCGCCCAGCGCATCACAGCCACTGGTACGGTAACCGGGCCGGTCTTTGAGCAATCAACCCTGGACGGGGCGGCGGCGCCTGCCACGGGAACCGTCCTTAACGGATCCGCCGCGTGGGTAACAGCTGCCGCCGGCCTTGCCGGGGCCCTTGCCCTGTGCCTGCTGCCCCTCTGGGGTCCGGTGCGCCGATGGGCCTATGCGGTCGATTCCCCCCGCGACGCCAGGATCGACATGCTGCGCGGGGCAGCCATCATCTTCGTCGTCGTAAACCACGTAGGACTTACCTCATTCTTCCAACTGCTGACTCAGGAAACCATCGGAGTGGTCTCCGGAGCCGAACTGTTCGTACTCCTATCCGGAGCCGTCCTGGGCCTGGTCTACGGCCCCCGGGTCAAAGACAATTTAGGTGACGTGGTGGACCACACCAGCAAACGGGCGTGGAAACTTTACCTCACCGCACTGGCGGTCGTGCTGCTCGTCTTCGCCCTGAGCCGCCTGCCATTCCTGAACGCCACCGCCGTCACCACCTTCACCGACCAGGGCACCGGCGCAACGGGCGCCGGGGGCGTAGGGTCCACCTACAACCTGTACGCAGGGATGGAGTCGCTGTTCCAGTTTCCCGTCCCCGACTACCTCATACCGTCACTGCTGCTGCTGCAGTTGGGGCCCTGGCAATTCAACGTCATGGGCCTCTACGTGATCCTCCTGGCCATCAGCCCCCTGGTGCTCGTAGCACTCAGCCGGGGACGGGCCTGGCTGGTTCTCACCATTAGCCTGGGGCTCTACGCCGTGGGAACCATCACCCAGTTCCGGCTGCTGCCCTCACAGTTCGAGGATTCCTTCCCGCTGCTGGTCTGGCAGGTGCTGTTCGTCCTGGGCATGGTCGCCGGCTACTACCGCGGCCAGATCGTGGCCTGGTTCTCCCATCACCGGCAAAGAACGCTGCTTTGGGCATGCGTCCTCCTGACGGCCGCCCTGGCGATCTTCTCCTGGACCAGCACCTACTACTCAAACGCCTACGATGTCAGGCTGGCGCTGCTGCCCGAACAAACCTTCCGCACCATCTATGAGGGCTTCTTCGAACGCACCTACCTCGGCCCCGGCCGACTGCTCAACGTCCTGCTGATCATCATCACCGGGTACGCCCTGCTCAGCGCCTACTGGAAACCACTTGAGCGGGCCCTCGGCTGGTTCCTCATCCCCCTTGGCCAGGCAACGCTCTACGTCTTCATCCTCCACGTCTTCCTGATCCTCGCCGCAGCGAATATCCCGGCGCTCCGGCAAGATGACATCTGGCTCAACACCGCCGCCTACGTGGTGATCCTGGCCGTTCTCTGGGTCATGGTCCGGACCCGCTTCCTTTTCCGCGTAATTCCACGATAAGACCCACTTCCTGGCTATTGCACAGGTCGTTGCCCCAACGCTGTTGCAGACGGGACTACGGCGATAGCGGCTTGATTAGTTGTCCGCTGCCTACATTTGGCTGTGCGCGGCCACGGCTGGATCCGCGCCGACACGGACGCCGGACTCCAGTCCCGTGATGCCCGCCAACTCGGTGGGGGTGAGCGTGAGACGCACGGCTTCCAGGTTTTCCCGCATACGTGTGGAATCCGCTGACTTCGGGATGACGATTGTGCCTTGTGCGAGGTGCCATCCCAGCAATATCTGTGCCGGGCTGACACCGTACTTGGCCGCAAGTGACTTGACTGCAGCTGCCGTGAGGTCTGCGCCCTGACCCAGGGGACTGTACGCCTCCACGGCGATGCCGAGGGAGCGGCTTGTCGCGGACAGTTCCTCCTGCTGGAAGGTGGGGTGGATTTCGATCTGATTGACGGCCGGAACAACATCGGACCCTGACAGGAGCGTGTCCAGGTGGTCGGCCAGGAAGTTGGAGACGCCGATTGCGCGGGCCTGGCCGTCGGCGTAGAGCTTTTCCATTTCTTTCCATGCCTCCAGGAAGAGTCCCTGAGACGGTACGGGCCAGTGGATCAGATAGAGGTCCACGTAGTCGACCCCCAGAGCCAGGGCACTGTTATGGAACGCCTCTTTTGCTTTGCCCTGCTCGCCGTTGCGCAGCTTGGTGGTTAGGAAGATCTCCTCCCGGGGGATCCCCGACGCGGTAATTGCTGCCCCAACGCCGGCCTCATTTCGATAGGCGGCAGCCGTGTCTATGTGGCGGTAACCAGCTTCCAGGGCATCCTCGACAATGCGCTGAGTCTCCTCCGGCGGAACCTGAAATACGCCGAATCCGAGCTGCGGGATCCGGACGCCGTTGTTGAGGGTTACGGTGGGGACCGTTGTTCTTTGTGTTGGAAACGTCATTGTTTTCTTCCGTTGGTTCGGTTGGATGCACTTGTAGGAAATGCACTGGAGAGCCCGGCAGGAGTCTGTCTACGTGCGGTTACGCCTAAAGCATTCCGGCGGGTGTGACAAGGGACCGGCGGGAGTGCATGCTAGCACTCACTCCCGCTGAGGTCAGCGGTTGATCAACTGTCCTTCGGCGTCGAGGTAGTCACGCCAGGAACGCTTCGCCGTCCAACCGAGCATTCGTTGGGCTTTCGCGCTGGAGATGCCCGACGCATCGGAGCGGTCAAGGCCGCGCAATTCGATGCTGTCCCCGTAGTACTTGCTCAGGATCTCGGCGAAGTCGTGGCCGCCAACATTGTCAGGGGCAGCGATGTAGAAGACCTCGTGTCCGGGCAGGTCTGACTCCGTGGCCAACACGATGGCGTCGGCGAGGTCGTAGACGTCGATGTAGCTCCATAAGTTGGGGCTGAGGACCGACGCATCACGGATTTGCGGTCCGAGGTTTATCTGGTAGTTGCCCTCGAACTGGACCCAGCTGGGACGGATGGAGATGCACTGGACGTCCGAGCGGGCGATCGCCGCGTCCATGAGCTGCTCGCCGAAGTGCTTGGAGAGCGCGTAGGGGTCCTGCGGGTGGATCGGGTGCTCCTCGTCCACGGGGGCGTAGTCCGGGAGGAAATCCCGCTCGGGAAAAAAGAAGCCGGGGACAGTCTCACTGGAGATGTAAACAAAGCGCTTCACGCCAAATCGAATGGCGGCCTCGAGAACGTTGAAAGTCGCCATGAGATTGGTTTGGAATACAACGTGGGGCGGATGACCGGTGGGTTCGGGGATCGCAGCGATGTGTACCACGGCATCCACTCCACGGACGACGGCGTACGCTTCCCCTGCGTTGGTGAGGTCAGCCATCATGTACTTCGGAGTGCCTTCAGGCTTGCGCTCGAAGCCGGGACGGGTCAGATCGGTGGTTAATACTTCGTGCCCGGCGTCGATCATCGCCTGGGTAGCGGCCCGACCGACCTTTCCATGGGCACCAGTGATGAGGACCTTCATAATGTCTCCTAGATGGCGTCTAAATACATAGTTTATTGCCTGAACTATATGCGAGTAATGAATCAAGGTCAATGCCCGGCGCTTGATCCCGGCGGACTCCCCCTTACTAGGTTCTGTCGTTGACACCGCAGGGCGCCTCTCCCTAGGCTCCTGCCAGTGTGACCCCAGGATACGGAACCGAGAGGACAGTGCCATGGACCAGGACAACAGGCAGTTACGGGATCGGCTTGGGCGGTTAGGCTTCGGCGGCACCGGCGTGGGCAACCTGTACCGCTCCATTCCGGATGGGCAGGCTGCAGCAACGGTGGAGGCGGCATGGGACGCCGGCATCCGCTACTTCGACACCGCACCCCACTACGGGCTGGGCCTGTCCGAACGGCGGATAGGTGAAGTCCTTGGCAACAAGCCACGGGAAGAGTTTGTCCTCTCCACGAAAGTGGGCAGGGTCCTCGTCCCGTCACCTGCAACCAAGGACACAAAGGACCCTGACGGCTTCGACGTACCGGCCTACATGCGGCGTGAATGGGATCCTTCGGAAGCAGGAGTGCGGCGCAGCATCGAAGATTCGCTGGAACGGCTGGGCCTTGAGTACATCGACATCGCCTACTTGCACGACCCCGACGTCTACAGCATGGAAGACGCCGTGAGCTCCGCGCTGCCCGCCCTCGAAAAGCTCCGGGCCGAGGGCCTGGTGCGGGCCATCGGCGTCGGCACCAACACCGCCGGTGCAGCACTGCAATGCGTCGAAGCGGCGGACCTTGACCTCCTCATGCTTGCCGGTCGGTTCACCATGCTGGAACAGCCCGGCTCAGACGGCCGCCCCGGCGAGGGACTGCTGGACCGCTGCCTGGAACTCGGCACCGGGATGGTGAGTGTCGGCGTCTACAACTCCGGCATCCTCGCCAAGCCGGAACTGCCCTCGGACGCGCACTACAACTACTCCCCGGCAAGCGAAGGGGTCTTGGAGCGGGCCCGGCAACTGGCCGGCGTCTGCAAGGAACACGGGGTCGAACTTCCTGCTGCCGCCATCCAGTTCCCGTTCCGGCACCCCGCCGTCGTCAACGTCACGGTTGGCGCCAGCAGGCCCGAACAGATCAGCGAAAGCGCCAAGCGTTTGTCCACCAATATTCCGGATGAGCTGTGGCAGGACCTCCGGCAACGGGGGCTGGTCAATGTATGAGTCCAGCTCAGGGGTTTCTTTCGGAATCCAGGGATCCCGCAGGGAGCCAGCGTAGGATAAAACAGTAAGCCGTCAGCGTGATGCTGGCGGATTCCGACCGAAGGAGAAACACCATGGGTTTGGACGACAAGATCGGTAATGCAGCCGAGAAGCTGGGCGGCAAGGGCAAGGAAGCCGCTGGAGAAGCTACCGGCGATGAAAGCCTGAGGGCCGAAGGACAAGGCGATCAGGCCAAGGGGGACCTGAAGCAGGCCGGCGAGAAGATCAAGGACGCTTTCAAGAAAGACTGACTTCCCGCTGCAGGAAGGGCGCTGCTCCAACCGGAGCGGCGCCCTTTCCCTTTTCCTGCGGGTTTCCCGGGCCTCTCCCTACAGACAAGTGGACTCCTCGGTATTAACAAGTGGACTCCTCGGTATTAACGAGTACCGACTACTCGTGTACGTGCCGCCGGAGCAATTTAGTGTTTCTAGCAGCGGATCAATTACTTCCGCTGCCAAGGTCTCAGCCTCCGATTTCCCCGGCCACTTGCCAGGGATCAAGCTGGGGCCGGCGATGATGGTGTCCGTTCTGAGACCGCGGGCACCGCCCCCCAGCCATCGCCGGCCCCTCTCAATCGCCCGTCCGCCAGCCATCCGCGGGCAATGCCCGTCCTGGGCGTTGGCTGGCAGGGCAAGCACCGGCAGCACCTCGTTGTTAGAAGCCCCCACGCGAGTCTGGCTCAAGCGCGGGGGCTTCCGTTGTGCTTCCGCATCGGGGGGAACTTGGAAGCATCTAAAAATCTACCGGCTGGTAACCTTCCGGAAAGCCGGTTTGGGTCGACCGAATTGAATCTTGATTGAACCTTGAGCCGGGCCTGCAGGCGGCATCAGGCCGCCGGGCTTCAGTCCGTCTGCGGCTCTTCGGTTGCCTCGGGATCCTCTTCGGGTTCGAAGGTATTGGGCTCCGCATCGGCGCCAAGGCCCACGCCGTCCGCGCCCCCGGGAACACTGCCGTCCTTGCCCTTGCCGGGGGCCGCGCCCCCCTGCAGCTTGTCATCAGGCAGTGAATCGGGTGAGTTGATGGTCATTGCTCCTCCTTCTTTGGCCGGGCCTCCACGCTAACAGCACATGGCGCGAAAGGCGCGGACCAGGCCAAAGAATTTACGGCCGACGGCGGGCCGGCGCCGCCGCTTTCAGGATAATCTCCAGCCCGGGCCGGCTTCCCGGCCAGTGCCTTTCCAGCGCCCCGGGCCCGGCCCGCCGAAACACCGAGCGCAGCACCAATGCCACAATGACGACATCGTCCGCGTATCCGATCACGGGGATGAAGTCCGGCACCAGGTCAACGGGCGAGAGGAGGTAGGCGAGCAGCAGTGCCAGGAGCACCCGGACCCCGACGGCGACCGTCCGGTCAGCGGCCAGCCTCCTGATCAGCCGGAGCAGGTCCGGCAGCAGGCGCAGCGCATCCTTCATGGAGACGGTCTCGGGATGCCGGCGGGCGTACCACCACAGCAGGAGGAGCAGAACGGCGTACGCCAGCAAAAGGCCCGCCACGAGGCCGGCGACTGTTTCCCAGGACATCCGCACCTTTCTTGAAGCACCGACCATGGCCGGGTTCTTCAACGAGGGTACTCTGCCGAACGCTGTCGAGAAGGTGGTCCTGTCCCCGCTAAGCCCTAACCCCCGAGGTGATGAATGGTGAAGGCGGCAAGGAAGCCTACTGACGCCGTGAGCCCGGTTAGGTTGTGGTGTTCCTCGAAGGCCTCGGGGATCATCGTGTCCGCCAGCATTGCCAGGATGCCGCCGGCCGCGACTGCGGTAATGAGTGCCACTACTTCCCCGGGCGCGTTCTCCAGGGCGGCATAGCCCAGCAAAGAGGCCACCCCGCAGAGCAGCGCGATGCCGCCCCACATCCCGAACACGTAGCGGGCGCTCCTGCCGGCTTTCTTCATTCCGGCGGTTCCGGAAAGTCCCTCCGGAACGTTGGAGATGAATACCGCCGCCATCATCGCCGGACTGACCGCCCCGCCTGCCAGTATGCCAACGCCGAGGACCACCGATTCCGGCACGCCGTCAAGCAGCGCGCCCACGGCGATTGCCGTTCCGCTGCCGGGGTCTTCGGATTCCGACGGCTGCTGCCCGCCGGAGCGCTTTCGGTGCTTGGCCCCGGCCCTGGCCAGCATCATGTTGGCCCCGACGTACACCACGGCACCCGCCAGGAATCCAACCACGGTGGGCCACAGTCCGCCGCCCTGAACTGCCTCGTCAACGAGTTCGAATGCCAGGGCAGAAATGAGCACCCCTGATCCGAAGGACATGATCGAGGAAACCAGTTTGGCCGGCAAGTTCCAACGCCAGGAAAGCGCCGCGCCAATGACCAGCGCTGCTCCGGCGCCAGTCCCCCACAGCAGTGCCTGCGCCCACAACGGCATGTCCTCCAACTTTCCGGCCCCCAGCCGGGCCTTGAACCTTCGAACCGGCCAGGATCCGGAATCCCGCCGGGCTTGAAGCAGCCAGACTAATTCAGCGCCTTGCGGCACGGAGAATTGATGGGATTTTGAGGATAACCTTGCTGCCCGTTGACGCTGGAGGTCCACTCTGGAGGTATCGAACCAACAGCTTGCGGGGTGCAGGAAGTCATGGGAAACGAAACAGCTTTTGAAGACGTGAAGGTTGTGGCAGGCGTGCTGACAGATCAGCAGCCGCTCGACTTTTACACCCTGGGGCTGGCCGGCTGCATCCACCGGCTCACGGCGCCCCTCCGCCGGAACGGGATGGCGGTCGCCTGGGACACTCCGCACTGGGGCATCGAGATTCCGGCGGACTGCGCCCTTCTGCTCTACCAGTCGGCGCGCGAGGCGCTCAGTAACGCGTTCAAGTATTCGGAAGCGTCGCAGCTCAACCTGGGGCTCGCCGCCGTGGACCACGGCGTGCGCCTGGTAGTGGCCGACGACGGCAAAGGCTTCGACCGCAACCTCGCCACGTGCGGGCGCCACGGTTACGGCCTCAGGCTCATGACCGCGGCTGTCCACGAGGCCGGCGGCTCCGTGGACATCTGCTCCGCCCCGGGGCAGGGCACCACCGTGACAGTCACCCTGCCGCTTGACTAGGGACCCGGATGCCCGCCCTCCCCTTGACGGCAGGCATCCGTGATTCTGCAGTGCGAGGGTTTTTACCTGGACAGCTTGGCCGTATCAGGTTCACGGTCGCCGATGTGGCCGGGTGCGTTGGCGGTCAGGACACGTTCCACGAAGGCCTCGTACTCCTCCATGTAGTGGCGCAGGAACTTGGCTGTGCCCTCATCCTTGACCTCGCCGTCGTCGCCGAACACTTCGGGGTTGTAGTGGATGTACATTTCCGGAGCGTTCAGCTGCGGTGCGTCCAGGAAGCTGAGGACGCTGCGCATCGAGGACTGCATCACGGCAGTGCCGATACTGCCCGGGGATGCCCCGATGATTCCGGTGGGCTTGCGGGCAAAGGAGTTGCTCCCCCACGGGCGCGAGCCCCAGTCGATGGCGTTCTTCAAGGCACCGGGAATGGACCGGTTGTATTCAGGGGAGACAAACAGGATGCCGTCCGACGCCTCGATGGCCTCCTTCAGCGCACGGCCTTCGGGCGGGAAGTCCGCGTCGAAGTCGTAGTTGTAAAGCGGGAGATCCTTGATGGGGATTTCTGTGAACTCGAGGTTCTCCGGAGCGAGTTTTATCAACGCTTTGGCGAGGACCCTGTTGATGGAGCCGGCTGCCAGGCTCCCCACGAAGTAGCCGATTTTGTATTGTGCCATGAGTGTTCCTTCCGAAAGCCGGTAGATCCCGGCGGCAATATTCGTCCTGGAAAAGATGCCGCCTCCCAGGCGGCCTTGATGCCACTGCAGCATCAGTCCAGCACAGAAGGCCTGTCCCGGCCAGAGTAAGCGGCGGGTCCTTGACAGGCCGGGCCCTGGAGCGCTGAATGACTGTAGCGAAACCCCCGTGCGGTCAGGAGCAGCCATGAGCGAGAATCCAATGCAGGATGAACGGGTCCACACGGAAGCCCCCGCTGAGGGCGACCCGGATGCCGATGCCACAGAGATCAGGGTCCACTCCCAGGACCCGGCCGAGGGCGCGGATACTCCGGAAGCCGCCGGGTCCGGCAAGTAATCCGCATCAACAGCTATTGAAACGCTGGCCTTGGCGGACTCCGGCTACATCCCTCCCCGCGGCGCCCTCCGGACAGCCCTGAACAGCCCTTCCTGCCCTGACCTCGGGAAAGGCCCGACGGCGGCGCTGGACCGGCAGTCCGGCGCCTCGGGCCGCCGTCATTTTTTCTTGCTCTGGAAACCAGCCAGCCCATTAGGTATGTTGGTAAGCATGCTGATGATTTTTACCAAGCTCATCAGCTCCGGTAACAAAGCGAAGGAGACGTTATGAGCACGAAGGTCGAAAAACGCATTCTGGTGAACGTACCGGTAAGCACCGCTTACAACCAGTGGACCCAGTTCGAGGAGTTCCCGCACTTCATGGGCGGCGTCAAGAGCGTGACGCAGCTCAGCGACGACCGGCTGGAGTGGGTGGCCGAAATCGGCGGGATCCGCCGGCAGTGGGAAGCAAAGATTCTGGAGCAGATCCCGGACCGCAAGGTTGCGTGGGCAGCCACGGAAGGCGCCACGAACGCCGGTGCCATTGAATTCGAGGACATCGGCGGCGGCCAGACCTCCCTGCAGCTGACGCTCGAGTACGAGCCCGAAGGCATCATCGAGAAGGTGGGCGACAAGCTCAACGTCGTGGAGCGCCAGGCCGAGGCAGACCTGCAGCGGTTCAAGGAATTCATCGAGGCTGAGGGCTACGCCAGCGGAGCATGGCGCGGCAGCGTAAGCTCCGGCGCACCCGCAGGCACGCCTGGTGTGGAGGACGCAGCAGGATCCCGCGGCGATTCCGGCAAGGCGGGCATCTCCGGCAAGGTCGCGGCCGGCCTGGGCGTTGCTGCTGCAGCGGGCGCCGCGGCAGCCATGGCCGGGTCCAAGAAGGACACCACCGAGGGTGCCGACGTAACGGTGACCCCAGTGTCCCCCGCCGAGCCGGTAACCTTCACGCCAGTCCCCACGGATACGACCACTACCACGGGCACGACGGCGGCAGCTGGCTCCACCGGTTCAGTCGCCGACTTGGGTAATGACCGTATTGGCCACGCCTTCGACCAGACCAACGGCCTGGTGGACACCACGGGCGAGTCCGACGAAACCCTCGAGGGCGAGAACCTCAGCGCCGGCGAACGGCGTGCAGGCGACGGCCGGCCCGACGGTGGACTGCCGCCCATCGGCGGGAACCTCGGCCAGCACTAGACCGGGACCCACCCGGCACCGGAACTGACTGCGGCTGACCGCTGAGGCAGCGTCCGGCGTCGAAGTTTCCCGGACCCAACGAAAGCGCCGCCCACCTCCACTGGAGGCGGGCGGCGCTTCGCTGTGCTTGATGCCTTTGTGTCGGTGCTTGCGTACTGCACCGACGGCGCGGCCGGAATCTCCATGCCCCCGGGGATGAAGCTGGGATCAGTCAGTCGCGTGCCGGAACCAGCACTACCTCGTAGACGGTTGGGGTGGGCTGCACGCCGAACTTCGCGTTGACAGCGGCAAGGGTGTTGCCGAACTTGGCAATCGTCGTCGGGACGTTGAACGCCGGGCTGGTGATGACGTCCCGGACGGTGCCGGACGAAAGGTCACCGGCAAGCTTGACGCGGACAATCTGGTTGAGCCTGTTCTGGACCGCCCACAGGTTGTTGCCCTTCACGAGGATGCCGTCTACGAACTCGACATCCAGGCCTTTGATCCTGTTGCTTTCGCCGCTCCACGGATCGACTGTGTAAAGGGCCTTGTTTTTTGTGTGGGCCACGATCAGCGCACGGTCATCCCTGCTGGACGCGATGCCGTTGAATCCAAAGTCCGCAGGTGCCAAGGCAGCTCCGGCCTCGCCCTTCACGGTCAGCGTCCTGGCGGCTTTGCCCACCTCGCCCCACCGGCTGACCTTGACCTGGTACAGCTCACCGTACTTTGAGTTGTTGAACCAGGCGCCGTCGTCGGTGAGAACCACATCGTTAATGAACGAGCCCGCCTTGGTGGTCAGCGTGAGCTCCGCCACCGTGGCCTTGGTTTCCGTGTTGTAGACATATGCCTTCCCGGTGCCCCCGCCTGCCACGAACAGCAGATCGTTCCGGACGTCCGCCTTCATCCCGACAGCCATCCGCCCATCCGGTACGTCAATAAACCGTTTGGCCTTCCCGTCACGAATATCGCCGCGGAAAATATCCCCGGTCATCAGCTCCCCGGCATAGAAAGTCTTCCCCTTGCCTGCGGCGATGCCTTCGGCGGACTTGGCACCGTCGAGAATAATGACTTCGTCCCGGGAGGGCGGCGAGGCCACCGCCGGCAGCGCAGCGGGTGAGAGCAGGGCCAGAAGAGCAATGATTCCGACGGCGGTTCGGCGTGGTACTCGGCGCATGATGCTTCCTTGGATTGGGCTGGTGCGCGGGGCCCAATCTGCGGCAGCTCCGCACGATGGTGCTGCCATTTTAGGCACTGGCCGAAGGGCCCGCCAGAGCCCGATGCCCCCTTCATAGTCGTTGGTGCGGGGATCACGGACCAGCACCGGCTTCCGGATTCTGCTTACAATCGAAGCCTCAATCAACTACTGAGGGACCCATGAAGAAACTCGCCACAGCCCTGATCGCCGCCGGACTCGTTGTCTCCGCCACGGCCTGCACCGCTTCGACCCAGCTCAGCACCGCGGAAACCTGCGAGCGCATCCAAAGCGTTGTTTCCAACCCGGCGAACAACGCCGGCAAGACGGGCATGAACCGCCTGGCCAACCAGATCCGCCCTATTCACGCGGTTGCATCCGAAGAGCTCAAGCCGGCTCTCCAGTCGATCATCGAATACACGGACGAGCAGGCCAAGGAAACCCCGGACCAGGCCAGGCTGACTGAACTCCAGGCCGGCTACGAGCAGGCCGGCAGCACCTACAGCCAGTTCTGCAGCTAAGCGCTAACCTCCGCCTGGACCCGGCTGCCCGTTCTAAAGGGTGGCCGGGTCTGTGTTTGCCCCGCAGAGAACCACTGCCACGCGCTCGCCCGGCTTCGGCACATAAGCGCCCGAGGTCAGGGCAGCGTATGCCGCGGCAGCGCCGTGTTCCACAATCACCCGGTACTCGTTCCACAGGAGCGCCCGGGTACTGACGATGTCGGCGTCGGACACCAGGACGCTTTCGACGCCGGTGCGGACCGCGACCGAGAAGCCGATGTCGCCGATGCGGCGGGCTCCCAGGGAGTCAGCAGCGATGCCGGAAACTGCTACGTCAACGGGCTCACCAGCGGCAAGGGCGCCATGGAGTGTTGGCGCGTTTTCGGGCTCGACCCCCACCACCTGCGCGTGGCCTTCCACTGCTGCGGCGACTCCGGCCATCAGCCCGCCCCCGCCCACCGCAACCAGCACCGTATCCACCCCGGTTATTTGCTTCAGCAGTTCCGTCCCTACGGTTCCGGCTCCGGCTGCGATTTCGGGTTGATCGTAAGCGTGGCAATAAACAGCACCGGTTTCCCGGGCGTGGGCCACAGCAGACTGGTAGGCCTCAGCGTATTCGGCGCCGCCCTGGATAACCGTGGCTCCGATTGCCCTAAGCTTCTGCACCTTCACAGCCGGCGCGGCAGCGGGGACAAACACCGTTGCCGGGACACCCAGCAGGGCTGCGGCGTAGGCGTTGGCCAGGCCGGCGTTTCCACCGGAGGCCACCACCACGCCGGCGTCCTGCTTCAGCTCTCCGCGTTCCTTGCTGGCGAGGATGCGGTTCAGCGCTCCCCGTGCCTTGAAGGTCCCGGTGTGCTGCATGAACTCGCATTTGAACCACACCTCGCCCTGGAAGGCGCCCGGGGCCGCCTGCAGGACCGGCGTCAGGCGGGTGAGGCCGGCGGTTCGGTGTGCCGCGTGCTCCACATCGGCCCGGGTGATCATGTCAGACTTCGTCGTCCCAGGTTCCCGGCTCCTGCAGTGCTTCCTCGGGCTTGTGCTCCTGGGGCGGCCCGCCACTGCCGGAGTACGACGCCGGCACGGTTCCGGCTGCATGCCCCTGCTGCTCCTCACGGATATTGCTCGCACCTGGCAGCTCCGGGTGCTGGCCGCTCTGCGGCGCCTCCGTCACGTGCTTGGCCTCGTCGGGATCACCAGGGCCGCGAAGGTCAGCCGTGTTCCCGGGCTCCTCATTTGAACTGGTCATGCTCCTGCCTTTCACCTGGCATACATGGGAAAAGGCGGGCGGGACCCTTGGGGTCCGCCCGCCTTTGCCTACTCTAACCCGACTCTTCCGCGCGATCCTTTAGCGCGACGAAGTCGGTGAAGCGGAGGACGTCTCGGCGCTTTCCGTTTCGGTCTCGGTGGCGGACGGTTCGGTCTCGGTTGCGGACGGTGATGCCGATCCGCTCGGTGAGGAGGTGCCCGCTGTACCGGAAGTGCTGGTGGACGTCGGGCTGGAAGTTGCGCTGCCGCCGTCGGCCTTCTCCAGCACCTCATCGATGAGGTCCTCGAGCTCCTTCTGGTCCGGATCGCCCAAGTTTGCGCCGCTCTTGGTGGCAACAACCAGCAGCTTGCCCTGTGCGGCGGAGACCTGCATCAGCTTTTCCTGGTCCTCGCCGCTGCGGGTGCTGAGCGTTCCGAAAGTTTTCTCGGCGTCCGTCTTGGCCTGGAGCTCCTCGCTGGTGACCTCATAGGTCTGGCCCAGCGCGGTGACGGAGAACTTATCGCACTGGTCCATCTTGCCGCTGATTTCGTCCAGAACTTCGACGGCACCGGGCCCGTCGCTGCCCGACTGCGCGGAGATTGTACGGGGCTGGTCGCCCTCGGAGAGCGCGACGGCGATCTCGCCGCTTTCCACCGAGTCCAGCAGGCCCGCCGTGGCGATGTCCTTGCAGTCGACGGGGTCCACGGTTGCCGTGCTCAAAAGGAGGTTGGCGATGTTGCCGCCCTGGTGCACCTGCTCTTTGGAGTACAGCTTCAGCTCGTTGCCGTCTTCGTCCTTCATTCCCGAGATCAGCTCGCGGAGCTCATCCTCGGTGTAAACCTTGGCTTCCGCCGTCTGGCTGGCCGAGGCGCTCGCCGTCCCGGTAGCACTGGGGCTGGCGGCTCCACCGCCGCCGCCCGTGCAGCCCGCCAGGGCGATCATTGCTGCAGTCATCAGTCCAAGCGCGGGTACTTTTCGCATCAGGTATAACCCCTTAAGTGAAATAGGAAGCATGCTTAGTGTTTCCTACACTAAAGGGTTTTGGACGGAGATGGGACATTTCCCATCCTTTGTTGCGGGTGGAACTCCAGCGCCGCGCCCCCGGCTTGCGACGCAGGCTGCCGGGGGTGACCAGGAGCGGTGGCACCGTTCGTCTGCAATAATCCGAAACAGCAGCTTTCCTTGGCTGATGGGATGCGGCGGTTTGCCATACCTGCACGCTGCGGGCGAAATACAGAACACGGTGACCATGGGTGCAGAGATTGTCCTTCGGGGCCACATCGTGAGCGCGGGCATGGACGTCGAGGACGGCCTGGTAGCAGTTGACGGCGGCCGGATCACCTATGCCGGGCCGGTGTCAGGATCTCCCGGGGAGATCGGCCCTGCCGGCCGCCCCGGTGATGACGGCGACGCTGCAGGGCGCCTGCTGCTCCCGGGGCTCGTGGACCTGCATTGCCATGGTGCCCACGGCTCTGACTTTTCCGACGGCTCGGTGGAAGGCGCGCGTGCTGCGGCCCGCTACCTCCACAGCCGTGGCTCCACCACACTACTGGCCAGTTTGGTCACGGCAGCTCCCGCAGAACTGCTGCGCAACCTACAGGCACTACGGACCGTGACCGAAGAGGGGCTGATCGCCGGGTCCCACCTGGAGGGGCCCTTCCTCTCAGCCGGGCAGTGTGGAGCGCACAACCCTGCGTTGCTGCTGGAACCCGATGCCGGGCTCTTGTCTGAACTGCTGGAGGCGGCGGGTCCCACACTGGCCTCCATGACCCTGGCCCCAGAACTTCCCGGAGCCCTGGATTTAGCGGACCTTTTGGCCGCCCGCGGGGTCGTTCCGTCGCTGGGGCACACCGCAGCGGATCACCAGTCAGCCGCCACGTTCCTGGAGCGGGCAGCCGCCGGAGTTTCGGAAGCATCACCAGGGGCGGGCTTCAGGGGGAAGCGTCCATCCGTCACCCATCTCTTCAACGCCATGCCCGCCATGCACCACCGGTCCCCGGGGCCCGTCACCGCCTGCCTCAGCGCGGCCCGCGCCGGGACGGCCGTCGTCGAACTCATCGCCGACGGCGTCCACCTGGCCCCCGAGACGGTCAAGACGGTCTTCGAACTCGTTGGCGCTGACAATATAGCCTTGGTCACCGACTCCATGGCGGCCACCGGCTTGCAGGACGGCCAGTACAAGCTGGGCACGGTGGCCGTAAGGGTTGACGGCGGAGTGGCCCGGGTTGACGGCACCGGTGCGATCGCCGGCGGAACGGCCACGCTGCTGGACGTGGTCCGGACCGCGGTGGCCGCCGGCGTCTCTTTGCGTGACGCGGTGACGTCTGCGAGCGCTGTCCCTGCGGCCGTCCTGGGACTGTCACGACAGGTAGGTGACCTGCACGCCGGGATGCGGGCGGACGTCGTCGTGGTCGGCAATGACCTGAATCTTGCCGGAGTCCTCCGACGCGGCGGGTGGGTGACTGATCTGCAACCGCAGCAGGGAAAGAGTTACTGGCCACCCGCTTCCGCCTGAGCCAGGACCAGCCGGTACGACACTCAATATTGTCGGTGCCCGGACGGATGATGTGGGTATGGGAAACGGCGTGGGAACGGCGGCAGTGATGGAGGGCATTCGTGCCTCTATTACCGCCATGACAGCCTTGTTCCTGGAGGACGCCAGCCTTGAGGCCGGAGAGCCGGTACCTGCCCCCGGCACCGAGCAGGATGTGCTGCAGCGCCGGTACGAAATTCGGCTTGAACGGTTAGCGGCAGTAAAACGGCTGGAAGGGCAGCTCGCCGCAGTCAAGGCCCAGGACGCAGCTGAGGCCGTCGACATTCAGCACGCCATTACCCCGCCGGATGCGCCTGTGCACGAGCGGACCTACACCGAAATGTCCGCCATAGAGGAAATCGCTGGTGTCCTGACCGTTAGCTCCGCGGCGGCCGGTGCGCTGGTCAGCCAGGCCCGGCAGCTCTCCTCCCTTCCGCTGGCCATGGACGCCCTGTCAAGCGGGACAATCTCCTGGCAGCATGCCAAAATCCTGGCTGACGAAACCAACTGCCTCGGCTCCGCCGGGGCCGCCGCCCTGACCGCCCACTTCCTGGACCCCTTCGCCCCCAACCCCGCCCGCGGAGCCGCCGCGGGCGACCTGGTCCCCGCACGCTTCCGCAGCAAAGTGCGGACGTGGCGCGAACGCCACCACCCCGAAACTCTTGAAAAACGCCACACCAAGTGCGCCGCCGACCGGCGGATGGAGTACAGTCCGGACCGCGACGGCATGGCATGGCTTTCGCTGTATATGCCCGCCGAGACTGCAAACGCCATCTGGAACCGGGCCACCGCCCTCGCCCGCGGCCTCCAGGGACCGGAAGAGCCCCGGACATTGCCACAGTTACGCCCCGACATCGCCGCCGGCCTGCTCCTCAACGCTCCCGTTGGAAGCGGTGCCGGCGGCAGGAATGAATTTGTCGGGATCGGAAACGTCCCGGTACCGGATGCCCAGGTCCTCATCACCGTCCCGGTGTTCGCCCTGCTCGGCCTCACCGACGAGCCCGCGATGCTCGACGGGCACGGCCCCATCCCCGCCGCCACTGCCCGCAGACTCCTCACTGACGGAGCTGCCTGCTTCCACCGCGTCCTCGTGGACCCCCGTGACGGAGCACCGCTGGAAATTGGACGAACCAGCTACCGGCTCACCAAGGCAATGAGGCGGGCACTGACCCTGCGCGACGGAAGATGCACTTTTCCCAGCTGCAATAACCGCACCCCCGACAATGAAGCAGACCATCTTCAAGCGTGGCAGCATGGTGGAACCACCGGGATCAGCAACGTTGCCCAGCTCTGCCCAAAGCACCACCGCCTCAAGCACAACAGGCCCTGGGCACCCACACCAGCCACCCGGAACGAACCACCTGGCTGGACATCGCCCGCCGGCCGGCACTACAAAGGCGAACAGCCCGATTGGGAACCACCACATTGGCCAGAGAAGCTGAAGTTCCAGGCCAGCCATGCTGACTTCCTCTACACAGGGCTTTCCCCCGGTGAAGACGGTTTAGGGAAGTTCCTGCACCCTAGCCTCACTTGACGCGCGCCACTCATTGCTGGGCATAGAGGCGGGCGCCTCAGCAGGCAGTCTTCTGGATTCTCCTAATCCGCGCCGGGGAGGTTCACTTCCACGAGCCCGCCGGTGACGCGGGTTTCGAAGCGCGGTTGCCGCGCTGTGGCTGGACCCGCCTGCACCTCGCCCGAACGGAGCGAAAAGGTACTGCCGTGCCACGGGCACACGACGCAGGGGTCGCCGTCGTTCTTACTGCCATCCTTGAGTTTGCCCTCGTGGAGCGGACCCGCCAGGTGGCTGCAGACGTCGGACAGCACGTTGACTGTACCCGCCTCGCGGAACACCACGAGCGGGAGTCCGGCCACCACGCGCTTGTGCAGCTTTCCTTCAGGCAGGTCTTCCAGGGGCGCGAGGGCCTGCCAGCCGCTCGGGAAGCGGTGCAGAACGTCCTCAGTGTGGTTCGCGCCGGCAGCCTGCCGGTAGCTGAGGTGACCGCCCAAAAACCCGCCGAAACCGACAACGCCGAGGCCCAGGTACGCGAGCACCTTGCCTGCATTCTGCTGCCCGTTTGCCCGCGCCACCAGCGACGCCCCGTAGAGGCTCGCGGCAGTGATGTTGGCGGCGGCGTGGACAAGTCCCACCCGCTGCTGCTGGCTGTGCAGCTGGGACCAGTCCATGAAACCTGCCATCGCCGAAGGCAACGCGGAGGCGGTTCCGACGCCGATCAGTACGGTGGCGGCCCGCGTGTTGCCGGGGAGCGCATCCAGGACGGCGGCGGAAATCCAGGATCCCAGGGGAACCTGGACTGCCAGGGGATGAACCGGGTGGCCGATGGGCACCCCGTGCAGAATGTCCCGGGCCCACTGCGGGCGGACCGTGCGCTTCACTATTTTCCGGACCTTCTTCGCCACGGGATCCAGCCAGTCGGCATCTTCCAGGCGGGTAACAAGTTCAAGTGCAGGCAGCGGTTTCATGTGTCTCCCTTACCCCGTTCGTCAGTGTCCACACGTTAGTGTCCAGTCGATGCCGGTCAGCCTAGTTGCTGGCGAGCGGAAGAGACAGGGGCGCGCGGGAGACGGTTCAGCGAAGCGGGGATCCGAGCACTGTGAACTGGTTGCCGCCCATCTCCCCGGAGAGCAGCGGCATCGCCTCGCTGATGGCTGCCCGAACGCTGTCCAGCTGCAGCGAGGCCCGGTGCGCCTCCGGCGACTCCCACAGCTCGGACACAAATACTGTGTCCGGCACCTCATCATTGACGCCCACCTCGTACAGCAGGCAGCCGGCTTCCTTCAGGCCCTCCATGGGCCGGAGCAGGATGGACACGACGGCGTCGCGCTGGCCGGGCATGGTTCCAAGGCTTCCCACATTCGCAAAAGTCATGAAAACAGTGTGCAGCACGGCGTGCCGTACCTGCGAAGGCGGGGCCCGCCGTCGTGCGTGCATCTCCCGTTCCAGAAGAACCGGCACCTCTGTGATTCGATGGAGTTCTTTGGAGGGAGGCGGGCATGGAAGTCTGGACGGGGAGCCCTTATCCGCTGGGTGCCACCTATGACGGCAGCGGCACGAATTTCGCGGTGTTCAGCGAAGCGGCGAGCGCGGTGCAGCTGTGCCTCTTCGACGAGGACGGCGCTGAGCAGAGGATCACCCTGGAAGCAGTGGATGCCTTCGTCTGGCACTGCTACCTCCCGCATGTCCTGCCCGGCCAGCTCTATGGGTACCGGATAGAGGGCCCGTATGATCCTGCCCGTGGGCTCCGCTGCAACCCGCACAAACTGCTGCTGGATCCCTACGCCAAGGCAACCAGCGGCGACATTGCCTGGGGCCAGCCGATGTTTTCCTACAACTTTGGCGACCCTTCCTCGTTCAACACGGAAGACTCCGCTCCCAACACGATGAGATCCGTGGTGATCAGCCCGTTCTTCGACTGGCAGCACGACCGCCCGCCGCGGACCCCCTACAGCGACAGCCTGATCTATGAAGCCCACGTGAAGGGCCTGACGATGACCCATCCGGAGGTGCCGGAGCGGGAACGCGGCACCTATGCCGGCATCGCCCACCCCGCCGTCATCGAACACCTGCAGAAGCTCGGCGTGACGGCGATCGAGCTGATGCCCGTCCACCAGTTCGTCCAGGACAGCACGCTGAAGGACAAAGGCCTCACCAATTACTGGGGTTACAACACCATCGGCTTCTTCGCGCCCCACGAGAGCTACAGTTCCAGCAGCAAACCGGGGCAGCAGGTGCAGGAATTCAAGGCCATGGTCCGCTCCCTGCACGCCGCCGGCATCGAGGTGATTCTCGACGTCGTCTACAACCACACCGCGGAAGGGAACCACCTGGGGCCAACCCTTTCCTTCAAAGGCATCGACAACCAGGCCTACTACCGGCTGGTTGACCACGAGAAGCAGCACTACCTGGACTACACGGGCACCGGCAACACCATCAACGTGCGCCACCCGCACGCCCTGCAGCTGATGATGGATTCCTTGCGGTACTGGGTGCTAGAGATGCACGTGGACGGGTTCCGCTTTGATCTCGCCTCCGCGCTGGCGCGGGAGTTTTACGACGTGGACCGGCTGTCCAGCTTTTTCGACCTCGTCCAGCAGGATCCCGTGGTGTCGCAGGTGAAGCTCATCGCCGAGCCGTGGGACGTTGGCCCCGGCGGGTACCAGGTAGGGAACTTTCCGCCCCTCTGGACCGAATGGAACGGGAAGTACCGCGACGCCGTCCGCGACTTTTGGCGCGGCGCACCTGCCACGCTTGGCGAGTTTGCCTCCCGCCTGGCAGGCTCCTCGGACCTGTACGAAAGTTCAGGACGCCGGCCCGTGGCTTCCATCAACTTCGTCACGGCGCACGACGGATTCACCCTGCGGGACCTGGTGTCGTACAACTCCAAGCACAACGACGCCAACGGAGAAAACAACAACGACGGCGAGTCCCACAACCGCTCGTGGAACTGCGGCACAGAGGGACCCACCACCGACAGCGGCATCCTTGCCCTGCGGGCACGCCAGCAACGCAACTTCCTCGCCACGCTCCTCCTTTCCCAGGGCGTTCCCATGGTGTTGCACGGCGACGAACTGGGACGCAGCCAACTGGGGAACAACAACGTTTACTGCCAGGATTCGCCCCTGTCATGGATTAACTGGGAAGAAGCCGACCAACCCCTGGTGGAGTTCCTTGCCGCCGTCACCAGGTTGCGCCGGGAACACCCCACCTTCCGGCGCACCAGGTTCTTTGAAGGCAGGCCCGTCGTGCGCGGTGCGGGCCAGCCGCTGCCTGACATCGTCTGGCTCGACAAGGATGCTTCGGCCATGGGACCCGGAGACTGGGACAACCCCCTCGCGCGGGCACTGGGGGTGTTCTACAACGGGGCCAGCGTTGGCAAGGACCACCGTGGCCGGGTTATCCACGACCACAACTTCCTGCTGTTCTGCAATTCCGGGGACGAGCCGGTGGTCTTCACACTGCCCAGCGCCGAGTATTCGCCCAGCTGGGAACAACTCATCGATACCGCAGGTGAGCACGCGGGCACCGGCCTCCTTCATGCCAGTGAAACGGTAGAACTGGTGGGGCAGTCGCTGCTGGTGCTTCGGTCCTACACCAGCCCGCCGGAAAAGCCCGACCACTCTGTCACCGCCTCGCTGGCCCTGCTCGCCCGCCCCGGTCCAGCCGTCCCGCCGACAGCGGTCCCGCCGGGGGCGAAGGAGCTGCCCTAAACCGTGCCAGTTTTGGCACCGCCGCGTCTGGCGGTGGCCAAACCTGAAGCGGAATGCTTCACATCAGTGCGTGCATCCCGTGTCGTCGTGGCCGGCCCAACGAAGCGGCGCCCAGGAATTCGACGGCGACGAACGGCTGGTCCCCCACCACCCACTCGTCGTGGCCGGGAGGGCGCATAGGTGTCGTTCGCGCGGATAGTGGACCTCGCGCGTCGGCCGTTTCAATTTCCAGCACGCCGGAGATGCAGTAGCCCCTTGCTCCCGGCGCACACGCGTTCACCAGCCTCTGCTGGCGTATCTCCAACCAGAGCCTGCGGCACCTGAAGTCAGTGGGGGGATTTGAGGCCAAAGAAGGGTAGTCCCGACCCTAGCGTCGGGCGGAATTGCGGGCGCAACATATTACTACCGGACCCCGAAAACGGGTCCGAAGCCGCGCCCCACACATTAGCCGGGCGTGCTGTTTGAAAAATGGGACGGGCAGCTGCGGCCGCCAGACTGAACAATCGCGACACGCTCAGCCGCGTGGTTTCATGCTGTCCAAAAATGAGGACTCGCACCCTCACAAAAATGGTGAATCGCATCCTTACAGGAGCAAAAAAATGTCAAACACTCCCTCAAAGAGCCGTTCAATCCGGGCAAAGATCGCCCTGGTTCCGGCCCTCTCATTAGGTCTGCTCGGCGGGGCAATGGCTGGCCCTGCGCAAGCCCATGACGACTACAGGCATGGATACACCCATGGCTGTTGGGTCAAACCGCTGGATCCCAAGGATCTCCGGGGCAACAGGGTCGACTTCAAGATCAAAGTCGATTGCGACGGCGAGAAGTCTGTCCAGATACGCCAGCTTCGCTACGAAGACGAGGACGGCCCGCGGCGCAGTGACGACTTCCTCGGGCACTCGCACTTCTATGTGAAGTTCGAAAAGCACGACGGCGAAAAGACCCTTCACAGCGTTGACCGCGTGCGCAACCTTGACCGCAGGGGCGCAGAAGAGGTCTACCATCTCGTGTCATTCCGTGTGAAGGACCACAAGGGCCACTGGTCCGACTGGTCGAAATGGTCCGACTGGAAGAAGAGCGAGGTAGTTAAGGTACGCCGCTAAAACGCGCAGATCTCCGTATAGAAGGATTGGCGCACGGGAGCCAGGGGCACATGCCCCTGGCTCCTTCGTGTGTCCACGCGCTCTTGACGCACCGGCACCTCCTTCCCTACACTTTTCATAAAGCAGAATCTAAATTCCACAAAGCGGAAACCGACAAGACGCCGGGAAGCGCAGGAAAATAGATCAAAGCCCCTCCTCGGAAGGACCCACGATGACGTACACAGTGAACTGCTCCATCCTCCTCACGGAGCTGCCCCTGCTCGAACGCCCCGCAGCGGCGAAGGCAGCCGGCTTTGACGCTGTCGAGTTCTGGTGGCCCTTTGAAAGCTCAGTCCCCTCCGATTCGCAGGTCACCGCATTCGAAAATGCCATCCAGGACGCAGGCGTTCAACTGACGGGCCTGAATTTCAACGCCGGCGATATGCCCGGCGGCGACCGCGGCCTGGTGTCTTGGAAGGGCCGCTGCTCGGAGTTCAAGGACAACATCGACGTGGTCGCCGGCATCGGCGGGCGCCTGGGCTGCAAGGCCTTCAACGCCCTCTACGGCAACCGGCAGGACGAGTTCACGCCCGAAGAACAGGACGAGCTGGCGCTCAAGAACCTCGCCGCAGCAGCAGAGGGTGTCGCCCGGATCGGCGGCACGGTCCTCCTCGAACCCGTCAGCGGCGCACCAAAGTACCCGCTCCTCACGGCCGAAGACGCACTCAAAGTCATCGCCCGCGCGAAGGCGGAGGCCGGCGTCGGCAACATCAAACTCCTCGCCGACTTCTACCACCTGTCCGTCAACGGCGACGACGTCAAATCGGTCATCGAGAACCATGCCAAGGACTTCGGCCACATCCAGATCGCCGACAACCCCGGCCGCGGCGCCCCCGGCACCGGCACCCTCCCGCTTGGCGAGTGGATCGCTCGCAGCCGCGAACTTGGCTACGACGGCTACATCGGCCTCGAATACAAGCAACCGCAGGAAACGGCCTTCAGCTGGGCCATCCGCCAGCACGCCACGCAATAGTTCTCCGCCCCGCCCAACCAGGTAGCACCAACTGTCGTTCTGGCCCGTCAAAACGGCAGTTACTGCTACCCAGTTGGGCCCCGGCCGCCACTAATCACATACTTCAGAAAGAGAACCATCATGAGCAACGTTGCTGTTATCGGACTCGGAATCATGGGCCTGCCCATGGCCATCAACCTGGTTAAGGCCGGCCACACCGTCACCGGCTATAACCGCAGCCAGGACAAGATCGACAAGCTTGTCTCCGAAGGCGGCAAGGGCGCCACGAGCATCGCGGACGCGGTCAAAACTGCCGACGTCGTGATCACCATGGTCCCGGACTCCCCCGATGTTGAGGGTGTAGTCAGCGGCAAGGACGGCGTCTTCGCGAACGCCAAACAGGGCACCTTGTGGATCGATGCTTCGAGCATCCGCCCGGACGTAGCCAAGCGCCTTTCCGACGACGCCCGCGAAGCAGGCATCCGCCCGCTGGACGCCCCGGTCTCCGGCGGTGAACAGGGCGCCATCGACGCCGCACTCTCCATCATGGTGGGCGGCGAAAAGGAAGACTTCGAGGCCGCCTCCGATGTCCTGAACGCCGTCGGCAAAACCATCGTCCACGTGGGCCCCTCCGGCTCGGGCCAGACCGTCAAGGCTGCAAACCAGCTGATCGTCGCCGTCAACATCGAGGTCCTGTCAGAGGCAATCGCCTTCCTCGAGGCCTACGGCGTGGACACGGACGCCGCGCTCAAGGTCCTGGGCGGGGGGCTAGCCGGCTCCAAGGTGCTGGACCAGAAGGGCCAGAAAATGCTGGACCGCAACTTCGACCCCGGCTTCCGCCTCGCCCTCCACCACAAGGACCTGGGCATCGTCACCTCCGCCGCCCGCGAAGCCAACGTCGCCGTCCCCCTCGGCGCCGTCGTCGCGCAGCTCGTCGCCGCCACCGTCAACCAGGGCGACGGCGGTCTTGACCACTCCGGACTCTTCAAGCAGGTCCTGAAGCTCAGCGGCCGCGAGTAACCCCCCGGCTCAATCAACACAAACTTGAACGCCCTGACCACCAGGGCTTCCTTCAGCACACCCTCCCCACCCGCCCCCTAACCTCGCAAGCCCGGTCAGGGAACCCTGCGGGCGTGGACCCACAGACTTTCAGGCTTTCAAGGAGCACACCATGAGCAAGATGCGTACCGTTGATGCAGCGGTGGCCATCCTGGAAAAGGAAGGCGCCATCGAGGCGTTCGGCCTGCCAGGCGCCGCGATCAACCCCTTCTATTCCGCAATGCGCGCCCACGGCGGCATCCGCCACACCCTGGCCCGCCACGTTGAGGGCGCCAGCCACATGGCGGACGGCTTCAGTCGCGCCAAGGACGGCAACATCGGCATCTGCATCGGCACCTCCGGCCCTGCCGGAACGGACATGATCACCGGCCTCTACGCCGCATGGGCCGACTCGATCCCCATGCTCTGCATCACCGGCCAGGCCCCCGTGGCCAAGCTGCACAAGGAAGACTTCCAGGCCGTGGACATCGAGTCCATCGCCAAGCCCGTCACCAAGATGGCCATGACCATCTTGGAACCCGGCCAGGTTCCCGGCGCCTTCCAGAAGGCCTTCCAGCTGATGCGCTCCGGCCGTCCCGGCCCCGTGCTGCTGGACCTGCCCATCGACGTGCAGATGGCCGAGATCGAGTTCGACATCGACACCTACGAGCCCCTCCCCATCGATAAGCCCAAGGCCTCCCGCAAGCAGCTGGAAAAGGCCCTGGACATGCTCACCGCCGCCCAGCACCCGCTGATCGTAGCCGGCGGCGGCATCATCAACGCCGGCGCCTCCGCACAGCTGGTGGAGCTGGCCGAGATCCTGAACGTTCCGGTCATCCCCACCCTGATGGGCTGGGGCACCATCCCGGATGACCACATCCTGATGGCCGGCATGGTGGGCCTGCAGACTTCCCACCGCTACGGCAACGAGAACTACCTGCAAAGCGACTTCGTGATCGGCGTCGGCAACCGCTGGGCCAACCGGCACACCGGCGGCCTGGAGACCTACACGGCCGGCCGGAAGTTCGTGCACATCGATATCGAGCCCACGCAAATTGGCCGGGTGTTCTCGCCGGACCTGGGCATCGCGTCCGACGCCGGTGCGGCGCTGGCGGGGCTGGTTGAGCTCGCCAAAGAGCGCAAAGCGGCAGGATCCCTGCCGGACTACAGCGCCTGGGTTGCCGAGTGCCAGGAGCGGAAGGCGAGCCTGCACCGCAAGACCCACTTTGAGAACATCCCCATCAAGCCCCAGCGCGTGTACGAGGAAATGAACAAGTCCTTCGGCCGCGACACCATCTACGTGTCCACCATCGGCCTGTCGCAGATCGCCGGGGCACAGATGCTGCACGTGTTCGGACCGCGCAAGTGGATCAACGCCGGCCAGGCCGGTCCCCTGGGCTGGACCGCCCCGGCAGCCCTCGGCGTCGCACGTTCCAACCCGGACCAGACCGTGGTGGCCCTCTCCGGCGACTACGACTTCCAGTTCATGATCGAGGAACTGGCAGTGGGCGCGCAGTTCAACCTCCCCTACATCCACGTGGTGGTGAACAACTCCTACCTGGGCCTGATCCGCCAGTCCCAGCGCGGGTTCAAAATGGAGCAGAACGTGTCCCTGGCGTTCGAAAACGTCAACAGCGCTGACCTGTCCGAAAACGCACGCGGGTACGGCGTTGACCACCTCAAGGTGGCCGAAGGGCTCGGCTGCAAGGCGGTCCGCGTGGAGGATCCCAAGGACCTCGCCGCCGCCTTCGACAAGGCCAAGGCACTCGTGGGCGAATTCCGAGTTCCGGTAGTGGTGGAAGTGATCCTGGAAAAGATCACCAACATCTCCATGGGTGTGGAAATCAACGCGGTGAACGAGTTCGAGGAACTGGCGGGCTCCGCTGCCGACGCCCCCACCGCCATCCTGGCCCTGCAGGCCTAGACAGGAAAGACCGATGCGCATCCTCATTGCCCCGGATAAGTTCAAGGGTTCCCTGTCCGCACCCGAAGTTTGCAGTCACCTGGAAAAGGGACTGCAGCGCGGAGCGGGAGGCAACCTGGACGTGGTCCGGATTCCAGTAGCCGACGGCGGCGAGGGAACCCTGGACGCCGCCGCCGGCTCCGGATTTACCCGCCGCAGCGCCCTGGTGGCCGGACCGTCAGGCGAGCCCGTCACGGCCGACTTCGCCGTCCGGGGCAATGAAGCTGTCATCGAAATGGCGGCCGCCTCGGGCCTGGGCCTGCTCCCCGCCGGAGCACTTGTTGAGGGACGGCCAGGCCCCGCGGCTGCACGCACCGCCACCAGCCTGGGCACCGGCCAACTCGTCCGCGCCGCACTGGACGCCGGCTGCAACCGCATCATCCTCGGGGTCGGCGGCAGCGCCAACACCGACGGCGGGGCCGGCGTCCTGCAGGGACTCGGCGCCACCTTCCTTGATGCAGAGGGCAACGAACTTCCGGGAGGCGGTGCCGCGCTGGCCCGCCTGGACCGGATCGACTTCAGCGGGTTTGACGCCAGGCTGAAGGACACACGCTTTGTGCTGGCGTCCGACGTCGACAATCCCCTGCTGGGCCCCCAGGGCGCCGCGGCGATTTTCGGCCCGCAGAAGGGCGCCGCACAACAGGACGTCGGCTTGCTCGACGCCGCCCTGGCCAGGTTTGTCGAAGTCCTGGCCAGGGAAATCGGTCACCGCGCCATCAAGGCAGCGGAAGCCCCGGGAGCCGGTGCAGCCGGCGGCGTTGGCTACGCGGCCATCGCCGCCCTGGCGGCAACACGGCGCCCGGGCATCGACGTCGTCCTCGAATTCACCCGGTTCGCGGACCGGCTGGCCGGCGCCGACCTGGTGATCACGGGCGAAGGCAGCCTGGACGGTCAAAGCCTGCTGGGCAAAACGCCCATGGGTGTTGCCCGGGCAGCCGCCGGGCAGGGCGTTCCGGTGATCGCCGTGTGCGGACGGACCACCCTTGAACCGGGCCAGGCACGTGCCGCCGGATTCGAGGAGGTCTACGCTTTGACCGAACTCGAAAGCAATGTAAACAGGTGCATAGCAGAGGCAGCGCAGCTTCTGGAGCAGCTGGGCACCCAGATCAGCGGACGGCTGGCAGCCAGTGGGCTGTCCGGTTCCGCCAGTACCAAGGAGGACCTCCATGTCTGAAGAACGTTTTGACCTGGTCATCCGCGGCCAGCGCATCCTCACCACCGCCGGCCTGGCACCCCGCGAAGTGGGTGTCCGCGGCGGCAAGATCGTTGCCCTCGAGCCGCTCGGCAACGGCCTGGCCGGGACCGAGGTTATTGAACTGGCCGATGATGAAACCCTGATCCCGGGCCTGGTGGACACCCACGTCCATGTCAACGAGCCCGGCCGGACCGAGTGGGAGGGCTTCGCCTCGGCCACCCGGGCCGCCGCCGCCGGCGGTGTCACCACCATCATCGACATGCCGCTGAACTCCGTTCCGCCCACCACCACGGTGGAAAACCTGAAGCTCAAGCGCGAGGTGGCGGAGGACCAGGCTTTCGTTGACGTCGGATTCTGGGGCGGTGCGATCCCCGGCAACAAGGGGGACCTGCGCGCCCTGCACGATGAAGGTGTGTTCGGCTTCAAGTGTTTTCTCCTGCACTCGGGCGTTGACGAGTTCCCGCACCTGGACGCGGACGAGATGGAGGAGGACATGGCCGAGCTGAAGTCCTTCGACTCCCTCATGATCGTCCACGCCGAGGATTCGCACGCCATCGACCGGGCACCCCACCCCGGCGGCGACCACTACCAGACGTTCCTGGCCTCCCGCCCCCGCGGCGCCGAGAACAAGGCCATCGCCGAGGTTATCGAACGGGCCCGCTGGACCGGTGCGCGGGCGCACATCCTGCACCTCTCGTCGTCGGACGCGCTGCCCATGATCGCCTCGGCAAAGCGCGACGGCGTGAAGCTCACCGTGGAAACGTGCCCGCACTACCTGACGCTGATGGCGGAGGAAATCCCGGACGGCGCCACCGCCTACAAGTGCTGCCCGCCCATCCGCGAGGCCTCCAACCGGGAGCTGCTGTGGCAGGGGCTTCAGGACGGCACCATCGACTGCATCGTCTCGGACCACTCCCCCTCAACACTGGATTTGAAGGACCTGGAGAACGGTGACTTCGCCGTGGCGTGGGGCGGTGTCTCGTCGCTGCAGCTGGGCCTGTCCCTGATCTGGACCGAAGCCCGGCACCGGGGCATTCCGCTGGAGCAGGTGGTGTCCTGGATGGGTGAGAAGCCGGCAGCGCTGGCACGGCTCTCCAACAAGGGCCAGCTGGCGCTGGGCTACGACGCCGACTTCGCCGTCTTCGCCCCGGACGAGGCCTTCGTGGTGGACGTGTCCAAGCTCAAGCACAAGAACCCCATCACCCCGTATGACGGCAAAGCGCTCTCCGGCGTGGTCCGCAAGACCTTCCTGCGCGGCACGGTCGTGGACGGTCAAGTCCCCACGGGTAAGCTGATCCGCCGCGGCGGAGTCTAAGGACGCGCCATGGCAGTGGAAGCTGTACGTCCGAGGACGGTGGCACGCCGGCGGCTTGCTGCCACGGGAGCGGCCGTACCAAGGACTGCTGCCTCACCTGCTGCGGCCTGCCCCCGTCCGGTGATTGCCCGCGGCCTTGCCGTATGGGTGGTTCCCGGGGACGGCACCAGCCCCGAACTCCTGGCCCGGGCAGCCGAACTGGTCCTTGCCCGGGCCCTCGAAACTGCTCCGGAGGCGGAAGTCCACTGGCCTGCCGCCGGAGCTCCCACCGGGTTCTCCGCTGACGCGGGAGGAGCCGCAGACGACTCCTCTCAACCTCCTCCCGCAGCGGAGGCCCTTTCCGGGGAACCCGCCGGGGCACCGGATGAGGCCGACGGCGGCACCCGCCTGCCGCCGTCGGCCGGCCCCGTCAGCCGGGTTGCCGTTGACCTCGCCGCCGACAACGTGCTGCTGGACGGCCGTCCCGTCCCGCTTACGGGCGTGGAGTTCAAGGTGCTGCGGTACCTGGTGACCCACCTGTCCCGCACGGTGGCACGGGAGGAACTCCAGGACTTCCTGGATTCGTTTGAAACCCCGGGCGCCTCCGCGCGGTCCATCGACGTTTACGTAGGGCGGATCCGGAGGAAACTTGGGAACGCCCGGCACGCTGTTGCCACCGTCCGCGGCGGCGGTTACCGGTTTGTGCCCGGCCAGCTGGCAACTGTCCGCGGTCCGGCGGAATACTGCATATGACGCCGGAGTTGTATGACTGAGCGGGAAGCCGCTTCACTTGATGTTTTGCCAGTAATGACAAAGTCTTCCTAAGGAACGCCATGAGCCAGACCCTGACCACCAAGCTTCAGCCCGGATCCCAGGCCCCTGAATTCACCCTTCAGGACGCCCAGGGCCGTGAGACTGCCTTGGCCGACTACCGCGGCAAGAACGTCATTGTGTACTTCTACCCCAAGGCCGCCACCCCCGGCTGCACCACCGAGGCCTGCGATTTCCGTGACAGCCTGACCTCCCTGCAGGGCAAGGGCTACGAGGTCATCGGCATCTCCCCCGACGCCCCCGAGGCCCTAGCCGGCTTCACCGGCGACTTCTCCCTGACCTTCCCGCTGCTGTCCGACCCGGACCACGCAGTTGCCCTGGCGTACGGCGCCTGGGGCGAAAAGCTGGTGGACGGCGAAATTGTCGAGGGCATCGTCCGGTCCACCGTGGTGGTGGACCCCGAAGGCAAAGTCACGCTCGCCCAGTACCAGGTAAAGGCTGACGGCCACGTCGCAGCGCTCAAGGAAGCCCTGGGTATCTAGGACTTGGCGCTGGCCGTCTCCGCAGCCGCCGCCTCCGCGTACTCCGCTGAAACCCGGCGGTAGACCGGCGTCAGGAAGGCCAGCACCGCGGCGGCGACCATGATGAGGCCGGCAACCAGGAACACCAAGGCGATGCCGCGGGAGGTGCCCTCCCCGAGCAGCGGGGCCAACTGGGCTGCGCCGTCGGCCGAGCGCGCGTACGGTATGATCCAGAACTGGGCAATCGGCGCAATAAGGAACGCGGTGACCGGCGCCGCCGCGGACTCAAACGCCATGGCGAATCCGAACACCCGGCCCTGCCGCTCCAGGGGCACCACCTGCTGGATGACCGTTTGCTCGGCCGCCTCCACGAAAGGCACCAGGGTCAGGTACAGCCAGATCCCCACGATGTACAGCCATGCCCACTCCCGCAGCGTGAACACTGCGCCCAGGACGCCCATCGCAATCACGGCCAGCAGCAGGGTGCGCAAAGGGTTGGAACCCAGGCCGAATTTGCCGATCAAGGCTCCGCCCAAAAGGAAGCCGCTGGAACCAACCGCCAAAAGGATCCCCCACAGCTCCACCGAAAACATTTCCAGGCCGTAGGGATCCATCAGGGCCATGTAGACCCCGCCGATGAAGTTGTTGAACGTTGAGAACAGGATCAGCGCGAACAGCCCGGAGATGGCCAGGACGGCGGCAAGGGCACCGCGGAAATCGAATCCGCCGTGGGCATCCGTGGCCGCCGGGCGCAGCTCCTCGGGCATTCGCAGCAAGAGGAGATGCGCGAAGGCCAGGGCGGTGAGCACGACGGCGACGGCGATCGTCCAGCCCATTCCGAGCAGCCCAATGGACAGCCCGGAGAGCACCGAGGTGACAAGGAACATCAGTCCCTGCACCATGCCCACCAGCCCGTTGGCGTTGGCCCGCCGGTCCGGCTCGATGAGGATGGTTACGATGGTGGAGAGCGCGATGTTGCGCATGTTTTCCACCACCGCGCCGATCAGGATGACCATGGTGAACACCCAGAACCACGGCTGCGCCAGGTCAAGCAGCACGGCGGCGGGTGTCAGCAGGAACATCACTCCGGACAGCACGAACATCACCAGGGTGAACACGGCAGCAAACCGCATCACGGATAACTTGCGGTAGCGGTCCACGAAAGTGCCGAAGCTGATGCTTGAAAGGGCGATGAGCAACATGTATGCGCCGCCCACCACCCCCGTGGCGATCACGTTGCGGGTTCCCAAGTACACCCAGAACGTCAGGGCAAACCACAGGTAGCTGGTAGTGATGTTGGCGAGGGCAGTGTTCGCCAGAATCCAGGTGAAGGTGCGGTTCCTTTCGGCGGGAGTGCGAAGGGAGGTATCGACGGCGTCCGGGTCGGCCAGGTGCGGGGTTCCGCCGTCCTCACCCGTCCCCGCGTTGACGGCTACGTCCCTGCCAGGTCCTGTCCCGCCGTCGGAAGCCGCAGCCGCCCTGCCCCGGGCCGGTTCCTGCTCGGTCATGCGTCCCAGTGTAGTGACGGGAGACAGACGCCGACAGGGTTGGCACCCCCCTCCCTGCCGGCCTTCTTCCACCCGCCAACGCTTTGCGAGGCCAGGAAACTAAGCTCTTGTGGGAGGGTGACCTGGCGGAACCACGAAAGGGGAAGGGTCCATGGCGGACGAGACTGCTGAAGAGGTATTGTCCGCGGTGGCGGCGGAGCGCGACGCTGCATTCGCGGCCAACCGCGAACGCTTTAAAGCCCAATCCTGGTACGAGATCGACCACCGTCTTGCGCTCCTGTTGGCTCCGGTCGCCAGGATGGGCAACGACGCAACGGTGGAGCTCACCGTTGTTGTGGACGGCGCCGTCATCTCCGGATCCGTCGTGTCCGCGCACGCCTGGGCACAGCGGCAGAATGACCAGATCCGCACCGGCAGCCCGGCCGTCGCCGCCGCCTTCGAGTCGCTGGAGCCGGCGACGGACCAACTGGAACGCCAGCCGGCGGGAGAAGGCGGGGCAGGCCCGCAGCCGAAGGACCAGGACCGGTACATCCACTTCCTTGGACCGGTGCTGCTGTCAGGGGGAGTCCACGTACGCATGCAGGCCACCAGAGTCGACCTGCGCAAAGTCTCGGCATGGAGCATAGGGCGCATCCCGGGCGAGTAGGGACTCAGCGCCGTTGCCCCCTGCGCAGGCCGGTGACAGGATGGCCGCATGGTGATCGAGGTCCGTCCGGCCACTGAGTTTGAGGATGTCAGGACGATGGTGGGGCCCAAACGGCCGGACGCCAACGTCTGCTGGTGCCTGAGCTACCGCATTCCGTCGAAACAGAACCAGGCACTGCACGGGGCGGAGCGCGGGGAGCTGGTGAAGGAGCTGGTGGCCCAGGATCCCCCGCCGGGAATCCTGGCGTACGACGGCGGTGAAGTAGTCGGGTGGGCAGCAGTCCACCCCCGCTCGGATACCAGCTTCGCCGCGAACCGGAAGATTCCGCACGTGGACGGGCTGGACGTCTGGTCTGTGTGGTGTATCCGGGTGCGGCCAGGGCGCCGCGGCAAAGGCATTTCACACCTCCTGCTCAAAGGCGCCGTTGCGTTCGCTGGAAGCTATGGGGCACCGGCCATCGAGGGCTACCCGGTGGATAACCGCGGGCAAAAGGTAGACCTCACCATGGCGTACGTGGGCACGCGCAAGCTTTTCGAGGACGCCGGCTTCACCAAGGCTGCGGACACGGAGTCAGTACTCAACGGCTTCCCGCGGGTGCTGATGCGCCTGAACCTGCGGGATCAGGCGTAACCCCCCGGTTCCAGCGGCGCGCCGAAATCAGGGCGCCCAGCCCATAGCGCTAACCAGGGTTCCCGGCACCTAAACCGCCGCGGGACGCCCCAGGTCCGCACTCCTGAAAAGCGCCTCCAACCTGCAATGCGCCTCGGTCTCCAGGTTAAGGCGGTGCGTCAGCTTTTCCACCTGCACGGACATCTCCTCACCCACCGGCAACCGGTCCCCGGGCCAGCTCGACGCCGCCCTCGATTCGGCGAGTGCCTGCGCCAGTGCCTTGGCCGCGGCACGCACCTTCCGCGAGTGGAGGTAGACCCGCAGGAGCGCCCTGCCCTTGTTCAGGCCGGCCTGCACCAGTTCACGCGGACCCGCTTCCGCCTCCGGTCCAATCGCGGTCGCCCCGCCATCGGCAGGCGCCGCGCCCGCGGCGGCACCCGCCGTCGTCTGGTCTTTGATGTTGCTGTGTCCCATGGCTGCCCCTCCTGCACCGGCCAGCTTCCGGACCGGTCTTCGTTGACCGTTGTCCCTGAAGCTGTTTCTTCTGCCTTCGAGTGTCCCGGGCCTTCCTCAACGTCCAGGCAAGCAGGTGCCAAGATTGGCGCAAGATCCGCTGAGGCAGCCGCCGGGGAAGCCCGGAGCAGGTGGCCGCTGCCAACACGGCCAGCACCACAAGAAGCCTTGCGACATGCCCCGTTGCCGTTAATACGGTAGAAGTAGAGCTATGGTCTCTCCCTCCGAAACCCGCCGTGCCGTTGTCATCGAGGATGACCCGGACATTCGCGGCCTGCTGGTCCGCGTCCTGGTCAAGCAGGGCTTCGACGTTACGGAGGCCGGAGCGGGTCTGCCCGGTGTGGAGGAAGTCCGCCGCCGCCAGCCGGACCTGGTGACCCTGGACCTGAACCTCCCGGACCTCGACGGACTGGAAGTTTGCAAGCGGCTCCGGGAATTCTCGGACGCCTTCATTGTGATGCTGACCGCGCGTGCGGACGAACTGGACAAGCTGACCGGACTGGACAACGGAGCTGATGAATACATCAGCAAGCCATTCAGCCCCCGGGAGCTGCAGTCCCGGATCAACGCCCTCTTCCGCCGCCGCCCCTCCGCAGCTGCCGATTCGGCCGCCCGGAGCGAGCTGGAACGCGCCACCGAAGTCCAGTTAAGCCTTCTCCCGCAGGAGGACATCCGCGTCGAAGGCTATGACGTGGCCGGGATGTTCCGCCCTTCCCGCAGCGTGGGCGGGGACTTCTACGACTGGTACCAGACCCCGGACGGGCTCCACCTGACTTTCGCCGACGCCATGGGCAAAGGCATGGGCGCCGCCCTGATCGCGGCGACAGTCCGCGCCGTCATGCGCTCCACGGGCCGCCGGGAGGACCTCGACGGCGCGTTCGCCTCCGCCAGCAAGGCGATAGCCACGGACCTGGATTCCTCCAACTCCTTTGTCACTTTGTTCCACGCACGGCTTGACGCGGCCTCGGGAACGGTCAGCTATGTCGACGCCGGGCATGGGCTTGCGCTGCACGTCAGCTCCGGCGGCGCCGCCCACCGCCTCGCGTCCGGCGGGCCCCCAGTCGGAGCCTGGGCAGGAACACAATGGCCCCAGTCCAGCCTCGAGCTCGCCCCGGGCGATTCATTGGTGGTGGCCAGCGACGGCG
Organism: Arthrobacter sp. sptzw32; assembly: GCF_059089735.1. Taxonomy (NCBI): domain Bacteria; kingdom Bacillati; phylum Actinomycetota; class Actinomycetes; order Micrococcales; family Micrococcaceae; genus Arthrobacter; species Arthrobacter sp. sptzw32. The sequence goes on along the minus strand of NZ_JBNHEZ010000004.1, from coordinate 219,687 downwards.
TGCTGGACGTCTTCGATACCGTTGAGGACTTCACCGAGGCTGTCCGCAGCGCGGTGCAGGGACATGACTCGGCCCGGGCAGCCAGCAGCGCCATCCTTGCCCTGGCCCCGGCCGAGACCGCTGAGGACGACGTCACGGTGGTTGTGGTCCGCCGGCTGCCCGAAGGAGCAGGCGCATGACCCGGTTCCTGACCCGGCTGGTGGTGGTGCTCACCGTCATCACGGGCGTCAACTACATCGCCTGGCGCTGGATGGCATCGCTGAACTGGGACGCCTGGTGGATCGCCGTGCCGCTGGTGGTCGCTGAAACCTACAGCCTCATCGACGTGATGCTGTTCGGCATGACGGTGTGGAAGCTGAAGATCCGGAAGGGCGCCCCGGCGCCGCCGGCCGATGCCACCGTGGACGTCTTCATCACCACCTACAACGAAGACCTGGACATGGTGATGACCACCGCGCTGGCCGCTCAGAAGATCCGGCACCCGCACAGCACGTGGATCCTGGACGACGGCGCCCGCCCCGAGCTGGAGGCCCTCGCCGCCCAGCATGGCCTGGGTTATGTCACCCGCAGCGAGGACTGGACCTCCAACCTGCCCCGGCACGCCAAGGCGGGCAACCTCAACAACGCCCTGATGCAGACCCACGGCGAGTTCCTCCTGATCCTGGACGCTGACCAGATCCCCGAGCCGGACATCCTCGAAAAGACCCTCGGTTACTTCAACAACCGCCGGGTGGCGCTGGTCCAGACACCGCAGTACTTCAGCAACGTCCCGGCCGATGATCCCCTCGGCAGCCAGGCGCCCCTCTTCTATGGCCCCATCCAGCAGGGCAAGGACGGGTGGAACGCCGCCTTCTTCTGCGGCTCCAACGCCATCCTCCGCCGCGAAGCCCTCATGCAGCTGGGCCTGGTGGGTTACGTCAAGGAAACCGAGAAGAGCATCCGACGTGCCCTGGCCGCCTCCCGCTCTGCCATCAAGCAGGCCCGGAAGTCTCCAGACATGACACCACTGGTGGCCCAGGTGCTGGACGAAGTGGAGGCGGCAACCCGCGAGGCGCAGCAGGAGCTCGACGCCGGCGGAGCCCTGAGCGAGATCACCTACCGGGTACGCCGCCGCGTGGACGCCGCCGTGCAGACCCTGGTGATGGCCGACGTCGAAGCCCTGCAGGCAGACCTTGAAGAGATCGCCGCCATGGAACTGGCCCACGTGGGCGAGTCAGGCGTCCCCGTCGTGGCGGACGATGCCGTGCAGCGCATGTCCGCCCGTGACTGGTCGCCCCTGGGCGCCCTGGAATCCGTGCAGGCCGTCCTGGATGCCCTCTCGGTGGAACGCAACGATGAGGCACAGCCGGTCATGCCGCTGGCCACGATCTCCGTCACCGAGGACATGGCCACCGCCATGCGCATGCACGCGATGGGCTGGGAGAGCGTCTACCACCACGAAATCCTCGCCTACGGGCTCGCTCCCGAGGACCTCAAGACCATGCTCACCCAGCGCCTCCGCTGGGCGCAGGGCACCATCCAGGTGCTGCTCCGCGAGAACCCGCTGGTGCAGAAGGGCCTCAAGCTGGGGCAGCGGCTGATGTACTTCGCCACCATGTGGACCTACCTCAGCGGCTACGCAGCGGTTATCTACTTCGCCGCCCCGATCATCTACCTGTTGCTCGGAGTCCTGCCGGTGACGAGTTTGAGCTGGGACTTCTTCATCCGGTTCATCCCGTTCATGGTGGTCAACCAGCTGCTGTTCGCCGTCGCCGGCCGCGGCATCCCCACCTGGCGCGGCCAACAGTACAGCCTTGCCCTGTTCCCCACCTGGATCAAGGCGTGCTCGACGGCGGCCCGGAACGTCTGGTTCGGACGCCCCCTTGGATTTGCCGTCACCCCCAAGGCCCGCCAGAACGGCGGACCCAGCTGGAGCCTGATCCGGCCACAGATTGTGGTGTCCGTCCTGCTGGCCGTGGCCGCCGTCGTCGGAATCATCCGCCTGGCTACCGGCCTGGCCGAGCCACTTGGCACCCTAGTGAACGTCGTGTGGGTCATTTTCGACCTGGTGGTCATGAGCATCCTGGTGCGTGCAGTGCTCTACAAGGGTTATGAACCGGCTCCAGATTTGGCATTAGCAGAGAGGAAACCCGATGGAGTTTAGCTATGAGGTCAAGGACTCGTATGCGGAGGTCAAGGCGGACGGACGGCTGAACATGGTCTCCGCGCCCAAGCTGCGCGAGTTCGTCACGGATGTAATCGCCGGCGGATCCAACCGGATCGTGGTGAACCTGGAAAAAACGGCGTTCATGGATTCGTCCGGCCTGGGCGCGCTGATCGGCTGCCTCAAAGCGGCGCGGCAGGCGGGCGGGGACCTGCGGATCGCAGCTGTCCAGCCCCAGGTGAAGATGGTCCTGCAGCTGACCAGCATGGACAAAGTCCTCACCGCTTACGGATCCGCCGAAGAGGCGTTCAGCAATGACTGAAGTCCTGGCGTCCCGCAGCTTCCGCGGGCCGGCGTCCGAGGACGCCATCGAGTCGATCCACAACCACCTCGACAGCCTCTGGCTCGACGTCCCCTTTGTGCAGGACATGGACCAAATGACGTTTACGACGGCGGTCATCGAGTCGGCGTCGAACATCGTCCAGCATGCCGAGCCCGTGGCGCAGGAACCCGTGGAGCTGGGGGTGGACATCGAGGTGCGGCCCGCGCTGCTGCAGGCACGGGTGAGCGCCTACCACGCGAAGCCGCCCTTCGGCCCGATGGAGCCGGCAACCGTCGGTGAGGACGCCGAGTCCGGCCGCGGCCTGGCGCTGATCCAGGCCTTGGTCACGACGGTTACCTTCGAACGGCAGGACGGCACCAACGTCTGGGTCCTGTCCAGGACACCGCAGGGCTGATTTTTACAGCCGGCCCGACGTCCCGGCCGGGCCCGCAGCGGCTTCGGCCGGGATGAGCACCGAAACAGTGGCCCCGCCCCCGGGAGTGTCACTGATGGTGAGTTCTCCGCCGTGCGCCTGGGCGATCCGTTGGCAGGTCGCCAGGCCCAGGCCTGTCCCGGGCCCGTCGCCGGGCCGGTTGAGCCGTACCAGTGGCTCCACGGCCCTGGCCCGGTCGGCGGGCAGGATGCCTTTGCCGTTATCGGCAACCTGGACCGTCACGCCCCGGGGGCCGTTTGCAGCCCTGACCTCGATCCGCAGCGGACGTTCCGGCGAGCGGTAGTTCAGTGAGTTGGCCAGGAGGTTTTGCAACAGGGTGCGAAGCTGCCCGTGGTCTGCGAAGAGCTTGGCGTCGTCGCAGGAGATCCCGCTGTCGGCGTCGAGGTCCACACCGAGGTCCTGCGCTGCCTCCGCCGTGACAGCCAGCAGGGACACGTGGTTACGGTTCAACCTGCCGTCGGCGCGCGAGTAGTCCAGCACGTCTTCCAGAGTTACCAGCATGCGGCGCCCGCCGTTGGCTATGAGTTCCAGGTACTCGGCGGAAGGGTGTCCTTGGGGTATGTTGGGGTCGTCCTCGGCCAGTTCCACATACCCCAGGATGGTGGTCAGGGGCGCTCGCAGGTCATGGCTGACCCGCCCGGCGAATTCGGCCAGCATCTCGTTGCTCCGGTGGAGATCTTCAAGGGCTGTGTTGAGCTGCAGCGTACGGTGCTGGAGTTCCAGAAGTTCAACGACCTGGCCGGCCAGGACCTCCACCAGGCGGATCTGCTCGGGCGTGGGCAGATCCGCCTGGTCAGAAAACACACAGAGCGAGCCAAGCACCAGGCCGGAAGAGGTCTCCAACGGCACGGAGGCGTAGAAGCGGACGTCCGCTATTTCCCCGGTCACGAACGGGTTGGACCGGAACCGCGGGTCCACGGAGGCGTCGCGGACCACGGTGGACTCGCCGCTCAGAAAGACGCTCGAGCACATCGAGTCCTCGCGGGAGCATATTCCGGGATCTATACCGGCGGCGGCGACCTGCAGCTGTTGGTCCGCGGTAATGATGTTCACCACGCTGTAGGGCACGCCGCACAAACTCGCAGCCAGGCGTACCAGGTTGTCCAGCGCAGCACGCGTCCTCGGGTTCGCCAGCGCCGGCAACCCACCAGGGTCGGCGGGGATCAATCCGTATTCCCGAAGGCCACGATCGCGTGCGGCGTCCTGATCGGTCAGCGTTTGCATAGCCGTCCCGTCCATATTCTTTTTGTTCCCCCAGCATCTTCCGCCCGGGCCCTGCAGCTTCCCCGTGAGGATACCGGATGGGGCCCGGCACTGTTGTAGTCTCTTGACACCGGCAGCAGCCTGATCTTCAATATTACGTATGCTGAAATAACAGTTCCATGATGCGGAAGCCTTGATCCGGTTTCACTGGTGATGGGCGCCGGGAAGTCCGGCATCCGCATAGCCGTCACCATGGATGCCAGCAATTGTTACGAGGTACCTGCCAGCATGAAGCTTGCCGAATTCAACACTGCTGACCCCGCCCGGGCAGCGGAGACGCTTAGACCCTGCATCGACGTTCAGCGCTGGGTGGACACTGTGGCTGCCGCCCGGCCCTTCCCTTCCAAGGACGCGCTCCTGGCGTTCGCCTCCGAGGCTGCCCACCCGTTCACTCCGGCCGAGGTTGAAGCAGCCATGGCGCACCACCCGCGGATCGGTGAACGTCCGACGGCGGCCACCACCGAGGCGTCCATGTCACGTTCCGAGCAGGCAGGGGTGGATCCGGCGGACAAGGCCCTGGCGGAGGCTCTGGCCCAGGGCAACAGGGACTACGAGGCCAAATTCGGCAGGGTCTTTTTGATCCGCGCAGCCGGGCGCACGGCTCCCGAAATCCTGCAGTCCCTGGACCAGCGGCTGGGGAACTCCCCCGCTGAGGAAGATTCCATTGTGGCCCAGCAGCTGCGCGAGATTGCCGTACTGCGGCTTGAAGGACTGATCACCGAATGAGCGTCTCCCACGTCACTACCCATGTCCTCGACACCGGCGCCGGCCGCCCGGCGGCCGGGGTCGCCGTCGTGCTTTACAAAAACAACGGCGGCAGCTGGCAGGAACTTGCAGCCTCCACCACGGATGCCGACGGCCGCGCGAAGGATCTGGGCCCGGAGCAGCTGGAACCCGGCAACTACCGGCTCAACTTCGCAACGGGCAGCTACTATGCCGGCCTCCAGACTGCCACGTTCTTCCCCGAGGTGGACCTTGTGTTCGAAGTCACCGGCTCCGAGCACTACCACGTTCCGCTCCTGCTCAGCCCCTTCGCGTACTCCACCTACCGCGGCAGCTGACACCCCTCCCCGTTGCCCTGCCACTTACAGTCCCCAAACCGGCGCCCTGGCAGCCGTAACTGATAGGGCAACGGCGGAAATGTAGGCTTGAGGCATGGCTTTTGAACAACCCCGCGCCGAGCGCCGCGAGATCACCGTCCGCCGGGCGCCCAAGTACGTCCCGTTCCTGATCCTGGGCGCACTGGTGGGTGTGGGGGCGGCAGCGGCGGTTGCTTACGGCCTGCCGGCGAGCGAGAGCTTTGACCCCGCCTCGGTCTTCGGATTTTTCCTGGTGCTCTTTGCCGGCGCCGGCGCAATCCTGGGCGCCGTACTGGCGCTGATCCTGGACCGGCGAAGCCTGAAAAGGCAGCAGCGGGCTGTGGTGGAGTCCGTCCCCGATTCCGAACCGGACACCGACCCCCGTCCCTAGGCAAGTCACAAACGGGCGGCCGGAAAAGTCCTCCTCCAGGTCGTGAGATAATCGACCAGTGGCACGCGGCGATGGAAAACTTTCCCATGATCTTCTCCCTGGCGAAAAAGGCCCGCAGGACGCCTGTGGCGTTTTCGGAGTCTGGGCACCAGGTGAAGAAGTAGCAAAACTTACCTATTACGGGCTGTATGCACTGCAGCACCGCGGTCAGGAGTCCGCTGGCATAGCCACCAGCGACGGCAACCGGATCAACGTCTACAAGGACATGGGCCTCGTCTCCCAGGTCTTCGACGAGACCACCTTGAACACCCTTACCGGACACCTGGCGGTGGGCCACTGCCGCTACTCCACCACCGGAGCCAGCCACTGGGCCAACGCCCAGCCCACCCTCGGCGCCACCAGCACCGGAACGGTTGCCCTGGCGCACAACGGCAACCTCACCAACACCGCTGAGCTCAACGCGATGATCCAGGAACGCAACGGCGATCAGCTTACGGGCGAGATGAAGCAGGGCAACACCTCGGACACAGCCCTGGTGACGGCCCTCCTTGAGGGCGAGCCGGGCAAAACCCTCGAAGAGACGGCCATCGAACTGCTGCCCAAAATCAAGGGCGGCTTCTGCTTTGTCTTTATGGACGAAGGCACCCTTTACGCCGCCCGCGACACCTACGGCATCCGCCCGCTGGTCCTGGGCCGGCTGGAGCGCGGCTGGGTTGTCGCCTCCGAGCAGTCGGCACTCGCCACCGTCGGCGCCAGCTTCATCCGTGAGATCGAGCCGGGCGAGTTCATCGCCATCGACGAGCAGGGCGTGCGTTCCCAGCGTTTCGCCGAGCCGACGCCGGCGGGCTGCGTTTTCGAGTACGTTTACCTCGCCCGCCCGGATGCCGCCATCGCCGGCCGATCGGTGTACGAGTCCCGGGTGGAAATGGGCCGCCAGCTGGCCCGCGAAAACACGCAGGCCGCGGACATCGTTATCCCGGTTCCGGAGTCCGGTACGCCTGCAGCCGTGGGTTACGCCGAGGAATCCGGCATCCCGTTCGCCCACGGGTTCGTCAAGAACTCCTACGTTGGCCGCACCTTCATCCAGCCCTCGCAGACCCTGCGCCAGCTCGGCATCCGGCTCAAGCTCAACGCCCTCGAGTCCGTGATCCGCGGCAAGCGCGTGGTGGTAGTGGATGACTCAATCGTCCGCGGCAACACCCAGCGCGCCATCGTCCGGATGCTCCGCGAAGCCGGCGCCGCGGCCGTCCACGTCAAAATCTCCTCCCCGCCGGTCCAATGGCCCTGCTTCTATGGCATCGACTTCGCCTCCCGTGCCGAGCTGATCGCCAACGGCGCCACAATCGAGGAAATCTCGCAGGCCATCGGCGCGGACTCGCTGGCCTACATCTCCGAGGACGGCATGATCGGCGCCACCCGGCAGCCGCGCGAGCGCCTCTGCACCGCCTGCTTCACCGGCAAGTACCCCATCGAGCTTCCGGGCGCGGACAAGCTCGGGAAGAACCTCCTCGAACGCACCGACCTCGGCGGCCTGAAGCCCTCGCCTTCCGCCCTCCCCGGTGCCACCGCGGCCCTTGCCGTGGACTCCGAAGAGGACCCGGCGGAGAAGTCCGGCGCCACCGGCTGCGATCCCGGACCGGACTCGGAGTTCGAGAACCTGCTGACCGAAGCCGACCTTGTGCCAGACGTACACGCCGCCGCCGGCACTGACAAGAAAGAGTCCGTATGACTTCCGCTGCCCCCGCCTCCGGCAACACCTCCGGGAACACTGCAGGCATCACTTACGCCTCCGCCGGTGTCGATGTCGAAGCCGGCGACCGCGCCGTCGAGCTGATGAAGGGTGCCATCAAAGCTACCCACAACTCCTCGGTAATCGGCGGGGTAGGCGGGTTTGCCGGCCTCTACGATGTCTCCACGCTGCTCACCTACAAGAAGCCGCTGCTGGCCACCTCCACCGACGGCGTGGGTACCAAGGTTGCCATCGCCCAGGCCATGGACATCCACGACACCATCGGATTCGACCTGGTGGGCATGGTGGTGGACGACATCGTGGTGGTGGGTGCAGAGCCGTTGTACATGACGGACTACATTGCCTGCGGCAAGGTGGTGCCCGAGCGCATCGCCGATATTGTCCGCGGCATCGCAGCGGCCTGCTCCGTCGCCGGCACCGCACTGGTGGGCGGCGAAACGGCCGAACACCCTGGCTTGCTGGGCGAACACGAGTACGACGTCGCAGGCGCAGCCACCGGCGTTGTTGAGGCCGACCAGCTCCTGGGACCGGACCGTGTCCGCGCCGGGGACGTGGTGATCGGCATGGCTTCCTCCGGCCTCCACTCCAACGGTTACTCGCTTGTCCGCCGCGTAATCAACCACGCCGGCTGGGCATTGGACCGCCAGGTTTCCGAACTGGGCCGCACCCTGGGCGAGGAACTCCTCGAGCCCACCCGCGTCTACGCCGCGGACTGCCTGGACCTCGCCCGCACCTTCCCCGTCACCGGCGCATCAGCGGTGCACGGCTTCAGCCACGTGACCGGCGGAGGCCTGGCTGCCAACCTTGCCCGCGTACTCCCGCAGGGCCTCGTGGCCACGGTGGACCGCTCCACCTGGGAACTGCCCGCCATCTTCAAGCTGGTGTCCGAACTGGGCAACGTCCCGCTGGCGGACCTGGAACGCACGCTGAACCTGGGCGTAGGCATGGTGGCCATCGTCTCGGCTGACGCCGCTGACGCCGCAGTTGCCCGCCTCAACGACCGCGGCCTGCCTTCCTGGGTGATGGGCACCGTCACCGGGGACTCCGATTCCATCCTGAAGTCCGGCCCGGACTACGTTCAGGGCGCCAAGGGTGTGGATGGCGGGGCAGTCCGCCTGGTCAACGCCTACGCCTAGCATTTCCTCGACGCCGGTGGGTGCCTTCAGGGGTACCCACCGGCATTTTTGTGCCCGCTGCACCTCTTGGGCGCATTACGGTTTGCGTAATTGCGAATGATTATTGTTAGTATGAGACCTGCCCTGAGTCCTGTTACGAAATGATGCCCAGATGCCTGCACCCGCCCTCTCCGTGAAAAACCTCGCGCTGGCGCATGCAGGCCAGCCGCTGGTGCATCCCCTGACGTTTTCCGTCCACGCAGGTGAGTGCGTTGCCCTGTTGGGCGCCTCCGGATCGGGAAAGTCACTGACGGCCGCCGCCGTGACTGGAACCGTCCCGGAAGGGATCACCGTCAGCGGGGCAGTCACCTTCCCAGGGCGTCCGGCCGTAGCCGGCAAGGTGCAGGCAGCCCCGGGGAACGCGGCATTAATCCGCCAGGACCCGCAGACCTCCCTCAATCCGCTGGTCCCCGTGGGCAAACAGCTCCTCCTTCCGCTGCGCAGGGCCGGGCTCAGCCGGACGGACGCCCGGACGCAGGCTGGCCGGTTCCTGGCCCGGGCCGGAATCGAGCAGCCTTCAGCCATCCTGCCCCGCTACACCGGCGAGCTGTCCGGCGGGCAGCTGCAAAGAGTCTGCATCGCCCTGGCACTGGCCTGCGGTACCCGCGTCCTCGTGGCTGATGAGCCCACTACCGCCCTGGACGCCGTCACCCGGCTGAAAGTACTTGCGACCCTCGGCGCTTGGGGGGCCGAGGGCCGCACGCTTCTCTTTATTACCCATGACCTCGCGGCCGCCGCCGCGCTGTGCAGCCGCGCCATGGTCATGGAGGGCGGCCGGATCGTGGAAGACGCACCGATGGCGCAACTGCTCCGTACTCCGCGGCACGCCTACACCCGTCGGCTGGTGCAGGCAGCCGGTGCAACTTCGCCCTCGGCTTTTCCGGGAACCCCCGCGGCTGGAACAACAGCGGTGGCAGCATGACCGCCGCCCTGGCCGCAAATGGCATCTCCTTTGCCTACCCGCCCCGCGGCTTCCGCAGCAGGCGACCCGCGGAAAAGACGCTGGCCAACGTCAGCCTTGCCCTCTCCCCCGGCACCAGCACAGCGCTTGTGGGAAGCTCCGGCTCGGGCAAGTCCACCCTGGTGCGGATTCTCCTGGCCATGGCAAAGCCTTCCGCAGGCACCGTGACGCTCGGCGGACGGACCGTGGGGCCCGGAACCGCCAAAACACTTCGCTGGTACCGCCGGACAGTGCAGTACATTCCGCAGAATCCTGCAGGCAGCCTCGATCCCCGGATGACCGTTTGGCAGCTGTTGATGGAACCCTTGCGGCAGCTCCGGCTGGAAGGAAACCACCGGGAGATGATCGGCGATGCGCTGGAACGCGTCGAGGTGCCGGCTGCCCTGATGCACCGCCGCCCGGGGGAACTGTCCGGCGGGCAAAGCCAAAGGGTGGCCATCGCCCGCGCCCTGGTTGTCTCGCCCGCCTACCTCTTGGCCGACGAACCCGTCAGCGGCCTGGACCTCCCCCTCCGGGATACCGTGCTGACATTGCTGGCCGGACTGGTGCGGAATGACAACCTGGGACTGCTCCTGGTCACCCACGACCTGGAAACCGCCCGGCTGTGCGGCACCACGGCCGTGCTTGCAGGCGGCACCGTCGTGGAACAAGGGCCAACGGGGAAGGTGCTGGAAAACCCCGCCAGCCCGGCCGCCGTCGAGCTCGTGCAGGCCTCGGCTAACCTGCAGCTCCACTGCGCCGTCCCGGCGGGTGCCCTGTGACCGCCCTCAGCGCTGCAGAACAGACAGCAGCAGAACCCCGTCCTGCCCCTGGCCTCCTTCTCGCCAGCCAGCTCGTCTTCAACATCGGCTTCTATGCGGTGGTTCCGTTCCTGGCTCTGGTGATGACCCAGGACTTCGGAATGACCGCCACCGCGGTGGGCGTGGTCCTGGGCGCCCGCGTCTTCAGCCAGCAGGGACTCTTCCTGGCGGGCGGGATGATCACGGACCGTTGGGGGCCGCGCCGCGCCATGCTGGCGGGCTGCCTGGTCCGCATCTCCGGCTACCTGGCCCTGGCTCTGGCCGGCAGCTTTCCGCTGTTCCTCCTGGGCGCCGTGCTCACGGGCATGGGTGGGGCACTGTTCTCCCCGGCCCTGGAATCACTGGTTGGCAGGGCAGAAGAACGACGGCGGAACACCAGCGGGAAGGCACCTGGACTTTTTGCGCTCCTCGCCATCTGCGGAGAAATCGGGGCCGTGGCCGGCCCTCTGGTGGGAGCACTGCTGCTGGGGTTTTCCTTCAGCTGGGCCGCGGTGGCCGGGGCGGCGGTCTTTGCCGTCATGACCGGGGTGCTGTGGCACCACGTGCCGGCCCGGGCCGGGACACCTGCTCCAGCCCGCCTGCATTCCCCTGCCCTGCCCGCCGACGGCGTCCCCGCGATGCTGCGGGACAAGCGTTTCCTGGCCTTCGCCGCCCTTTACAGTGTGAACCTGCTGGCCTACAACCAGCTCTACTTCGGCCTTCCCATCGAGCTGACCAGAAGCGGCGCAGGACCTGAGGCCCTGGCCGTGCTGTTCGCCGTTGCCTCCGTCCTTACCGTGGCGCTGCAGTGGCCAATCTCCCGGCTGACCACCCGAATGGGCGCCGGGCGGGCATTGACAACCGGCTTCTTCCTCAAGGGCCTGGCCTTCGCCACCATGGCCCTGCTTGCCCGGTTCCCTGCCACCGGCACCCTGCAGCTCCTGCCGCCCCTGCTGCTCGTGGTGGGGCTGTGCCTGGGGCACATGTGCATCGGACCCGTGGCCATGCCGCTGGTCCTCGACTTTGCCCGCGGCCGCCTGACCGGCATCTACTACGGACTTCTTGCGAGCATGGGCGGCTGCGCAGTGCTGCTGGGCAACTTCGTCCTGGGACCGCTCTACTCAGGTGCCTCCCGGCCGGGCCCTGACGCCGTCTGGCCCTGGGCGGTGATGGCGGCACTCATGGTGATTCCCGCCGTCGGACTTCCACGGCTTCTGCCGGCCAGGCGCTGAACCGCCGCGCATATCAAGTAAACGCTCATTCCGGCAGTAAGCCGGCTCTCCCACCGACAATCGAAGCAGGTAACAAACGTGCCCAAAAAACGACTCCAAACAGGCGTAACTACCCTTTCAGCCCTCCTGATCGCTGCCGGCCTGAGCGGATGTTTCGCCGGCACCGAGCAGGCGGCCGAGGGCGGGGACGGTGCCGGCCGGATCAAGGTGGCCATGCTTCAGCCGCCCCGGTCCGGGTTGTCCCCGTTGAGCGACGACGCCTTCAAGCTGTCGCGCTGGAAGACCGCCGAAACCCTGGTGGTCCTGGATGATCTCGGCGAGGCCAAGCCGGCGCTGGCCACCGAGTGGCAGCAGATCGATGAGACCTCGTGGCGCTTCACTCTCCGGGAAGGTGTGCAGTTCCACGATGGGACAGCCATGACGTCGGCGGAGGTTGTTGCCTCCCTGACCGCTGCCGCGAAGGCCAGCCCTAAGCCGAGGATCCTCGACGGCGTCGAACTTGCGGCCGATGCTGACGGTCCCGGCGCTGTAGTGGTCAGGACGGCGACGCCCGATCCACTTCTGCCCCAGCGGCTGTCCAGTCCCCAGCTGGCCGTCCTCGCGTCCTCGGCTTACCAAGAGGGCGGCATGGTTGACCCGCGGAATGCAGGCACAGGGCCGTACCGGCTGGTGTCTGTGGACGGCACCTCGTCCGCACGGCTGGACCGCTTCGACGGGTATTGGGGTGAAAAAGCGGAGGCCGACGGCGTGGACGTCCAGTTCGTCCCGGACGGAACCGCCCGGGCAGCGGCTCTGCGGACCGGGGATGCGGACATTGTCGAAGCCATACCCGTGGGTCAGGTGGCACAGATCGATCCCGCCCTGGTGCACGAGGTGCCAATGCCGCGGACCAACACGCTCTACCTCAACACTGCCGCGGGTCCGTTCGCTGATCCGGCCGTCCGCGCCGCTGCCCGCGGGGCGATCGATGCCGGCACCGTTGTGGACAGGGTTTACGAAGGACGCGCGGACAAGGCAGCCGGGCTGCTCGGCCCGGCCCTTCCGTGGGCGGCGGACGAGCGGAATAACGAAGGGTACGCTGCAGCCCTTGCTGCCCGCGTTGCCGCAACCGCGGTGAAGGGGACGCCCATCCGGCTTGGTACCTTCACCGACCGGGCCGAGTTGCCGGAAGTTGCGGTCCAGCTGGAGCAGCAGTTGGAAGCCGCCGGTTTCACCGTAGAGCAGGATGTCCGCGAATACCAGCACATCGAGGCGGACGCCCTGGCCGGGAAATTCGATGCCTTCATCCTCTCCCGCGCAACTGTGCTGGATTCCGGTGATCCCGTGGCCTACCTCTACAGCGACTTCTCCTGCAGCGGATCCTTCAACATTTCCCAGTTTTGCGATCCGGCTGTGGACGCAGCCTTGGCCAGGGCCGCAGGCATTCCTGCCGGCCCGGAACGCCGTGCTGCCATCGCGGCCGCCGAAGGCCTCATCCTGGCCCGCGACGCCGCCATCCCGCTGCTGCACGAACGGGTCATCCAGGGCGAATCCGTAAGGGTGCGGGGCGTGGAGCGGGATCCGCGCGAACGGGCCCTGATCACGGGCAGGACAGCAGTCAGCAGCACGACGGAAAGCACGGGCGGCGGGTCCACCGGCACAGGCGCGGCCGGCTGATGCCCGCTCTGGTTTTCCTGAAGGTCACCGTCTCGCGGATCGTCGCCCTCCTCGGGCTGGTGGTGCTGATCGGGATGATGCCGTGGCTCTCGGGGCGTGGCGCCGAGTACACCATCCTCCGTGCCAGGTACGCGGACCGCGAGCCCACGCCGGAAGCATTGGCTGCCATCCGGGCGGAGCTCGGTTTGGAGCAGGGACCGGTGGCCATGCTTGGCTCCTGGGTCCAGGGGGTGCTTGCCGGTGACCTTGGCACGTCCTGGATCAGCAATACTCCGGTGGGACCCGGCGCCGCGGCTGCGTTGAGCGTGTCGGTGACGCTGATGGGTTTCGCCATTGCCATAGCAGCCGTTATTGCCCTGCTGATCTGCGCGCCGGCCGTAGTGGACGGCCTCCGGCAGCGGCGGAGGACAGCGTCCGGCGCGCTTTCCGCCGCACTCACCTCGCTGCCGGAATTCCTGCTTTCCGCCATGCTGCTGGTGGCAGGTGCCATCTGGCTGCAGTGGTTTCCGCCCTTCGGTTGGAAGGGCCCGGAGTACGCCGTCCTGCCCGCCCTGGCCCTCGGCATTCCTGCGGGCGGCCTGATGGGGCTGCTCCTGTCCGACGCCATCCGCGCCGGCTTCGGCGAGAAGTGGGTGGGCACCTGGCGGTTGGCAGGAACAGGACCCGGGCGGCTGACGCTGGCTGTGCTGCGGCGGGCACTGCCATCGGTGCTGCCACAGATCGGGCTGGTCCTCATCGGACTAACCGGCGGAGCGGTGGCGGTGGAAAAGGTCTACGCCATTCCGGGGCTCGGCCGGTTGCTCCTCGGTGCCGCCGGCGCCCAGGACATTCCCACCCTCCAGGCGGGCATGCTGGCACTGATGGGGCTGGCACTGCTGGTGGGAACGCTGACGACGGCGGCGCGGTACCTCCTGATTGGGCCCGCGGTCCGCTTCGGCACGCTGCCGCTTCCGGAGCCGGCGCAGTCAGGGCGGCGCCGCCGGCCGGCGGTGCCGGCAGTCGCAGCTGCCGCCTTGCTGCTCATTGTCGGGGCCGGGCTGCTGCGTGATCCCTTCACCTCCGCCCACGCCAGGCTCGCGGCACCCACCTGGGCGCTGCCCTTTGGTGCCGACGCCAGCGGCCGTGACCTCCTGGCCCGGGTGGGACACGGCGCCCTGGGGACGCTGGGGACTGCGCTGGTAGTGGTCCTGGTCTGCCTGGCGGTGGGAATCGCCGTCGGGCTGTTCCCCTTGGCCGCTGCGGGGCCGCTTGAGGTGGCCAACGCCGCGCCGCCCATCCTCGCCGGGCTGGTTGTTGCTGCCGTGCTGGGACCCTCGGCAGAGGGCGCTGCCCTGGCCGTGGCCGCCGTAAGCTGGGCTCCGCTGGCCGCACATACCGCCGCGCTTGCCCAGGAGGCACGGGCGCAATCCTACGTGCAGATCCTCCCTGTTCTGGGGGTGGGCAGGGCGCGCATCATGCTTCGCTACATCCTGCCGGCGGTGGTGCGGCCGCTCCTGCGCCACGCGATGCTCCGGCTGCCGGGGGTTGCCCTTGCCCTGGCGGCACTAGGGTTCCTGGGGCTGGGACCCCAGCAGCCGTCACCGGACTGGGGCCTGATCCTGGCCGAGGGCATCGGCTACGTGGAACGGGCGCCGTGGGCGGTCCTGGCACCGGCTTCCGCGCTGGTCCTGGCGTCAGTTCTGGCTGTGAGCCTGGCCGGACAGCAGAAAGCCCGCCCCGGCACCGTATAAGGCGAAGGGGGCGGGCTTTATGTCTGCAGTTCAGCACCCTCAGTCTGCGAAGACCAGGGGGCTACAAAGAAGCGCAGCACTGATCCGAGCTGAAAGACCGGGACCCCGATACTGAATCCATGAGTGCGACGGTGTCACAGGGCTGTCCGGTTACGGCAACAGACCTCGGGACAACTAGCCGATCCGACGGGTATCTACCTCGTCGTCATCTTCTTCCAAATCATCCGCGTACTTGTCCACGTAAGCCGAATAGTCCGGTTCAACCGGCTCGTTGGCGAAACGGCTGGGAGCGCGGACTTCTGAACTCTTGAGCTCACGCTGGAGAGCTGTGTAGTCAGTGTTCGGGGAGTAGTACTTGATGTCCCGAGCCTGTTTAGTAGCTTTTGCCTTTTGACGGCCGCGCCCCATGGCGTGACCCCCTTTTGTACTCGGACCGGAGGTGGTCACCTTGGCTATGGTGAGGCCCCGGAATGTTTGGTCAATTTGTCGTACACCTAGATTACATGCTTTCTACTGCTCCCGCTTGCCAGGCGCGCTCCCGCAGTGCCGATGCACATCACATGCAGTACCGCTCCTGCCCTGCCCAGGCCGGAATCAGGCTTTTTTCTTCGGTAGAGTCACATCAGCAACTACTGAGCCCGGCCGGAATTCCGGCGCCCGCGCGGAGAAAAACGCAGGAGGATGCACCCCGTGAACCACCAGGACGTCCCGCCCAAGCCCGCCTCTTCGCCCGCCGCCGGCCTGCCCACGGTACCCGCGGCCGAGTATGGAGTCCCGGCAGTCGAGCCCCCGTTACGCAGGCGGCAACAGCGGAATGAAGCCGGGGCGGGGGGCCGCAACCGGTCGGCCCTCCCGGAGGGGCCCGAAGCGGGCCGCGGGAGCATCAACCAGCGGACGCTGTGGAAGGCGTTGTTCGTTGTTGTTCTCCTGGCGGTCATCGGCTCGCTCGTTTGGCTTGCCCTGTGGTTGAACAGCAACGAAAACCAGGAGGCGTCCGGAGGCGCCGCTGCCGGTGTGCTGGAAACCGCCGCCACTCCCCCCGCCAGCCCGCTGCCCCTGCCCCGCGAGGCGGAACCTGCCGACTATGCCCTGGGCGACTGCTTTAAGGACTTCAGCCCGGAAGCGCTGAAAGCCACGGTTGTCCCCTGCGACACCGGCCATTCAGCCCAACTGGTCGCCTTGTTCCGCTACCCGGAAAGCGAGTCGTACCCGGGCCCCGAGGCGTTGAAGGCCAAAGCCCTGGAAGCGTGCCAGGCGGCAAGACTGGGACCTGCGGCCAACGAGTACACCCTGAACTTCGAGCGGAGCTTTCCCAGTTCCACCAGTTGGGAAAGCGGGGACCGCAGGGTGGACTGCTACGTCACCTCCCCCGGCGGCAACAACGTTAACGCGAGCGTGCTGCCCTAGCGCCTGGGGCACCAGGCGCCAGGGCAGCACGTCCTGGCCCGGCTACACGTCCACTGCTTCCGGTGGGCCTATTCCTTCCGGCGAACCACCAGTCCGGTTCCGGGGACCGCACCGCCGTTGGGCTTGGCCAGCGCTTCCAGCCCCTCGATGGTGAGTTCAACGGAATCGGTGGCCGTGTCCACCAGCACGGTGTCGCCGTCCGAGATTTCGCCGGACAGGATCGCCTTGGCCAGACGGTCGCCGATTTCCCGCTGGACCAGACGGCGCAGTGGCCGGGCGCCGTAGGCGGAGTCGAAGCCGGACATCGCCAGCCAGGCGCGGGCGCCGTCGGTGACGTCGAGGGTCAGCCGGCGCTCGTGCAGCCGCCGTCCCAGTTCGCCCACCTGGAGTTCAACGATGCGGGCAAGCTCCTCCACGGACAGCGGGTCGAACAGCACCACTTCGTCCAGCCGGTTCAGGAACTCCGGCTTGAAGGAGGCGTTGACGGTGGCCATCACGGCGTTCCGTTTGGCCTCGGCATCCAGCGAGGGATCAACCAGGAACTGGCTGCCCAGGTTGGAGGTCAGCACCAGGATCGCGTTGCGGAAGTCCACGGTGCGGCCCTGGCCATCGGTGAGGCGGCCGTCGTCGAGCACCTGCAGGAGGATGTCGAAGACCTCGGGGTGGGCCTTCTCCACTTCGTCCAGCAGCACTACCGAGTACGGACGGCGGCGGACGGCTTCGGTGAGCTGGCCGCCCTCCTCGTAGCCCACGTAGCCCGGAGGGGCACCCACGAGCCGCGCCACGGAATGCTTCTCGCCGTACTCGGACATGTCAATCCGCACCATGGCGCGTTCGTCGTCGAACAGGAAGTCCGCCAGTGCCTTCGCCAGCTCCGTCTTGCCAACGCCTGTGGGGCCAAGGAACAGGAACGAACCGGTGGGGCGGTTGGGATCACTGATGCCGGCGCGGGCGCGGCGGACGGCATCGGACACGGCGGTGACGGCCTTCTTCTGCCCGATCAGCCGCTTTCCGAGCTCCTCCTCCATGTGCAGCAGCTTCTGGCTTTCACCCTGCAGCATCCGGCCTGCGGGGATCCCCGTCCAGGCGGAGATGACCTCGGCAATGTCGTCTGCGGTCACCTGCTCCGCCACCATCTGGGCGGACTTGTCCGTGATGGCGGCTTCGGCCTCTGCGGCAGCGTTCAGCTCCCGCTCGAGCGCCGGAATTTCGCCGTAAAGGATCCGTGATGCCGTCTCAAGATCCCCTTCGCGGGCGGCCTTGTCGTACGTGGAACGCAGCTCGTCCAGCTTCGCCTTGAGGTCACCCACCCGGTTGAGCCCGGCCTTTTCGGCCTCCCAGCGGGCATTCAGCGCAGCCAGTTCCTCTTCCCTGTCCGCCTTGTCCGCCCGCAGCGCGGCGAGGCGCTCCATGGAAGCAGCGTCGGTTTCGCCTTCCAGGGCGAGTTCTTCCATCGTGAGCCGGTCGACGGCGCGGCGGAGCTGGTCGATCTCCTCGGGTGCCGAGTCGATTTCCATCCGCAGCCGGGACGCGGCCTCATCGACCAGGTCGATGGCCTTGTCTGGCAATTGGCGCCCGGAGATATAGCGGTTGGAGAGGGTCGCTGCTGCCACCAGGGCAGAGTCTGCGATGGCAACCTTGTGGTGCGCCTCGTAGCGCTCCTTGAGGCCGCGGAGGATGCCGATGGTGTCCTCGACGCTGGGCTCACCCACATACACCTGCTGGAAGCGGCGCTCCAGGGCAGGGTCCTTTTCGATGTTCTCGCGGTATTCATCGAGGGTGGTGGCACCGATGAGCCGCAGTTCGCCGCGTGCCAGCATGGGCTTGAGCATGTTGCCCGCGTCCATGGATGAGTCTCCGGTGGCACCTGCACCCACTACCGTGTGGATTTCATCGATGAAGGTAACGATCTGGCCGTCGGAGTTCTTGATTTCCTCGAGGACGGCCTTGAGGCGCTCTTCGAACTCGCCGCGGTACTTGGCGCCGGCCACCATGGAGGCGAGGTCCAGGGCGATGAGGGTCTTCCCGCGCAGGCTTTCGGGCACGTCCCCGGCCACCATGCGCTGGGCCAGTCCTTCGACGACGGCGGTCTTGCCCACGCCGGGCTCACCGATGATGACGGGGTTGTTCTTGGTCCGGCGGCTGAGGACCTGGACGATCCGGCGGATTTCGTTATCGCGGCCGATCACCGGGTCCAGCTTGCCGGACCTGGCCATGGCGGTGAGGTCCGTGCCGAACTTTTCCAGCGACTGGAAGGTGTTCTCCGGGTCCGGGCTGGTGACTTTTCCGTCGCCGCGCACGCCCGGCAGGGCGGCGAGCAGCGCTTCGTGGGAGGCGCCGGCGTCACGCAGCAGCCGGCCTGCGGCGTCGCTTCCGGCCGACAGGCCCAGGAGGAGCACTTCAGTGGAAACAAAGGTGTCGCCCAGCCGGTCGGCTTCCTCCTTCGCGTTTTGGATGGCCTGCAGGGCGGGCCGGGACAGCTGCGCCTGCTGGCTGGACGCCCCGGACGTGGCCGGCAGCGCTTTGATGGCACTGCTGGCCTGGACGCTGACAGCGTCCGGGTCGGCGCCGGTTGCGCGGAGAAGCGCCACCGCTACGCCTTCACGCTGGTCCATCAACGCTTTAAGCAAATGGGCAGGTTCCACCTGCGGGTTGCCGGCGGTGGAGGCATTCATGGCCGCAGCCGAAAGAGCCTCCTGGCTCTTGGTGGTGAATTTGACGTCCAAAGAGAGCTCCTTTCAGGGCAATTGATCTAAGTTGAGTCTACTACGCTCAACTTTGGATGGGGTACTTTTTATTTTCAGTTTTCCCACAGCGAACCCGGACGCCTCACTTCCCCCCCGTTTCCAAGCAGAGCCATCCACCCTAGGATCGGCTTGTGACCGGGGAGCACAGTGCCGCCGGCGCACGGGAGACCGGACAGGCAATGAAGAAGTTTGTTGTTCTCTACATCGCAGCACAGTCGGCCCAGGCGCAGATGGCCGAAAGTTCGCCGGAGGCAGCCCGGGAGGGCATGAAGGCGTGGATGGCGTGGGCCGAGGGCGCCGGCGACGGCATTGTGGACCTGGGCACCCCGCTGGGAGCGGGGAAGGAAATCACCTCAACCGGTACCTCAGATACCAGCACCGGCGTCGCAGGTTACGGAATCCTCCAGGCCGAGGACCTCGCCGGTGCCCAGGCTCTGTTGGACGGCCACCCGCACCTCATGATGCCCGGCGCCAGCATTCAGGTTTACGAGTCCCTGGACCTGCCGGGGATGTAGGCCGCCGCCGTGGGGAGCAGGCCGAGGACCGGCATCCGCTCAACGGCAACGGCAGCGGCGTCAGCCCGCCGGGTAACCGGCCGCCGGTTTGGTCTCGATGTAGTTGATGACCAGGAACTCTCCCGCCGGGACCAGTTCCACATACCAGCGCGTGGGCTTGTCCAGGTCCTCCCAGCTGCCTTGGCCGGCAACCACGGGGCGGTACACGGCATCGAACTTCAGGAACGTGCCGCTGTCTGTGGCGCTCGAGTCGATCTCCTGCAGCAGTTCGAACATTCCCCGCCCGCTGCTTTCCGGTTCAGCAGAGCGGACCGCTGCCAGGTTCTGCTGGTTCATTACCTTCACGGAGGTGAAGTACTGCTGCCAGGCCACGTCGCTGTGCGACGTGAAAAGGGTGTTCGAGTAGGCCTCCGCATTCCTGGCCGCAAGCCGCTCGACACAGTTCCCGGGGACCGCGGTGCCTGGAGTCCAGGCGCTGACCAGCTCCGAACCGGCGTTGAGCCAGGCGCTGTACGCGTTCAGGACACTGCCGATCGTCTCGCGCGGTGTGCCGATGGGGATCCGGACCGGCAGCAGGTCGTTCTGGCCAACGAAGGGGCACTCGGCCGGCAGCGCGGACACCGGCGTAGCCGGGGCGATGTCCGGCAGAGGGGCCGGCGACGGGAACAGGCTGCAACCGCTTGTGCCAGCCAGCAACGCAAGGGCGGCAGCCGCCGTCGTAATTTTTCTGCCGAGGACATGCCCCGCTGGTACGTTCATTAGTTCTCCCCCAATACGCCGCGCCCGTCCGCGCGACGCTGACCAGCCTACCCTTCGGGCTCACCGCACCATTAGCCGGGGCCAGAGCGACTAGTTCGGGTAGATGGCCACGGACCCGGCCTTGATCACGAAGTACACCCGCATGCCTGGCGCCAGCGCGAGATCAGCGGCGGCGGCCGGCGTGATGTCCGCGTTCAGCTGCCCGCTTTCGCCCGCGCGGACGCGGACCCCGTCCCCGTGCGGCTCCAAATCGGTGATGGTCACCGGAAAGGCGTTGCGCGGGCTGCCGTGCGCTTCAGACAGGAAAACCGAAACGGCCGACGGCGGGAAAACCGCCACGCCTGGCTGTCCGGCGGGCAGCGGGCCCGGAAGCTCGTGGTGCTGCCCGTAGAGGTTCAGCCCGCCGGACCGAAGCCCATGGTCCGTTATTTCGCCGGCCAGGAAATTGAGCCCTGCGAGCCCGGCGGCGAACCGGCTGCGGGGCCGCTGGAGAACCTCCCGGGTGGGGCCTTCTTCTGAGATTCTGCCCTTCTCCAAAATGACCACGCGGTCCGCCAGCATCAGGGCATCCAGGACGTCGTGGGTGATGATGATGGCCGGCCTGGCCGCCAGGACCCGCTTCAACAGGCGGCGCAGCAGCGGCGCGGAATGGATGTCAAGGGCAGCCATGGGCTCATCCAGAAGAAGGAGCCCGGGATCTGCTGCCAGGGCGCGGGCCACGGCAACCCGCTGGGCCTGGCCGCCGGACAGCCCCGCCGGACGGCGGCCATGAAGATCCTGCGCTTCCACCTCGGCCAGCCAGCGCGCAGCTTCTGTCCGTGCCTGGCGCCTGGCCACCCCGGCGCTCCGTGGCCCGAAGGCCACGTTTTCCAAGGCGTCGAGATGCGGAAACAGCAGGGGTTCCTGGGCGAGCAGGGCGGTGCCGCGGCGGTGCGGCGGCGTCCATGTCCTCCTGCCCGGCGAGAGATCGAACAGTGTCTTCCCGTCAAGCTCGGCCCGCCCGCTGTCCGGCCGAAGCAGGCCTGCGGTGGCGGACAGCAGGGTTGATTTACCCGCACCGTTCGGCCCCATCACTGCCACTGTTTCACGGGGGCCGACAGTGAGGGCCACGTCCAATCCCCGCTCCGCCACGGTTGCCTCAAAGATCAACGTCACGGGCCGTTCCCGCCCGGCGCGGCGGCCGTCGTCGTGCGCTGCCTGGACGCCCGGAAGGGACTGTTGCCGGGCCGGCGGTACGCAAGTGCCACCACAACGACCGCCACAGCCACCAGTACCAGGGACAGTGCGACGGCGGAATCCGGATCCGTTTCCCGCTGCAGGTAGATTTCCAGCGGGAGGGTCCGGGTCACCCCCTGGAGACTGCCTGCGAACGTCAAGGTGGCGCCGAATTCACCCAGGCTGCGGGCGAAGGCCAGCACCGCACCGGAGGCCAGGCCGGGCAGCACCAGCGGCAGCGTTACACGGCGGAACACCCGCCCGGGCGAGGCGCCGAGGGTGGCCGCCACGGCTTCATACCGTTCTCCTCCGGTCCGCAGGGCCCCTTCGAGGCTCACCACCAGGAAGGGCAAGGCCACGAAGGTCTGGGCCAGGACAACGGCCGTGGTGGAAAAAGCGATCTGGAGGCCGAAGACGTCCAGGGTCCTGCCAAGGAGGCCCTGGCGGCCGAACGTGTACAGGAGCGCGATGCCGCCCACCACGGGCGGCAGCACGAGTGGGAGAAGCACCAGCGAGCGCAACAGGCCCTGCAGCGGAAACCTGCCCCGGGCCAGGACCAGCGCCAGCGGCACACCCAGCGCGATGCACAGGACCGTGCTGGCGGCGGAGGTCCGCAGGCTCAGGCCCAGGGCTGACACGGCGGATTCGGAGGTGACCAGCGGAAGGAAGTTGCCCCAGTTGACCCTTGCCACCAGGGCGGCCAGCGGCAGGACCACCACCAGCGCGGCCAGGACCGCGACGGCATGCACCCAGCGCGGTATGCCGCTGTAGGCCTGGCGGCTCACGGGCTGCTGCTCACTGTTGACCACTGCCGAAGCCGGCGGATGCCAGGACTTGTTGGCCTTCGGGGCTGGCCAGCAGTTCGAGGAAGGCCCGGGCGTCTGCGCTGTTCCGGCTGTTGGCCAGCACGGCGGCCGGGTAGCTGTTGACGGTGGTGGCGGCTTCCGGGAAGGGAACAGCATCCACCTTTCCTGCCGCGGACCGGACATCGGTGACGTAGACCAACCCCGCGTCGGCTTCCCCGGAGATGACTTTGCCCAGCACATCCGTCACGGAGTTTTCCTCACTGACCGGGTTGAGCTCGGCACCAGTCCGCTGTTCGATGGCGGCAACGGCGGCACCGCATGGCACCTGCCGTGCACACTGGACCAGCCGCGTACCCGGTTCCGCAAGATCCGTGAAGGAGCTGATGCCGGCCGGGTTTCCCGGCGGGACTGCGATGGCGAGCGTGTTGGTGGCGAAGACCCTGGGACCGCCGTCCACCAGCCCGGCCTCCTGCAGCTTTTCCATGTTCCTGGTGTCGGCGGAAGCGAAGACGTCAGCCGGTGCGCCCTGGCTGATCTGCGTGGCAAGGTCCGCGGAGCCGGCGAAGCTGAGGCTGACGGTTGTGCCGGGGCGCCTGGCTTCGAACGTCCGGGCCAGCTTCGTGAAGCTGGCCTTGAGGGAGGCGGCGGCAAAGATCGTCAGTGACCCGCCGCTGCCGGCGGCCTGGCCGCTGCCACCGCAGGCTGCCAGCGCAGCCGTCATCAGGACCGCGAGCAGCAGGGCCATTCCCTTCTGGCCCGTCACAGGCCCTTGCCCTGCGGCGTCTCGATGATGACCGTGGTGGCTTTGACCACGGCGGTGGCCACGGAACCGAGCTCCAACCCCAGATCGCTGACAGCTTCGCTGCTCATCAGTGATACCACCCGGAACGGCCCGCACTGCAACTCAACCTGGGCCATCACTTTGTCCGCTGTGATGCCGGTGACCAGCCCCACAAACCGGTTCCGCGCCGAACTGCCTGTGCGGTGCGGATCGTCCGGCAGTTGAGCCAACTTCTGCGCATGCCGGGCCAATTCCAGCCCGTCCACGGCGATCCGGCCGCCGTCGTCCTTCACGGGGGTAAGGGAGCCGTTGTCCAGCCAGCGGCGCACGGTATCGTCACTGACACCCAAGAAGCGGGCAGCCTCAGCAACGCGGATAATCGTCATAACGGCAGTTTAGGGCTCATTTGCGGAAAACAGTCTCATAAAACTGCCGCAGCTTCGGAATTACCGGCCCGCTGCCGGCACCCGGTTCCCCCCGGCAGGTCCCACTAGACTTCCTGCATGGCCATCTACATCGACCCGCCCCTCTGGCCTGCCCACGGGACGCACTTCTCGCACCTGGTCTCGGACTCGTCGCTGGCGGAACTGCATCAATTCGCCGCCGCGGCCGGGATTCCGGAGCGCGCCTTCGACGCCGACCACTACGACGTTGCCGAGCGCCGCTTCGATGACCTGGTGGCCGCAGGAGCGGTTCCGGTGGAGGCCCGGGTCCTGGTCCGCAAACTGATTGCAAGCGGGCTGCGGATCCCTGCCCGGCAGCGGAACAAGTCACTCAAGGTTCCGCTGTTCAACCGCTGGGACGCCATCATGCCCGGCCACGACGCGCTCTTCCTCGACCTTCTGGACCGGTGGAGCGAGCCCCACCGCCGGTACCACGGCTGCACCCACCTGCTCTCAGTCCTGGAAGCCCTCGACCTGTTGGCCGATCCGGCCGACCCTCCCCGGACCGTGCTGCTGGCCGCCTGGTTCCACGACGCCGTCTACCGGGGTGCGGCCGGCCAGGACGAGGAGGCATCAGCACGCCTCGCGGAGGACCGGCTCCCTGCTGCCGGCCTTGACGAAGCGGACGTGGCTGAGGTGGCCCGGTTGGTGCGGCTGACGTCTGGCCACCGCCCGGAATACGGGGACGACGACGGCGCCCTCCTCTGCGACGCCGACCTTTCGGTTCTCGGGGGCGAACCTGACGAGTACGCCAGGTATGTTGCGGACGTCCGCCAGGATTATGCCCACATCGGTGACGCCGACTTCGCAGCCGGACGCGCGGCCGTCGTACGCCACCTGCTGGAACTTGACCCGCTGTTCCACAGCGGCCGGGCCCGGGAGCTTTGGCTGGACGCCGCGCACCGGAATTTAAGAGGTGAACTGGCGTGAACGCAGGTCCCTCAAACGCTGCCCGCACCTTTGCAGCGAGCGCAGCCCATCGGCAACTGCCCTACATCGTGCGGATGGAGTGGGGGCTGGACGGTGCCAGGACCGTAACGTCCGGGGCGGACCTCGCCGTGGTGGTGGACGTGTTGTCTTTCGGCACCTGCGTCAGCGTGGTCCTCGACCGGGGCGGCGTGGTTTTTCCTTTCCCCTGGAAGGACACGGGCGCTGAGGGCTTTGCCGCGCGCCACGGGGCCCAACTGGCCGGGCCCCGCAACGGGGGCGGGCTCAGCCTCTCCCCCGCCAGCCTCCGCGCTGCAGCGTCGCTGGACCGGGTGGTGCTGCCGTCCCCGAACGGTTCGGCGCTCTGCCACGGGCTGGCGCGCGAGGTCCCGCTGGTAGCAGCCGTGTCCCTGCGCAATGCCGCGGCAACAGCCGACTGGGTAGCTGCCAACCTCGCCGAGGAGGCGGTGGTCGCGGTGATTGCTGCCGGTGAGCGGTGGCCGGACGGCACGCTGCGCCCCGCAGTGGAGGACCAGATCGGGGCAGGCGCATTCATCGCCGGATTGGTAGCTGCGGGCAAGGGCGGCTACGAGGCGGAGGACGGCAGGCATGGCTACTCGCCGGAGGCCGTGGCGGCGATGGCGGTCTTCGAAGCCGCGGAGCCGAGGCTCCGCGGGATGCTGCACGGTTGTTCCAGCGGCCTCGAGCTGGCCGGTGCGGGCTACGCCGGGGACGTCGATATCGCCGCGGAACTGGACGGCAGCAGCGCGGTGGCCATCCTGGCGGACGGGGCCTTCAGCCCGCGCTGACTCTTACCGGTAGGCGGCTACGAATGGTGCGCTGGTAGGTACGATCTGCTTTCCCAGCGGCATCAGGGATACCGGGATGAGCTTCAGGTTGGCAATGGCCAGCGGGATGCCGATGATAGTCACTGCCATGGCAAAGGCGGTGACCACGTGGCCGATGGCGATCCAGATGCCCGCCACCAAAAGCCAGATCACGTTGCCCAGCAGCGAAAAGACTCCTGAGCCGCCGGGCTTGTCCACCACCGTCCGGCCGAACGGCCACAGCGTGTATTCGGCAATCCTGAACGAGGCGATGCCCCACGGGATGGTGACGATCAGCAGGCAGCAAATAACCCCCGCCACGAAGTAGCCCAGCGCGAGCCAGAATCCCCCGAAAACCAGCCAGATGATGTTGAGCAGTGTCTTCATGCATCCATTGTGCCCTTGGGGTGCGACAGAAAGGGATGGGGGCCTTCCCTGACTGCCCCCGGAATCAGTGCCGGACCGGGGAGGCGCCCTTCACTGCCTGCACGAAGGCGCGCACCTTGGCGAGGTCTTTGACGCCCCGGGACGCCTCCACGCCGGACGACACGTCCACGCCCCAGGCATGGGCAGCCGTGGAGGCAGCACCCACGTTGGCCGGGTCCAGCCCGCCGGCGAGGAGCCAGTGCCGGCCCTGAAGCACAGGCAGGGCGGCCACTGAGGCGTAGTCCCAGGCCTCGCCCGAGCCAGGCACAGCGGCGTCGATCAGCAGAATGTCCTCTCCCCAGTCTTCGAATTCCTCTGCAGTGGCACCCATGGTGATTGCCCGGATCAGCTTCATGCCGGCGTCGTGGACTGTTGCGACGTCCTGCCGGGAGCGCGGGCCGTGCAGCTGGATCCACTCCAGGCCGGCAGCGCGGGCGATTGCCACGGCATCAGCTACCGGCTCGTGGCGGAATACGCCGATGGGCGAGACGTCCGCAGGGACCTCCGCCAGCAACGAGGACACCTGGGAGGGCGAAACGACGCGCGGGCTGGCGGTGAGGACGAAACCGACCGCATCCGCCCCGGCGTTCACCGCTTCACGGACGGATTCGGGCGTACTGAGACCACACACTTTCACAAACATTCCCGGCTCCTTGAGGCTGTTTCGGTGTTATCCCCCCGGAGGAGAGTAGCAGGAGGCCGGGGCCCGGAGTGGACGCGGGCCAATTAGGCTGGGCAGATGGAGATCATCCGCTTTGCAGACCTCAAGCCCCAACCATGGCGCAACGGCGCTGGGGTGACGCGCCAGCTCGCCAGCCACCCCGCGGCGGCTTCAACGCAGGACGGATCCTGGGACTGGCGGGTCAGCATTGCGGACGTCAGCAAGGCCAGCGACTTCTCCCCGTTCCCCGGCATGGAACGGGTGCTGACGGTGATTGACGGCGAACTGCTGTTGCTCTCGGTGGACGGCGCCGAACACCCGCTCGAGAAGTTCCGGGCGTTCCGCTTCCCGGGCGGCGCGGCTACTTCCGCCAAGCTGCCCACGGGCGACATCCGGAACCTCAACGTCATCACAAGGACCGGCAGCTTCAAGGGTTTTACGTCCATCATTGAGCTCTCCAAGAAGCGCGCGAAACCCCTCTTTGCAGGACAGCTGGGAATCCTGCTTCAGGGGCAGGCTACAGCCGGTGTGGAGACGGAGGAACCCGAGGCCTTGGCACGGTATGACGCCGTGGTGGGCTCCGACGTCGGCACCCCTGACGTCCTTGGCCGCGGCTTCCTGGCCGTTGTATCCATTGACCCGGTCGAGGAAGAGCCCGAAGGGGCATAGGACAGCCTGGCCTTGCGTAGCAGAGCCTTTCCACACTGGTGGGCGCCCGCGGCCGTCCCTAGACTCGGGCTATGACCACTTCAACGTTCAATGCACTCCTGTCCACGCAGATCGGCAACGAATTCACGGCATCGCAGCAGTACATTGCCGTGGCCACCTGGTTCGCCAACCAGGACCTCCCGCAGCTGGCCAGGTACTTCTACCGCCAGTCCGTGGAGGAGCGCAACCACGCCATGATGATGGTGCAGTACATGCTGGACCGGGACATCACCTTCACCATCCCGGGCGTTCCGGCGGTCCGCAACGACTTCGCCTCCGTGACTGAGCCGTTGGCCCTGGCCCTGCAGCAGGAAAAGGAAGTCACCCGCAATATCGAGGACCTGTTCCGGGCTGCGCGCGGCGAGAACGACGCCCTTGGCGAGCAGTTCATGCTCTGGTTCTTGAAGGAGCAGGTGGAGGAAGTCGCTTCCATGACCACGCTGCTGAACATCGCTGAGCGCGCGGACAACCTGTTCGACATCGAAAACTTCATTGCCCGGGAAACCATCGGTGATGGCGGCCGGGACTCCGCGGCCCCCGAAGCTGCCGGCGGCGCCCTCTAGCCTTTGGTCCGCCCGCCCGGGCGGCCAGCGCCGCGTGCCGTTGTGGAACCCCGGAGCGGCACGTGGCGCTGCCTGCTTGGATGCAGCTGGTGAGGTTGGGCACCATCGTTGGGCGCCCGGCGCCCGGCGTTGCTACGCTGGAAAGGTAGGCCCTGCAGACGGGCCTCCGGACGACGGTTCAGTACCCGGCAAGCGACAAGACTGGCCAAAGGATCTGTCATGCCGTGGTTAATCCTCATTCTTTCCGGTGCCCTTGAAGCCGTGTGGGCGGCCGCCCTGCACCGCGCTTTTCAAGCGTCGGGCCGGCGCCGCGTCGCCCCCGCTTTGTTGTTCCTGGCCTCCGTGGCAGCGAGCACCGGCGGCCTGGCCATCGCCATGCAAACCATCCCCACCGGCACCGCCTACGCCGTCTGGGTGGGAGTGGGCGTAGTGCTCACCTCCGCATATGCCATCATCACCAAAGTGGAACGCCCGACGGCGGCACGCCTGCTCCTTCTGTCCGGCATCGCTGTGTGCGTGGTGGGCCTGAAGGTGGTGGCGTGATGCTCCGGCGTTCGATTCCCTGGCTGGTACTGCTGGCCTCGGCCGTCCTCGAAGCGGTCTGGGCCACAGCCCTTGGCTTGTCGGACGGTTTCACAAAGCCGGCGCCAACCCTGGTTTTCGCGGTGACAGCAACCCTGAGCATGCTGGGTTTGGGCATGGCCATCCGCAGCATTCCCCTCGGGACCGCCTACGCCGTGTGGGTGGGGATCGGGGCAGCGTTGACTGTTGGCTGGGCGATGGCCACCGGCGCGGAACCCTTCAGCGTGCTCAAGGTGGTCTTCATTGCCGGGATCGTCGCCTGTGCGGCCGGGCTCAAGGCGCTGCCCGGCGACACCGGCTCCCCTGGGTCCGGGTCCGAGGCCGTCGCCTCCGCTTCGGCTTCCACCAGTCCCTGATGTTCCTGGCGCCGTTAGGCTTTTGCCATGGACTCCCCAGAGATTACTGAGGCCCTGGCTGCCCTGCGCGAAAGACTGCACGGCGGCCGGCGGGTGCTGCTGGGCGTCGCGGGGGCGCCGGGTTCCGGAAAGTCCACCTTCGCTGCCTGGATCCAGCAGCAGTTCGACCCCGGGCAGGCAGCCGTGGTGCCCATGGATGGCTTCCACCTGGGGAACGCCATCATCGAGGGGACGCCGCTGCGGCAGCGCAAGGGAGCCATCGACACGTTCGACGCCGGCGGTTACCTGTCGCTGCTGCGCCGCCTGGTGCGCCGGGATGAGCCAGTCGTTTACGCCCCGGAGTTCCGGCGCACCCTGGATGAACCCGTGGCAGCCTCCATCGTGGTCCCGGCGGAAGTGCCGCTGGTGATCACTGAAGGCAACTACCTGCTGGTGGAGCAGGAGCCCTGGAAAGACATCAGGGCGCAGCTGGACGAGGTCTGGTTCGTGGACACGCCTCACGCGCTGCGGTTGAGCCGCCTGGTGGAACGGCACGTGTCCTTTGGCATGGAACCTGTCGCGGCGGAAGCCTGGGCAACGGGGCCTGACGAGGCCAACGCGGTGCTGATCCAGGCGACCCGCCCGGCAGCGGACCGGCTCATCCCCTGGCACTAACGGAATACAGCCACCCCGGACGGGGTTCTTGGCTTGGATAACTTCGATGATGGGAGCACGACCATGACTGGACCCACCGTTCACCTCGGCGATGGCCTTCGGGTCAGCCCGCTCGGCTTCGGCGGAATGGCGCTCACACCGGTCTATGGCGATGTTGATCCGGCCGACGCGCTCCGGACGCTGCACCACGCCGTCGACTCCGGCGTCAGCTTCGTTGACACGGCGAATATCTACGGCGGGGGCAGCAACGAAGAACTGATCGCGCAACTGCTGAAGAAGCGGCGGGACGAGGTCCAGCTCGCCACCAAGTTCGGCCTGGTGGGCTCGCCGGCGGACGGGTACACAGACATCCGCGGCGACGCCGCCCATATCCGGCAGGCCGTGGACCGCAGCCTGCAACGGCTGGGCACGGACGTCATCGACCTCTACTACATGCACCGCCGTGACCTCCGCGTTCCGATTGTGGAAACCGTGGAGGCCATGGCGGAGCTTGTGCAGCAGGGCAAGGTCAAGCACCTGGGGCTCTCGGAAGTGACGGCCCAGGAGCTTGAGGAAGCCTCCGCCGTCCACCCGATTGCTGCCGTCCAGAGCGAATGGTCCATCTGGAGCCGCGACGTGGAACGCAACGTTGTTCCTGCCGCCGCCGCCCTCGGGGTGGGTTTTGTGCCGTACTCGCCGCTGGGCCGGGGATTCCTCACCGGCACCGTTGACGCCTCGAACCTGGGGGACAATGACTTCCGACGCCGGATCCCCCGCTTCGCCCCGGACGCCGCCAGTGCGAACGAGGCTGTAGTGGACACCGTCCGGTCCGTGGCGGACGAGATTGATGCGACGCCCGCCCAGGTGGCCCTGGCATGGCTGCTCGCCCAAGGCAAACGGCTGGGACTTCCAGTGGTCCCCATCCCCGGCACCCGCAAAAGGCACCGGATCAACGAAAACCTGGGCGCACTGGCCCTGGTACTGACTTCCGCGCAACTGGATGCACTTGGCGAAGCATCGGACGCCGTCGTGGGGTCCCGCTCCGCCGATCCCAATTGGGTATCCCAGGGCCGCGAGTAGCCCGGCCACAAAAGGGCGTCCCTAGACTGAAGCCTATGGACTCACTTCTGTACGACCTGCCGGCCCTGACCATCCGCCGGATCCCGGTCAGCGAGATGGACAACAATGTGTACCTGCTGACGGCC
Source organism: Arthrobacter sp. sptzw32 (assembly GCF_059089735.1). Lineage (NCBI taxonomy): Bacteria > Bacillati > Actinomycetota > Actinomycetes > Micrococcales > Micrococcaceae > Arthrobacter > Arthrobacter sp. sptzw32. The sequence continues at coordinate 189,191 of NZ_JBNHEZ010000004.1, read as the reverse complement.
AAAACCAGCGGCGAACAGGTGCTGATCGACGCCGCGGATGATCCTGCTGCCATCCAGCAGCTGCTGCAGGACTCCTCCGCGGACACGGCGGGTGAGCCCCGGCTCGCCCTGATTGCCACCACTCACCAGCACTGGGACCACGTGCGGGCGCTGAAGGAGCTGGTTGAGGCAACCGGTGCGCCCACTGCCGCTGGAGCGGACGACGCCGACGCGTTGCCTGTCGCGGTCGACCGGCGCCTCCAGCACGGGGACACGGTGGCTGTGGACGGCTTTGAGCTGACAGCAGTCCACCTGCGCGGACACACTCCGGGCTCAATAGCGTTGGTGTATGAGGACCCGGAAGGCCCCGCGCATATCTTCTCCGGCGACTCACTGTTCCCCGGCGGAGTGGGCAACACCCAGAAGGATCCGGACCGGTTCAATCAGCTGATCACCGATGTGGGCGGGCGTCTGTTCGGGGCCTACCCGGACTCCGCCGTCGTACACCCTGGCCATGGCAAACCCACAACCCTGGGCGCCGAGCGGCCGCACCTTGAGGAGTGGCGCGCCCGCGGCTGGTGACACAACCGCATTGAAGCAGTGGTTGAGCCCATCCAAATTTGACGGGCTCAACCACCGAAAATACTCTTAGCGGCCGCGGCGCTCGTTGGAGGCCGGAGCCGAAGCGCGGCGGGGACCGCTGCGCGCGGGACGGCCGGTACCGCCGCCGTTGCCGGCGGAGTAGGATCCGCCGGAGGTTCCCCCGGTGTTGGACGACCAGACAGCCTTGTTGCCACCGGCAGCAGCTGCACCGGCACCTGCGGAGCGCTGTCCGCCGGTCCGGGCACCTGCGCCGGCTGCGGCGCGCTGGCCGGTTGCCGGACGTCCGCTGCGCTGTCCGCCCGAGGTGGCCGGGCGGCCTGAGGAAGCCGGACGGCCGGTCCCGCCACGGGGAGCGTCGCTGCGGGTTACACGTGAATCAGTGCGTCCGTCCGAACCGCGGCCAGCCGATGCACGGCCACCTGCCGCGGGGACGTCGTTGCTGTGCGTGGACGCGATGCCGCGGCCACGTGCGTTGCGGCGGGCAGCCGCTGCGGCGATGGCGCGGTCCTCGTTCTGCTCGCTGACGCGGTCGAACGCTGCACGGGCTTCGGTGCGGCCTTCGAAAGCTGCCGCGCGGCGCTCGGCACGCGGTACGTCGGTACGGGTGGGCTCGGCGGAAACCCGGCCGCGTCCACCGCGGCCGCCACGTCCACCGGCGGTGGGTGCAGCCTGGCGTCGGGCGCGCTTACGCTCGGCGTTGGCACCGGTGGAGGTACCGCCGCCCTGCTGCGCGGCTTTCTTGGCCAGCAAGGCAGCACGGGTGCGCGGATCGATCTTGTCGGCCATTTCGCCCACCAGTTGAGCAACCAGCGGCGAGTTGGCGGTGACGCGCTCGAAGTTGACCTCGACGCCTGCGGCCTTCATGAGCTTCTTCACGTCGGTCTGCTGTTCGGGGAGGGTCAGCGTGACCACTGTGCCGTCGGAACCGGCACGGGCGGTGCGGCCTGAGCGGTGCAGGTACGCCTTGTGCTCGGTGGGCGGGTCTACGTGGATGACCAGTTCGACGTCGTCCACGTGTACGCCGCGAGCTGCGACGTCGGTGGCCACCAGGACGCGCACGTCGCCGGAGGAGAACTCGGCGAGGTTGCGGTCACGGGCGTTCTGCGAAAGGTTGCCGTGCAGGTCCACGGCGGGGATCCCGGCGTCGGTCAGGGTCTTGGCCAGCTTCCGGGCGTGGTGTTTGGTCCGCATGAACAGGACGCGGCGGCCGGCACCGGAGGCGAGCTCCACGATCAGCTGCTTCTTGACGGTCTGGTCGTTGACCACCAGGACGTGGTGCTCCATGGTGGTGACCGCTGCCTGCGGATCGTCCACGGAGTGGGTCAGCGGGTTGGACAGGTAGCGCTGGACGATCTTGTCCACGCCGTTGTCCAGGGTGGCGGAGAAGAGCAGGCGCTGGCCCTGGCCCGGGGTCATGTCCATGAGCTTCTTGACCACCGGCAGGAAGCCGAGGTCGGCCATGTGGTCGGCCTCGTCCAGGACGGTGATTTCCACAGCTTCGAGGGTGAGGATGCGCTGGCGGATCAGGTCCTCCAGGCGGCCTGGGCAGGCGATGACGATGTCGACGCCGGCACGGAGGGCCTTTTCCTGGCGGGCCTGGGAGATGCCGCCGTAGATGACGGTGGTGTTCAAGCCGGCAGCCTTGGCCAGCGGCTCGATGGTGGCATTGATCTGGGTGGCCAGCTCGCGGGTGGGGGCAAGGACCAGGCCCATGGGGCGGCCGGGCTTGCGGAAGTGCTTGGCCTCCCGCTCAGCGAGCCGTGCAACAAGCGGGATCGCGAATGCGATGGTCTTGCCGGAGCCGGTACGGCCGCGGCCCAGGACGTCGCGTCCGGCCAGGGTGTCAGGGAGGGTCTTCACCTGGATGGGGAACGGCTCGGTAATTCCCTGGGCGGTGAGGGTGTCGGCGAGGGCTTTGGGCGTGCCGAGGGCAGCAAAAGTAGTCAAAGTCAAAGGTCTTTCAGGCGGTATCCGTGCGGATATCGGCCCCCGACGCCGGTTGGCAACGGGGGTTCGCCGAAGAAAATTCAGGTGATCAACCAGCCTGCTGCCGCTTATGCAAAGCGGCGGCCGGGACCAAATGGAACGCGTTCATCGACGCAGGATGTGCCTCTCACATGAAAAAAGCCCAGTCCCTTAATGAAGGGAGACAAGGGCATCACTGCACATCAAGTTCCACCAGTCTAGCATCCCGCGCCCACTCCCCTTCCCCGGACCACCCGTTGCCAACCCTGGCAGTGCGGGGCAGGGTGGAGGCATGACTGAACACGCCTCCCACCAGCATGAAGCGCACTCCCCCGAATCCCACCGGGCAATGCACGACGCCGGGCCAGGCCTTTCTGGGGACAGTGAAGGCCAGGGCATCAGGGACGCTGCCGCCCTGTGGGACGAGCGGTACCGGAGCAAGCCCCAGATCTGGAGCGGCAAGCCGAACCCGCAACTGGTCCGGGAGGCCGGCGGGCTTCGGCCGGGACACGCGCTGGACCTCGGCTGCGGCGAAGGCGCTGATGCGATCTGGCTGGCCCAGCACGGCTGGACTGTCACCGCCGTCGATGTTTCCGCCGTCGCCCTGGACCGGGCACACGGACACGAGAAAGCCGCCCTGGCGCGCGAAAGCGTGCACGCTGCCGAGGGCGCCATCGCCAGCCGCATCCATTGGCAGCAGGCCGACCTCGAGGAATGGCAGCCCGACGAATCGTACGACCTGGTGACCTCACAGTTCCTCCACTCCCAGGAGCTCGCCTGGCAGGGTCCCTTAAAAAATGCCGCAGCGGCGGTTAAACCAGGCGGCACCTTGCTGGTGGTGGGCCACCATCCGGACCGGCTTCCCCCGTGGGGCGGCGCCCACACAACGCATGGGATGTTCTACACCGCAGAGCAGGTGGTCAAGGAACTGGAGCTGGATGGCCCCGAGTGGCAGCTGGAAGTGCAGACCAGCCGCGAGCGTCCGGTGACCGGACCGGACGGGCAGCACGCCACCATCGCCGATGTAGTGGTTCGCGCCAGCCGCGTGCCCTGAGGTCAAGCTCCGCCCTGGCTCTTGTTGGTTACCCGTGGAGAAACCCCCGCCGCGGCTGCCGCTACCAACGCGGCAAGTGCGAAGACCCCCGCGAAGGACTCCGTCGTGGTCGTAAATGCTGCGAACACGATGCCTGTGGTCGCCAGCGCGAGCGCACCGCCCAGGGAGTCTGAGATGGACATCGCGGAGCTGTTGAAACCCTCGTTCTCCTTGCTGGAAAGCGCGAGTGTCATGACGCTTAGCCGCGGATAGAGCAGGCCCATACCGCCGCCGGCAAAGACCCACCCCGAGATGGCGAGAGCGGCCGGCCAGTGCAGGGCGGTGGTGGCCAGCGCGAGGACCACAGCACCAAGAACCATGAAAGCGCCGATGCGGACGGCGCGGCGATGGGGCAGCCGCGCCCCGAGCCGGCCCTGGACTGCCGACGCGCCTGCCCAAGCCAGCGCTCCACAGGTGAGGGTGAGGCCGGCCAAGGTGGGCGGGAAGCGGTACTGCTCAACCAGCAGGTACGGCAAATAGACCTCGGCGCCGAAGAAAGCAGCCGAAGCGAGCCCGCGGACCAGGATCACGCTTGGCAGGCCGCGGCGGGCAATGAGCGTCCCCTGCGGCACCAGCGGCCGCGCGGCCACCAGCGCAATAACGACGGCGGCGACCGCCAGGAGCGCCGGTGCTGCGGGCATGCCGGGGAGGCGGACATCCCGCGACAGATTGAGTCCCAGCACCGCCAGCGCCGCGAGGATTGCCCAGACAAGCCTGTTCAGGGCCCGTGGAGTGGATGGTTGCTGTGCTTCGGATCGTTCTTTGGCGTCCTGTTCCCTGGAGGACGGCACGTTCCGCAGCACCGGCGCAATCATCACGAGCGCCGGTAGGACCAGTAACACCACGCCCAGGAACACCCAGTGCCAGCTGAACACCTGCGCAACAATCCCGGCGGCAAACGGGCCCACCAGGGACGGAATCACCCAGGCCGCGGAGAAGGCAGCGAAAATTCCAGGGTGCAGCAGCGCGGGATAAATTCGGGCCACCAGGACGTACAGCGCCACGGTCAACGCGCCGCCGCCCAGGCCCTGCACCAACCGGCCGGCCACGAGCACCGGCATGGATTCCGCAGTGCCCGCGATCAGCAGGCCAACCACGAACAAAGCCACTGAGGTGTACAGGGGGACGGTGGGGCCACGGCGGTCGGACCAGTTTCCAGCAGCAACCATGCCGATAACGCCGGTTGCGAGCGGCCCCGCGAAGGCCAGGGCGTAGAGGCCGCCGCCGTTCAGTTCCCGGCTCACCACCGGCATGATGGTGGTCACTGCGAGCGACTCGAACGCGGCGAGGAACACAAGCGCGCAGGCACCGATGGTCACCCACAGGTACGGCCGCTGCAGAATGCCGGCGTGGGGGTCGCTGGCTGCAAGGGTTGTGTGGCGCACGCTTCTGCCCATCGGTTGTATTGGACGTGCTCCACAGCATAGCGGCGGGTGTCGGTTTGCGGCCCTCTGCTACCTGGTCTGGTCCCCGACATATCGGTTTCGTCCAGCCCGGTAGCCGAAAACCGCCGCCAGCGATCCGACGGCCAGAAAGAGGATTCCGGCGGCGGTGAATGATCCCGTGGCATGGTGCAATTGGCCCACCATCAGGGTTCCAGTGGAGCCCAGGCCGTAGCCCACGCCCTGCATCATTCCAGACAGGTGCGCCGCCGTGTGTCCGTCCCTGGTGCGCAGCATGATCATGGTCAGCGCCACCGCGGTGAGGCTGCCTTGGCCAAGGCCCAAAAGTCCTGCCCATATCCAAATCAGCTCGAGCGGCCCGAAAATGCTCAATGCGAAACCGCTGCCGGTCATCAGCGCCACCACCGTGTTGATGCCTCGCTGGTCCGGGAACCTCGCAGCCAGCGCCGGCGCGAAGAGGGAACCAAGCATCTGCAGCACGATGCACATGGACACGACCAGCCCGGCTGTCGCTCCGTCCACGCCCCTTTCCCGCAGGATGGGCGAGAGCCAGGCGAACACGCTGAAGGACATCATGGCCTGGAGCACCATGAAAATCGTGACCTGCCAGGCGACCGCCGAACGCCAGACGTTCACCCCCTCTCTCACCGCCTGGTGGCGGACGGAGTGCTGCCGCACCGCCACTGGCAGGAACAGGACAAGGACGACGGCGGCGGTGAGCGCCCAAAACCACAGCGCCATGGTCCACTCCCCCGTCGCCTGGTACAGCGGGTAGGTGAAGCCAGCCCCCAGCGCGGCCGAGGCACAGATGGCAGTGGTGTACAGACCACCCATCAGGCCCAGCCGGTGGGGGAAGTCGCGTTTGACCACCCCGGGCAGGAGCACGTTGCACAGTGCGATGGCAGCGCCGCAGGCCGCTGTTCCTGCCAGCAGTGCCGGCAGGTGTCCTGGTCCCGGCGCCGCACCCGCGGCCGGCAAGGAGAGTTCGGCGGGGCGGAGCAACAGCCCTGCGGTGAGTACGGCCATGGCGCCAAGGAGGACCCGTTCCGGACCGAAGCGGCGGGCGAGGACCGGGGCCAGGGGCGCAAAGAGACCCAACAGCGTCACCGGGACAGTGGTCAGCACCACCACCGCCCATCCCGGAAGGGCAGCTTGTGAGGTGACCTCGGGAAGCACTGCGGAAAAACTCGAGAAGACGGTGCGCAGATTGAGGCCGATCAACACAAGGCACAGGGCCAGGTAGATGAGTTCCCTTCGGCTTCCTGCCCGGGTTGGTTCCGGTGCCGGCAGCTCATCAATTTCCGTGTCCACCAGGTTGCCGGGCTGGGGCTTTCCCGCCGGGCTGCCGGGCTGCTGCTTCTTCGCCGCAGCATCTGTCGCTTCCGTCACGTGCCCATTCTTGCAGGAGGACTGGCGGAGGAGTTCGAGGTGACACCCCCGGCCAATAGGCCACCGCCCCGCCGGTATTCTGGAAGGGATGAGCGAATCCCCAGAATCCCCGCAGCCGGAGCACGTCCCGAGGCCGGTGACCCCCGGCACGCAGGCGTCTTTCGGCACCTATGGTGGCCGGCCGGTCAGCTTTGTCCGCCGCGGAACCCGGCTGCAGGGCCGCCGGCAGGCCGCATGGGAAGAGCACGCCGAACGGTGGGCTGTTGACGTCCCCCGGCACGTCGCCAACACCTCAGTCCACCCTGACTACACTTTTGACGCCGAGGCGGAGTTCGGCCGCAAGGCACCCCTCATCGTGGAGATCGGCTCCGGCCTGGGTGATGCCATCTGCCATGCCGCAGAGCAGAATCCGGACTCCGATTTCCTGGCGGTGGAGGTTTACACCCCCGGCCTTGCCAACACCATCATCAAGATCAACAGCCGTGGGTTGAGCAATGTCCGGGTGGTGGAGGCCAACGCACCGGAGGTGCTGGCCAGCATGCTTCCCGAAGGATCCGTCAGTGAACTGTGGGTCTTCTTCCCGGACCCCTGGCACAAGTCCCGGCACCACAAGCGGCGCCTTATCCAGCCCGAGTTCGCGGACCTTGCCGCCCGTGCGCTGAAAAAGGGCGGACTTTGGCGGATTGCCACGGACTGGTCCAACTACGCCGTCCACGTCCGTGATGTCCTGGCCGGTTCAAAGGACTTCGAGAACCTGCACACCGGCGAGCGCCGCGGGCCGGAGAGCCCGCTGACCCAGGTATGGCAGTCCGGGGTCGAGTCAGTGGTGGGCGGAGCCCCGGTCCGTGAAGGCCGTGCCCCCGTCAGTACAGAACACACCGGCCCCAACGAGGGCGTGGACGAGACAGGTGGCTGGGCGCCGCGGTTCGAGGGCAGGATCCGGACGAGCTTCGAGGGCAAGGCCCACGAAGCCGGGCGGCTCATTTTCGATCTCTGCTACCGCCGCCGGTAACTCCGCAACCCCTCCATTCGTCCTGCCAGCCCCGGCGGCCGGCGGTTGTGCGATGCGTGGCCGTGCCGGACCACTGGTCCCGGCCACCCCGGCATGGCACGATTGCCCTTGTGCGGGTTGGCACGCTAAATCAGCGCATTAGCGCGTGCGTAGAGGGAACAGCCATCAAAAGAGAACTGCGACAAGCGGCTGATGCAGCGGAGAACGTCACCAACTCCCGCACCTTTGAGCTGCTGGCAAGGGCGGGATTTGCGGCGAGCGGCATCCTGCATCTGCTGGTGGGGGCCATCGCGATCCGGCTGTCCATGGGCGGTACAGGCAACGCTGATTTCAGCGGCGCAGTGGCAGAGCTTGCCGGCCAGCCGGCCGGGCCTTTCCTGTTATGGGCCAGCTTCGCCGCGTGCGCGGCCCTCGCGTTGTGGCAGACCAGCGATGCCGTCTTCGATTACAACCGGCTGCCCACAAAACAGAAGGTTGGGAAAAAGGCCAAGGCTGCTGCACAGGCACTGGTGTTCGCAGGTCTTGCCCTCACGCTGATGTCCTTTGCGAGGGGAACCGGTTCCGGCGGGGACAACCAGCAGGCAGCCAGCGATTTCACTGCTTCGATGATGAAAGCTCCGGGTGGCGTGGCGCTGCTGGTCCTGCTGGGCATCGGCATTGCCGTTACCGGCGTCGTTTACGGCATCCGGGGCCTGCGGAAGTCTTTCGAAAAGCATCTGGTGATGCCTGCCTCCTCCAGCACCAGAACGGCCGTCACCGTCCTGGGTGTCACGGGGTATGTGGCTAAGGGGGTCGTGCTGCTGCTGACCGGGCTGCTCATCGCCATAGCCACCCTTCAGGCGCATCCTGAGGAGTCCACCGGGTTGGACGGCGGGCTCCGGGCGCTCCGTGACCAGCCGTTTGGAATATATCTCCTGGCAGCGGTTGGGGCGGGGCTGGTCTGCTACGGCGCCTTCATGATCGTCCGGGCCCGCCTGGGGAAATTGACCCGATAAATTGGCAGCTCCCCGCAGATGCCTCTGTCCTCGTAGGGGGCTTTGGCCCGCCGCGCAGGCACCCGGGAGCCTCTAAGGCACAGTAATTACTGCGACGGCATGCTGCATGCCGTCCCGCAGTTCCACGCTTGAAATGCTGGTCAGCTGGATGGGCGTGGCTCCCGTAACCCTGACCCTGCCGCTTGGCGTGGCCGTCCAGGCGCACGCCCGGTCCTCGCCGCCTGCGCGGTCACGTACCCACAGGGACAGCGTGCCGTCGGAGGGGAGGCTGCTGCCATTCACGGCCAGCTCGGTCCCCCACGTTTTGCGGGCCATATCAATGCTGAACTGAAGGCCGCCTCCTGACTGGACGGAATATGTGGCATCCGGCGGCGCGGGCCGGTTCAGAAGCGGACCCACCGCCAGCCCCACGGCGAGGCAGGCTGCGGCGACCGTCCCTGCCAGAGCTGCCCCCCGCCGTCGTGCCTTACGACGGCGGCGTGCCAGATCGGAGAGGAGGTGCACCGGGGCACGGGTTGCAGGGGCGGGCGGCGCACCTGATCCGGCCGGGACGACGGTTAGCGCTACGGCCTGCGGGACAGGAAGGGCGTCCAGCAAGGCAGGCACTTTGTCGAGGCGGGCAAGCTCGTCCCGGCATTTCGCACATCCCTGCAGATGGGATTCAAAGCCCTGCACGTCCTCGGCGCCCAGTCCGCCCAGCAGGTAGGCGCCCAGCAACTGGTGCTGGTCCGGGGCGTTCACCGTTCCACCCCCATCTCGTCCAGGATGGTCCGCAACGCCCGCACAGCATAGTAGGCGCGGGACTTTATCGTTCCGCTCGGGACGTTCAGCTGGACTGCTGCCTCATTCACGGTGAACCTGCGGTAGTGCAACGCCACCAGAACGTCGCGGTGTTCCGGGCTGAGCCGGAGCAGCGCTTCCTCGATCAGTACCCGGTTCAGCAGCTCATCCACGCGTTCCTCGGTTGCCGCCGAATCGGCGAGGCCGTCATCCAGTGTCTCGGTTGGGCGGCGCTGCGCCCGGCGGTAGTTGTCGATCATGATGTTCCTGGCCGTCCGGAAAAGATAACTGCGGAGGCTGCCGGTGACTTCCGGCGCGTGCTGCCACACCCGGAGCACCGTTTCCTGGACCACGTCTTCGGCAAGTTGCGGGTCCCGGGAGGCGCTCAGCACAAAGCGGCGGAGGGCCGGGCCGTGTTCACGATAGATGGCTTCCACAACGTCCTCGTCCAGCGGCATTCCCAGGACCTCCCGTCCCGCCAGCAGCACTGCCCGCTCACGCGCTGCTTCCGGCTGATACGACGTCCGCAACCGGAATGTGGTTCATTTGAACCATTCTTCACCCGGAGGCGTCGTTCCCGTTAGCGTCCGGTGGTCCGACGCCGGGCACCAGCCAAGGAGCAGACCCATGAAAAAGCATCTGGGGACAGGCCTCTTCGTCCTGGCCTTGACGGCGGCCCTGGCGGGCTGCGCCGGCGGAACCGGCACAACTCCTGCCGCCAGCAGTCCGGCTGTCACGGCAGGATCGCCCCTCGCCTCCGCAACCGCACCCGCCGCCTCGGTCTCCCCGCCGTCCGCAACGCCTTCTACAACGGCGAGTGCCGGCGTCGACCTCATGACCGCTTCTTCCAGCCTTGGCGAGATCGTGGTGGATGCCAAGGGGATGAGTCTCTACTTCTTCACCAAGGATGGAAAGGACTCCGGAACCAGTGCCTGCACGGCGGAATGCCTGGCCGCGTGGCCGCCGCTCCTCACCACCTCGGACGAGCCCACGGTCGAGGGGGTAACCGGAACGGTAGGTACCATCACCACGCCGGAAGGTGCCCGGCAGGTGACCTTGAACGGGCTGCCGCTGTACTACTTCGCCAAGGACACCAAGGCCGGCGACATCCTCGGCCAGGGCGTCAACGGCGTCTGGTACCTGGCTGATCCGACCGGCGAAATGATCAAGACGGCTGCGAAGTAGATGACCCATGGGGACGGGAAGCTGGGTGCCGGGCAAGGTTAATGAGGCGGGGACTTCCCCGGGCTTGCCCGGGGAAGTCCGCTGGCGTGCGGGGGTGTCCGCCGGCGTGCGGGGGCACCTTCCGCGGCCGGGCCGCCCGACGACGAGTGAAGGAAGGGGCGGGCACGAGCTCTGGGGCCGGTGCGCCGACAACACGTTGTCATCGATCCGTCGGGCGGACCCCCTGAACCGCGGAGGAGGGCGGAAAAGTTACGGGTGTCCGGAATCTTTTTCCGCGGCGCTACGATCGATCCATGCCTGCCACCCCGGAATCCCATAAAAAGCCCAACACCTGGCAATCGATGGTGGACAACAATAAAGCCCTCCTTCTAAGGAAGACCGGCGAAGACACTGCGCTCTGGGTTGAGAAGGCACGCGCCGCCGGCATCCGGGACGACAGCGAGCTCCGCACCTGGATGCGCGACGGCTTCGGGGTGACGGGGTACGCGCAGTACGCGGTGTCCTGGGAGATGTTCGGCTACCCGGAATTTATGCTGCGGGACGCCGATGAGCTGATCGACGGGCAGTACGCCAACCACCCGCATCTGCGGCCCGTCGCGGATGCCATCCTGGCGTGGGCGTCCGCGACTGAGGGCGTGGAGATCCAGATGCGGAAAGGCTACGTGTCCCTCCACAGCCCGCGGCGGAAGTTCGCCCAGGTCACCCGCACAACCAACACCGCGGTGGACGTAACCCTGCGGCTCGATGCCGCTGCCGAAGGACGGATCGAAACCGTGAGGACACGGGCGAATGACCCTTTCACCCGCCGCGTACGCCTCACCTCAGCCGAGCAGGTGGACGACGAACTGCTGGAAATTCTCACGCTGGCTTTGGAGCAGAACGGCTGACCCGGGAGCGTTGTCACACCCGCCAGTCAGATAGCTCCTGGGCGTCGGCCTGTGCCTGGCGCCCGCTCGAAGCCGGAATCCGGGCAGCGAGCTGCTCGATGTACGCGCCGACTTCCTCGTCGTCCAGCACCAGGAGTTCGGGCTGGCCGTGCAGCCAGGCGGCGTTCAGTGCGGTGATGTTCTCCCTCTCCAGCAGCTCCTCAAACTCACCGTCGAGTTCCTCCATCCGGAGGACGCCGTCGGGCGTTTCCCGCGAGTCCTCCTGGCCGCCGTCGAGGTAGCACTCTTCGTCTTCTTCGGACAGTCCGTCGAAGGCCTCAATGAACCGGTTGAAAAGGTCCAGGTGCGCGGTCGCTCCCATTCCCGCCATGCCTTCGCGGATCAGCTTGTCTGCCTCAACCCTGTCGTCGGCGTTGGACACGTACTGCGCGAAGCCACCCTCCAGTACCTCGGTGAGATAAAAGTCCACGTAGTAGCTGCGGACGGCGACGCGATTCATCTCGTCAGCGGGGAGCAGGGCAGAGTGCATGGCATCCACAACACTGACATTGGCCTCCACGACGTCCTCATCGCTGGATCCAATGCTGCTGCTGGTCAAAACGACAGGCTGCTGGCTGGTAATCATGGCAATCCTCACTGCTGTACGCGGATGGTGCTCAAACGCTTTCCACGCTATGTGCGGCACGCACCAGCGGCGTTGAGGGCGAAGTGAACGTCCGGCGAAGTTTGCGGGCCCCCCTTCCCCGGCCTTCAAAAGGCGCGGCACGCCCTCCCCCGCGGGCGAACTAAGATGGATCAGATAACCAACCACCGGCCCCGGCCCCGCCGTGGCCTGTTGAAAGTAGCGCGCACCATGCCATCCCAACCGGACGAGAGTGCGGCACTGGCAATACAGACCCCTGCCATCAACGACCGCTCCCTGGCGGCCGGGCTGGCCTATGCCATGGGAAGCCGCGTCTCCGGCATTTCGTTCGACGCTGCCACCGGGCTCATGCTGGGCAAGGTCCGCGGCGGTGCTGACCTGCCGTATTCAACCACCGCAAAGCTGGTCCGCAAGGGTGGCGGCTGGAGCTGCACCGTGGGTGTGTGCAGCTGCCCGGTCCGGAAGGACTGCAAGCACGTGGCCGCGCTGCTCTTCGCGGCGGAGGACAACCCTGCCACCCGCCTGCAGCTGCTTTCGCCGGCCACCGCCACGCAGGTTTCGCGCGAACCGTCCAGTGCCGTTTCTGACTGGGAACAGGCCCTCAGCCCACTGATCTCCCGGCCCGGCGCCGGGCCCTCAAGCAACGGCGTTCCCCTGGCGCTGCAGTTCGAGATCGAAGAGCCCGCACCGCACTTTTCCTACACCGGCCGCCGGGATCCCCTGCGCAGCGTCCGCCAGCTCAAAGCCCGCCCGGTGATCATGGGTGCCAAGGGAAAGTGGATCCGCGGTGACGTCTCATGGAACACCCTGAGCTACCTGAACTTCCGCCGCGAATGCAACGAATCGCACGTGGAATGGATGCAGGAGTTCCTGGCCGCGCACTCCGCCTCCGCCGGCCGCATGCAGAACTCATCAGGGCTTTGGCTGGGCCTGAACACCTACTCCGGGAAAAACCTCTGGAGCCTGCTGGCCGACGCCAGGAAGATTGGCCTGGCGCTGGTCCACTCCCGCGGCACCGAACCGGTGCGGCTCGCGGAGTCCTCCGCCGCCGTCGGCCTGAACCTCAGCCGCTACGGGTCCCCCGCCGCTGAGCCTTCAGCTGCCGGCGGGGGCTCAGCCGGCTCTGCCGTCGCCGCTCAGGCGTCCGACGGTGGCCTGGAGCTCGCGCCCACCGTCACCGTTGAGGGGGTCGAGGTCGATCCGGCGTCAATAGGCACCATCGGCCGCCCCGCGCACGGAATTTTTGTCACGTCCGGAGAGGCAGCCTTGCCGGGAGTTCCGGACCCGGACGGTGTCATCACCCTGGCGCCGCTGGAAAGCGGGTTGAGCGAGGAGCTGCTGGCGTTCGTCACTGCCGGCAGCACGCTCCACATTCCCGCCAAAGACGAGTCGCGCTTCCTCACCGGTTTCTACCCGAAACTGAAGCAAACCGCCCGTGTCACTGCGCGGGACGAGTCCGTTGAGCTCCCCACCCTTGCCGTCCCCACGCTCTCCCTGCTGGCAAACTACGGCGCCGACCACAAAGTGCGGCTGCACTGGGAATGGCACTACAAGACGGGAAACCTGGTCACGGCCCAACCGCTGTGGCGACACCCCGGCGACCACGGCTACCGCGACGACACCGCCGAAGCCCGGATCCTCGAAGGAATCGGCCAGCCCTGGGACGTGGTCCCGGCGCTCGGAGAATCGGCCACCGGCGGCTGGGGCACCCCCCGGCTCGCGGCGTCCGTGGAGCTGAAGGGCCTGGACACGCTGGCGTTCACCGAGGAGGTACTGCCCCGGCTTCGCCAGGCCCCCGATGTGGATGTTGACACGGTGGGCGACATCGCGGACTACCGCGAGGCCGAGGAAGCGCCGGTGGTTTCCATTTCCACCAAAGCCACCGAACAGCGCGACTGGTTCGACCTCGGCATCCAGATCTCCCTCGAGGGCCAGCCGGTTTCCTTCGCCGCGGTGTTCTCCGCGCTCGCCGCGGGGCAGACCAAGATGCTGCTGCCCAGTGGCGCTTACTTCTCGCTGGATCTGCCCGAACTGCATCAGTTGCGGGCACTGATCGAGGAGGCCCGCTCCCTGCAGGACAACAAGGACGCGCCGCTGCAGATCAGCCGCTTCCAGGCCGGCCTGTGGGACGAGCTGGCCCAGCTGGGGATCGTGGACGAGCAGGCAGCGGCCTGGCGTTCAGCTGTTGGCGGTCTGCTCGAGGGCGGCGTGGACGGCCTGCCGCTCCCCGCCACCTTGAATGCAGAACTGCGTCCCTACCAGCTGGAGGGCTTCAACTGGCTCACATTCCTCTACCGACACAGCCTGGGCGGCATCCTCGCCGATGACATGGGACTCGGCAAGACCGTCCAGGCCCTCGCACTGATGTGCGCGGCCAAGGAACTGGCTGCCGCGGCCGCAAAGGAACCTGCACCCGATGCTGCAGCCTCCGGCGCTTCAGGCCCCCCGTCCGACGCCGGGGCTCCCTTTTTGGTGGTGGCCCCCACCAGCGTCGTGGGCAACTGGGCCCTGGAGGCGGCGCGCTTTGCTCCTGGCCTGAAGGTTCAGGCCGTCAGTGAGACCTTCGCCAAGAGCAGCCAGCTGCCGGCGGACTCGCTTGCCGGAGTGGACATCGTCATCACGTCGTACGCCTTGTTCCGGATCGATTACGAGGCCTACGCTTCCCGGGAGTGGGCCGGCTTGGTCCTGGACGAGGCCCAGTTTGTGAAGAACCACCAGTCCAAGGCGTACCAGTGCGCCCGCAAGCTGCCGGCGGCTTTCAAGTTGGCCATCACGGGAACGCCGCTGGAGAACAACCTCATGGAATTCTGGGCGCTCACCTCCATCGTCGCGCCGGGACTGTTTTCAAGTCCCAAACGCTTTGCCGAGTACTACCAGAAGCCTGTGGAGAAGAACGGTGACAAGGGGCAGCTGGACAAGCTCCGCCGCCGGGTCCGTCCGCTGATGATGCGCCGCACCAAGGACCAGGTCATCAAGGACCTGCCGCCGAAGCAGGAGCAGATCCTGGAAGTGGTGCTGAACCCCCGCCACCAAAAGGTATACCAGACGCACCTGCAGCGGGAACGGCAAAAGATCCTGGGGCTGATCGAGGACGTCAACAAGAACCGCTTCACCATCTTCCAGTCGCTCACCCTGCTGCGGCAGCTCAGCCTGGATGCCTCTCTCGTGGACCCGGCGATGGCGTCGGTCCGGTCCAGCAAGCTCGATGTGCTGTTCGAACAGCTTGATGACCTGGTGGCGGAGGGCCACCGTGCCTTGATCTTCAGCCAGTTCACGGGGTTTCTTGGAAAGGTCCGGGAACGGCTTGACGAGGAAAAGATCGAGTACTGCTACCTCGACGGCGGTACCCGCAACCGCGCCGACGTGGTCAGTGAATTCAAAAACGGCGCTGCCCCCGTGTTCCTGATCTCGCTGAAAGCCGGCGGGTTCGGGCTGAACCTCACCGAGGCCGATTACGTGTTCCTGCTCGATCCCTGGTGGAACCCCGCGTCCGAGGCGCAGGCGGTGGACCGCACCCACCGCATTGGCCAGGAGCGGAATGTGATGGTCTACCGGCTTGTAGCCAAGGACACCATCGAAGAAAAGGTCATGGCGCTGAAGGCCCGGAAGTCACAGCTGTTCGCCGACGTGATGGAAGGCGACGCCCTGGCCGGCGGCGCCATCACTGCGGAGGACCTGGCTGGGCTGTTCCAGGAATAGGCCTCCACATCCTGCAGGTGGTTCTGTCGCCTAAGCTGTAGGGACAGGAACTACAACGTTGGAGAAGACGTGCAACAGCAGCAGGCCGGAACCGGGATCCTTCCATCTTCGAACCTGCTGCCGCTCCGCCCGGACGCCTTCCGGACTCCCTACCGGGATCCTGTCTGGGACGGGCCCACCGATCCCGTCCTGGTTCCGGACCACCTCGCCGGCGAGTGGGTGCTCTTTTATACCCAGCGCCGTGCCACGGCACCGGGCCTGTCGGGGGTGGAATGGGTTCACGGCACAGCTATCGGCGTTGCACGGTCCTCCGACGGCGGACGGAACTGGCGCTACCAAGGCACCGTGGACGGACTGGTGCCCCCTCAAACGGCACTGCCGGCAACCCTGTGGGCGCCCGACGTCGTACGTGTCGGGGACGAGTGGGTCATGTACCTGACGGTGCTGGGCGAAGTCCGGACGGACTGGACCGGCAACGCGTCGATTGTCCAGTTCAGCAGCCGGGACCTTGTCGCTTGGCAGTACCTCGGCGCCATCGGCCTGGACTCGCCGAGGGTCATCGACGCCGCCGTCGCACTGTGCGGGGACGGCCGCTACCGCCTTTGGTACAAAGACGAGACCCGTGGCTCCAACACGTACAGCGCCGTGAGCGACACCCCCCGGGACCCCTCGTCCTGGGTTCCCGAAGGACTCACCATCCCCGGCCGTCCCCACGAAGGACCCAAGGTCTTCCGCCTTGAGGGAACCTACTGGATGATCGTGGACGAATGGCGGGGCCAGGCCATCTACCGCTCGGCCGATGCCGCAGGAAACTGGGCCCGGCAGGAGTACCTGGACGGGCTTATCCTGACGCGGCCCGAGCACGTGGACGGAAGGCCCGTCGTCGGACGCCACGCGGATGTGGTTCCCCTGGCAGTTGGTGAAGACGGGAAGGAACGCGCATTGGTGGTCTACTTCACGCACCCGCACTGGGGCGGCGAGGACATCAGCACGATGGCACCTGATTCCCGGACCCGCCTCAGCCACGTCAGAGCGGCGGTATTGGAAGTCCGCGACGGCATCCTTATCTGCACCGAACACTGAACTGGTATGACAAAGGGCCAAACCCTGGAACTATAAGCCAGCTGCTGCCGGCACCGGTCCAGGGCCTGGCCCTCCGCCTGATCCGTGTGCCGGGCGCCTCCACCCGGACTTCTCAGTGGCTCCTAGGTCCGCTGCGGCGAACCAAGCTCCACCGGATCCTCATCGGTGAGGTATGCCAGCTCCGAGTGCGCGGCGAGGTCGATGCCCCGCATCTCGTCCTCCGGCTTGATCCGCAGGCCAACGATGCGGTCCAGGATCTTCGCCAGGATCCACGTGATGCCGAAGGAGTAGGCGAGCACCGTCACAGTCGCCAGCGACTGGACACCGAGGAGTTCGACGCCGCCGCCATAGAAGAGTCCGTTCACTCCGTTGGGTGCTGCGTCAGTAGCAAACAAGCCAATCAGCAGGGTGCCGAGGATTCCGCCCACCAGGTGCACGCCCACGACGTCGAGCGAATCGTCATAGCCCAGGCGGAACTTCAGTTCGATCGCAAGGGAGCAGACGGCCCCGGCAATGGCGCCGATGGCCACCGCCCCAAGAGGGCTGACGGCGCCGCAGGCAGGCGTGATGGCCACCAGGGCGGAGATCAGGCCGGACGCCGCGCCCATGCTGGTAGCTGCGCCGCGGCGCAGGCGTTCAACCAGGGCCCAGGCAAGGAGGCCGGCAGAAGCCGCGACTGCGGTGTTCAGGAAAACCACGGACGCGGACTGGCCTGCAGAAAGCGCGGAACCGGCGTTGAAGCCGAACCAGCCCACCCACAGCAGCCCGGCTCCGATGAGCACCAGAGGGCGGCTGTGCGGCTTGGCGTGCTCCACCTTCGGCCACCCTGAACTCTTGCCCAGGACCAAGGCCAAGGCAAGGGCGGCGGCGCCGGCGTTCATGTGGACTGCGGTACCGCCGGCGAAGTCGATGGCCTTGATGCCGTTCGCGATCCAGCCGCCGGTCACACTGCCGTCGGCCGAGGAGAAGGCGAACACCCAGTGCGCGATGGGGAAGTAGACGATGGTGGCCCAGATGCCGGCGAACAGCATCCAGGCGCCGAACTTCATGCGGCCGGCGGCTGCCCCTGCCACCAAAGCGGTGGTGACGCACGCGAAGAAAAGCTGGAACGCGGCAAAGAGGACCACCGGGATGGAAGCGCCCTCATCCGCCGGGAGCAGCTGCGCCATGCCGGGGAACTCGGTGACGTCACCAATCAGTCCCAGGCCCCCTACCGAGTTTCCGAAAGCCATCGAATAACCGAAAAGCGCCCAGAGGACAGCCACCAGGCTGGCGCCGCCGAAGCACATCATCATCATGTTGAGAATGCGGCGCGACCCCACCATTCCCCCGTAGAACAGGGCCAGGGCGGGGATCATCATGCAGACCAGCGCCGAGCTGGCCAGAATCCAAGCGACATTTCCCGAATCCATGGGAAACCCCTTTCGTGATGCGAAGAGAGAACGGAAGTTGCCGTCAGAGCCGCTCCGGAGGAGGAACGCGGGTCCAGTACCACGTTGAGCGGAGGGGCGGCTATTGCCGTCGTGCTCCAACTGTATGGCGGCCATTTTTGGGCAGGTTTCCTGCGCGTTAAATGGTCGTTTCAGTCATTCATCTGCGAGTTTCAGGAGTCACGGTGCTTGCAGGTGCTTCGCCGGCCGTTTCCGAGATGGCCCGGACTATGCTGGGGAAAACCCAGACAGTCCCGCCGCGCCGAAAGCTCCCGCCACCAAGGAAAAGGAAGTATCCGTGAAAAACGAGCAGCCACCCGGACAGCCAATCCCAGCCACTGAGACAGCGGAGGCAGAAAAGGGGACTGAAGGCGCCCAGGAACTGCGGGTCGGGGTGGTGGGCATCGGCTGGGCGGGCCAGCAGCACCTTAAGGCCTACGCTTCGCTGCCGGGCGTGAGGATCGTGTCGCTGGCAGGGATGGAGCAGGAACTCCGCGGTTCGCTGCAGGCCGAGTACTCCATTCCGAACGCCTTTGCGGAATGGGAGGAGATGCTGGAGCACGGCGGCCTGGACGCGATCAGCGTGGCAGTGCCTACCTTCCTGCACGCACCTATCACCGTCGCCGCACTGGAACGCGGACTCCACGTGCTCAGCGAGAAACCCATCGCACGCAACGCGGTTGAGGGCCGGGCAATGGTTGACGCGGCGCGGAAGGCGGGGCGCGTCCTGGACGTCGCCTTCAACCACCGCCGCCGCGGTGACATCCAGGCACTCAAGGGCGTGATTGACGACGGCGGCCTGGGGCGGCCATATTATGCCAAGGCATCCTGGCTGCGCCGTTCGGGCATCCCGACGCTGGGCAGCTGGTTCACCAACCCGGAGCTCGCCGGCGGCGGACCGCTGGCGGACATCGGCGTGCACGCGCTCGATTACGCCCTGCACCTTCTCGGCGAACCCAAAGTAGTGGCCGTGTCCGCCGCGACCCACTCAGAACTGGGCCCGCAGGGGCGGGGCGGCGGAAGCGAGTACTCCGCGTTGGCTTCCAGCCACGCTTTCGAGGTGGAAGACTTCGCGTCCGCTTTCCTCCGCCTTGAGGGCGGCGGGACACTGCTGATTGAGGCGAGCTGGGCCACCTATCGCGAAACCGACGACCTGTTGGACTTCACGGTGTACGGGACCGACGGCGGGGCCGAGCTCAAAGTGCAGGGGGCACCTTTCCCGCCCGTCGGCCAGCTGCGGGTGTTCACGGAAAAGGACGGTGAAAGCGCCGATTACGTGCCGCCGGTGCTGCCCGGCCGCGCCCATGACGGAGTGGTGGAGGATTTTGTGGCAGCCGTGCGCGGCGGGCAAGCAGTCTGGGAGGAGCATGACGGCTCCCTGGCGCTCTACCGGGCACAGATCATCGACGCGTGCTACCAGTCCGCGCTGGAGCAGAGGGAGGTTCGTCTCTAATGAACGGCAAACTGAAAATCCGGGTGTGGAACGAGGGCGTCCACGAGGCCAACAACGAGCCGTCCCACATCGGCGAGATCTACCCTGACGGCATCCACGGCGCCATCGCCGCCGGTCTCCGCTCCTACTACCCGGAAGCAGATATTACGACGGCGGTCCTCGCCACCGACGATGAGCACGGCCTCGACGAGGAGGTGCTTGCGGAAACGGACGTCCTGCTCTGGTGGGGGCATATCGCCCATCACGAGGTGAGCGACGCCGTCGTCGAACGCGTCCACCGGCACGTGCTCGGCGGGATGGGGCTGATCGTGCTCCACTCGGGTCACTTTGCGAAGGTGTTCACCAGGCTGCTGGGCACCAGCTGCTCACTGGCCTGGCGCAACGACGGCGAGCGGGAGCTCGTGTGGACGGTAAAGCCGTCGCACCCCATTGCGGAGGGGGTGGACAGCCCCATTGTCATCCCGGAGCAGGAGATGTACGGCGAGTTGTTCGACATTCCGGACCCGGACGACCTGATCTTCATCAGCTCCTTCGCCGGCGGTGAAGTGTTCCGGTCCGGCGTCACCTTCACCCGCGGTAAGGGCCGCATCTTTTACTTCAGTCCCGGCGACCAGGAATACCCGGTGTATCACCACCCGCAGATCCAGCGGGTCCTGGCGAACGGCGTGCAGTGGGCGGCCCAGCCCGGCCGGCACCGTTCGGGTCCGGAGGTGACCAACCCCGCACGGGACTGGTTCGAGGAGGAATGAGGTTCCACACCGTGCTGCCCGGCAGCTCCTAAGATGGCGAAGCATGACTATTCCCCCGGAAGTTGATACCCCGGAAATCCTGGTGGACGTGGAGGTCCTGGACCGGAACATTGAACAGATGGCCCAGGCAGTCCGGGCCAAGGGCCTTGCCTTGCGGCCGCATGCCAAGACCCACAAAATCCCGGAGATAGCGGCGCGCCAACTCGCTGCCGGTGCAGTGGGGCTGACAGTGGCAACCATCGGCGAAGCGGAAGTTTTCGCATCGGCCGGGGTGCAGGACATCTTCATCGCCTACCCCTTGTGGCTGTCGCAGGTAAAGGCCGCCCGGCTGGCGCGCCTGGCGGAAAAGGTTACGGTCGCCGTCGGCGTGGACTCCCCGGCTGGCGCCGCCGCGCTGGGAGCCGCCCTGGGACACGTCGCGGAGAACGTCAGCGTGCTGGCGGAGATCGACAGCGGCCACCACCGCAGCGGGGTGGTGCCGGAAGCCGCGGCTGCGGTGGCGCGGGCAGCCTCCGACGCCGGCCTGCGGGTAGCAGGTGTGTTCACCTTCCCGGGCCACAGCTACGCCCCAGGAATGCCGGCCGAGGCTGCGGCGCAGGAGCAGGCAGCCCTGAGGCGGGCGGCAGAGGCACTTGCCGAAGCCGGGTTCGAGGCGCAGGTCCGCAGCGGTGGATCCACCCCCACGGCGCTGCTCACGGAAGAATCCGCTGCCACCGAGGTGCGTCCCGGCGTCTATGTTTTTGGTGACGCCCAGCAATTAGAGCTTGGCCGGTGCGCCCTGGAAGACATCGCCCTTACCGTCGCCGCCACCGTGGTCAGCCACCATGACACTCCGGCGGGAGCCCCTGCGCGCTTCATTATTGACGCCGGCAGCAAGATCCTGGGCAGTGACCGCCCATCCTGGGCAACTGGATTTGGCCGGCTGATCGATCACCCCGATGCCCGCATCATAGCCCTCTCGGAGCACCACGCCACGGTGGAATGGAACGGCCGCGGGGCACCACCGCCCATCGGCACCCGGCTGAGGGCCATCCCCAACCACGTGTGCCTGGCGATCAACCTCGTGGATGAGGTCGCCGTCGTAAAGCAAGGACAACTCGCAGGCCGGTGGAGTGTGGCTGCCAGGGGCAGGAACCGATGAGGGGTTCCCGCTAGATCAACCCCTGGGCCAGCATCGCGTCGGCCACTTTGACGAACCCGCCGATGTTGGCGCCGAGCACGTAGTTGCCCGGGTCACCGTACTCGTCCGCAGTGGACGCGCAGCGGTGGTGGATGCCCACCATGATTTCGGTAAGCCGCTCCTCCGTATGCTCAAAGGACCAGGAGTCACGGCTGGCGTTCTGCTGCATCTCCAGGGCCGATGTCGCCACGCCGCCCGCGTTGGCCGCCTTGCCCGGACCGAACAGCACACCGGATTCCTGGAACACTGCCACGGCGCCCCGGGTGGACGGCATGTTCGCACCCTCGCCGAGGGCGAGGAGCCCGTTGCGGACCAGCCGGGCGGCAGCATCGCCGTCGAGCTCGTTCTGGGTGGCGCAGGGCAACGCCACGGTGGCGTTTACGTCCCAGACTGTGCCGCCTTCGACGTAGGAGGTGCCGCCGCGGCGTTCGGCGTAGTCCTTCAGGCGGCCTCGTTCCACCTCCTTCACCTCGCGGAGCAGGGCCACGTCAATGCCGGCCTCATCCACCACATAACCGGACGAGTCCGAGCAGGCCACCACTGTGGCACCCAGCGCCTGAGCCTTGGCAATCGCGTTGATGGCCACGTTGCCGGAGCCGGAGACCACAACTCGCTGGCCATCAAAGGACGTGCCCCGCGTCTTCAGCATCTCCTGGGTGAAGATCACGGTGCCAAAACCCGTGGCTTCGGGTCTGACCAGCGAGCCGCCCCAGGAGATGCCCTTGCCCGTGAGCACACCGGACTCGTAGCGGTTGGTGATGCGCTTGTACTGGCCGAAAAGGTAGCCGATTTCGCGTCCGCCCACCCCGATGTCGCCGGCAGGAACGTCTGTGTATTCGCCGATATGGCGGTAAAGCTCGGTCATGAAGGATTGGCAGAACCGCATGACTTCACCGTCGCTGCGGCCGCGGGGGTCAAAGTCGGAACCGCCCTTGCCGCCGCCGATTGGCATGCCGGTGAGCGCGTTCTTGAAGATCTGCTCAAAGCCAAGGAATTTAACAATGCCCAGGTAGACGGAGCGGTGGAACCGCAGGCCGCCTTTGTACGGTCCCAGGGCGGAACTGAACTCCACCCGGAAGCCGCGGTTGATCTGCACGCGTCCCGCATCGTCAGTCCACGGCACCCGGAAGATGATCTGCCGTTCCGGTTCGCAGAGCCGCTCCAGGATGGCCGCTTCGAGAAATTCGGGGTGTCTGTCGTGGACCGGCTCCAGGCTTTCGAAGACCTCTGTAATGGCTTGGTGGAATTCCGCCTCGCCGGGGTTACGGGCCAGGACCGTGTCCCTGATGGCCTCCAACCGTGCGTCCATGAACTATTCCTTACTGGGCCTGGCACGGGACGGCGAAGCGAGGCAGCGCTGTCCCGGTCTGGGTTTCGACTTATCCGATTACGACTTGAGCTCGTTAGGCGAGCACCCGAGCCCACAGCTAACCTCCATAATGTGATCACAAAATTCCACTTTATGAAACCCGCAGCGGCTGGGCCGGAAGGCGAGGGCGGGTTCTGATGCCGCACATATGCCTCCTCCTCTCCGGCGCCGCACTGCTGGTTAATGGCCTCGCCCTGCTGGGGCACCTGCCGCGCCGCGACGCGGCCGTGCTGAGCCTGGTGGTGGGCTCCATCCAACTGGTGCTGGCCGTCGTTTTCCTGGCTGAAGGCGGCCCTGCCGCCACTTTGCCCACCGCAGCGGGCATGGTTCTGTTCGGCCTGACGTACGTCTACGTGGGTTTGGACGTCCTGCTGAACCTGGGCTCGAAGGGATTGGGGTGGTTCTGCGGCATGGTTGCGTTTGTCGGGCTGCTGCTGGCCGCTTCCTGGCGTGGGACTGATCCCTTGCTGGCCGTATTGTGGCTGGCGTGGGCAGTTCTCTGGGCCTTGATGTTCGGATCAATGGCTTTGGGGCTGGGACGCCTGGAGCCGCTCATCGGGTGGGCCTTGGTCCTGGCCAGCCCGGCGACTGCCACGGTCCCCGCTTTCCTTGGCCTGGCGGGGATCTGGCCCCGAACCGTTGAGGGGGCCTGGCTGGCAGCGGTTGTCCTGGTAGCACTCTTTGCATCCGCATTGGTTCTGGCGCGTCGTGGAGCCGCTGCCCCGCTCGCGCACAGTGCCGCCCGCCGTGGCATACTGCCGTAACCAGTGCATGCCGGATCAGCCGGCCGGAGTGCGGAAGGGGAAAAGCAATGCAGGAATCCGTCAGCGTGGACGAAACGGCGCGGCAGCACGTCGTCCGCGCACTTGCAGGAGCGCACCTCACCGCAGGAGCTGACTTCGAGCAGCGGTTCCACCGGCACTTTCCTGACCTCTGCCGCCTTTTCCACTCGCTGTACGGCTCCCGCGCCGACTGGCTGGACCAGCTAACGGCGCTGGTCCTGCAAAGCGCCCGCTCCTGGCAGGAACGTCCGGAGGAGCTGAAGGTCCTCGACGCCGAACGGGAGGCCAAAAGCGGCTGGTTCCTGTCCAACGACATGCTGGGCGGGGTCTGCTACGTGGACCGGTACGCGGAAAGCCTGGAAGGAGTCCGCGCCCGCATCCCATACTTCAAGGAACTCGGGCTCACTTACCTGCACCTCATGCCGCTGTTCCTGGCCCCCGAGCCGCACTCGGACGGCGGCTACGCGGTCTCCAGCTACCGCGACGTGAACCCGAAGCTGGGAACGATGGAACAGCTGCGGTCACTGGCCGCCGAGCTGAGGGCGAACGGCATCAGCCTGGTAGTGGACTTCATCTTCAACCACACCTCCGACGAACACGAGTGGGCCAGGCGCGCCGCAGCCGGCGATCCGGAATACAGCGGCTACTACTGGATCTTCCCGGACCGGACCATGCCGGACGCCTACGAGCAGAACGTGCGTGAAATTTTTCCTGAGAACCACCCGGGATCCTTCATTCAGATGGAGGACGGGCGCTGGGTCTGGGCCACCTTCCACACCTACCAGTGGGACCTGAACTACGCCAACCCCGCGGTCTTCCGCGCCATGGCCGGCGAGATGCTGTTCCTGGCCAACCAGGGCGTGGACATCCTGCGCATGGATGCCGTGGCCTTCATCTGGAAAAAGCTCGGCACGCCGTGCGAAAACCTCCCGGAAGCCCACACCTTGCTCCAGGGCTTCAACGCGGTGTGCAGGCTGGCTGCCCCGTCGCTGCTGTTCAAGTCCGAGGCGATCGTCCATCCGGATGAGGTGGCGCTCTACATCGACCCCGCTGAGTGCCAAATCTCCTACAACCCGCTGCAGATGGCCCTGATCTGGGAATCCCTGGCCACCCGCGACGTCTCACTGCTGGCACAGGCACTGGAGCGCCGCCACAACATCCCCGAGGGCACGTCCTGGGTCAACTACGTCCGCAGCCACGATGACATCGGCTGGACATTCGCCGACGAGGACGCCGCAGAACTGGGCATCAACGGCTACGACCACCGCCGCTTCCTGAATTCCTTCTACGTCAACCGCTTCCCCGGCAGCTTCGCCCGCGGGGTTCCTTTCCAGGACAACCCCAAAACCGGTGACTGCAGGATTTCGGGTACGACGGCGTCGCTGTGCGGCATGGAGGTCAGCCCGGCTGAGGCGGTGGAGCGGATCCTCCTGGCCCACTCGATTGCCTTCAGCACAGGCGGGATCCCCCTGCTGTACCTGGGCGACGAGGTGGGCCAGGTCAACGACTACGGTTACGACCGGGAGGAGGGCCACGAAGCTGACAGCCGTTGGGTCCACCGGCCCCGCTTCCCCGAAGAGCAATACGAGCACCGGTTGGACCCGTCCACTCCGGAAGGTGCAATCTACGCCGGCATGAAACGCATGATCGAGGTCCGGGCAGCCACTCCTGAGCTGGCCGGCACCCGGCTGATCGACTTCGCCACCAACAACCGCTCCGTCCTGGCCTACCAGCGGCCCGGCGGGCCTACCCTGATTCTGGCACTTGCCAACTTCAGCGATGTGCCGCAGACCCTGCCGCCAGAAACCTTCGCACGTTACTCAGCTGCCGCCGTCGACCTCCTCTCCGAGGCCGTGCTGCAGCTGGACGAAGGCGTCACGCTCCTGCCACGGCAATACGTCTGGCTGCGCGTCACCTCCATCTGAGCGCCTCCCCAACAGGCCCTGGCGTTTTGACGCTCAAAAACGACACTTAGCGCTGCCAGTTGGGTCTGCAGGTGCGGGCCGTGAAACCATACGGATCATGCCTCAGAAGATTGCGTACCAGGGTGAGCCCGGCGCCAACTCCAATATCGCCTGCCAGCAGATGTTCCCCGGACTGGAAAGCGTGCCGTGCGCGAGCTTTGAGGACGCCTTCGAACTGGTGTCCGGCGGCGAGGCGGACTTGGCCATGATCCCCATTGAGAATTCGATCGCCGGCAGGGTGGCGGACATCCACGTTCTGCTGCCCCAGTCCAACCTGCAGATTGTGGGCGAGTTCTTCCTGCCCATCCACTTCGACCTGCTGGGCATCCCGGGCAGCACCATCGAGGACGCCACTGAAGTCCACAGCCATATCCATGCCCTTGGCCAGTGCCGCCGCCTCATCCGGAAGCACGGGCTCAAGCCTGTCATC
The DNA here is from genome assembly GCF_059089735.1 of Arthrobacter sp. sptzw32. Classification (NCBI taxonomy): domain Bacteria; kingdom Bacillati; phylum Actinomycetota; class Actinomycetes; order Micrococcales; family Micrococcaceae; genus Arthrobacter; species Arthrobacter sp. sptzw32. Next base: position 163,118 of record NZ_JBNHEZ010000004.1, on the reverse strand, counting down.
GCCGGTGACACCGCCGGTTCCGCGCGCGAAGTCAGCGAGTGGAACGATCCCCGCAAGCTGTCCCTCGCTCCCCCGCTGGCCGCCCAGATCTACGGCCTGGAAGTGCTGGCCTCACGGGTGGAGGACGATCCCTCCAACACCACCCGGTTTGTGGTCCTTGCCCGGGAAACGGAACTGCCGGGACGGAACGAACTGCCCGGGCCGGCAGTCACCAGCTTTGTGTTCCGTGTCCGGAATGTCCCTTCCGCCCTGTACAAAGCTCTGGGCGGGTTCGCCACGAACGGCGTGAACATGACCCGGCTCGAAAGCTACATGGTGGGCAACGAGTTCGCGGCCACCATGTTCATGGCCGACGTTGAAGGACACCCCGAGGACCTGCCCCTGAAGCTGGCCCTCGAGGAACTGGACTTTTTCACCACCGAGGTGCGCGTCCTCGGCGTGTATGCGGCCGCCGAGTACAGGACACGTCAGACCGTCAGCGGCTGATCTGCTGTGTGGCGCGGCTTCAGCAGGGGTGCGAAAAATTCGCCCAGCTCAACCGTTGCCGACAGCGGCAGCACGTTCGCCACGTACTGGTCCGGCCGCACCACTACCACCACGCCGCCGCGGTCCAGGCCGCGCAGTTCGAAGATGTCGGCGGCCGGATCCGTGGCGTACACCTTTTCGTAGTCGGTCAGCTTGAACGGGCCCACCTGCGGCTTGAACACCGCGGGAACTGCGCTAATGTCCACGGCGGTGTGCGGCTGCTGGTAAATCACCTTCACGTCGAACCAAGCGTCAGGATCAGCGTCCGACGGCGTTGCGGCCAGCGGCGATTCCGGCGAGTCCGCGAGCCACCCGGCAAAGTCAGCCACACCTGTTGCCTCCCCCGCCGGCGCGGCGTCGGCGAAGACATAGATCCGCCACCTGCCGTCCGCCGTGGCGTGGTGGCCCAGGTGGATCGGGTTGGTGTCACCCACCCGTACAACGGGAGCGGACTTGAAGCGCTTGCCTACTGGGAAGCCGGTGGCCAGCTCTTGGTGGTGTGCGGTGCCCACCAGCATGGACGGCGCGTATTGGGTCATGAATCCGGCAGGGAATTCGGCGGTGCGGACGTAGAAGTCCTCCAGGTCCGAGGGGTTTTCGAACTCTTCGGGCTTCTTGGCCATCATGGCGGACCACTCTTTGTCGAAGTCGATGAGGTTCCTGGCCACCACCTGCCTCTCCTGGGAGTAGGTGGCCAACAGGCTTTCGGGGCTGCGGCCTTCAAGGACGTGACCCAGCTTCCAGGCAATGTTGAAACCGTCCTGCATGGAGACGTTCATGCCCTGGCCGGCCTTGGCACTGTGGGTGTGGCAGGCATCCCCGGTGATGAACACCCGCGGGGTGCGGGTGCCACGGTCCTCCGGCAGGACGTCGTCGAACCTGTCGGTAAGGCGGTGGCCCACCTCGTACACGCTGTGCCAGGCGACGTTGCGGACATCCAGGATGTAGGGGTGCAAAATGGCGTTGGCCTTGGCGATGATCTCCTCAATGGTGGTGTTGCGCACCGCGTGGTGAGTGGCGGGGTCTACCTGTCCCAGATCCACGTACATGCGGAACAGGTGCCCGCCTTCCCGGGGGATCAGCAGGATGCTGCCCTCGGCGCCCTGGATGGCGCACTTGGTGCGGATGTCCGGGAAATCTGTGACGGCGAGGGCGTCCATGACGCCCCAGGCGTGGTTGGCGGCGTCACCGGCGAGGGTACAGCCGATGGCCTGGCGCACCTTGCTGCGCGCGCCGTCGGCTCCCACCACGTATTTGGCCCGCACGATCCGCTCCTGGCCCTCGTTGGGACCGGCTGTCTGGAGGAGGGTCACGGCGACCGGGTAGTCGCCGCCGTCGGTGACCTCCAAACCTTGGAATTCGTAGCCGTAGTCGGGTTTCATCCGCGTAGGTGAATTGGCCATGACCTCGGCGAAGTAGTCGAGCACACGGGCCTGGTTGACGATGAGGTGCGGGAACTCGCTGATGCCCATCTCGTCGTCAACGGTGCGGGCGGTCCGGATGATGTTGGAGTGGTGGGCCGGGTCCGGCTTCCAGAAGGCCATCTCGGTGATCCGGTAGGCCTCGGCGATAATACGCTCGGCGAAACCGAAGGCCTGGAATGTTTCCACACTGCGGGCCTGAATGCCATCGGCCTGGCCGATTGCGAGCCGGCCGGGACGGCGCTCGATGATACGAGTGGTGATGTTCGGAAACTGGGAGAGCTGCGCGGCGGCGAGCATTCCTGCCGGGCCGGTCCCGACGATCAGCACGTCCACTTCGTCCGGAAGCCCGGCGGGGCGGTCGATGCCGACGCCGGCGGCGGGCTTTATCCGCGGGTCTCCGGATACATAACCGTGGTGGTGAAACTGCACGGAATTCCTCACTTCATTGTGCGGCTTTGCGGCCGGAAGGTTGTTCGATAATGGAATTTGTATTTCCATATGAGAAAAGCTGCTGCCGACCAACACTGTACGTCACGTGTGATGTGGACGACAAGGAAGCTAAAACGAGGCAGGGTGAAGGGGGTTGACGGGCCGCGCTTGGGAAGCGATAGTGATCGTATACGATTTCGCACTGATCAAGGAGACGTTTTGAAGCAGGTCGATGGGGACACCTTGGCAGCAGCACGGAAAGTGATCGCCGTCCATATCAACTACCCCAGCCGCGCCGCCCAGCGGGGGCGGACTCCGGCCCAGCCGTCCTACTTCCTCAAGCCCCCAAGTTCTTTGGCCGTGACCGGCAGCACAGTAGAACGTCCTGCCGGCTGCGAGCTCCTTGGCTACGAGGGTGAGATTGCCCTGATCATCGGCAAGGCTGCGCGCAGGGTAGGAATCGAGGACGCCTGGAGCCACGTCGGGGCCGTTACCGCCTCCAATGACCTCGGTGTCTATGACCTGCGCTGGGCGGACAAGGGCTCGAACCTCCGTTCCAAGGGCGGCGACGGCTTCACCCCGGTGGGCCCGGCACTGATCCCGGCAGACGCCGTGGACCCCGCCAAACTGCGCATCCGCACCTGGCACAACGGCGAGCTGGTTCAGGACGACTCCACCGAGGACCTGCTCTTCCCGTTCGCCCGCCTGGTGGCGGACCTGTCCCAGCTGCTCACCCTCGAGGAGGGCGACATCATACTCACCGGCACCCCCGCGGGCGCTTCCGTGGCCAAGCCGGGAGACGTCCTGGAGGTGGAGGTCTCCGCAGGGGACCTCACCACAGGCCGCCTGGTCACCCGGGTGGAGGAAGGCACGACGCCGTTCGCGGACTTTGGTGCCGGCCCCAAGGTTGATGACCTGCAGCGGGAAGAGGCCTACGGCTCCCGCGCAGCCGCGGGGCTCCCCGCCGTCGGACCTGTCCTTACCCCTGGGTTGAAGGCCAAGCTTGAGAGCGTCGCCACCGCCACCCTGTCTTCCCAGCTGCGCAAGCGCGGCCTGAACAACGTGAGCATTGACGGTCTCCAGGCCACCCGGCCGGACCGGCGCGTGGTGGGCCTGGCCCGGACCCTGCGTTACGTGCCCAACCGCGAGGACCTCTTCAAGACCTACGGCGGCGGGTTCAACGCCCAAAAGAAGGCCATCGACTCCGTCAAAGAAGGCGAAATCCTGGTCATGGAAGCCCGCGGCGAAAAAGGTACCGGAACCGTGGGCGACATCCTCGCCCTCCGAGCCCAGGTCCGTGGCGCCGCGGCCATCATCACCGACGGCGGCGTCCGGGACTACACCGCCGTCGCCGGGCTGGACATGCCCACGTACTTCGCCAACCCGCACCCCGCGGTGCTCGGCCGCCGCCACATCCCCTGGGATACGGACATCACCATCGCCTGCGGCGGCGCAACGGTTCAGCCCGGTGACATCATCGTGGCTGACTCGGACGGCATCCTGGTGATCCCACCAGCGATGGCGGAGGAACTGGTGGATGACTGCATCCAGCAGGAAAAGGAAGAAACCTTCATCTTCGAGATGGTCCGGCAGGGCCACAGCGTGGACGGCCTGTACCCGATGAACGCGGACTGGCAGGCCAGATATAAGGAATGGGAAGCACTCAACCTTCCAGCGGAACAGGCATCTGATGACTGAAGCAGCGCTGACCCGCCTTCCGGTGGCCGCCGTCGGCAGCAAATCCCAACAGGCCTACGAAGCAGTGAAGGCCCGCATCGTGGAAGGAACGTACACCCCTGGGTACCGCCTGGTCCTGGGCAGCATCGCCAAGGACCTCGGCTTCAGTGTGGTTCCGGTCCGAGAGGCCATCCGCCGCTTGGAGGCCGAAGGGCTGGTGACGTTCGAACGGAACGTCGGTGCAACCGTAGCCGGCATCGACCCCACGGAGTACCTCTACACGATGCAGACCCTGAGCATCGTGGAAGGGGCCGCCACTGCGCTGTCCGCCCCGTTGATCGATGCAGAGGCCATCGCCCGTGCCCGTGCGGTGAACGAGGAGATGCGGGAGTGCCTGGACCACTTCGACCCTGTCCGGTTCACCCAGCTGAACCGAGACTTCCACAGCGTCCTGTTCGAGCAATGCCCCAACCCGCACATCCTGGACCTGGTGCACCGCGGCTGGAACCGGCTGGCAGCAATACGGTCCTCCACCTTCCGCTTCGTTCCCGGCCGTGCGCATGACTCGGTGGACGAGCACGAGGCCCTGCTGAAGCTCTTCGAAACCGGCGCCGACGCCGACACCATCGAAAAAGCCGCCCGTCTCCACCGTTCCGCCACCCTGGACGCCTACCTTGCCCGAACCAAACACATTTAGGACTTCAATGATGACGACCTCAACAGAGACCTCCAAGCACTACGTTCCTGAAGACCTTCCCACCCATATCCAGCACTACATCAACGGCCACTTCGTTGATTCCGTGGGCGGTAAGACCTTCGACGTCCTGGACCCTGTCTCCAACCGGAACTACGCCACTGCTGCGGCCGGCCAGAAAGAGGACATCGACCTCGCCGTCGCCGCCGCACGTGAGGCCTTCGTCAACGGCCCATGGCCGAAGATGAAGCCCCGTGAACGCGCCCGCATCCTGAACAGGATCGCCGACGCCGTCGAGGCCCAGGAAGCCCGCCTCGCAGAACTGGAAACGTTCGACACCGGCCTGCCAATCACCCAGGCCAAGGGCCAGGCGCTGCGTGCGGCCGAGAACTTCCGCTTCTTCGCGGACCTGATCGTGGCGCAGTTCGACGACGCCATGAAGGTCCCCGGCTCGCAGATCAACTACGTCAACCGCAAGCCGATCGGCGTCGCGGGCCTGATCACCCCGTGGAACACCCCGTTTATGCTGGAGTCCTGGAAGCTCGCCCCGGCGCTGGCCACCGGCAACACCGTGGTCCTCAAGCCCGCCGAGTTCACCCCGCTGTCCGCCTCGCTGTGGGCCACGATCTTCAAGGACGCGGGACTGCCCGACGGCGTCTTCAACCTGGTCAACGGTCTCGGCGAGGAAGCTGGCGACGCGCTGGTCAAGCACCCGGACGTGCCGCTGATCTCCTTCACCGGCGAGACCACCACCGGCCAGACGATCTTCCGGAACGCGGCTGAGAACCTCAAGGGCCTGTCCATGGAGCTCGGCGGGAAGTCCCCCTGTGTGGTGTTCGCTGACGCAGACCTGGACGCCGCGATCGATTCGGCCCTGTTCGGGGTCTTTTCACTCAACGGCGAACGCTGCACCGCCGGTTCCCGCATCCTGGTCGAACGCGCCATTTACGACGAGTTCTGCGAGAAGTATGCCGCCCGCGCCAAGAACATCGTGGTGGGTGATCCGCACGACCCCAAGACCCAGGTGGGCGCCCTGGTCCACCCGGAGCACTTCGAAAAGGTGGCCTCCTACGTGGAGATCGGCAAGTCCGAAGGCCGGCTCCTGGCCGGCGGCGGCCGCCCGGACCACCTGCCCGAAGGCAACTACATCGCACCCACCGTGTTCGCCGACGTCGCCCCCGACGCCCGGATCTTCCAGGAGGAAATCTTCGGCCCCGTCGTGGCGATCACCCCGTTCAACACTGACGACGAAGCCCTCGCCCTGGCCAACAACACCAAATACGGCCTCGCCGCCTACATCTGGACCCAGAACCTCACCCGCGCGCACAACTTCTCCCAGAACGTCGAGGCCGGCATGGTGTGGCTGAACAGCCACAACGTCCGCGACCTGCGCACCCCGTTCGGCGGCGTCAAAGCCTCAGGCCTGGGCCACGAAGGCGGCTACCGCTCCATCGACTTCTACACCGACCAGCAAGCCGTCCACATCACCCTCGGCACCGTCCACACCCCCAAATTCGGCAGCATCGAAACCTCCGCCGCCAACGAAGGCTAACCACCCAACCAGGCCCTGGCAGCCCAAGTAGCTCACATTTGTTGTCGTTTTGAGGCTCCAAAACGACACCTACTGCGAGTCAGTTGGGTCCCCACAAACCTGCTTTCGAAGAAGAGAGACCATCATGACCAGCTTTGTTCCCACCCCTTCTGTTACGGCCCCGGATATCGTCCGTTGTGCCTATATGGAGATCGTGGTCACGGACCTCGCCAAGTCCCGCGAGTTCTACGTGGACGTCCTGGGCCTGCACGTCACAGGGGAAGACGAGAACGCGATCTACCTGCGTTCCCTGGAGGAGTTCATCCACCACAACCTGGTGCTGCGCAAGGGACCCATCGCCGCCGTCGCCGCTTTCGCCTACCGGGTGAAGTCCTCCGCCGAGGTGGACGCCGCCGAGGCCTACTACCGCGAGCTGGGCTGCCGGGTGGAGCGCCGCAAGGACGGGTTCACCAAGGGAGTCGGCGACTCCGTACGCGTGGAGGACCCGCTGGGCTTCCCGTACGAGTTCTTCTACGACGTGCAGCACGTCGAGCGCCTCACCCAGCGCTACGACCTCTACTCCGCCGGCGAACTGGTGCGCCTGGACCACTTCAACCAGGTCACCCCCGACGTCCCCCGCGGCCGCGCCTACCTGGAGGACCTCGGTTTCCGCGTCTCCGAGGACATCAAGGATTCCGACGGCGTCACCTACGCCGCGTGGATGCACCGCAAACAGACCGTCCACGACACCGCCCTCACCGGCGGCAACGGCCCCCGCATGCACCACGTCGCCTTCGCCACCCACGAGAAGCACAACATCATCCAGATCTGCGACAAGATGGGCGCCCTGCGCATCAGCGACCGCATCGAACGCGGGCCCGGCCGGCACGGCGTCTCCAACGCCTTCTACCTCTACATCCTGGACCCGGACGGCCACCGCATCGAGATCTACACCCAGGACTACTACACCGGCGACCCCGACAACCCCACCATCACCTGGGACGTCCACGACAACCAGCGCCGCGACTGGTGGGGCAACCCCGTCGTCCCGTCCTGGTACACCGAAGCCTCCCTCGTCCTGGACCTGGACGGCAACCCCCAACCGGTCATCGAACGCGAGGAAAAGAGTGAAATGGCCGTGACCGTGGGTGCGGACGGCTTCTCCTACACGCGCAAGGACGCTTCCCCGGACGGGGACCGGACCGGTTTCAAGCTGGGGGCGCAGCTGTAGCCATGCTCGATGCCCAGACGATTGAGGCCATCGCCGACGAACTGCTGGAGGCGGCCCGGACCCGGACCCCTGTTCCACGCCTGACGGCCCGGTACCCGGAGATGACCGTGGAGGATTCCTACGCCGTCCAGCAGTTGTGGCGCCGCCGGAACGAGGAGGCCGGAAGAACGCTGGTGGGCCGCAAGATCGGCCTTACGTCCAAGGCCATGCAGGACGCCACCGGTATCACCGAACCGGACTACGGGGCCATCTTCGGTGACATGGTGCTGGAATCCGGCTGCTCGGTGGAGTGGGACAGTTACACCCATCCGCGGGTTGAGGTGGAGCTGGCGTTTGTCCTCAAGGACGGGCTCAAGGGGCCCGGCGTCACCATTTTCGATGTCACGAAGTCCACCGACTATGTGGTCCCGGCCCTCGAGATCCTCGATTCGCGGATTGAGATGGAGGGCCGGACCATCGTGGACACTATCTCCGACAACGCCGCGATGGGCGCGATGGTGATTGGAGGGAACCCGGTGAAGCCGGACGCCGTGGACCTCCGCTGGGTCTCGGCCATCCTCTACAAGAACCAGACCGTGGAGGAAACCGGCGTCGCAGCCGGGGTCCTGGACCACCCGGCCAACGGCGTCCACTGGCTGGCGAACAAAATTGCCGCGCACGGGGACTCGCTAAAGGCCGGCGACATCATCCTCGCCGGATCCTTCACCCGCCCGCTCTGGGTTCACAAGGGCGACACCGTCCACGCCGACTACGGACCCCTCGGGAGTGTCACATGCCGCTTCGATTAGAACCCACCTTCCGCGACGCCCTCGCTGAGCAAAAGCAAAAGGGTCAGGCAGGCCGTCCGCTGGCCGGGATGTGGGTCTGCTCCGGCAGCCCACTCATTGCAGAACTGTGCGCCGGATCCGGGCTGGACTGGCTGCTGGTGGACGCGGAGCACTCCCCTAATGGGCTGGAATCCATCCTCGCCCAGCTCCAGGCCACCCATGGTTACCCGGTCCACACCCTCGTGCGGCCGCCGGTCAACGACACCGTGATCATCAAGCAATACCTGGACCTCGGCGTGCAGAACCTGCTCATCCCCATGATCAACTCGGTGGCCGAGGCAGAAGCCGCTGTCGCGGCCACCCGCTACCCGCCCGAAGGCATCCGCGGCGTTGGTTCCGCCCTTGCCCGGGCCGCCCGCTGGAACCGGGTCCCTGGCTACCTCGCCCGAGCGAATGAGACCATCAGCGTCACGGTCCAGATTGAGTCGACGACGGCGGTGGACGCGGTCGAGGACATCCTGAAGGTCGACGGCGTGGACGCCATCTTCGTTGGCCCGTCGGACCTTGCCGCATCCATGGGCCTGCTGGGACAGCAGGAACACCCCGAGGTGCGTGCCGCCGTCGAACACTGCCTATCTGCTGCCAAAGCCGCGGGCAAACCTGCCGGCGTCAACGCCTTCAACCCCGACACCGCCCGCCACTACCTTGCCAACGGCGCCAGGTTCATCCTGGTGGGCGCCGACGTCGCGCTCCTCGCCCGAGGCTCCGAGGCCCTCGCCGCCCAATACATCCAGCAAGCCGACGGCGGCACCCCCGCCAGCTACTGAGCGACCGCCTTTGGCAAAGAAGCAACCTGCATTTATGGACAGTAATGCCCCCACCATCGGGGGTGGGGGCATTACTTGTGTGGTTGTGCCGCGTTCAGCTAGCCGATCAGGGTGCTGATGAGCCGGAAAGACAGGGCGAAGATGGCGATGAGGCCGATGGCTCCGAAAAGGTTTTGCCACCACTTGTTGCGGAGGTCGCCCATGACGGCGGTTTTGTTGGCCATGGTGACGATCAGGACTCCGAGCAGGGGTGCGATGAGGACTGTGAGGGACTGGGCGATGACGATCAGGCCGACGGGTGAGGACTGGAATGAGAGGGTGATGATCAGGCCGAAGGCAAGGATCGCTGCGGTAAAAATGCGCGCTGCGGGGGATCCTGCTTTGGCACCGCGTCCGATGGCGTCGGAGAGCATGGTACCGCCTGCGGTGGCGTTGGCGATCATGGAGGAGAACGCTGCTCCGGAAAGTCCCAGGGCGAAGAGCATGGCCCCGGTGGGGCCGGCCAGCGGGGTGAAGATGGAGGCGAGGGCGTTGATGGTCCCGGCCTCGGCCCCGGTCTTTCCCAGTACGGCGGCGGCGACCATGATGACCAGGGCGGTCATGATGCCGGGGGCGACGATGCCGGGGATGGTGTCAACGAGGGTGATGTCCTTGTAGTCGGCGCGGGTGCGGCGGTGTTCCTTGATGCCGTAGGAGGTGTAGAAGGCGGCGTTGATGGAGAAGTTGGTGCCTACGAGGGCAATGATGAGGAGTTCGCTTCCGGCAGGCAGGCTTGGGACCATTCCTTCGAGGGACCGGTACCAGTCGGGCTGCGCGACGACGGTGCTGGCGATGAAGGCGATGCCCATCAGGACAACGATGACCAGGAGTGCTTTTTCGACGATGCCGTAGACGTTTTTGAAAGCCAGGACGATCGCGACGGCGATGGTGCAGACAACGGTCCACAGGACCGGGGAGCCGCCGAAGATCAGTGACAGGCCGAGGCCGGATCCGACGGCGTTGCCGACGGAGAACATGAGGGTGATACCGAAGACGCCAAAGCCTGCGAGCAGGCCGACCCATTTGCCGAGGTGGTCCTTGATCGAGGAGATCAAAGAGACGGGGGTGGCGATGCCGAGCCGGACGCTCATGTCCGTGAAGAAGATCATCAGGATCGTTGAGACTGCGATGACCCAGACGAGGCTGTAGTCGAACCGGCTTCCGGCCTGCACGGCGGTGGTGAGGTTTCCGGGGCCGAACTGCCAGGCTCCGACGACGAAGGCCGGGCCCATCAGGGCAAGGTACTGCAGGAAAGTCCGGTGCTTCTTCGCGGCCGCGGGGGCCTGGTTTCCTTGCTGGGTTGCCATCTGTTCTTCCCTGGTTTCCTGGTGGGTGATGGTCTTATTCTGCTGCTCGCGCATCGGCGAGTCCTCCTTATACAGCGACACTGCTGGGGGCGTCATTGGCCCGGGACGGAGAGTGAAAGTTAGGGCACGGGTGGCGGGCCAGGGGCACGCCACCCGTGAGGACCCGTAAAGGGTGGAATCAGGCGCTGACGGTGACCTTGCCGATGTTGGCGGCAGCGAAGGCTTCGGCAATTTCGGTTTCGGCGCCCTCGGGCAGGGGCAGGAGCGGGGTGCGCACCGTGGCGTGGTCAAGAATGCCGCGGTTCACCAGGCCCCACTTCAAGGCGACGGTGCCTTCCATGTGGGACCCGCGGTGGTAAACGTTCTTGGTCACGGGGAGCAGGCGCTCATGGATGGCGTGGGCACGCTTGTAGTCCTGCGCCTTGCCGGCTTCGATCAGTTCGACGAGCAGTTCGGGGGCGATGTTGCCGTAGCCGACGAGCAGACCGTCGACATCGAACATCGTTGGCAGCAGGTATTCGTCGTGGCAGGACAGCACCTGCAGTTCGGGGTACGCGGCGCGCAGTGCGGGGATCTCCGTGTACCACCGGCGCATGTTCCGGACACCGTTCTTCGTGGCAAAGACGCCCTCCTGGCCAGCGATCTCCAGCTGGGTGTCCAGGTTGTAGCTCGCCTTGGTGTTGTCCGGGTACTGGAACAGGATCAGCGGCAGACCGGACTCTTCATAGATCTCCTTGTAGCGCGTCTGCGGCGCGCCGTCCTGGTATCCGAAACGCAGCCACCCGTGCGAGGGGTAGACCAGACCGGCTGACGCGCCGGCCTCGACAGCTTTCTTTGCCTCTAGGGCCGCGGTCTTGTTGCCCTCCTTGGTGATGCCCGCCACGACCGGCACGCGGCCGTCGGTGGAGGCAACGAACGCGCGGATAACGTCAAGCTGCTCCTCTTCAGTAAGGAACGTGCCTTCGCCCGCGTGCCCCAGGACGACGAGGCTCTTAACGCCTTCAATCGAACCGAGCCACGAGCCAAGACGCTGGATCGCCGGGTAGTCGATAGCGCCATCTTCGGTGAACGGGGTGACAGGTGCGGGGCTGAGTCCGCGGAGATCGAGTGTCATTGCAGCTACCTCTTGTCTTCATTGATGGTCGGCAGTCCCGCTGTCATGAGAACGTTTGCGGGAACGTTTTCAAGTTTGCACGTGTCGCAGCTCACTGTCAAGAGAACGTTTGCAAGTCAGGAGGATTAGAGTGTCTGTTACACCCTTGCTGAAGAGGAGAACCCTTATGGATCCGGCCGCCACCGGCACTGTCGTCACGCTGAAGGACGTCGCAGCGGCCAGTGGCGTGAGCATTTCCACGGCCAGCCGCGCCCTGGATGAAAGGACCACGTCTCGCTCAGCAGCTGCAGCGAACGTCCGGAAAGTGGCCGAGGAGCTCGGTTACCGGAGGAACTCCTTCGCCTCCAGCCTGCGCCGCGGCGAAACCCGCACCCTGGGCGTCCTTGTCCCCCGCTTGAGCGACACCGTCATGGCCTTGATGTTCGAAGAACTCGAAAAAGCCGCATCCTCCCGCGGCTACTTCGCCATGGTTGCCACCAGCGGAGATGACCCTGACGAGGAACGCAGCGCAGCCGAAACCCTGCTCGACCGCAACGTGGACGGATTGATCCTGGCCACGGCCCGGCTCGACGACAAACTCCCCCGGCTCCTGCGTGAACGCCGGGTAGCGCATGCATTGGTACTGCGCACCGACGGCATCAGCCCATCCGCCCTCGGAGACGACGAAGTGGGCGGCTACCTCGCCGTGCGCCACCTCATCGACCTCGGACACCGCGAGATCGCTGTCGTCACCGGCCCTGACTTCACATCCTCCGGGAAAGCCCGTCTCGCCGGCGCCCGCAGAGCCATGGAAGAAGCCGGCATCAAACCGGCCGACAAATGGCTCATCGCCGCAGGCTACGGCATCGAAAACGGCTACACCGCCGGCGAAACACTCCTTAGCGCTGGCCATCGTCCCACAGCGGTCTTCGCGGCCAACGACAACATCGCCATGGGCGTGATGGCGGCAGCACACCGCAACGGCATCACCATCCCCGAAGACCTCGCACTGGTCGGGTACAACGACACACCCCTTTCGGCGCGGCTGCCCACACCCCTAAGCTCCGTCCACGTTCCCCTGGACCAGATCGCCGCCACCGCCATCGACCTCATCGTCAACCCCGCAACCGAACCCCTCATTCGGCGATCCATGCCTACCCTCATCCCCCGCCAATCCAGCGGAACACCCAAGCACTAGTCCACTTCCCTGCCTGCGCCGTCGATCTGCAGGATCTAGTTCCGACGAGTTTGGTGACCTCGTAAGTGTGGCCGGCCGCACGGAGTCGCTGTATGAGCACGTTGCCGAGTGCAGTGGCCGGTGTCAGTGACCCCTTCGCGGTTGGCAGCCGGTCACTGTCGAGGGCTAGAGCGAGTGCAGTCTCCCCTGCCATGACGGCGGTGGCGGCATAGCCGGGATCACCGGGGCCGGCAGCAATTGCCTGGTAACGGTGCCCGTCTTCGGTGCGGGCGGTTACCTGGGAGTGGAACCAGCCTGCGCGCTGCGTGCTGATGCTCGGACCTGCACCTGGTGCCGGCAGCCAGCGGTCGAGCACCCACCGGGTGGGCGGGAACGCCATCGCACCCACAAATGCCCGAAGCCCGAGCGCCGTTGCCCTGGCGAGAACCGCTCCTGCCGGTCCGCGGGCCATTCCCATCACCTCGCCGTACTGAAGGGAGCGGCCGTAGGCCCAGCCCTGCAATGCGTTGCTGCGGCGCACTATCCGAGTGTTGAATGGGGCCATGATGAAAGGCACGGTCCAGGTGCCGTCATCGGAACGGCGCACCGGACCGGCGTCAGGAGGCTGTTGTATCTCCGGCTCCCGTGCCCGGTCAGGGCTTAGAGCGAAGGGGTCTGCGGCCAATGACCTCAGGGCGGGGCTCGATCGCATCGCGTCGAGCTGCCCGCGCATCGACTCGAGCGTGCCTCCGCTGATGCCGGCCTTGGCCCTAGCAACTAGTTGAACCTGGAGCAGGCCGCCAGCGCCGTCGGCTTCTGCCGCCTGATGAAGCAGCAGTACGGCGAGGTCGGACGGCACGGAGTCATAGCCGCAGGAGTGCACAATCCTGGCCCCGCTCGTCTTGGCCAGGGCGTCGTAGCGATCGATCGCCTCCCGGATGAAGGACACCTCACCGGCGAGGTCGGCGTAGTGAGTACCGGCCCGTGCGCATGCCTCCACGACGGGTAGTCCGTGTTTCGCGTATGGACCGACGGTTGTGAACAGCACACGGGTGCCCGCGGCGAGGGCCGCGATAGTGTCCCCGGCCTCCGAGTCAGCTTCAATAAGGGCCCATCCGTGCGCCGCTTCCGGCAACTGCGACCGAACCGCCTCAAGCCTGGGTTTGGACCGGCCCGCGAGTCCGACCCGCATACCTGCCGGTGCATGCTCTGCGACGTAGGCGGCGATCAGCCGGCCAACGAACCCTGTCGCTCCATAGAGAACGAGGTCATGTTCCCGAGGTAAGTTTTCCATAACTGCAGCCTTTCACGGCGGCAACTCCAGGCCGACACCCGGCTCCTTGCTTGAGTCCCCGCAACGGGGACAATTCTCGTAGTTTATCCACGGCTACTGCTGCCAAGGAGCTACCCCAACGGCTCCTATTCCCCGCCGTAGATAGCCCGAATTGACCCCAATCATGAACGGGTCGAAACCGCCGCCGATTCCGGCCGCGTTGTCAGTAAGCACTTGTTTGCCTGACCGAGACAGCCTGACAGAAGGTCCATTATCGACGCTTCTATGTCTGTCAAGCGGGCGGGAAACGGGTGCGGACGCGGACCAAGTTGTCGCCTGGGGCGGCTTAGGTGACCACGAGCCGCCCCACCCACCAAATTCCTCAGCAAAGGACTTTCAACATGAACGACGCAATCCGCATCTCCAGCCCCGCCGACATCCTCGGTTTCATCCCGCACTCCCTCGGGTTCGTACCGCGGGAATCCTTTGTGTTCCTGACCATGCGGGGCAAGACGCTGGGCGCCACACTGCGGGTCGACGCCCCCGCGTTCGCGGAACCCGCCGGTTTCGCCCGCTCCCTGGTGGACTACCTCGCACTGGACACTCAGGCCACGGCGGTGCTGCTGGCCATCTACACGGCCAGCACCCCCCGCCCGGACAGCCCCGCCCCTTCCACGACCACGTCGAGGCCGTCATCGAGGCACTGGACAGCGCAGGTACCCCGCTGCAGGACGCGTGGCTGGTCACCCCGTCACACTGGCAGAACCTGCTGTGCGACAGCGACGCCGGGTGCTGCCCGCCCGAATCACTGGAAACCATCACCGACAAGCAACTGAACGCGGAACTGGTGTTCCGTGGCAGCAGCTACCAAAAGACGCCCGGCACCAGCTACGCACCGTTCGCAGGCCCGGCAGACAGGGAACGCTCCCACCCCCGCAACCCAGTCGGGGTCAACGTTGGCGCGAAAAAGCGGCCTATGTGGGGCTATATGCATCCTGCTGGTCGGCAAGGGCTCGTGACCGCCTGTAGGAAGTCGCCCGGGACATTCCCAGGTCCCTGGCAACCCGCGCCGCGGGCTCGCCACCTTTAACCAGGCGGACAGCATTCTGAATTTGGCTATCAGTGACCTGGCGGGGTCGGCCGCCAAGGCCGAGGCCAGCCTTGCGACGCTTGTTAATGGAGTCCGTGACACGTTCGCGCTTGATCTCGTGCTCCATCTGCGCGAGGGCGGCCATGATCGTGTACAACATTGCGCCCATCGGTGTTGCGGTGTCGACGTCGCCACCGCCCAGGTTCAGCACCCGCAGACCGGCGCCCCTGCCGCGGAGTTCATCGGCGAAGGCGAGCATGTTATGGGTGGATCGACCGAGCCGGTCCAAAGTCGTGATGACGAGAGTGTCACCCTGGATGAGCGCGTCGAGTGCCCGATCGAACTGTGGTCGCGAAGCACGCGCCCCGGAGACTCCATGGTCGATGTATAGGTCATCGGGTCGAACGCCGGCGGCGAGTAGATCTGCCTGTTGCCGGTCGGTGGACTGCTGCCGTGTCGAAACGCGTGCATAGCCAATAAGTTTCGACACGCCTGCCTCCGAATGTGTCTCGTAACTAATGATTAGTATGCCGATTCCACCAAGGGGTTCGAGACATAGTTATGAGAATGGCCTGGTGCTGGGAAAGCCATGTGATTCCACAGGAACCAGAACCTGCGAACGCGTTGCTTTCCTCAGCCTTGGGACGCCTCGCATCTCAAGGGTTTTGGAACGGTAGGAACTTGGAGTTTGGGGTCGGGCAGCGCCTCGCGCCTCCCCTAACCACGCTCAACCTGCAAAACCCTTCGGGGGAAGGTGTCGGTGTCGAGGGCAAGACGGTCGTTCCTGGCGGCGGGATATGCCTTCTTCGCAGGTGGGCTCGCAGCAGGGATGGACATCAGCGAAAAATGGGAATTGGCGGGTGTCCCGTCTACAGTCCGTTCTGGAAGCATTCAACTTAGAGCTACAGCACGTCTAGCTCATGCAAGTCGGGTTACTACTCGAGAATTTAGTTACAGGATGATTTTGTAATATGAAAGAGATGCAGACTTTTTCGTCGTACTTCCGTTTCTTCCGCGCAGCTTGGGCCCTGTGGGTGATGGCGTTTATTTTTGCGGCAGGGATATTTTTCTCCACCTTCTCATTGACTGGTGGCTCGAACGGTTTCGAAATCGGCATCTTACTCGCCGCCGGCATACTTGGGGGCGGTTTAATTCGGGGACTCGTCCGAGAAAGTTGGGTCACCATAATTTTTGTCCTCACTGTCGTCGCGGCAAGCTTCCTTCTTTCGCAGTTTCCTGCGCCTTGGTCTAAGCTCTGGCCAGTGGTAGTTCCCGCAAGCGCAATTGGCGTGATGGTCGGTAACATCATTCGCCTCGGACTACTTCACAGTAAACAGAGGACGCCCCGGGACGTGTGGGTTGTCAATGGTGTCGAGGTGCCGCCGACCGAGACAGCGAAGGCATCGTCACTGGCGGCGCTTTCGTCTTGGGACAGCGCTGAGGCGGGGCGTTTCTTTGTCGGACGTAGTGATCGATTGTTTGAGGCTATGGGAAGTCCTGCGACGGGTTTCATCGTGCACTGCACGGCTAATTCTCAAGACGAGAGTGCGTGGCGGGTGTTGGGCTTAATGAAGGGGAAAGCAGAGTCTGAGATTTTCATTCCTACGGGTCCTGCGTTCGCACCTAGCGGCGTTGTCGTCGATCTGGACACAGCAAGTTCCGCGTTGCGGGGATTTTTCCACTACCGGGGCCCTGATCCGGAGCTTTCCTGGACCTCAGGAAATACAGTACTTGATCTGAAATTCGGCTAGGCCCTGACGAGCGGCCCTTTGCTATACCCGGACCGGTGACGCGAGTATATCCGCAGTGAGGTTGCGTTTTGATGCGCGGAAGCCGTTCAAGCGACTGACCATGACTGCCATTCGACCGCGAACCCAAGGTGCTCGTTGAACGGGAGAGAATGCTGGGCCTCAAGATCGACGTCAAACTCGACTCACTTTTGAGATGCCGTGAGAGCGTCCTGCATTAGTGTCCGTAAGTCGACCGGCTAACGGGCACATCTCGATTGCGCCTTCGTGCGCTGATCACAACATGAGGGCGAGCGGCAAGGGAGAATGTAGGAATGAGTTCACAAATGCCGGTTGCCGTCCGAGCCGCGGCCTCATGGCGGAGGCGTCGCTGGTTGAAGAGTCGTTACCGCAGCATTCGGTATGACGCGCGATTCGCCGACGGACGCGAGGAGCACGGCGTCGATTTGAACGCCGTGCTTCAAGGATCCCGCTTCCCCGCGGACTACTGGTCCACGCGGAACGGCGCGGACCTGGCCTGCCCAGAAGAAGGCACCGGGCTATGGGTGGACTATCCCTATGGTCGGCCGCTCTAGCGAGCCAAAATAAAGAACCAGTGCCCGGTGAAGTATCCCCTTACGGGCACTTAAAACCTTCTACTGGCCGAGGCGACGTGTCTCATACTCAGGCGTCTCAAATCCTTAGGGATACGAGCCAACTAACTAGATCTTGACGTCGCACTTGCATTTTGCAAGTATGAGCCGCATGAGCCTTTTCATCACCTGCCCGGTCGAGAGCGTTCAGCGCTCGACAGCCTTCTATACCGCCCTCGGCTGGACCCTCGACCCGGAAATGTCCGATCACAACGTGTCATGCTTCGCGATCGCGCCCGAGCAGTACGTCATGCTCGGCAGCCGCGAAATGTATGCGAGCGTCGGCGGCGCCGAGGAGCTCGTCGGCGGACCCGACACCCCCTCGAAGGTCACGGTCTCATTCGACCTCGGCAGCCGTCAGGCGGTCGACGAGCTCGTCGAACGCGCCGGTGCCGCCGGCGGGCGGATCGGTGATACCGACGATTACCCCTTCATGTACCAGCGCCAGTTCGACGACCCCGACGGCTACCACTACTCGCCGTTTTGGATGAAGCCGGACGACGATCCGACCGAGTGAGCGATCTCGCCGCGGCCCTCGATATCGTTGGAGCGCGGTGGGCCTTGCTCATCGTGGAGCGGCTGCTCAACGGGCCGCAGCGCTACGGCGACCTGCAGCGCGACCTCGGAGTGCCGACGAACATACTCGCGACCCGCCTGCGCGAGCTTGAGACCGCCGGTGTACTGTCCCGCCTGCCCCTCCGGCACAACACCCGGGCCTACGCGCTGACCGATCGCGGGCTCGCCTTGCGTGAGGCGATCATCGCGCTAGGACGCTGGGGCAGCGATGAGGCCTAGGCCTGGCGCGGAATCGCGATACGCTCCGACGAGTTGGCTGGGCTCTGCCGCTGCAACATTTTGGTGGGCTGGATCTATAGAGGCGTAAAGGGTGTTGAGCTGACGGTAGAGGATTCGGGCAAGGTAGCGCTTGAGGGATCTTCGAATTTCCCGGTAGCCACGGCCTTCTTGAGTGCGTTTGGCAACGTACTCCCGCGTTTCGGGATGGTGGATCATTCTCGTCATGGTGATGATGTGCAGGGCACGATTGAGTCGCCTGTCACCGCCTCTGTTGAGCCTGTGCCGGACAGTGTTACCACTTGAGGCCGGCAGGGGATTCACCCCTGCCAGTGACGCGAAGGCAGCTACGCTGCGAACCCTTCCTGGATGCGACCAAGCTGTCAGGACGGCAGCGACTGAAACGGCCCCGGCGCCCACCATCTCCAGCAGCGGGGCGGCGGGACTTTGCTGTATCAGCTCAGTCATGCGTTTCTGATTAGCAGCCAGCTGAGTGGTCACTTCGAGAACGCGGCGCGCCAACCGAATCGCTTCCTCCCGCGCAATCGCTAGTTCCATCTGCTCGTGCCTTTCCCGCCATCTGGTGATCGTGTTGATCTGGGCGGGGACCAGAGGTTTACGGGCATCGATTCCAGGATCATGTGCCCGGAGGAGGGCAATAAGTGCATTGACATTCATTGTTCGTTCCCGCGTCAGTTGATCCCGGGCTGCACTCAGGATCCTGAGCCCGGCACGGGTTCCTTCATCCCGTCGCGGAACCCGTAGTTGGGACTCCTCCAAGCCCAGGACAGCGGCTCCGATGGCTGTGGCGTCCAATGGGTCCGATTTGCCCAGCCCTCGACGGCCTCGGGCGTTCATACGTGGAGCTTCGGCGACGTTGTCACCGGCGTCGGTTATTGCCCTGCCAGACGGGCTCCATACGAGCCGATACCCTCAACAGCCCACGAACGGGCGGGTGTGCGCAACGATAGTCAACGCGGCCACCCTCCTTTCTTTCGAATGGACAAGACAAGTCGCAGCACGACCGGCGCCGGACCTGGGAAGAGTCACTTCGAGGCAAAACTGTGATGAGCCACAACCTCAGAGGCTGAGCAAGCTTCTAATCAAGCCACCGACGTGGGAAAGATCAACGCCGACCGCTCCACCGAGCGCGGACAAATCGGGGGAAACGCACCCTCAAGGGCAATTGTTTTTTCGTGTCACGCGCCGGGCAGAACGACCGGCATCAACACTGCCACCTAGTCCCAGACCAGCCACGTAAAGACTCACAGGCGTTGAAGTGGGACGAGTAGAAGTAGAGGACCGTCCCAGTCAGTCTTTTAGTGTTTGCGCAGTTGAACAAACGCAGTCATAACTCGGCCGATACAGCAATACCAGCAACCCGCTCGGCTGCAACAAATACGTCCGATCACCGAAGGAGTAAAGACCGCCCGCTCAACTGCAGTCAGTCAAGCAGCGCTACGCCGAACTCAGCGACGACGGCCCGCAATTCCCTGAGGTAGCGCTGCGCTTGGTCGGTAAGTGGAATCGCGGCGTGGCCGATCCAGCCGATCTCGATGCGTTCGTCAACGTCGAGCGGGATGGCGACGATCTCCGGGTCGAGCTGCCCGCTGATGATGCCCGTCGAGATCGTGTAGCCGTGGAGCCCGATCATGAGGTTGAAGATCGTGGCACGGTCAGAGACCCGGATCTCCTGCTTGCTGGACATGGTGGAGAGAATCTCCTCGGCGAAGTAAAAGGAGTTGTTCGCGCCTTGATCGAAGGTTAGCCGCGGCAAGCCGGAGAGATCAGCGAGAGTCGCACGCTCTTTAGAGGCGAGCGGGTTGTTCCTTGAAATGAAAATGTGCGGATCGGCGAGGAAAAGCGGAGTGAACGCGAGCCCGGATTCCCGGAGCAGCTTGTCGATGACCTTCCGGTTGAAATCGTTCCGGTAAAGGATGCCTATCTCGCTGCGGAGCGTCCGGACATCCTCGATGATGTCCCAGGTACGGGACTCACGCAGCGAGAACTCATATTCGGCCACATCAGTGGCCTTGACCATCCGGACGAAGGCGTCCACTGCGAAGGAGTAGTGCTGCGTTGACACCCCGAGCAGACGTCGCCGCGGTGGCCTACCGAGATAGCGCTGCTCGAGGAGAGCGAACTGCTCTACGACCTGCCTCGCGTAGCCGAGGAACTCTACCCCGTCGGCGGTGAGGGTGACCCCGCGGGCGGAGCGAACCAGGAGCGAACGGCCAACCCGGGCCTCAAGGTCTTTCATCGCGGCCGACATTGTCGGCTGCGCGACGTAGAGAAGATCGGCGGCCGCGGAGATGGACCCCTCAGCTGCAACTTCTATGAAGTAACGGAGCTGCTGTAGGGTCAATCCGCTCGAAATCTGAGGCATAGGAGGATTCTATATGTATGCATAGTAACCACTAGTTACTTGATACCCCTCGGAAGGCTGCACCATAAATACATCCCCTTCGAAAAGGCCGGCCCCGGCCCACCAACGGATTGGCAGCGCATGGCAGACGACTTCACCTTCAGGATCACCACGACCCCCTTCGACGAGAACTACTCCCCGTCGGAGGGCTCGCGGATCACGACGAATTTCGCCAACCTGGCACGGGGCGAGCACCGCCAAGAGAACCTCCGCAACGCCTTGACCATGATTCGCCGCCGCTTCAACGATCTCGCAGACTGGGACAACCCGGACCGGGACCGTTACACGCTCGAGCTTGAGATCGTCTCTGTGCAGATAGCGTTCTCCGCGGAGGGTACGGATCAGCAGTTCCCGCTGTTCGAGGTTCTCGACATCCAGATCGACGACCAGCTGAACGGGGTCCGCCACCAAGGGATCGTGGGGAATAACTTCTCCTCCTATGTCCGCGACTTCGACTTCAGCGTCGTACTGCCGGCGGCAGCAGGGGACTCAGGCAAGCCCACCGTTCCCGGGGACTTCGGCGATCTTCACGGCAAACTGTTCCAGCACTTCCTCGATTCCCCGGCATGCCAGGAACGCTTCCCGCAGCCGCCAGTGGTCTGCATCAGCGTCTCCACGAGCAAGACGTACCGGCGAACGGAGAACCGTCACCCGGTCTTGGGCGTCGAGTACCAGCAGGACGAGTTCTCGCTGACGGACGCATACTTCGCAAAAATGGGGCTGCAGGTCCGGTACTTCATGCCACGCGGCAGCGTTGCGCCGCTCGCCTTCTATTTTCGCGGCGACCTGCTCAACGACTACTCCAACCTGCAGCTCATCGGCACGATCAGCACCATGGAGACGTTCCAGAAGATCTACCGCCCGGAGATTTACAACGCGAACTTCGCCGCCGCCCACGTCTACCAGCCGAGCCTGGGAGAGCAGGATTACTCGCGGACCCAGATCGCTTACGACCGGGTCGAGCGCAGTCAGCTCGCGATCACGCAGGCGAAGTACACGGAGGAACACTTCATCACGCCCCACAAGGATCTATTGGACCAGTGGACCGCCAAATACCCCGCTCTCGTCAATTGACCCACGGAGAATCGTCAATCATGAACACACTTTTGCCCACCACCGTTGTCGGAAGCCTGCCGAAACCATCGTGGCTCGCACAGCCCGAGACTCTGTGGTCCCCGTGGAAGCTGGAGGGAGATGCGCTGCTCGAGGGCAAGCAGGATGCTCTGCGCATCGCGCTCCACGAACAGAGCCGACGCGGCATCGACATCGTCAGCGACGGCGAGCAAACCCGCCAGCATTTCGTCACGACCTTCATCGAGCATCTCAGCGGGGTCGACTTTGAACAGCGCAAAACCGTGCGCATCCGTGATCGCTACGACGCGAGCGTGCCGACCGTCGTCGGAGCGGTGCGCCGCGAGCGGCCGGTATTCGTCGGAGATGCGAAGTTCCTCCGCGCAGCCACCGACCGGCCGATCAAATGGACTCTTCCCGGTCCGATGACGATGGTGGACACGCTTTACGATGACCACTACAAGAGCCGCGAGAAGCTGGCCTGGGAATTCGCCACGATCCTGAACCAGGAGGCGAAAGAACTAGAGGCGGCCGGCGTGGACATCATCCAGTTCGACGAGCCCGCGTTCAATGTCTTCCTCGATGAGGTCAAGGACTGGGGCGTGGCTGCGCTTGAGAGAGCGGCAGAAGGGCTGCGTGCGGAGACCGCCGTGCATATCTGCTACGGCTACGGGATCAAGGCGAATACTGACTGGAAGGCGACGCTCGGCTCACAGTGGCGGCAGTACGAGGAATCGTTCCCGCTGCTGCAGAGCTCCAGCATCGACATCATCTCGCTGGAATGCCAGAACTCCCACGTGCCCATGGACCTCATCGAGCTCCTCCGCGGCAAGAAAGTCATGCTCGGGGCAATTGACGTCGCAAGCGAGACCATCGAGACCCCGGAGGACGTCGCCAACACCCTCCGCAAGGCCCTGCAGTTCGTTGATGCGGACAAGCTCATCCCCAGCTCTAACTGCGGCATGGCACCGTTCCCCCGGGACGTCGCACTGGCCAAGCTGAGTGCTCTCAGCGCAGGGACGAACATCATTCGCGAGGAACTCGACCGCTCTACACCCAGGGTGTCATAACGATGTTTCACGCCTACCCCGCAGACACTTGGCTCGAAGCTCCGAAGCAAAGCTTCCCGCCCTCCCTCTCGGCCGACGAATTCAAAGCACTGTTCCGTGGCCACCCAGGAGGAGTCGCCGTCATCACGGCTGATGCCGGCGAAGGACCGGTGGCACTGACGGTATCGTCGGTCGTGTCAGTGAGTGCGGAACCTCCGTTGCTGATTTTCTCGGTGTCGGCACTGTCCTCCGCGTCCGAGGTGCTTTCGCGCGCCGAAACCGTCGTCGTGCACCTGCTGGACGCGCACGACGTCCACCTGGCGAAGTTTGGAGCGACCCCCGGCGCCGACCGCTTTGACCAGACGCACCGCTGGTCGGCCCTTGCAACCGGCGAAGCGGTGTATGACGATGTCCGCGCTTGGTTGCGCTGCGCCGTCATCAATCGCATGGAGATGGGGACCTCCACAATCATCGCCGTTCACGCCCTGGAGTCCCGCGTGATGCGTGACGTCCAAGCGGGCGAACCCGGCGACGCT
Source organism: Arthrobacter sp. sptzw32 (assembly GCF_059089735.1). Taxonomy (NCBI): domain Bacteria; kingdom Bacillati; phylum Actinomycetota; class Actinomycetes; order Micrococcales; family Micrococcaceae; genus Arthrobacter; species Arthrobacter sp. sptzw32. The sequence continues at coordinate 139,781 of NZ_JBNHEZ010000004.1, read as the reverse complement.
CTGGTCTACCACAACCGTTCATGGCACCGTCTGGGCGAAGATTCCAAGCTTGAAGGCTGAGTGCCGCGCTAAAAATGCCAGGCAGCAAGCCGAACGGCTCACGACGGCGGGAGCGCAACTCCCGCCGTCGTCCTCGTCAACATCGGAGCGTCCATCGACTTCCTGAATGGCTCGGATGCAACCCTGTTCTACACGCATGCGACGCTTCGGTTCGCCCTCGAGAAGCTCCTACCGAAAGCCTTAACCCGGCGTAATTGTCCAGAGTTCTTTGGACAATTAACGACGGTCACACCTCCCGCCAGGCTGCAGCCCTTCAGAATCATTCAGGAGATTCAAAAATGACCACATCCCCCTATACCCCATCTGCCGCACTCGGTGCCGGACTTGGTAATCAAGCAGACGAAGCACAGGTCCTGGCCGAGAAGCACTGGAATGTGCAGTTGCTTGGGCTCCTAATGGTCCTGACTTTTGGGACTGGGATTGTCGATGCAGTCGGTTATCTCGCCCTTGATCACGTCTTCATCGGAAACATGACGGGGAACGTGGTGATACTGGGCATGGCCATGGCGGGAGCAGATGGCCTTCCAGTGTTAGGTCCTCTATCAGCGATGGTGTGTTTCTCAATCGGCGCCGCGGTGACCGGGCTGGTACTGAGAAAACGATCTGCGGAATGGCGCCTGCCAATCACGGTGCTGCTGCTTGTCGCAGGGCTCATTCTTTGCTCCGTCGGGGCCCTAGCCTCCCTGGTCGGTAGTAGCCTTTCCACCGATGTCCGAGTGATCATCTCTTCATTGGCGGCAGCTGCTATGGGAATTCAGGCATGTGTAGCCCGAAAGCTCGCGGTCCGGGAAATGACAACCGTGGTCGTCACCTCCACCTTAACCGCGTTGTCGGGTGAGCTTTTCCTCGTAAGGGGGCACAAGGGATTGCTGAACAGGAGAAGTGCTGCGATTGTTGTGCTTCTTCTTGGGGCGGCTCTTGGCGCGCTGCTTGCCGGCGCCGGAGCCGGCCCTGCTTTGATCGTTTCCGGAGCCCTGATAGGTGTTGTGGCATTGCTGGGGCAATGGGGAGCCCGGATTCATCGTTCCCGTCTATCTACCTGAGCGGGAGGCGCCGAAGAGGCAAAGAAGGGGCGGCCTCCACCAAGCGAAGCCAGTAGCCTCTGGTAAGGGCAAGTTGAAGCGTATTCGACTGCGACCGTTCCTGCCTTTCAATCACTGTTGGGGCCTCGTTTGGTAGAGCCCATACCGTTACCGCCTGAACTCGCTGAGTCCGGAAACCTAGTAGACCGGCGGAATATCCTCCGCTTAAAGCACACCCCAACCTGACAAAGGGCTCCTTGCTGGACTGCAGAAGCAGTGGGGAAACGATCCTGCGCTCCGCTGTAAAAAGTATGTTTGCCGCCGCCCACAGCCCGGGACAATCCTCATAGGTTATCCACCGCTACTGCTACCACGGAGCTACCCGAACGGCTCCCACTTCCAGCCGTGGATAACCTGAATTGACTTCAGCCATGGGCGGAATCAAAGTCGCCACAAGCTCCGGCCACGTGATCAGCAAGCACGGTTTGCCCTGCCGTGGCAGGTTGACGTAATTTCCATTATCGGCGTTCGAAATTGGGCGGGGGAGTGGCCCGAAAAGGGGCTGCGTCCGACACCGTTGCTCGGCCTTTTGGCCCGGAAGATGTGCCGCTAAAGGGGCGGTCAGCTAAGGCGGCGCGCCACGTGGTTATCTACCGGGTCCGCCCCGGTGTGTTAGTCCTGGAAACGGAGGGAACCGTCAGGAGTGACGCCCAGGCGGGCGATGATGTCCGCCGCCACATCGTGGAGTTTTTGGTTCCGGTGGCTGGACGCTTTGGCCAGGAGCTCGAACGCCTGGTCATGGCTGCAATGGTTTTGGGCCATAATCACGCCGCAGGCGGAATCGATCACGGTACGGGTCGCCATTGCAGTTTTTAGGTCAGCGTTCAGCTGCTCCACGGTCTCGATCCGGATGGCCAGGCGGAGGGTGCTGCCTGCAACGTGCGCGAACGCGGCTGCTTCGTTGATGACTTCGTCAGTGAACATGCCCGTAGTGGGGGCGAAAAAGTTCAGGACCGCCTCGGAAGTCTCCCCTAAATCCATCGGGACGCCCAGGGCGCTGTTGCACCCCTCGGTGGCCAAGGCCCGGCTGTAGTGGGGCCATTTTGTGTCGGTGGATACGTCAGCCAGGAGCACCGGGTGGCCCACGTCCAGGGCGTCAAGGCATGGTCCTTGGGCCAGGCTCTGTTCGATGTGGTCAAGCATGACAGCCTTGTCGCTGCTGCCTGCGACGGTGGCGGTGCGTTTACGCCGGCGCAGGGTCAGTGCACAGTCGATCGTTTCGCCGGCTGCCTTGCTGACCGCGTCCGCCGCAAAACCGGTTAGGCCGTTCAAAATCGTTTGAATGTCAGCACTGCCTGCCACCAGTTCGTGCAGGCTGATGATGTGCTCTGCGTGTCCGGTGGAGTTCATGAGCCTAATCGTAGGAACTCCCCTGCCCCAGGTCATCTCCCCGCACCCCCTAACCGTGCTCGTCGGTACCTTAGGACAGATGCGCTCCCCGGCCGGAATATTTTGCACTCCCTGTTGGCTGACGCACCGCAGTCCCGTACCCTCTAATTAGTAAGTATGCTGACCAACAGGCAGGCGCTGCCCGCCACGATGATCAGGTAACAGCGATAAGTGAGCCACGGCAGACGGCACGAGGCTTGATAGAACTCAACATCATCAGCATCGAAGGCCTTTGGTTGAGGTACTGGGGAAACGGCGGGAGAGCCGACGTCTTCGACTTCGAGGCCCACGTGTATGAGATTCAGGAACCTCCCCCGTTTGAACTCACCATTCTGGCCTGGGCAATGGAAGACCTGGAAGCAGACTTCCCACATTAACCTCCAACTAGGGACCCGGGACGGCGTCCATGAGGAAGACACAGCTGAAACTTCATCGACTGCCCTAAGCCCTGCACTTACAGCCCTGCACTTACAGCCCCGCATCGACCCGCTTTAGCCCGGTTCAAACTACAACCCCCACCGGGAGTGAGATGTGACTCGCCGCTTTCACCAATACCTCACTATTGAACAGGCAGCCAAAGCGCTGAACATCGACGTCAACGAAGTATTGGCAATGCTCAACAGCGGTCAGCTGCGCCGCTCCCCCAGCCGAGACGGCAAGGCGGATCTGGTCAATTCCACCGACACCGAACTGGCCAAGCAACGACTTGAAACCCTCCGCCACCTCGACGGCGACATACAGCAATAGAACCGCCCGCGTGGCAGGAATCAAGGGCCTGTTTCGGGCTTGGACAGGCTGACGGAGTATTTATTATCGGCGCTTGAAAATGGGTGGGGGAGTGCCCGTAGAAGGGGCTGGTTCCTGCCCTCATTTCGAGGAGTATTCGTCCGATGCTCCCTAGCCGCAGCCGCTCAGCAAGCGTCCGGTTCGCCGAGGTTTGTCAAGAGACAGGGCAAGCAGCCTCAAATGTCATCAAGGCCAAAAAGCCCGGAGGGTGATCGGACTTCGCCCTGCGTTTTCGCTCGGCGGTGGCGCGCTGCTCCTGAAATCGACGGACGGTGCCCTCAATGAAACGCCATGCCTTCGGTTCGGGCAGCCGTAAACAAACGGGACGGAATTGGCGATGTGGTAGCTGGACGAATGCCAAGGCCGAGCTGGGTGCTCGGGTACTGCGCTTCGCAACGTAAGGGTCCTGTCAAGAAGTGTGAACCTTGCCTGGCAAATCGACCAGCTGCCGCACGATTCGATTCACCAGCGACGCTGGATCCTGGTGGATGTCCACGGCAATGTGCGGTTCATCGGATCCGAGCGGTTCAAGAGTAGCGAGCTGGGAGGCGAGGAGGCTCCCTGGCATGTATTCGTGTTTCCTGCTGCTCAGCCGGTCTGAAATGGTTGCTGCGTCACCAGTGAGATGGATAAACACTGTATCAGGGGCGAAGTTGCGCAGCAGGTCCCGGTAACTGCGCTTAAGCGCGGAGCACGCGATGATGCATGACGCCGCTTCCCCGGCAGGGGTTGCCAGCGCCGTGCCGATTTCGGCGAGCCAGGGCCCGCGGTCATCGTCGTTCAGGGGAATTCCGCCGGCCATTTTGGCCTTGTTTGCGGTTGGGTGGAAGTCGTCGCCGTCGAAGAACGGAACGCCGAGCCGCTCCCCCAGTAGGGAACCGACGGTTGACTTCCCGCACCCCGAAACGCCCATTACCACCAGGGGCGGCAGCTGGCTCATGACGCGCTTCCCGCGCCGAAGCTGAGGAGTACTTTGCCGGATTCGGCGGAGTTCCGTGCGACGTCGAAGGCCTCGAGTGCCTGCTCCACGGGGTATTCGTGGGTGATGACGGGGTCGATGTGCAGGGTGCCGTCGGCGAGGGCGGCGATGACGTCGTCGATCTCGTCGTTGAACCGGAAGGAACCCTTCAGCTCCAGTTCCCGGGTGATCGCCAGGGAGATCAGCACCGGTTGCGGGCCGGTGGGCAGCAGGCCGACCATCACCACGGTGCCGCCGCGGGTTGCGCCCTGGATCGCGGAAGCCAGGCCGTGGTGGTTGCCGGAGGATTCGATGACGATATCGGCCTCGACGGCGGCGATGGCCTCAGCGTCGCCGGCCTGCAGCACGTGGTCCGCTCCCACGGCTGTGGCAATTTCTAGCGGCTTGTCGTGCATGTCGACGGCGGTGATGCGGCTCGCGCCGGCCCGTTTCAGGACCGCGACGGCGAGGGCGCCGATGGGGCCGCTGCCGATGACGAGTGCCGTTTTCCCGGCGATTTCCCCGGCCCGCGCCACGGCGTGCCAGGCCACGGAGGCCGGTTCGATCAGTGCGGCGGTGCGCAGGTCGATGCCGGGTGGCAGTGTCCGCAGCATCCGGGTGGGGAGGTTCACGTACCGGCTGAACGCGCCGTCTTTGTGCGGGAACCGGGCGGCACTGCCCAGGTAGGTGCAGCCCGGGGACAGGTTGGGCCGGTCCGCCGGGTACCGGGCAGCGCCCGGACCGGGTGTTGCCGGATGGACCGCGACTGGTGTTCCGGGAAGCGGCCCGGTTCCGTCGGCAGCGGCTTGGATAACCGTTCCGGAAATCTCATGCCCCAAGACCAGTGGTGCCTTGAGGATGGATTCGCCGGCGGCGCCGTGCAGCCAGTAGTGCAGGTCCGAGCCGCAGATGCCGCCGTAGTGCACCTCGATAACTGCTTCGTCCGGGGCCGGGGCGGTGAGGGTGAGTTCGTCGATCCGGAGGTCACCGGCGGCGTGGGCAACGACTGCAGGCCCGGTAACAGGAAGGACAGGGTTGGGAAGGGACTGCACGCTTACTCCTGGTTCCGGCAGGGCTTCGGTGAAGGCCATCAGACCACCACCGTCATTCCGCCGTCGATAAAGATGGTCTGGCCGTTGACGAAGTCCGAGCCGCTGGACGCCAACCAGACGGCGGGCCCGGCCAGGTCCTGGACCGTCCCCCAGCGGTTCGCGGGGGTCCGGCCGAGGATCCAGGAGTTGAAGGCCTCATCGTCCACCAGGTTCTGGGTCATCTCGGTGTGGATGTAGCCGGGTGCGATCCCGTTGATCTGCAGACCGGACGAAGCCCATTCAGCCGTCATGGCACGGGTGAGGTTCCGCAGTCCGCCCTTGGCCGCGATGTATGGGGCGATGGTGGGCCGGGCCAGGTCGGTCTGGACAGAGCAGATGTTGATGATCTTGCCGTGGCCGCGGGGAATCATAAAGCGCGCTGCTTCGCGGCCTACCAGGAAGGCACTGGTCAGGTCGGTGGAAATCACCCGTTCCCAGTCCTTGACGTCCAGGTCCAGCATGGGCACGCGGTGCTGGATGCCGGCGTTGTTGACCAGGATCTCCAGTGGCCCCACGTGTTCTTCCACCCACGCGACCCCGCGGGCGGCCTCGGCGTCGCTCGTGACATCGAACGCCACGCTGTGCACCCGGCCGGGGGCGAAATCGGCAGCCATGGCGGCAGTTGCAGCCTTGAGCCGCTCCTCGTTGATACCGTTCAGCACCACGGTGGCTCCCGCGTCGGCCAATGCCCGGGCCAGCGCGTTGCCGATCCCCCGGCTGGAGCCGGTGACCAGGGCGACCCGGCCCGTCAGGTCAAAAAGTGAGGTCATGAGAACGGGCCTGCCTGCACCAGGTTGACCGGGGTGTGTCCGGCGGCGAGGGCTTCGAGCTGCTTCCGGAGGAGTTTGATGATCCGCGGCTGGAACGCGGAGGCGTTGCCGCCGACGTGGGGCGTGATCAGGGCGTTAGTGGTGGACCACAGCGGGTGGTCCTGTGGCAGCGGCTCGGGATCGATGACGTCGATGGCGCACTGTAGGCGGCCGGAGAGGACTTCCTTGGTGAGGGCAGCGGTGTCGACAACGGAGCCGCGGCCTACGTTTACCACCAGGGCGCCGTCCGGCAGGGCCGCGAGGACCTCTTCGCCGATCAGCTGGTGGGTGTGTTCGTTCAGCGGGAGCACCGAAACGAGGATGTCGTGGGTGGCGGCAAGTGTGGTCAGTTCTGAGGACGCGTGCACCTCACCGTGCTCATCGGTGCGGGCTGAGCTCCCCACTCGGGTGACGGTGACTTCGAAGGGCTCGAGGCGGCGGGCGATCTCGTGTCCTATCCCGCCGATGCCGACCAGCAGCACGCGCCGGTCCGCGAGGGACTGGCGCCGTTCAGGCCGCCAGAGGCCGTATTGCTGGTCCCGGACTGCTTGGTCGATGCCGCGCAGTTTCGCCAGGATCAGCCCTATGGCGAGTTCCGCGGTCGCCGCCGCGTGGACTCCGGAGGCGTTGGCGACGCCGGCCGCCGGGCCGGCAGCCTCGATGACGCCGTCGTACCCGGTTGACTGCGTCTGAACGAATTTCAGCGACTCGACCTTGGCGAGGGATCCCAACACGGCGCCGGCATCGATGTACGGGAGGATGACGCCGTCGATTTCGCCCATTGTCCCGCCGTCGGGATCCGCCTTCAGGTCCCAGACCACTCCGCGCAGCCCTTCGGGAAGGGGTGAGAGATCGTCGAGGAGCTGCCGGTCGGGGAAGCTGACTGTACGGACTGTTTGCATCGGGAAACCTATCAGTCGGGCGGTTATCGGTGGAGGGGCAGGGCCGCGGTTAGCGCCTGTTGAAGGTGAGGCCGCCGGGAACCTGGAACGTGGGCATCAGCTCCAGCATGCCAACGTTTACGTGCCGGGGTGTTTCGATGGCGTAGTCCATGGCGTTGACGATGTCATCGGTGGTGAGCGATTCGTAGCCTTCGTAGTAGGTCTTCCATGCCTCTTCCATCGCTTCGGGCGTACCGCCCATGTTGCGGCCGAAGATCTCTGTCTCGACGCGTCCGGGGCAGATTTCGGTGACGCGGATGCGCCTGCCCACGGTGTCGTTGCGGAGCTGCCGGGAGACCTGGTGCACCGCGGCTTTAGTGGCGTGGTAGACCGTGTGGCCGTAGAAATTGTAGGTGCCTGCGATGGAGCTGACGTTGATGATGTGCCCCAGGTCGCGTTCCACCATGCCGGGCAGGACCAGCCGGGTCAGTTGGAGCAGGCCGCGGAGGTTGACGTCCACGAGTTCGTCGATGTCGCTCTCGCTCGAGTCCAGGATGTTGCCGGGGCGGGAGACGCCTGCACAGTTCACCAAAACATCCACCTCAAGGTTCCCGACGGCAGCGGTCAGCGCCGCGGTGTCCGTGAGGTCCACGACGTGGGGAACCGCCCCGGTATTGTCCGCCAGTTCCTTCAGGCGCCCTTCGTTGCGTGCCAGGGCGTGGACCGTGAGGCCGCGCTTGGACAGGCGTTCGGCTATCGCGGCGCCCATCCCGGTCGACGCGCCGGTGACGAGGGCAGTTGAGTAATCGGAAAAAGACATGGATAGCTCCTATGGTGCAGTCGAAAACTGCTGGATGAAGGTGGAAGGTTAGGCGTCGCGGAGGGGCAGGTGTGCCCGGTCCTTGACGGTGCTGACGGCGGCCAGCGTGCCCAGCGCGGTAATCACTGCGTAGAAGGCGGGCATGTAGATGTTGCCCGTGGAGGAGATCAGCCAGGTCATCAGCAGCGGCGCTGTACCGCCGAAGAGTGCCGAGGAGATGTTGTAGCCCAAGCCGTAGGCCGAGTACCGAACGCGGGTGGGAAAGAGTTCCACGATCAGGATGTGGATCACTGCCGTGTGTCCGGCGAAGACCACCGCCATGATCGAGGCACCTAGGATGGCGAAGGCCATCTGGCCGGTGGCGATCAGGGCGTAGGAGGGGATGCCCAGGACGGCCATGGCGATGGCCGAGCCGGCGATGACCTTCTTGCGGCCGACGCGGTCCGAGAGGGCGCCCATGAAGGGGATGGCGATGCAGATAACCACCAGGCTGCAGGCGGTGACCAGCAGGGCCTCACCGATGGTGAAGTTGAGCTGCTTGCCCTTCAGGAACGTGGGCATGTAGGAGAACAGGACGTAGTAGCCGGAGCCGTTCATCAGCGGGATGAAGAGGGCCAGCAGCATGGCGCGGCGGTGTTCCGCGGAGGCGAAGGCTTCCTTGAGCGGGTTGGCGGACAGCCCGCCTTCTTCCTTGAGCTTTTCGAAGTTGGGGGTGTCGCTGATGGCCTTGCGGATGTACCAGCCGATGATGCCCATCGGGATGGCCACCAGGAACGGGATGCGCCATGCGAACGCGCCGAATCCGCCGCCGTCGATGGCTGCCTGGGTGAGCCAGGGGGACATGGAGTAGGCAACCAGCGTGCCGGTGAGGAGTGCTGCGAAGGAGGCGATCTGGGCGTAGGAGGTGATGATGCCGCGCTTGCCTTCGGGTGCGTGCTCGGCGAGGAAGGTCATGGCGCCGGCGGCCTCACCGCCGACGGAGAAGCCCTGCAGCATGCGGAGTAGGACGAGCAGGATGGGGGCCGCGATGCCGATGGCGGCGTAGCCCGGCAGCAGCCCGATGCCAGCGGTGGCCACACTGATCAGGAGGATGACAAAGACCAATAGCTTTTGCCGCCCGATCCGGTCTCCCAGGTATCCGCAGACAACCGCCCCGAGGGGGCGGACGAAGAAGGAGACGGCGTAACCGGCGAAGACGAAGAGTAGGGCGTTGTCCGGGTTTCCGGGCGCCAGGAAGACGAGGGCGAGCGTTCCGGCCATGAAGGCGAAGATGCCGTTGTCGTAGAGTTCCACGAAAATACCGACGCAGCCGGCAGTGACGACCTTGCGGGTCTGCTTGTTGCTGAGCCGCTCTTGCGGCTGGGCCGCGTGCGTAGAGGTGGACATGTCTTTCCTTACTTAAGGGATGGTAACAATGCTTTGGGGGTGAGGCGAGGGGGTTTTAGCTTCCGGCGGCCGGTGCCAGTTGTTGCCAGCCGGGCTGGTTGTTCATGCCCAGGAGTGAGAACACGGTACTGACGGTGGATCGGAGGTTCTCCAGTTCGCGCAGCGCTGCCCGGTGTTTCGCTGTTGCTTCGGGGACGGTGGTTTTGCGGAACTTGATTTTGTGGCCCGGGCGGGCCTGGGCCAGGACGTCGAGGGAGCGGGTGGTGACGACGGCGAGGACGGGGTAGCCTGCGGTGACTCCGCGGCCGCGGTGCAGGACCAGGAGTTCCTCCCGCGATGGCACCTCGACGGCTCCCACCGGGACGCCCCGGGACAGTACCTCAGCGGTGGACTGGCGTTCCGGAAGCGCTCCGCCGAGCCGCAGGCCGATGTGGTTGCTCCGGCCGCTGACGGTGTATTCGGTGTTGTAGAGCAGGTCCGCGGTGCCCCCGAACTCATTCACGTCGGGGCCGTCCGTGACCTCCACTACTGCGGTACTGGTGAATTCCGGCCGGGTCAGGCCCAGGCGGAACAGCGGGAGGTCGAAGTACGGCTGCCGGATGGGCGGGACGCTGCGGAAAGCCTTCAGTTCGGTGCCTTCGGTGAGCCGCAGGCCGAATCCGACGACGGTGTCCGGGGCGCAGCTGCCGAGGAGGACCGGTGCCTGCACGGAGCCGTGAACGGCGATGTAGGCGCGCAGTCCGCCGTTGATCCCGCGCAGTGTCACGGTCTCCCCTGCCCGGACGGATACGGGCTCCCACTGCTGGCACTCGCGCCCGCCCACTGTGAGGTGCAGTGGTGCGCCGGTGACGGCAATAAGGATGTCAGTAGTGGCGCGCATGCGGAAGTCCAGGGCGGTGACCTCCAGCAGCGGCGCGTTATCGCCGTTCGCAACCAGGATGTTGGCCGCCCGGGCTGAGAACTGGTCCAGTGCGCCGTTCACGGGCAGCCCGAACCGCGGGCCACGGAAGCGTCCGAGATCTGTGACCACGGAGTGGCCGGGCTGCTGGATGATCAGGGAGCCGCTCATCGTGCTGCCTCCAACTTGCGGCCGGTGAAGGCCGCGAACTCTTCGGGCTGGATCTGGTGGAAGCGCAGCACATCGCCCGGGACATAGGGAACCAACGGCTCGACCGCGGCGTCGAGGACGGTGAGCGGGGTCTGGCCGATGACGCACCAGCCGCCGGGTGCCACTGCCGGGGCGATGACTGCCTGGCGCCCCGCTACCGATACCGCACCTGCAGGGACGGACACCCGGGGGTCCTTCAGCCGCGGCACGGGGAAGGGAAAATTGGGGCCGTCCATCATGGGCGAGCCGGCGGGTGCACCGAGACAGCGGATCACGTAGGACTTGGCTGTGTGAAGCTCGATGACCTTTTCGACGGATAGCTGCTGCTGCTCGGCTACGCACTCCAGGTCGGGGCCGTACTCGCCGCCATACACCACGGGGACGTTGAACTCTCTGGGTGTACGGGCAGGGGTTCCGGTGAATTCGAGCTGGCGCAGGCCCAACAGGATGAAAGCCCGGACCTGGCGTGCGGATGTGACGCCGGGATCAAATTCCACGAGCAGGGAGTCGTACGTCGGCACCGCGCCGTAGACGCCGTCGGCCCCCACCACCTCAAGCCATGCGGCGAGGGCGTGGACGGTGCCCCAATTGGCCTCCCGGTCCGGGGATGAAGCGACGACGCGCAGTGCGGCGTCCCCGGATTCGAACACCTCCACCGGAGGCAGCGCTGGAGCTGGCGTGGCGGGCATGTCAGACAGCTTCCACTTTGGCTGCCAGGACTTGGGCGAGGGGTGCGATGGTTACGCCTGCTCGTTCCAGTTCTGCGCGGACCTGCTTGGCCAGTTGAACCGCGCCCGGGGTGTCCCCGTGGAGCAGGATGGTGTCGGCGACGATCGGCAGGTCGGTTCCGGCGACGGTCTCGATCAGCCCTTCGCAGACCATACGGATGGTGCGGTCCACGATGATTGAGGAATCGTGGATGACAGCACCTGGGCGGCTGCGCGGCACGAGGGTACCGTCCGCCTCGTAGGCCCTGTCTGCGATTCCCACGATCCCTACCGGAAGCCGGCGGGCTGCGGCCGCGTCGGCAAGCTCGCCGTCCTGTGCCAGGACGATGAGGTCGGCGTTGATGCGGGCGGCGGCGTCAGCCACGGCTTCGGCGTAGTCGGCGCGGGTGGCTACGAGGTTGCCGAGGCGTCCGTGCGGGGCGAGGTGTGCGACGCCGGCGCCGTGGTAGGCGGCGAAGGCACTCAGGGCCCCGAACTGGTACAGGACGTCGTTGCGGACTTCGTCTGCGGTTAGGTCCATGGCGCGGCGGCCGAAGCCCCGCAGGTCCGGAAAGCTGGGGTGCGCCCCGATGCTGACGCCGCGGCGCACGCATTCAGCAACGGTGGCGTTCATGATGTCCGGGTCTCCGGCGTGGAAGCCGCAGGCGATGTTGGCGCTGGACACCACTTCGAGCAGGGCCGCGTCATCGCCCATGGAGTAGGCGCCGAAGCCTTCTCCGAGATCTGCAACGAGATCAACGATGGGTCCCATGTGAGCCCTCCTTCAGGGGTGTTGGCGCAGCGCTGGCACGAAGGCACAGCGTCAGATGCCGGAAGCGGAAGTTTCGGGACCAGCCGGGTGAAGCCTGGCTCCCGTGGCCCGGATTACCGGGCGTGTAGAAAAAGTCTGACACCGGGACTTTGATCACACAAAGACGTAATCGGTGTCACGGGATAGGTGCCAGTTATGACCTGCACCCGTCCTGGACGACGTCCTGCCCGGCCCGCTGTTGCGGACCGGGCAGGTTTTTTCGTTGTGCCGGTTGGGCAGGGGTTTTGGCTTTCGTTCGGACGGAGCCTTAGCGCAGGGCTTTGCGGAGTCCCATCACGCGTTCGACGACGACCACCACCGCGAGGGAGATCAGGATGAGGATCACGGACAGGGCGGCGACGGCGGCATCGGCGGAGTTTTCCACGTATCTCAGCACCTGAACGGGCAGGGTGGGCAGGCCTGATTCGGCCACGAACAGCGAGATCACGGCTTCGTCGAAGGAGACGATGAAGGCAATAACGCCGCCGGCGATCACGCCCGGCTGGATGATGGGCAGGGTCACGCGCCGGAAGACCGTCCAGGAGTCCGCACCGAGGATGCGGGCGGCCGCTTCACAGGATGTGTCGGTGGTGGCAAGGCTCATCAACGTGGTCCGGATGACGAACGGGATGGTGATGGCGACGTGGCCGATGATGATGCCGGCATAGGTGTTGTTCAGCTCCAGCGGACCGAACAGCAGTACCATGCCCAGGGCCAGGACGATGCTGGGGATCAGCAGCGGTGACAGGAAGAACGACTGGACGGCTGCCTTGGCCTTGAACTCGAACCTCTCCAGCGCCAGCGCTGCCGGTACGCCCAGGGCCAGGACGATGAGCGTGACGATGACGGCTACGATCAGGCTGACCTTCATGCCCTCCATGAACGTGCTTTCCTGCGGCAGCATCTCGTACCACTTCAAGGTGAACCCTTCCGGCGGGAAGGACAGGTACTGGTTGGAGGCGAAGGACACCACGAAGACGATCAGCAGTGGCGCCAGCAGGAACAGGTAGAGCAGGAACACCAGCAGCCCGAATGCTGGTTTGGCGGGGTTGAAGCGTGGCTTGAATACCTTGATGTCGCTCACGGTCTCAGCCTCCGATCTTCTTGGTGAGGCGCTGGTAGATTGCGATGATCAGGCCGAACAGCACCAGCAGGATGACGGACAGGGCGGCTGCAAACGGCCAGTTCAGCAGACCGGTGGTTTGGTCGTAGATCTCGGTGGCCAGGACCTGCACGCTGCCGCCGCCCAGGAGCCTCGGCGTGATGAACGTACTGATGGAAAGCACGAATACGAGCAGGAACGCGGTCAGCAGGCCCGGAAGGCACAGCGGGAGCGTGACCCGGGTGAAGACCTTGAACTTGCTGGCTCCCAGGGAACCGGCCGCCTCCTCGAGTTGGGGGCTGAGCCGGCCGAAGCCGGAGATCATGGCCAGGATGGCGTAGGGCATAAAGATTTCCACCAGGCCGATGGTCACGCCGGTCATGTTGTTGGTGAGCTTCAACGGGGTGTCGATCAGGCCGAGTCCGTCCAGGGAGGAATTGACCAGCCCGTTGGTTCCGAGGATGACCATCCAGCCGTAGGTGCGTACCACTGCCGAGGTAAGCAGCGGAGCGATGGCGATGGCGATGAGCAGGCCGCGGTACTTGCTGGTGCTGCGGGCCAGGAAGAGTGCCACCGGGTAGGACACCAGGACGCACAGGATGCCTACGGTGACGCCCATCTGGAAGGTGTCCAAGGTGACGCGCCAGTAGTAGGGGTCGGTCAGGGGCTGGATGTAGGTGTCCAGCGTGAACGTCTCAATGATGACACCGTCCGGGGCGCCCTCGTTGAAGGACATCCGGATCATGTAGGCCAGCGGGAAGACAAAGCTGACCAGCAGGCCGAGAAGACCGGGCAGCAGGAGCGCGAGGTAGGTGCGCCGGTTGCGCCGTTCGGTGGCTTTTTCCAGCTCTCCCTCGCCCCCGGCGGGGGGTTTGTGGATGACCGGAGTCTGGAGGAGGGTCATGCCGCGAGCCTTTCCGCGGGGGCTGGCAGGAGGTAGGCGTCTTCCGCTGCCCAGGAAAGGTAGGCGGCATCGCCGATCCGGGGCAGGTCACCGCTGTTGGTCAGCATTTGGGCCTGCAGTTGCTGGTCACCAACGCGTACGGCCACAGACAGCGCGTCACCGGTGTAACTCACCCGTTCTATGGCCCCGGTCATGGGTGCCCGGGCAGCTCCCGGCTGAAGTGCGACGCCCAGCCGGTGCGGCCGGATGACCAGTTCATGCGTGCTGCCGGAAAGCCCTGAAGCGCCTATGGCACCGAACTGGCCCAGGCCTTCCACGTCGACCTTGTAGTAGCTTTCACCGGACTGGTTTGCCGGTCCGGTTTCAGCGCCCACCCGGGCAGTGAGGAAGTTGGCCTGGCCGATGAAGTTAGCCACGAAATGTGTGCGGGGGCGTTCGTACACCTCTGTGGGGGAACCGAATTGTTCGATCAGGCCGCCGTTCATGACGGCGATCCGGTCGGCCATGTCCAGGGCCTCGTCCTGGTCGTGGGTAACGAAGAGCGTCGTAGCTTTGGTGCGCTGCTGGATGGACCGGATTTCGGTGCGCATGGTTTCGCGGAGCTTTGCGTCCAGGTTGGACAGCGGTTCGTCCAGCAGTAGCAGGGTGGGCTCCACTACCAGGGCGCGGGCCAGTGCGATGCGCTGCTGCTGCCCACCGGAGAGCTCCTTGGTTTGGCGCTTGCCAAGGTGGCCCAGCTGGACCATATCCAGGGCCGCTGCCACGCGGGCTTTTTGTTCTGATTTGGGGGTTTGGCGCATTTCCAGGCCGAAGGCCACGTTCTGTTCAACGTTCATGTGTGGGAAGAGGGCGTAGGACTGGAACACCATGCCCATTCCGCGTTTGTTGACGGGGGTATGCGTGATTTCCTTGCCGTCCACCACGATGGAGCCGGCGGTCGGGTCCATCAGGCCGGCAACCATCCGCAGGGTTGTTGTCTTGCCGCAGCCCGACGGGCCGAGGAGCGCCACCAGGTGCCCCTCCTCCACTTTCATGTTCAGGCGGTCGACGGCCGGCTCCAGACCTGCTGCATATCTTTTGGTCAGATTTTCGATCGACAGTTTTGATTCAGTCACGGGAATTCAGTTCTCCTGAAGGGAAAGTTGGGAGGGGCACCCGGGGTGCTATTTGGTGATGATTTCGCGCTTCCAGGTATCGGTCCACTTGTCGCGGGCCGAGGACAGGAATTCCACATCCAGCGGAACGACGTTCACGGAGCCGTCGGTGGGTACCACGCGGTCCTTCACATCTGCGGGCAGTTCCGCGTTGGTGACGGAGGGTGCGTAGAACAGAGCTTTGGCAAATGCGGTCTGTGCCTCAGCAGAGAGTGCGTAGTCCACAAATGTCTTGGCGGCCGCGGCTTGCGGGGCGTCCTTTACCAGGTTGATGGTGTTGATTTGGTAGACCGTGCCTTCCTCGGGGAAGGTGACGCCCATCTTCTTGTTGCTCTGGTCGCTGTAGAACTGGCCTCGCGCGTTCTGGCCAAGGCCGAGCACCGTCTGGCCGGTAATTACGTTCTGGTACTCGTCCGGGTTGGGCGCAAAGGTTTGAACACCTGGCGCCATCTCCTTCAGGCGGGTCACGGCGGCGTCGATGCTCTTGGTGTAGTCCTCACCTTCCATCTTCGAGGTGATGGCGGTCAGGGACAGTCCCAGCAGGGACGGCGGGGCGTTGACGTTGATTTTGCCCGCGTAGGCCGGATCCCACAGCACCTTCCAGCTCTCGGGCGCCGTCGGGAACGTGGCGGTGTCGTAGAGAAGCCCGACAGCGTCCAGCATGGCCACGGGGCCGTACCCTTCCTTGTCCCGGAACTTCTCAGGGACGTTCGCCAGGTTCGGAACGCTTGCCTCGTCCACTTTTTCAAACAGGCCCTGCTTGTTGCCGGTGGTGGAGACCGAGTTGTCCATGATCGCCACGTCGGTTGCGGGGTTGTTCTTTTGGCCCTGCAGTGCGCTGAGCATCTCAGCGGAGGACCGCTTGGACGAGTAGTTGATCTTGATGTCCGGGTACTTCGCCTGGAACGGTTCGATCACTGCGGCGGTGTACTGGTCCTGCCACACACCGGAGTAGGCGATCAGGTTCACTTCACCTGACGTGGCGCTGCCGCTGCTGGCGGCTTCGTTGCCGCCCCCGCAGGCAGACAGTGCCAGCACCGCCGCGGAAAGCGCGGCCACGGCTGCCATTTTGCCTTTGATTGTTGTTCGCATTTGTCATCTCTTTCTAAGGAAGAATCCGTTTACTGTTGCCGGCGGACTCTTGGGTGCTCCGATGTTATGGAGTGCATATTTCGGAAATGTTAAGGAAAACGTTTATGTCAGTAAAAGCCGCTTTTATGCAGAATGCATCTGACGCCATCACAGAATTGCATGTCTGCCCGGAGGGGTAGAATGTACTGCCAGTGAAATAGCGATCTGAACTCAACCTAGTGTCAGAGATGTGCATCACACAAAGACCAGTTGCATATCCCTTCATAGCATCCGGTTATGACCTATACGGGTTCAGGACGCCGCAGAGAGAGAAGGCGGCATGGATACGCGGAAGCTTGCGTACTTTGTGCAGATTGTGGACTCGGGAAGCATCACCAAGGCCGCGGCGGCGCTGCATGTGGCCCAGCCGGCACTGAGCCAGCAGGTGTCAGCGTTAGAGGCTGAGCTCAAGCAACGACTGCTGATCCGCAGCAAGCAGGGTGTAACACCCACTGCCGCCGGACGCACGCTGTACAGGCACGCCCAGTCCATCCTGCGCCTCGTCGACCAGGCGAGGCTGGACGTCGCCAAGTCCGGGGCAGCACCGTCAGGGCGCGTTTCCATTGCGATCGCGCCGTACAGCATGGCATCAAGTCTGACGCCCAGGATCATCACCGAAGTGGCCAGCAGGTACCCCGACATCACCCTGCACGTCACCGAAATCTATGGCGGCGTGCTCAGCGAAGCCATCAAGAACGGCCGGCTGGACATGGCGCTCATCTACGAGCCGGGCGCGATCCGCGGCGTCCAGTTCACCACGATGATCGTGGAAGATCTCCACTTTGTCGTCAACGCAAAAAGAGCAGACGTTAACCATGCAGACGGTCAGATCTCCCTTGAAGAGGTGGCCCGCCACGGGCTCTTCCTGCCCGAGCAAATCCACACCCTTCGCCAGGCCGTGGAAGCCGGTTTCACCAGCAAGGGCCTGAAGATCCTGCTCGTGGGTGAAGTGGAATCCGTTCCGTCGCTTGCCCGGCTGCTGCGGGCGGATTTGGGCGCCACCATCTTGCCCAAGTCCGCCGCGGACGCCCTCTTCCACGAAGAGGACTTCCATGTACTGCGCATCAAGGATCCGGCGCTTCAGTGCAAGATCGCCCTGTGCACGCCTGACCATGACCCTCTTTCCGAGGCGGCAGCCGCGGTTCTCCTGGTGCTGAAGGAAATGCTCCAGGAAATGCTCAGTACCAAATACGCAAGATAGCCGCTCCATACCGTTCGCTTATTGGGGCACGCATCATTCGTCTTAGCGCCCTTACGCTCCTGATCCTAAGATTAATTCATGACCGGGAAACAGCGGTCAATTCATTCTTTTAAGGATTAATTGGGAGTAAACCGTGAAAAAAATCAACACCCTCCGGAAAATTTCGGGAAACAGCCGGGGTTTGATGGCTAAAACCGGTTTCCACTGCCCCGCAAACGGTTTTTGGCGTCCGGAGGACCGCTCCATGGAACCTGTCTTCGTTTTCGAAGGCAGCATCATGCCAGCTGGCAGGGGTGGATCCACGCTATGGCTCCTCGAGGACGCCGTGGTCGGTCCTCCAACCCACGTGCTTCCACAGCGGTAAACCGCTACTTTGCACTACTTCTCCGGGGAGGGCCCGGTGTCTGTCCAAGGCGCCGGGCCTCCCTCTTGTGTTGGAGGGCGCGTCCAACAGGGAGGGCATGCCGGTGCCGCCGCCCGGGCATACCCGGACGGCGGCAGCACTGGTGCTGCTAGGCCTGTTCGACCAGCAGTCCCTTAACTTTCAGGACCTCGGTCAGGTTGCACAGGTCGATGGTGGTCCCCCCGGCCTTGTACAGGCCGATGAGCTCACGCTCGGCGTCTTCACGTTCCTGTGAGAGACGGATGACTTCCTCAATTTCTTCCTTGCGGACTACCACCACCCCGTCAGCATCCCCGCGAAGGACGTCGCCGGGGTAGATGATCTCGTCCCCGAAGACCACCGGGTGGTTGATGGGGCCGATGGTTTCCTTGACGGTGCCCTTAATGCAGATGCTGCCGGAGAAAACGGGAAGCCCAAGTTCAATGAGGTCCTGGGTGTCGCGGACGCCGGAATCCGTCACGAGGCCGGCCAGTCCTTTGGCTTTCATCGCGTTGCCAAGGACGTCGCCGAAGGTGCCGGCTTCCTCGTACTCCCCTGCGGCGGCCAGGATAACGTCACCGGGCTGTGCATAGTGGATGGCAACCTGCAGCATGAGGTTGTCCCTCGGTGCGCAGCGGACCGTGGTGGCGGGGCCGCAGAAGGACATGGACCTGTCGATGGGCTTGATCCGTGAACTGAGGGCTCCCTTGCGTCCCTGTGCCTCGTGGATGGTGGCTGACGAAAATTTCGCGAGCCGGCTGACGGCCTCCGCGTTGGGGCGGTCGATGGTGGTTTTGACGTGAATCACGGCGATTTTCCTTAGGTGGGTTGGGTCAGCTGAGGGCCTGGACGGCCTTGTCAATGGCAGCGATGGATTCTTCGATAATGTCCAGGCTCGTGGCGTAGGAGACGCGGAAGTACGGGCCCAGTCCGTAGGCAGATCCCTGGATGACCGCCACAGAGGCCTCATCGAGCAAGTACAGGACAAAGTCCTGGTCATCGCGGATCACGGTGCCGGCCGGAGTCGTCTTGCCGATGACCCCCGCACAGTTGACGTACGCATAAAACGCGCCATCCGGCGTCGTGCACGACAGGCCGTCCACCGCGTTCAAGGCTGCTACGGCGGTATCCCGGCGGCTGCGGTACGTTTCAACGCTTTCCTGGACAAAGCCTTGGTCGCCCGTGAGCGCAGCGGCCGCTGCTGCCTGGCTCACCGAAGAAGGGCAGGAGGAGATCTGGGACTGCAGCTTGTTGATTGCAGCAATCAGCGGCGCTGGACCGGCTGCATACCCGAGCCGCCAGCCGGTCATAGCGTAGGCCTTGGACACGCCGTTCACCGCCAGAACCCGGACCTTGAGTTCCTGGGCCACCTCAACCAAACTCGCAAGCTTGCCTTCGCTAAAGTAGATCTGGTCATAAATTTCGTCGGTCAGGACGTAGACCTGCGGGAAGGCGGCCAGAACGTCAGCGAGTGCCCGCAGTTCAGTCCGCGAGTAGACGGCGCCGGTCGGGTTGGACGGTGCGTTGAGGATGATCCACTTGGTGCGCTGGGTGATCGCGCTGGCCAAAGCGTCGGGCGTGAGCTTGAACCCCGTGTCCTCGCCACAGGGAACGATTACGGGTGTCCCTTCGTTGGCCAGGACCATGTCCGGGTAGGAGACCCAGTAGGGGGCGGGGATGATTACCTCATCACCGGCATTGAGGGAAGCCATGAAGGCTGTGAAGATGACCTGCTTTGCTCCACCACCGATGGTGATCTCAGCCGGCGTGTAGTGCAGACCGGTCCGGAGTTCAAGCGTCTGCAGGATCGCCTTCTGTAGGGCCGGGGTTCCCGTGACTGACGTGTACTTGGTTTCGCCACGGCGGATGGCTTCGACGGCGGCTGCCTTGATGTGCTCAGGGGTGTCAAAGTCAGGCTCACCGACTGTCAGGTCTAGGATGCGTCGCCCTTCTGCTTTCAGCTCACGCACACGGGCCGCGGCGGCCACGCTGGCGGATGACTTGATGCGGGATACTCGCGATGCAGGTTCAAATTTAGGCATGGTCTCTTCCTAAGGAGTCAGGAGCCGAGCGGTACTCGTTTCCTTCGACCCTAGGGACAACGGGCTGGTATGGATAAGACCTAAAGTGCGTGGACGGATAAGCGTCCCTTATGGCTAGCTGACCCACAGTTTCCGGTTATGGGTCCACGCACTATTGGTATTTCCGCGGGAACGTCCATCTGTCTAGCCTTTGAATTTGCCCATCCGGCAGTATCCGAAACCGAGGAGTGCTCTTGGCCGTAGAACATCACGCCGGGAGCGGTTATTACCGCTACCGGAGAAAACCCAAACCTGACAAGACAGCGCTTGAGGCGGAAAAGCTTCGGAAGCTGCTCAAGGCGAATCGGGCGCGGCTCGCCTTCATCGCAAGCAGCAGCCGCCCCCTGTCCGGGCGCCTAAACCAACACGTCGCGCAAGCACTCTGCGATGGAATGAAGGTCACTAGGTTAGCCAAAGCCGCGGGACTGTCGCGATGGACCATCAGGACCATTGGGCTGTCCTACGATGACCTCGTGCCATCAGGCGAACCGCCCGAAAATCAATGTCTCCTGATTGAGTCGCTCAGGGCCGAGCTGGCGCAGCTCGAGAAATCGAAGGCAGTCCTAGAGGGACAGCGGCTGAAGTTACTGGCTGCGGCACGGCGCCTTGGAGCTATGGACGACTTCGAACTCGCCGCACTTAGCGGACTCCACAACGAGGCCATCCGCAAGCTGACCCGGGGCCTTCAGCCTCAAACATTGGCGTAGGACGAAATGTGCAGTGCTTGGATGAGTTTTAGCTAAACACCACAGAGCCCACCAGAGCCAGTTACAAAACTCTGGTGCACCTCGCCGTCGACAACCAAGGCTTACGAAACTGCAGAAGCACTAGGAATTACTTCTCCGCTCTACCGTGAGACAGTACGGTGCCGCCACCCACAGCCGGGGACAATTCACATAGGTTATCCACCGCTACTGCTGCCGGGGAGCTACCCCAACGGCTCCGAATTCCCAGCCGTGGATAACCTGAATTGACCCCAGCCATGGACGGATTAGAGTCGCCACCAGTTCCGGCCGTGTGATCAGCAAGCACGGGTTTGCCCGGCCGAGGCAGGTTGACGGAATCACGGTTATCGGCTCTTCTAAAGACGGCTAGGGGAGAGGTCTAAGGCACTGGACGCCAGCGTCTGGGCCGCGCCCGGTCCTTGTTATTGGCGCGGTCGGAGAGCAGGAACGCCCGCGTGCTCGGATCTGCCCCGCAGGCGGTAATCACACGACTTGAAGGTGCTGTTGTTGAACGCGGAGGCGCTCCTCAATGATGCCGATATTCTTTAGGGTGACTGCCGAGCAGGAGAACGCTACCAAGCTGAATACGGTGGATGCCAAGGCACTCGCGAAGAAGAAGACGCGGCCGGCGGGGTACATGAAGAGGCCGTACATTTCCATGGCCAACACTGCCCCCGTGGCAGTTGGCAGGCTGCGGAGAATCATTTCCAGCAAAGCGCGGAGCCGGGAGAGCTCTCCGCTCCAATCGCTGAAGATGCTTGCGATTGGAAGCACTCCGGAGCGGATGGCGTAGCGGAAAACGTCGGCATGTGCATCCGGCAAAGCGCTGATCGGTTCGGGTGCCGGCGATGGCCGGACCAGTGCAAGGAACCCTCCGGCGAGCAGCGCGAACGTACCGGGCAGGTGGTCCAGGTACGTTGTGTCCGGATGGAGTTCAAGCTGCAATACCAAGCAGCAGGGAAGACCAAAGACGACCCCGGCAGCCAAAGCCCACTGCAGCATGACTGTGAACGTTTTCATCCGCCGTGATCTGTCAGGAGCCCGACACCACAGATGCCAAGGTCGCCCTGGCGCCCCCAGTGTGGAGGTCATCCAAAGCCGTCCCGAACGCGGCCACGAAACGTGCGTTGTCGATGAGATCACCGAAAAGTTCCCGGTTGGAGACGAAGGCCAGCGGTTCATCACGCTGACGCGCTGCCGCGGCCATCACGTCCGTCTTGAGCCGGTCCACCACGTCAATCGGGTTTCCCTGTTCGTCGGTACCTTCGGCGTATCGGGCCCAGCTGGCCACGATAGCGGCCGAGCGGTGGATCTGGCCGCCGTGTTCGAGGTTGATGCGGATGACCGGTAGCAGCCACTTGGGGATCCGGTCTGAGCTCTCGGCGCAGAGGCGCGCAAGGGTGTCCCGGACGTGTTCGGTGGAAAACCGCTCAATGAGGGTGCGCTTGTAATCGGTGAGGTCTATGCCCGGGACGGGGTGCAGGGTGGGGGTGGCTTCCTGGTCCATGTAGTCGAGCAGGAACTGGGCGAAGAGCGGGTCTTGGGCGACTTCGTGGGCGTAACGGTAGCCGGCGAGGTAGCCGAAGTAGCACATGCCCTGGTGGCTGGCGTTGAGCAGGCGGAGCTTCATCAGCTCGTAAGGCTCGACGTCCTCTACGAGCTGGACTCCGGCGTCTTCGAAGGGCGGGCGGCCGAGGCTGAAGTTATCCTCCAGTACCCACTGTTCGAACGGCTCGCACACCACAGGCCAGGCGTCCTCCACCTCGAACTCTTTGGCAATCGCCGTGCGGTCGGCGTCGGTGGTTACCGGGGTTATGCGGTCCACCATGCTGTTGGGGAAAGGGACGTGCTCCATCATCCACCTGCCCAGGCCCGGGTCCTTCAGGGTGGCGAACGCGGTGAACATCTTCCGCGCTACGTCACCGTTGCCCTGAATGTTGTCGCAGGACATTACGGTGAAGGGTGCCAGGCCGCGGGCACGACGGCGGGACAGGGCTTCGGCGATCAGGCCGAAGGTCGTCCGGGGTGCAGCTCCGGGCCGAAGGTCGTGGACCACGTCAGGATTCTCGGCGTCGAACTCCCCGGTGACGTGGTGGAAGTTGTAGCCACCCTCGGTCACGGTCAACGAGACGATGCGGACGGTCTCGGAAGCCATCTTCTCGATCACAGCTTCGGGGTCCTCGGGGGCGAAGAGGTACTCGATGATTGAGCCGATGACCCGTGCTTCACGGCTCCCATCCGGGCTCTTGACCATCAGGGTGTACAGGCAGTCCTGGCTTTCCATGACCTGCTTCATCCGGGCGTCCCCGGGCAGAACGCCCACCCCACAGATAGCCCAGTCGTAAGCCTTGCCGGCGCTCATCAGCCGGTCCAGGTACAACGCCTGATGTGCGCGGTGGAAACCACCGACACCGAAATGGACGATCCCGGCAGTGAGTTTCGTTCGGTCATAGGCAGGTTTTGCCACAGTTTCAGGCAGCGCGCGAAGTAAGCCGGCGGTGAGTGTGGGCATTTTGGCGTCCTCCTAAGCCGTGTGCGTTGCGGTCAATGGGTGCAGTTCCGCGGTGGTGGGTGGATTGGCGCCCTGCCGCGAGCAGGTAATGGCTGCCGCTTTGTTCGCATAGGCGGCCAGCGCCTGCAGATCCGATGATGCAAGACTGCGAAGGCGTGACCTGGCGGAGGCGCCTAGGAGGTCCAGCTGTGCAAGGCCGGAGATGAGGGCGGCCATGAAGGAATCCCCCGCCCCTACGGTGTCTGCCACGACGATGGCCTCCCCTGGCAGTTCCACACGGCCCTGCCTGCTCAGGAGTACGGGCCCCTCTGCGCCGCGGGTCAGGGCCACCAGCGACGGGCCGAGCTCCAGCCAGGCAGCCAATGACTCGTCCGGGGTCCTGTTGGGGTAGAGCCACTGCAGGTCCTCATCACTGGCCTTGACGATGTCACTGACGGCGACAAAATCTTCAGCAGCCTGCCGGGCATGGGCGACGTCGCTGCTGATGGCCGGTCGACTGTTGGGGTCGAAGCTGATGGTGGCGTGAGGGCGTGCCGCCTCGACCAGGTTCCGTACTGTTTTGTCCCCGGGGGACAAAACAGTGGCAATCGAGCCGGTGTGGACATGGTGCGAGCCTTCCACTGCTGCTAGGGCGGGAATGGAGGCTCCGTTGATGTCCCAGCCGATGGAGAACCGATATGTGGCGGCGCCCGCCGCGTCGAGGGAAGCTACCGCGGTTGAGGTGGGCAGGGAACCGCTCACCAGGGTGTCCACCCCGTTGCTGCTGAGGTGCCCGGCGATGAGCCGCCCGTGCGGGTCGTCGGAGAAGTGCGTGACGAGTTTGGTACTGAGGCCCAGCCGGGCGCATCCGACCGCCACGTTCAGAGGACTGCCACCGGGTTGGACCTCCCGCGCATTGGCCCCCTGTCCCGGGTCCTCGATGATGTCCACCAGGGATTCGCCGATAACGGTCACCAATGATTGATCATCGGCATCCCCGGCCACAAGGGGGTTCTGTCGTTTTTGCATGGCTGCTTCCTCGCAGGTCAGTGCTTGATGTTCTTGCCGGTACTCCGGGTTGCGTGCTTAGCGGCCGGGGTAGACGACGGCTTTGAGCTGGCCGGGCTGCTTGCCGGCCTTGAGCGCCTCTTCCGACTCGGCGAGGGAGAACTTGCCGGTGACCAGGATGTCCAGGTCCACCTTCCCGTCCGCAATCAGCTGGATGGCCAGAGGCCAGGTGTTGGTGTAGCGGAATACGCCGGAGAGCCAGATTTCGCGGTTCTGGAGGTAGGAGACCGGTAGTTCGACGTCATCGGCCCCCAGGCCGACAAGGATAACGCGGCCGGCCGGAGCTACGGCCTTGATGCCTGACCGGACCGCCTGTGGCGCGCCGGAGGCATCGATGAAGGCGTCGACGTCGAGCCCTTCGACACTGTCGGTCCTGGCGTTGAGCGCGTGCGTAGCGCCGTGTTCGAGGGCGAACGCGAGGCGGTCTTCGGCGATGTCGCTGATGTAGATTTCGGTTGCACCAAAGGCGCGGGCGGCCTGGGCAGCGATGATGCCGATGGGACCGGCGCCGGCAATCAGCACCCGGCTCCCGGGGCGGATCTCGGCGCGTTCGCAGGCCCAGAGGCCCACGGAAAGCGGTTCGATGAGGGCGGCTGCTTCGTCGCTGACGCTGTCGGGGATGTCGTAAGCGAAGTCGGACTGGATGGTGACGTACTCGGCAAATGCACCGTCGATCGGCGGGGTGGCGTAGAACTCGATGTCCGGGCAGAGGTTGTAGCGGCCAGCCTTGCATTGCTTGCACGTCCGACAGGGGCGCTGTGGTTCAACGGCGACGCGCTGGCCGATGCGGGCGGGGTCAACAGCGGTGCCGACGGCGGCGATCCGTCCGGAGAGTTCGTGTCCGAGGATGAGCGGGTGGTCCACGACGTAGGGGCCGATCCGGCCGTGTTCGTAGTAGTGCACGTCGCTTCCGCAGACGCCGACGGCGGCGACTTGGACCAGGACCTGGTCGGCGTCGAGCTGCGGGAGGGGCAGGGTTTCCATCGCCATGTCGCCCTGGCTCTTGAGGATGTTGGCCCGCATAGTTGCGGGCAAGCCGGAACCGGTGGCGGCTGACTGGGTGGTTGTTGTTGTCATCGAAGTATTCCTTGAGAAGAGTTTGGCGGGGAACCGGCTGACTATTTGACGGCGCCGAGGGAGAGTCCCTGGACGAGTTTGTCCTGGGCGGCGAAGCCTGCGAACAGCACTGGAAGGGAGATGACGACGGCGGCGGCGCAGACCTGGGCGAGGAACAGGCCCTGGCCGGAGACGAAGCCGGTGAGGAACACCGGGGCGGTGCCTGCCACGACGCCGGTTAGAACCCGGGCCAACAGGAGTTCGTTCCAGCTGAAGATGAAGCAGATCAGGGCGGTGGCGGCGATGCCCGGCATCGCGACAGGGGCGATGATTTTGCGGAGGATGAGCAGGAGGTTGGCGCCGTCGATCTGTGCGGCTTCCAGCATCTCTTCCGGGACTTCGGCGAGGAAGGAGCGCATCATCCAGACGGCGATGGGCAGGTTCATGGAGGTGTACATCAGGATCAGGAACCAGATGTTGTCCAGGGCTCCGACGGTTCGTGCGAAGAGGTAGAGCGGCAGGATGGCCGCGACCACGGGCATCATCTTGGTGGAGAGGAAGAAGAACATCACGTCGGTCCACTTCTTCACCGGCCGGATGGAGAGCGCATATGCGGCGGGGAAGGCCAGGAGCAGCACGAGGACCGTGGACAGGATCGAGGCGGTGGCGGAGTTGATCAGCGACGGCCAGGGGCTAACGCCGGAGGTTTCGCCGAAGAATTCCCGGTACGCGTCCAGGGTCAGGTTCGCTGCGATGGAGGGCGGGTTCGTGGCCGCGTCGGTTTCGGAGTGGAACGAGGTGAGGATCATCCACAGGACCGGGACTGCGAAGAGCAGCGCGAGCAGCCAGGCCGCGATGCCGGCAGCGGTGTTGTTGCGGGTGGGGTCCATGCGTGCTTTGCCGCGGCGGCGTGGGGTGCGGCCGGTGTTCAGCGCGGTGGGGCCGGGAGGGGTGCTCTGCGGTGCAGCGGGGGTGAGGGTGCTCATCGTGCTGGCTCCTTCTTGAAGAGTGAAAAGACGGTGCGGAGTGCGAAGGTAGCCACGATGATGGTGCCGATGACCACTACGACGCCGGCGGCGGACGCCAGGCCGTATTCGTTGGCGAAGTAAAACGTCTGGTAGATCGCGTAGGGCAGGTTGGCCGTGCCGAGGCCACCTGCGGTGAGCGTGAAGACGGCGTCGAAGTTCTGCACGATGTAGATCGCTCCGAGCAGCCCGCCGAGTTCCAGGTACTGGCGCAGGTGCGGCAGGGTCAGGTGGCGGAAGATCGCCCAGGGTGTAGCGCCGTCCATCTGGGCAGCTTCCACGGTGTCCATGGGGCGGGACTGCAGTCCGGCCAGCAGGATCAGCATCATGAACGGCGTCCACTGCCAGACCAGGGAGAGGATCACTGCCATCATGGGTGCCTGCGAAAGCAGATCCAGCTGCGGTGCCGCGGCGCTGCCGAACAGGGACCACACCCAGGTGAGGATGCCGTTGATCAGCCCGTAGGTGGGGTTGAGCAGGGCGTGCTTCCAGATCAGGGCCGCTGCCACGGGAACCACCAGGAACGGCGCGATCAGCAAGGTCCGGGCCAAGCCGCGGCCGATAAACTTCTTGTCCAGCAGCAGGGCCAGCCCCAGGCCGATGAGCAGACTGATCAGCACCACGGAAACAGTGAGGAGGATCGTGGTGAAGATCGCCTGGCGCAGGTCAGGATCCGTGAGAACGGTGGCGTAGTTCTCGAAGCCGGCGAAGGCGGTCTTGTCCGGGCTGAGGCTGTTCCAGTTCATGAACGAGATGATCAGCGTCACCACGAACGGAAGCTGGGTGACCAGGATGAGGAAGACCAGGGCCGGGAGCAGCGGTGCACGCCGTGCCCAGGCCAGGGCGCGTTCGCGCGACTTGGCGTCTCGTGAGGGTTTGACTGCATTGCGTCCCGGGCGGGAGATGCGCGCCGTTGCGGTTGTCATGATGTTCTCCTGCGGTTCGGTTAGGGCTGCTTGTACTTGTTGCCGACCTTTTGGGCGGCTTCCTGGCCCTTGGCCAGCGCGTCAGCCACGCTGCCTTGGCCGGCGATGGCAGAGCTGACGCCCTGGGAGACGTTGGTGCCCAGGGCGGCGAATTCGGGGATGCCGACAAACTGGATGCCAACGGCGGGACGTTCCTGCGCGCCGGGGTTCTTCGGATCGGCGTTCTCGATGGCGAAGCGTTCCGCCTCGAAAAACGGTGCGGCCTTCTGGAACTCAGCGTTTTCGTAGGTGGAGATGCGCTTGCCGGACGGGACCTTCGCCCAGCCAAGCTCGGAAGCGACGAGTTCCTCATAGTCCTTCGAGCTGGCCCAGGCGATGAACTTCTCGGCAGCGTCCTGCTTCTTGGAAGCGGCCTGCATGGCCCAGGACCAGGTCCACAACCAGCCGGAAGACTTGGTTTCCTTCACGGGCGCCTGGGCATAACCGATCTTGCCCTTCACCGGAGAGTCCTCAGCTTCTAAGGCCCCAGCAGCGGAAGTTGCGTCGTACCACATGGCCACGTTGCCCTGGCTCATGTTGTTCAGGCACTCGGTAAAGCCGGCCTGCGCGGCCCCTGCTTCACCGTGCTCGCGGACCAGCCTCGTGTAAAACTCCACAGCTTCGGTGAACTCGGGGCTGTTGACCTGGGCGTTCCAGTCCTTGTCGAACCAGGTCCCGCCGAAGGTGTTCACCACCGTGGTCAGGGGTGCGAAGACCTGGCCCCAGCCCGGCTGGCCGCGCAGGCAGATGCCTTTCATACCAGGTTCCGCGCCGTCGACTTTCGCCGCTATCTCGGCGACCTCGTCCCAGGTGGGTTTCGCCGGCATGGTCAGGCCCTTGGCCTCCAGGATGTCCTTGCGGTACATCAGGAATGAGGACTCGCCGTAGAACGGTTCGCCGTAAAGCTTGCCGTCCTCGCCCGTCAGGGACGCGGTGTAGGCGGGCAGGATGTCGTCCTGGTCAAACTCCGGATCCTTGGCCACATCATCCAGCGGGGCGAGCCAGCCGTTCGCGGAATAGAACGGGATTTCGTAGTTGGAGAGGGACGCGACGTCGTACTGGCCGGCCTGGCTGGAGAACTCCTGGCTGATCTTGGCCCGGACGTCGTTCTCGGGCAGGATCGTGTAATTGACCCTGATCCCGGTTTCCTTGGTGAAGTTCTCTGCTGTGAGCCGTTGCAGGTCCTCCATCTGGGGGTTGTTCACCATCAGGACACTGATGCTGTTCGGGTCTCCGGCGGAATTGCCGCCGCCGGCACCTGCGCAGGCCGAGGCACTGAGGGCAATGCAGAGGGCTCCGGCGGACACGACGGCAGCGCGCGTTTTCGGGCGCATAAAGGACTCCTTTGTTCTTCAAGGGTGCACAGTCACCGCATAACGACTGCTGTGTCGATGCCGGACCGGGTGAGGCGACTACGACCGGGAAATCCGGGGCGCCGCTCTCTTGTTCCTCAACATTAGGGCTGTGGGGTAAGGCACAACTAGCGTCCTGGTTGCCTATTTCTGATACTATTTTTCCCGCCCTTCACTCCGAGGCAGCCATTACTCTAGGGGAAGGCGGTCAGTGTGCTGTCCACATTTCATAAACAACGCAACATGGAGAACCATCATGAGTGTTGGGGAGCCCAAGGACGGAGCGACTGCCCGGCTGGCTGAACGCCTGCTGGGAATGCGCGCTAACCGCGAAGTCATTCCGCCGGACCCCAACCACTCCGTCAGGTGGCACGAACACGACTACCCGAGCCCTGTTGCGCGGTGGAATTATCACCCTGAGTACGAGATCCACCTCATCCGTAAGGGCACTGGAAAGTACATCGTCGGTGACCACATCGGAACGTTTGAGGCCGGACACGTCTCGCTTGTCGGGTCAGGCCTGCCCCACGACTGGGTCAGTGACCTGGAACCGGGAGAAGTCCTGGAGAACCGGGACGTGGTCATCCAGTTCGACGGAAAGTGGGTGGAGCACACCGCTGCCCTCGTCCCCGAAATGGCCGAAGTCAAACTCCTGCTCGATCAGTCCGCCCGCGGTATTGAATTCCTGGGGCAGGCGGCGCGGAGCGCGGCCCTTTCCATGGAAGCCATGGGCGCTTCCACAGGACTTGCGCGGCTTCAGCACCTCATGGAGCTCTTCTCTACTCTGAGCCGTGCGCCACAGGAAGAACGGCGCTACCTCGCCGACGAATGGTTCAGGCCCCAGCTGGACGGCCAGGCCGCTGCCGTGGTCGACATCGTCCTCGAATACGTCTTCAGCAACCACGCCGGAACCCTCAAAATGTCCGACGCGGCCGCCCTGGTCGGAATGACAGAACCAACATTTTCGAAGTACTTCAAGCGCTCTACGGGCCAAAACTTCAGTGACTTGACCCGTAAACTGCGCCTCGCACACGCCCGTCGGCTCTTGGAGCGAAGCGACAAAGCCATCTCAGACATCTGCTACGAAGTCGGCTTCTCAAACCTCTCAAACTTCAACCGGCATTTCCTCAATGACGCCGGAGAAACACCAAGAAATTACCGCCAGCGCGTCCGGAATGAGCTGTAAAAGGACGGCCGAATCCTCGTGGGGTCATGAGCGGGACTTGCTGCTGCGCTTCGGGACTTAGTGGGATGTCTTTGCCGTTTCGTCGGGACTGAATGTCTCCCGCGCCAGCCGTGTGAAATCTGCTACCAGGGCTGAAGGATCGTCACGGCGGGAGGCGAGGAACACTGAGATAGGTGGGGCATCCCGGACCACCCGGTACACGACGCCGGGCCGGGGATTTTGCGCTGCGGTCGCCTCCGAGGACATGCCTATGGCTTGTCCGGTGGAGATGAGCATCAGCCATTCATCGACGCCCTGCACCTGTCGGAAGGACGCCGGACGTGCCGATCCGGTCCAAAGGTCTTCGGTAGTCGTTCCGGTGCGGTGGTCCACAGCCAGCGTATGACCGGCGAAGTCAGCCATGCGCAGGAAGCGTTTGCGGGCCAGTGGGTCTTCCGTGGCCACTGCCGCGTAGCGGCCTTCCTTGCCAATGAGCGTCGATGTGAAGCGGTCATCACTGATCGGGCGCCTGAAGACCGCGACATCGGCAGAGCCGTCCGCCAACCCTCCGGATGCGGCGTAGGTCTGGACCCACACCAGGTCTACGTCTGGGTGTGCCTGTGTCCATTTGCGTTGCAGGGCCGCGGTCCGGGCGCCCAGCGCCGACCATGCGTAACCTATTTTCAGTTCGCTATTGTGCTCGCGTGCCGCCCGTTCAAGGAGCGCCACCTCTGCCAGGACGCGCCGCGCCTGCGCGATGACCCTTTCCCCCGCGGGAGTAGGTGTGATGCTGCGCGTTGTCCTTTGCAGAATGCGCAACCCTAGGACGCGTTCCAGTGCCGCAACGGACCGTGAAACCGCGGCTTGGGATGTTCCGAGGTCAATGGCGGCGTCGGTAAAGGTCTGGGCGTCCACCACGGCAATCAGCGCCCGAAGGTATCGCACTTCAACATCCATACGCTCATCGTATAGAACGCCCACAGAGCACATTTCTCAACCACAGCTCGACCCCCGAAGCTTTCGATATGGAAGCTCAGCTAGAACAGGGAACGGCCCATTCCCGCGGCGCCCGCGCCCACATCGCTAGTTCGTGGAGTTCTGACGATGACGGGAAGCGGACTCAGTAACCAGATTGGTGCCGGAATCGGGGCTCACGCCTTTCCGATGGTCGGACCGGCCGGTGTCGTGGCCGTTCGGCAGTTTGTAGCTGCCGCGGTTCTCCTTCCTGTTGCGCGGCCACCCTTCCATCGATTCACCTGGCGGCAGTGGTGGCCGGTCCTTCTGCTGGGGGCAGCGACAGCCCTCATGAATATTTGTCTTTACGTGGCCATCGACCGGATCGGGCTGGCGCTTGCCGTCACCCTGGAATTTCTTGGACCATTGGGCGTTGCGCTGCTGTCCTCGAGGAGCCGGTGGGATCTGGTGTGTGGGCTCAGCGCCGGCTTGGGAGTGTATGTTCTCGTCATGCCGGGCCCCAGCAGTGACTTCATTGGTGTTGCCGTCGCCCTGGCTGCAGCCGCCTGCTGGGCGGCGTACATCCTTTTAAACAGGGTTGCCGGTCAACGCCTGCCCGGCCTACAGGCTCCCGCCGCCGGAACACTGGTTTCCCTGGTTTTTTACCTGCCCGTAGCTGCGTATCTCCTCGTTCAGGGAGTGTTTACCGCGCCGGCGCTTCTGTACGCCGTCACCGCCGGGGTCCTTTGCTCGGTGGTCCCTTATGCCGCTGACCTGATCGCGCTTCGCCACGTGCCGGCCGGATTCTTCAGCGTCTTCATGAGCATCAACCCCATCCTGGCCGCGCTCTCCGGAACAGTAGTACTGGGACAGGTCCTCGTCCTCCACGAATGGCTCGGCATGGGGATGATCGTTGCCACGAACACAGTGGCGATCTGGCTGGCAGGGCGCAGGAGGAGGACTGCTGCTAGGCAGCAAAGCAACAGCCCTGCTCCTGCCCCCTCTGCGCATGGGGCTTCAGCGGAAAACTAACAGGAGAGCCTGTGCCGCGAGGAACTTCAGGACCGCGGAACGCCCGGTCCATAAGAGCAACCAGCGATGGCCTGCCTGGCCGGTACTAAGTAATGGGAGTCGGTCAGTTCTTGAGCAGCTTCATGGTCTGGTGCGAGTCGACGCGGAAGACTGCGGGGAGTGCTGTGAGCTTTTGCATCTGGAACTGCTCGTATTCCTCGATGCCGCTCACGAGGATGCGTAAGAAGTAGTCCGGGTTGCCGAATACCTTCCGCGCTTCAACCACCTCGTCGAAAGCCACGACCGCCCGCTCGAACTCTGCGATCGTCTGCGTATCGGTGCTCCTGACCTCGACTGTGGCGGTTACTTCGAGGCGACGGCCCAGCTTTTGGGCGTCGATGACTGCACGGTAGCCGGCGATCACTCCGTCAGCCTCAAGGCGGCGCACCCGGCGCAGACACGGCGCCGGAGTCAGCCCGACACGTTGGGCCAATTCGAGGTTGCTGATACGACCATCCAATTGCAACTGCTCAATAATTGCTAAGTCCAGCGCATCGGGTTCTCTCATGTTGCCCACTATGCCTTCTAGCGGCTCAAAGCAACAACCATAGTTCGCACAATTGTTTCTACGATTGCTTTATGAGCGAAGCAGTGGTGAACAATGAGGAGACGGGCGTCCCAGGCAGCCCCAGGGAAGTCCTATCTGGCATCCGGACCGCGCTCCCCGCCGGGATAGCAATGTTCCCGCTGGGGATGGCACTAGGGGTGCTCATCTCGCAGTCCAGCCTGCCGTGGTGGACAGCACCGCTGTTTACGGGCGTGATTTTCGCTGGTTCCCTTGAGTTCCTGCTCGTTGGCATGGTGATCGCGGCCGCGCCGCTCACGTCAGTAGCGCTGACGGCACTGTTGGTGAACTTCAGGCACGTCTTCTACGCGCTCTCTTTTCCCCTCGGACAGATCCGCTCGCGCAGTCTCCGGGTGCTGAGCACGTACATCCTGTGCGATGAGGCCTGGGCACTGACGGCGCATCCCGAAGCGCGCCAATGGTCCGGTGCGCGCGTCCTTGGGATCCAATCGGTGTTTTACGTGAACTGGGTGGTCAGCGCCACGATCGGTGTACTCGCCGGTTCCCTCGTCCCGCCCGGCATAGTGGGGCTGGACTTCGCGATCACTGCGTTTTTTCTCGTGCTGGGCATCGACGCCTACCGTGTGCGCCGCTCAGTACCGATACCGCTGATAGCGCTTGCCTGTGCCCTGTTCTTCGTAATTTTTGCCGGGGACGCGATGATCCTGCCCGCCATGGGAACATTCGTTGGCTTGCTCCTTTCCTCCTACGGGTTCAAGCGCTGGAGGTCGCGTCATGGATGACACCCAATACCTCCTCGCCGTCACGCTCGTGGCCGCCGCAGTGACCTGGGCGTTACGCGCACTCCCCTTCGCGATCCTCGCACCCTTACGCAGCAGCAAACTCCTGCCCTACATCGCCGAACTCATCCCGATCGGCGTGATGGTGATTCTCACCGTCTACACCCTCCGGCACGTCAGCATCATCGACCCGGCAAGCGCAGTTCCCGCAATGTTCGGGGTGGTGGTGACATCAGCGCTGCACCTATGGAAAGCGAACATGCTGCTGAGCATCGCAGGCGGCACCACCAGTTATGTACTGCTGATTTCTACCATCTTCGGCCCAACCTGACGCGGCGCTCGGTTACTGATACAGGTGCATATTCGATTTCGAACTACTCTCGCCCTGGATGCTGGACCCGGGGCCTGCTCAAGTCTTAGCCATCCCCGGGCCCCTTTGCATACCGGGGCCATCAGGTCTGGATGAAAAGGCTCAAAGCGGTTGATTGACCGGTTGGGCCACACCCAAACCTGACGTCGGAGCGGCCTGACGTGGGAGGACTCGGCCTGTGGGGTGGAGCTCTGGGTTGTTCTCCGACGTCCGACCAGTTACATCAGGTGACATGGCCGCCCACTGCCCGAAATGGACTTCATAAGATGTGCAACTCCATGGGCTTTCCGTGTTTTCGAACTTCCGGCGACTGTCAGGGTGGATTCTGAGAACATCATGGAGCCACTGTCAGGGAAGCGGAATTTCGCTCTATTCTGATACCAGCGCGTGAGAGCGGCGCGTGCCCTCTCCGAGCAATGCAAATCAGGACGACCGCCCGAACCGAGTAAGCCACCACTATCGGGGTGGCCACCCGAGGCCGGCTTCGAGCGGTCTTGCCGCAAAGGATCTTTATCGGTTGAGGGATGCCTTGGGTCGACTCACAACCACCTCATCGTCACGGAGGCCTTTCTTCATAAGGGCAGTTGCGCTGTTGTGCGCAGTTCTTCGGCTGTCGCAGTGCCGAATCCGAAGAACTCGAGGTAAGCGGGGATCATCTCGAACAGCATGTCGCTGCCCACCTGAACTGTGCATCCCTTCTGCTTGGCGGCCTGCAGGAATGGGGTCATTCCGGCCTTCAGCACGACGTCCCCGACATACGAGCCGGGCGTGATCCGGTCGATGTCGACAGGCATGGGGTCACCGTCCCTCATGCCGAGCGGGGTGGCGTTGACGATCAGGTCGTAGCCCTCCGGATCTTTTGACCCCATGGCGATCTGCACGTCAGGGTAGTGCGCGCTGATGCGCTGGGCGAGCGCGTCGGAGGCACCTGTATCGGGGTCGAACAAGCCGATGCCGGCAAGTCCGAGGCCGGCCAGTGAGGCGGCGATCGGCGAGCCCACGCCGCCGTTGCCGACGACCAGGGCCCGCTTGCCGTGAGGGTCGAATCCTTTGCGCAGGGCGCCGCGGACGAAGCCTGCTCCGTCGAACTGCTCGGCCAGCAGTGATCCGTCATCTCGCCTGAGGACGGCATTGGTGGCACCGGCGATCTGGGCAGTTGGGCTGACCTCGTCAACGAGGTTCATGGTGACCACCTTGTGCGGCATGGTGACAAGCGCACCTCGGATGTTGGTTAGCGTGAAGACGGAGCGGAAGAAGTCGGGGTAGTCCTCCGGTTTGATCCCCATGGGGACGACGACTGCATCGATCGCGTGCGTTTCAAACCATGGGTTGCAGATCAGAGACGACTTGAACGTGTGGGTGGGATATCCCAGGTGCGCGATGAGCGTCGTCGTTCCGCTGATCATCGGGTTCGCCCGTTTGCGCGGTGCACCCAGCTCCGTCACTGGAACATCTGTCCAGGAGCAGAGTTGGTCGCCGTGCTCAGCCCAGTACTCGTCCCACTGTGCGAGCTTGACAGGGTCGCGCTCGAGGCCTCGCTTGCGCAGCCTGTCCTGCAAGATATCGGGAGCCACGCGGACCTGGACGACTTCGATGACAAGAAGCCGGCCAGTTCCTGGCCCTCCTTCGGGCCACGGTCGGCACCTATGACGAGGGCCCCTTCGGCTGTGGGTGCGCTGACGACGGCATCGCCGATTCCGCCGCTTGATCCGGTCACCAGAACGACTCGGTCTGCTCGTTTCATCTTTCTAGGTCCTTACTTGAGGTGTTTCCCAAAGGGTGTGCCATGGCTCCGGGCGCGGCTGCTTCAGTGGTGTCGCTCCGTGTCCTGACCTGCTGCTGCACTGGTGAAGCCCGGGTTCTCTGCCATCCCCGGTCCAGAGTGGCGCGTGCCCGTGCTGATTAGCTGTTGCCGCTGGTGGCGTGGCTTGCCCATTGCCGGCCTTCTTGTTCTTCTGTCGGCAGTCCGGAGGCGGCGAGGATCCGGTCAAGCAGCCGCTGGGTGTGAACGGCGTCGCGGCCGGAGGTCACTGGCTGGGCCCTGTCGGCGACCCGGTCCAGGAAGTGGTGGACTGCTGCTGAGAAGCCGAGCGTATCGGTCGCTGTGGCCCAGCCGTAGGCCTCGGCGCTGAGCTCCCGTGAGGTGGTGACTCCCTGGACAGTGGTCGAGACCGTTTCCGGTGCCCTGACTTCCACGGTCTTGCCGGCGCCGTAGGCGTCGAGTTTTTCACTCCAGGCACCTGCTGTCCGGGCTGCCATGAGCACTCCGGTGTTGCCTGTGCTGAAGCGGATCATGGCTGCGACGCCGTCTTCTTCCCAGGGGTCATCACCGGCTGCGTGTGCGGCCACGTCCACGGGCTCGCCGCCGCAGTACCAGCGGAGCAGGTCGACCATATGGATGGCGTTCTCGAACGTTGCGCGGTATTCCGATCCCGGGCGGTTCTTTTGCGCGACGCAGAAGGTAGCGCCTTTGTCGCCAAACAGCTCACGGCCGGCGGTGTAGACGGGGGCATAGCGGCGATTGAAGTCGACCATCAGGATGCGGCCGCGTTCATCGGCCAAGTCCGCGAGGCGTTCTGCCTCCTCAGTGGCCGGGGCCAGGGGCTTTTCGCAGAAGACGTCGACGTCGCGGCTCAGGCACAGTTGGACCGCGTGGGCATGCTCGGAGCGGGGTGTGAGGACGAAGACTGCGTCCAGGTCCTGCGCACCCAGCATGTCCTCGACCGACTTGTAGGCGGAGCCGAAGCCCCAGCGTCGGACCAGGCTGCCCGGATCCTCACGGCGGGACACCAGGGCGGCCAGCTCAACGTCATCGCGCTGTACGAGTGTGGGCAATTGGGCAATGGTAGCGATGTTTCCTGCGCCGATGACGCCGACGCGGAGGCGGTTGGTGTTCATCGAGCATTCCTTACCTGAGCGGGATCAGAGAGCATGGCGCGCAGGACGTCGGCTGATTCCCTAAATCCGTCCTCGGGCTTGGGAAGGTCTTGCCGGTGCCAGCGGTATTCAAGTTCGATGCTGAGCACGTCGTCGTAGCCGTGCTGCACCAGCCCGGCGAGAATTTGGGGCCAGGGAACGACGCCGCTTCCCACGACGCGGGACCGTACGGCCCGCTCGGAAGCGTTAACCCGGGCCGTTTCGGTTGCGCGGAACGCTGCGTTGGGATCGGTGAAGACAAGGTCCTTCACGTGCACGTGGCCGATCAGGTCGCCTTGGACAGCGAGGGCCTGTTCAAACTTTTCGTCGTGGGTGAAAGTCAGGTTCGCCTGATCGTACAGAACGCGGATGGCCGGGTGGGCGACTTCGCGGACCAGGGCTGCAGTTTCGGCCGCGGACTGGGTCATTGTGCCGAAGTGGTTCTCAACGCACAGCCGTACGCCTGCCTGTTCAGCTTCGGGTGCAAGGGTTTGCAGCGCGTCCACGAGCTTTGCCCACCGCCGGGCATGGTCGGAGTCTCCGGCATGCCAGGATCCGGCGTAGACGCGGACCCGGTCGGCCCCGACCACGTGCGCGGTTTCAATGGCGCCGCGGAATTCATCGACCGCGCCGCGCCACTCTGCGTCATCGAGTGCGTTGATGGCTGTGGTGTAGGGCGTAAGGCCTACGATCGGGATGCCTTCGCTGTCGGCAGCCTTTAGTGCCTCCATCGCGGCGTGCCGGTCTCCCAGAGGCAACCCTGACAGGTAGTCGTCCTGGTAGATGACTTCAGCGGCGTCGAGGCCGGCAGCTTTGAAGAGCGCTAGTGCCTGGGGAACCGTGTGGTCCGGGGTTCCGAGTGTGTGACCTGCAAGCCGCATTATTGGTCGTCCTTTCTGGAAGTGTTTGGAGCCGCTGTCCAGTCCGCAGGACCGACCAGCCGGGGTGGGGAGGGGACGCGGGACCGGTCGACGATCTCCATCAGCAGGCCCCAGGGGGTAAGGAAGTAGGTCCAGCGGTTGCCGGCTACGCGCGGGCTGTCGCCTGCGACTTCTTTGCGCTCACCGAGCACCCGCACCCCAGGTGTTTCCTGGAGCACGGCGACCGCTTCGTCGACGTCGTCCACGACGAAGCACAGGTGGTGTCCGCCGGCATCGCAATGCCGTGGCGGGGTTTCGCGCCGCTCAGCGCTGCTCCACTCGAAGAGTTCAATATTGAGGTTCGGGGGCAGGCGCAGCATGGCCAGCGTGAGTTTCGCATCTGCCGGGACTTCGAAGTTTGTGGGCATGAATTCTTCGTCGGGACCCCGCTCTGAGCGGTACAGTTCCTCGGCCCCGAGCACGTCGACGAAGAACCGGATACCCTCCTCGAGGTGGGGGACGGTGAGGCCGACGTGGTCCGTGTGCTGGAGCCCCGGCAGCCGCCGCAGTGTTCCTGCCGGGGCGCCGTTAGTCTCCGCGGTCATTTGCGTGGTCCCGAGGTGGAGGCACGGACCAGAAGTTCAGGTTCGAGGACGATGTGGTCCACGGAGCCGTCGATGTTCTGCTTCTCGGCCAGTTCTATGGCGATGTGTCCCATGTCGGCGATGGGTTGCCGGATGGTCGTGAGGGGAGGGTTGAACCGGGCCCCCAAAGCCAGACCGTCGAAACCGATGACCGACACGTCCTCCGGTACGCGCACGCCGCTTCGGCCGAGGGCCGAGATTACCGCAAATGCCACCATGTCATTTGCCGCGATGATGGCGGTCGGCGGATTCTCCATCTCGAGGAAATGTTCGGCCCCGCGCGTGCCGGCATCCAGATCTGACCCGCTGTCCAGCACCACAGGTGCGCTGCCGCTCTCAGCGGACAGCTCCAGATACGCGTCCATCCGGTCCTGGGCGGTGTGCGTTCCGGCGATGCCGGAAACGTAGCCGATCGACGTGTGCCCCAGAGAATGCAGGTGGTCCAGCGCGAGCATGATTCCGCGGCGGCTGTCGACGGTGACAGTTGGGACCGCATCGTCGCCTTCAACCCGGTCGATCACCACCACCTTGTGGCCAAAAGCGAAGCGTTTCAGCGCCTCGGTATCGACCTTCGTGGAGGGGGCGACGATACCGAAGGGGGCATACATGGCCTGCATGGCGGTGAAGTACCCGTCGGTCTTGGCAGGGTCACCATTGGTGACGCAGAGCAGCAGCTGGTAGCCGCGCTCGTCCGCCGCCTGCGTCATCGTCTTGGCAAGTTCTGCAAAGAACGGGTTGGTGATGTCAGGGACGATCAGCGGGATGAAGGTGCTGGTCTTTCGGCGAAGCGCCTGGGCGAGTGGACTCATTGTGTAGCCCAGCCCCTCAGCGACCCGGAGGATGTGCTCGCGGGTTTCAATTTTCACCGCTTCCGGGCGGGAGAATGCCCGGGAGACCGTGGACCGGTGGACACCGGCGGCCTTCGCAACGACGTCGATACTCAGATCAGGCATGTTCTCTTCCTCCGTGCTGGTCGTCATAGGCCTGCCAAATGGGGCGCATGACGTCTTCGATCTGGGCCAGTGTAGGCAAGCCCTGGAATCCATCTTCCAGCGTCTGGGCGACCCGCCGCACGAACGGATCGTAGAGAGGGTCGCTGTCCACGTCGATCCTGGCGCTCTCCGTGGTCCCATCGGCTGCGGTGAAAGTAGCAGAACCATCAGAGTTAACCGAGGCGTATCCTGCCTCACCAACAGACGTATAACTGCAGTAACGCTTCAACGGCGAACCCGGGAATGCGTAGCCAACCTCCACGATGGCTTCCCGTCCCTCGGGCGTAGTGAGGATGAGACTGGCGTGGTCCTCCACATCTCCCCCGTGCAACGTTGACGAAAGCCGGGCCTGCACACGAACCGAGGTCTCGTCACAGCCCTGCAGGAACAGGTCCACGAAGTGTGGACCCAGGTTCGCCAGGCACCCTCCGCCCGCCTTGGCCGGATCCAGCATCCACGCATTGCCGTTATCGACATAGCGGGAGGGCGGTCCGGCAATAAAAGAGATTCGCTGATACGTTGGCCTGCCAGCCTTGGCGAGCCACCGATCGGCGGGACCGCCCCGCTGGATCAGCGGGACGGTAGCGGGCACACCGGCTGCATCGGCGGCTTTGCGCACCGCAGTAAGTTCGGCAAGGGACGTTCCCAGCGGCTTTTCCACCACAAACGGAATCCCACGCTCGATCAGGGCATGACACTTCTCGGCCATCCCATAATGGGGGCCAAAAACGTAGGCCAGCCCAATATCGGGAAGGTCAACCAGCTTCCGCCAGTCAGCTTCCACCGGAGCTCCCCAGCCATCGGCAAGCCCCCGGACGAGGGACACGTCCTCGTCACTGACACCGACAACCTGATGCACTTCGGCAATCGCTTGGACGTACAGCGGAACGTGCCAATGGGAAGCACCAAGAATGATCGTGCGTGGACCACTCATCTGCCAGCCCCTTTGCTAAGTATGAGATCGATTGCTGAGATCGGTTGCAATAACAGTATGGATGGTGGGAGAGTTTGTCAACGACACTTCAACAGTGGCCCAGGTAACAAGGAGCATCGTCCCGCCTGGGCCCCGAGAAAGGCCAGCCATGTACAAGAAACTTCGCACCCTGCAGACCATCGACGCATCAGGCGCCGTCCTCATCGTCCGCCTCGAGAACGCTGAGGTCGCAGAACGTGTTGCCGAAGCTGCCATCGCCGGAGGCTTCCGTGCCCTTGAAATCACGCTCTCGATCCCTGGAGCCGTCGATGTAATCCGCCGGCTTTCGGTTAGGCATAGCTCGAATGGCGTAGCGATCGGAGCTGGAACGGTGCTGGACGAGCACTCGGCCTACGAGTGCATCCGCGCCGGGGCTGAGTTCCTCGTCAGTCCCCAGCTGAACCCGGCAATGATCCGGACAGCAAACCGGTACCAGATACCCACCATCAGCGGGGCCTACACGCCGACTGAGCTTGTTAACTCCGCCGAGGCGGGCGCTGACATCCTCAAGCTCTTCCCCACCGAGGCTGGCGGCATCCCCTATGCCAAGTCCGTGCTCGCCCCGCTTGCCCATCTGCCTATCATGCCGGCAGGCGGGGTAACCGTAGAGAACGTAGGCGAATGGTTCGCGGCGGGCGTGGCAGGTGTCGGCGTCGGCAGCTACGTGACCAAAGCATGGCAGCCCGATGGCGACTTTACCCGCGTCACCAAAGCCGCCGAGGAGTTCCTGTCAGCAGTGGCAGAGGCCCGCCGATGACAGTCCCCAGCGTCTATATTGTTATTGGCCCGGCCGGCTCAGGGAAAACGACGGTCGCGCAAAAAACAGCAAAAGAACATAACGCGGCATACCTGGACAAGGACCGGGTATGCGGACGCTTCGTCGAGTTCGCGCTGAAGGCGACCGGACACGACCCCACCGACCGGGAGTCCAACGACTACTATCGCGACAACCTCCTGCCCCTCGAGTACGAAACACTCATGGACGTGGCCGGGGCCAACCTGCGCCTGGACCGGTCCGTCGTGCTCGATGCCCCTTTCGGAGCCTACTTCGACGAACCGGACTTCCTGACGCGTGCGGCAGAAAAGTTCAACTGGCCACCGTCTGTGACCACGGTAGTGCGGGTGAGGGTCCCCCAGGACCTTCTGCGGGACCGGATTGCCCGCCGCGGCCTGGAACGGGACCAGTGGAAACTTTCCCACTGGGAGGAATACTGGTCCGTCTACGGGAGCTTGGAATGCGCGTGGTCGGGAGCCCGGTTCGTGGACTACAACAACGAGACACCCCTTCCGGCGGAGGGGTGATGGCTGAACCAGCAGACCGGCCCGGTTCGGCCAGTTCTACGCCAGCCGCTCTTGCAGCCCGCAGCATGAACGGGCCACACCACTCCTAATCCGGCCGAGGCCGCGCGTCTGCCTCCCGAGGACAAAGCGTGTGCCCTCCCTTAGAGACGGCAAAGCCAGAAGCTGCGACGTGGCTCACAAAAAACGTTGACAAGCCTTGTTTGTCGCCCGTAGTGTTTGTTGCAACCGATCTCTGCAACCGATCTCAGCAATCGATCTTATTGGCTCCGGTGAAAAGCCGGAGGACTGATTGCCTCTGGTTCAATCCCTAACCCCTCCTCAGCAAACGTGAAAGTATGGAGAGTTCAATGAAGACCTCAAAAGATGCGCTCGACAGCTCGGGCCCTTCTGAATTTCCGGAAGTGCCGGAGCCGCCCCGGCGCTCCGTCAACATGGTGGCAGGCACGATCGGCCACTTTGTGGAGTGGTACGACTGGTACATCTACGGGTTGCTGGCAGCGGTGTTCGCGGGACAGATATTCCCAAGCGAGAACCCGTTCGCGTCCCTTGTCGCAGCGCTGCTCACCTACGCGGTCGGTTTCGTTGTACGCCCGCTCAGCGGAATTATCATTTCGCCGCTGGCCGACCGCTACGGCCGCCGGCTCATCCTGACGCTGTCCATCTCCGGGATGGCGCTCGGCTCTCTGATCATCGGCCTCACCCCTTCATTCGCGACGATCGGCTACGCAGCACCTGTTCTCTTTCTGGTTGCACGCATCCTCCAGGGAATCTCGGCCGGCACCGAGCAGCAGAGCGCCATCGCGTTCATGGTCGAACACGCTCCCGCGAACCGGAGAGGCCTGTTCGGCTCGTTCTCCAACATGGCAAGCGGCCTCGCGACCCTCGCCGCGACCGGTTCGGCCGCAATCGTGACATCATCCTTTGCTCCCGCCGAACTCGCAGCCTGGGGGTGGCGCATCCCCTTCGTTGTGGGCGGCGTCCTCGGCGTCGCCGGTCTCATCCTGCGGGCCCGCTCGGATGAGACCCCTGAGTTTGAGGCAGCTGCCCTCGTCGATCAAAAGTCCGCCTGGGCGCGCCTGAAGGACCTGCTCCGCGAACACCCGAAGGCCCTGCTCCAGGCAGCGGCACTCTCTGCCCCGGCCGTGGCCTACTACACCTGGGCCACGTTCCTCCCCACCTACGCCAAGCTGACCACGGGCCGGGACCTGTCCTCCACCCTGGCCGGGAGCGTTATCGGGCTGGCCTTGCTCGTGGTCATCGTGCCGGTCTGTGGATACCTTTCGGACCGCCTCGGCCGCCGCAAGATCTTCCCCATCATCGGCGCCATCGGCATGATCGTACTCTTCTACCCACTGCTCCTGCTGCTGAACCAGCCAGGCTTCTGGGTATACGTTCTGGTTTCGGCATCCGGGTGGGTAGTTCTCGGTATTTGGCAGGCCGTTTACCCGACAATCCAGGCAGAGCTCTTTCCGGCCTCAGTCCGGGTAGCAGGCATCGGTTTCGCGCACCAGATCGTCATCGCCGTCTTCGGTGGCACCGCACCACTTATCGCCGCTGCATTCGTCGGCGCCGGACAGCCCATGTTCGTTGCGTACTACATGATCGCCATTGTCACCCTCTCCCTCATCGTCTACTTCACGCTCCCCGAGACCGGCAGCAAGGGCCCGCGTGCCACCGTCGCACCGGCAGACCCCGAAGTGCTGGAAGGAGAGCACCTGCTCTTCGATGCTCCACGCGGCGGGACCCAGACGAAGAATTCCAAGCCGTAGACCTACATCTCCTCCGCAACACTGCACATGAGGAAAGCCCTCGACCCGCTCCGGTCGAGGGCTTTCCCCTTCCCGGCCGTGGCCGACTCCAAGATGAAGCACACCCCAACCTCGCACAAGAGCATAGGCTCGGGCCCCAGAAATAGGAACGTAAAGTGGTCCACTGCGAGGCTTTAAGGTCCGACGCCGCCCACAGTCAGGGACGATTCTGATGGGTTATCCACCGCTACTGCTGCTCTGGGAGCTAATCCAGGGGCTCCCAATATCCAGCTGTGGATAACCCGAATT
This sequence comes from Arthrobacter sp. sptzw32, assembly GCF_059089735.1. Taxonomy (NCBI): domain Bacteria; kingdom Bacillati; phylum Actinomycetota; class Actinomycetes; order Micrococcales; family Micrococcaceae; genus Arthrobacter; species Arthrobacter sp. sptzw32. The sequence goes on along the minus strand of NZ_JBNHEZ010000004.1, from coordinate 96,647 downwards.
GCCCCCAACTGTGGACGGAACAGGGTCGCCGAGCGCAGCTTGTCCGAGCCTCGCCGGGTTGACGGAAACGCTTTTGAGGGCGAGGTGAGCCCGAGGAAGCACGCCTCGTGACCGAATTCGCTGGGATAGCAGTCCGCGCCGCCTTCGACGGATAGATGGGCCGAACTTACCGACGCCGGTCACCAGACGACGTTCGGCGAAATCTACCAGCGGGTCCGCGGACAACTCGGTACCACCGCTGGAATCACTCGAATACGCGGTTAGCTGTAAAGGCTCATCGCTGGACGCAGATACTGCTTCCGACTCCGATCCGGGTAGCTCACCCTGTTAGCCTTCCACTAGTGTGAAGGTTGGTGCAGATCCGGTCACGATCGAAGGAGCGGGCATGCGTATAGGTGAATTGGAACAAAGGTCCGGAGTGCCGGCTCGGATGCTCCGTTACTACGAGGAGCAGGGCCTGGTGACACCGCGCCGCCTCGACAACGGTTACCGGGAGTATGACGAATACCTTGTTGACCGCGTGGCGAAAATCCGCGGGCTCATCGACTCGGGTATCCCGACCAGGATCATCGGCAACATCCTGCCGTGCCTGAACCAGCCGCAGACCGTCGTCGTCGACGACGCTGACCCGGAACTCCTGGAAATTCTGCGGCAGGAGCGGGACCGGATGACGCACAAGATCGACGTCCTTTCGCAGAACCGGGATGCCATCACCCGCTACGTCCAGGCCCTGGAGGCCGCCGCCGGCAGCAAGAGCAGCATCGTCACCGAACGCCAGCCGGCGTAGCAGCGGGCGCACGATTTGACCTTCCCACTAGTGAGAAGGTTGCACGATGGGTAGATGACCTCCTCCTCCTCTTCAAAACTAATCCTCGGCCTGCAGCTCGGTAATGGGTACGGCGCCCACGGGTCGGCCTGGCGCGCCGCGGGCGTGGACCCGGCCAATTACGCCGACTTCGACGCGCAGGTGCGCTACGCCCAGGCCGCCGAACGGGGCAAGTTCGCGTTCCTGTTCCTGCCTGACTTCCTGGCCTATAAAGCAGATGGCGTGCAGGAGGCGCCGATGCTCACCCTGGAACCCATGCTGACCCTGGCAGCCATAGCCCGCGCGACCGAGCGCATCGGTCTGGTAGCGACCGGCTCGACGACCTTCAACGAGCCCTACAACCTCGCTCGCCAGTTCAAGGCCCTGGATGTGATGAGTCATGGCCGGGCCGGGTGGAACGCTGTGACGACCAGCGACCCTGCGTCCGCCGCGAACTTCGGGCAGGAGATCGCGCCCCGGCCGCAGCGTTACCAGCGGGCGCACGAGACCATCCAGATCACACAAGCTCTCTGGGGTAGCTGGCAGCAGGATGCCTGGATCAGGGACACGACGAACGCCCGGTTCATCGATCCGGAGAAGATCGAGGCCATCAACCTGCAGGGCAAATATGTCGCGTCTCGCGGTCCGCTGCCCATACCGCCGTCGGAGCAGGGCCAACCTGTGGTCTTCTCAGCCGGCGGAGGCGCGAACGGCCTCGAGATCGCCGGTCGGTACGCCAGCGCCGTCATCGGCGCAGTATTCACCATCGAGGACGCGCGCGCCCAGCGCGAAGCCGTCCGGGATGCAGCGCGCAGGGCCGGACGCAACCCTGACGAGGTGAAATTCATCGCCGGAGTGATGCCAGCCATCGCCGCCACCAAACGCGCGGCACTGGACCGCCGCGTAGCCCTCGGCGACCAAGCCGCCCCCGCCCTCGTCCCCTATCTCGGCTCCATGCTGGGACTGACTCTCGATGCGAGCCAGATCGACGAGCCACTCAGGCCCGCCCAGCTGGCAGCAGCCCGACCCAGCCCTTTCGATCCCCGCTCCCCACGGGCACTGGAGGTCGCCCGCGAAGGATGGACCCTCCGCGATATCCTCGCCCACGGGGTCATCGACTACCACCCCACCCCCGTCGGTCCGGCATCCGTCACCGCGGACCACATGCAGGAATGGTTCGAGGCAGGCGCCTGCGACGGCTTCTGGGTGTCCATCGACGTCTACGAGGACGGTATCGACACCTTCGTCGACCAGGTTGTTCCCCTGCTGCAGGAGCGCGGTCTCTTCCACGACGACTACGAAGGCACCACCCTCCGTGATCACCTCGGCGCCCCCGCCCAGTACGGCCTGGACACTCGACTCGCGGATAACGCCGAATGACGACAACCACCGACAACCCCAGCCACAATCAGAGCCACATCATTGACCAGGGTCTCTTCCGTGGCACCGTGGGACGTTACGCGTCGGGCATCACGATCATCACCGGTCACGATGACCAGGGGCCGATCGGGTTCACCTGCCAGTCGTTCTACAGTGTCTCCGTCGACCCGCCGGTCGTGTCCTTCAGCGTCATGAAAACCTCCACCACCTACCCGAGGATCCGCGACGCCGGAACCTTCACGGTCAACATCCTCTCGCGCGACCAGGAAGCAGTATCCAACCAGTTCGCCCGACGAGGCACGGACAAATGGGCCAACATCCGATGGAGCCCCACAACACAGGGCAACCCGGTCCTGGATGAAAGCCTGGCCTGGCTCGACTGCACAATCTGGGCCGAGCACGACGCCGGCGACCATCTCATCGTGCTCGGACGCGTTATCGAACTAGGAACATCTCCTAAAGAACACCCTGATCCCCTGGTGTACTTCCAAGGCCAATACCGGGCCCTCCGCGAGCTCGACCCTGCCTGATGCGTGTGTAGGTCGTTGTATCGGTGGGTCGCTTACCTTCGTCCTCGTCCGGTATATGACACCTCCGATTTGACCTTCACACTAGTGGCAATGTTGATGATGAGAGGACAGACATTGCACTAGGGAGACACATGAAGATCGGTATCATCGGCGCGGGCTCGATCGGCTCGACCATCGCCCGGCGCCTCAGCCGCCATGGGCACGACGTAATGGTCGCGAATTCCCGCGGGCCCGAGACCATCTCGGCCTCGGCCCTGAGGACTGGCGCGCGAGCCGTCACAGCTTCCGAAGCGGCCACTGACGTCGACGTCCTCATCGTCTCGGTCCCGATGAACCGCAACGAGGACATCGCCGCCCACGTCCGGCGCGCACCCGAGGCCGCCGCCGTCATCGACACGTCCAACTACTACCCGGCCCGCGACGGCATCGTCCCCGCCTTCGTTGAGGGGCAACCCGAAAGCATCTGGTTGTCCGAGCTGTTCGGCCGCCCCGTGACCAAAGCCTGGAATGCCATCACATCCCAGTCGTTCGACGCGAAGGCCGTTGAGGCCGGCACGGCAGGCCGGGTGGCAATCCCGGTGGCAGCCGACCGTGACGACCACCGGAAGCTCGCGATGTCACTGGTCGAACAGACCGGCTTCGATGCTGTCGACGCCGGAGTCCTCGCCGAGTCCTGGCGCCAGCAGCCCGGCGCCCCCGTCTACTGCACGGATCGTAGACGCGAGGAGATGCCAGCCTTCCTGGCAGCCGCCCAGAAGGAGCGCGTCCCCCAGCGCCGGGATCTGGCCATGGACGCCATCGGCGGGTACATCAATGCCGGCGGTAAACCGGACGGCAAGTTCCTCGTCGCCATCAACCGTGCCTGCTACAGCTGACGCTACGTCCCCACAACTCCCCCCCACGTACCAACGCGCACCTACTGATGCGCGCTCACACGCAAGCCAGGATGAATCCCGAATGACTTCTCACGAAGCAACAGCAACACAAGAGACCGGCGGTAACGGATCACGGTCCGACAGTGCAGGCCCGACGCAGAAACCCTCGTGGGCGGGGGTGGCCTCGCTGAGCGTGGGTGTATTCGCCCTCGTGATGGCCGAATTCCTGCCGGCAAGTCTTCTTTCCAGGGTTGCCGCGGATCTGGGAGTGACAGAGGGCGTGGCCGGTCAGTCCGTCGCCATCACAGCCATCGTCGCAGCCATTTCCGGCATCACCATCCCTGTCGTGCTCTCGCGTATGGACCGCCGGCACCTGATGATCATTCTTTCGGCGCTTGCAGTCGTATCCGATGTGCTGGTGGCGATCGCGCCGACCTACCCGATCCTTCTGGCCGCCCGCGTCCTGCTCGGCATCGCGATCGGCGGGTTTTGGGCGCTGGCGATCTCCATCACAGCGCGCCTGGTGCCTGCATCAAAGCTCGGTCTGGGTTTGACGATCGTGAACGTGGGCGTGACCCTGGCTACCGTCGCCGCCGTCCCGCTCGGCACGCTGCTCGGTGAGATCTGGGGTTGGCGTGCAGTGTTCGCTCTGGCCGCGGGCGTCGGCATCATCGCCATGGTCATCCAATTCTTCGCCCTGCCTTCGATGGTGACCGGTCCCTCAAGCGGATTCCGGCCCCTGGTACAGACACTGCGCTCCCGCATGGTCCTGCTCTGCCTGTTCACCATGGCCCTGATGGGCGCCGGTCACTTCGCCGGCTTCACCTACATCCGTCCTGCAGCGACCGAGGTCGGCGGACTCGATCCCGAGCAGCTCGCTGTCCTGCTCCTGGTGTACGGCCTGGGCATTGTGGGCGGCAATCTGATCGCCGGACCTCTCGCCGACCGCACGCTGCGCATCGCGACTCTGATCTTCCCGCTCGTCCTTGGTCTCGCGATGATCGCCTTCGTGTACATGGGCAGCAGCACCGTGCTGCTCTTCGTCGCAGCCGCGCTCTGGGGGGCCGGTTTCGGTGCTCTGCCCACGGTTATCTCGACCTGGCTTGCGCGAGCCGAACCGAGCCGCCTGGAAAGTATCGGCGGACTCCAAACCGGTGTGTTCCAGGTCGCGATTGCCCTCGGCGCGTTCATCGGTGGGCTCCTCGTCGACGGTGCCGGCGTACAGACCGCCCTGGTCCTCGGCGGCCTCGCCTCCGTGCTCGGCGGCCTGATCCTGGTGGCAGTCAAACCCCAAACGCTCGCCTAAAACAGGATGACTGGCCGACCGAACTTCTCTCCGCTGGTTACGCCCCGCCGCACACCAGGCACCGGAGATTTCCCGCCAAGACGACGACCCAACGAAAGGTTGGCGCTGAGCCGATTTGACCTTCACATTAGTGTGAATGTGGAGACTGAAATACCGACAAGCTCTCCGATGGAGCGGTGCTTTGTCCAGTCGGTAATCCTGTGGATTCCGACCCGAACCGATGAATCCTACGAGCACCTTGGAGTCAACAGCTTATGAGTAGTGACACGCATCTCGCCCCTGCAACAGGGCCGGCCGGCATCATCGCCGATCCCCAGGGAGCGGTTACCGGCCCGAACACGACCAACTCGGCACCAACGAAACGATTGTCTCCGGGAGAGGTCCTGACGATCTCCGTCCTGGTCTTCTCGGCGTTCGTGGCGTTCCTGTCCGAGATGGTGGTCGGGGTGGCGCTGCCACAGATCATGGACGACCTGAACATCACGGCTACGACCGGGCAGTGGCTCACCACCGGCTACGCCCTCACCCTCGCGGTGATCATCCCGACCACCGGGTACATCATGCAGCGGTTCCAGCTCCGGACAATCTTCATTGTCAGCGTCGGTCTGTTCACCCTCGGCACCCTAATCGCGGCAGTTGCCCCCGGCTTCGCGCTGCTGCTCACCGGCCGGATTGTGCAGGCCCTCGGTACGGCGGTGTTGGTCCCGCTGCTGATGACGACGTCGATGGGTCTCGTTGCGCCGTCTCGTCGTGGACAGATGATGGCGTTAGTCACGGCGGTGTCTGCCGTCGCACCCGCCCTCGGTCCCGCCTTCTCCGGCCTCGTGATGTCGCAGCTGACCTGGCGGTGGCTGTTCATCATCATCTTGCCTCTGTCGGTCCTCGGCCTCCTCATCGGGGCAATCAAGATGCCGAACCTCACTACGCCGCGGCGAATCGGATTCGACACGTTGTCGCTGGTGCTCTCCGCGATCGGATTCGGCGCGTTGGTGTACGGACTAGCGAGTGCCGGCGAATCCAGCGGCGGTCACTTCTCAACAGCGTTCTGGATCGCGATCCCGCTGGGCGTGGCGGGAATCGCAGCATTCGTGTTGCGTCAGCTCCGATTGCAGCGCCGTGACGCGGCCGTTCTGGACATGCGGATCTTCATGCATGCCGGGTTCGCACGACCCGTTATCGTCTTTTCGTTCCTGGTGATGGGCGCCTTCAGTCTCGCCACCCTGCTCCCCCTCATCCTGCAGGAATCCCTCGGACTCGGTTCATTGGAGACCGGGCTGCTCATGGTGCCCGGCGGCGCGACGATTGGGATCGTGTCCCTCCTCGTCGGCCGCTACTACGACCGCATCGGAGCCCGGGGGCTTGCTATCCCGGGAGCCATCGTTGTCAGTGCCGGCTGGTGGTTCATGACGGCCTTCACCGAGAACACCTCGATGTGGGTGGTCCTGGCAACCTACATGTTCGTCTGCGCCGGCCAAGCGTTCGCCTGGGTCGCTCTCTTCACCATGTCGCTGGGATCGCTTCCTAGTGCTCTCGCTCCGCACGGCAGCGCCGCGCTCAACACTATCCAGCAGCTCGGCGGCGCGGCCGGTTTGGCAGTACTCATCGCGGTTCTCAGCTCGAACGCCGACGGCACCGACGCTACCTCCATCGCAAATGGTGCACGCGCTGCATTCACAGTCGGCACTGTTATCGCAGTCGTCGCCCTCGTGACCGCGGCATTCCTTCCGCGACACACGCGCAACGCGGACGAAGACTGAACGGCCAGCAGGACCTGACCTGTCGGCTATCGGTCGCGTCTGGCAGTGGCGAGATTGACTGGCAATGGATGCATAGAAGGAAACCGGCAACCTGCCACCATCATCAGAACACCCCCATCCGGTCATCCGCAGGACGACAACCGGGTCCGTAAGGCACGCAAGCGCCCAAAGCGAACCCCCTCTGGAGGGCCGCTGAGTTAGCAAAACGGGCTAAGTGGTCGCTACAGCTCAACGACAAATTCATGCTCCCTTTGAAAGCTTGTGACCTACGACCTCATAAAGGACTAGCACATGGGCCAGGAGCTTGTTCAGGTTCGGCCACACCCCAACCTGACGTCAGGTGGCAGCCGACAAGTTGTCAGACTGAAGCGTAATTGCCGCTTTTCTGACACGCACTCAAGAAACTCATATAGTCCAACCTGACACTTCGGATGGGGTGGGCCAGAGTACCTCCCGGACCAACAGGATGTTTAAGAGCATCCCGTCTACAATGCAACCCGTTCGTCTCATGCCGGGCGTCCTGCAGGCAGCGAAAGAGCACGGGCAGGATGTCAGCCGCGCTGGGCGCAAGCCGCCATGCCGCCCCGCCGGCGTCCTGGCCTCTTTTGAATGGAGCACCAGAACCGGTTCCGCACCGTCTGCATCCAAAGGGACGGCGCCGTGCGTGCATGCATCTCCTTCGGCTGCGCCAAATATTCTGGTTTACGGGTTCAAGTTCGGCGGTCGAAGGCCTCTGGCATTTTCGGTATCCCAAGTGCTCCGCTGGAAGCCCTCGGAAACGCGAGCCCCGCATGCCCTCCGGCGGTGAGGCTCCCGGGTCGCGGCCGCCGTTACCCCACCCCAGGGGTGGCGGCGGACAGACCGGCATACTGACGCCGGTCCCAGCGGGCAAGCTTCTTGCCCTTGTCACTCCACCGGTTGTTGTCATCGTTGGCGTGGTGCAGGCGGAAGATGAGGACATCAGCACCGGCATCCTCCGCGGCTCAGATGAGCATGGCCTCCCGAACCGTACCGGCCGAACCGGCACCGCCGGGACCTGAAGAGGAGACCTTTCCCGCCGACAAGACGTAGTAGCTGTCCGCGGCCTGCAGGGCAAAGCCGATGTGTTGCTCCACAAGGAGGATGCTCATGCCTTTCCGCTGGGACAACTCGACGATGGTCGCTTCTATTTCGGTGACGATGTTTGGCTGGATTCCCTCGGTGGGTTCGTCAAGGATCAGTAGGCGGGGGTCTGTGATGAGCGCCCGGGCGATGGCGAGCTGCTGCCGCTGGCCGCCCGAAAGCAGCCCTGCCCGGCGTTCCAGTAATGTCTGGAGCGCCGGGAACATGTGCAAGGCTTCCGCCACCCGTTCGGGGCCGTTCCTCCGCCCGTCCGCTACGAGCTGCAGGTTCTCCATGACGGACAGCTGCCCGAATGACTGCTGGCCCTGCGGCACGTAGGCCATTCCCCGGTCTACCCTGCGGTGCGGGCGTAGAGCCGAGATGTCTTCCCCGTCAAGGGTGATGCGTCCCGCGGTCGGCTTGAGAAGCCCGACGACGGCGCGCAGCAGCGTTGTCTTGCCAGCGCCGTTGTGCCCCAGGACAGAGACAACGGCTCCGTCCGGGACGCTCAGGCTGACGTTGGAGATGACTTGGGTACGTCCATAACCGGTCTCCAGATTTTCAACTTCAAGCATCAGTGGCCTCCACTCGCGAGGATCCAAGGTAGACATCCTGCACTTTTTGATCTGCCTGCACCTGGGCAACACTTCCCTCGCTGAGGACCTTGCCCGCTGCAAGCACGGTGACGGACGTTGCGAACTCCCGCACGAAATCCATGTCGTGTTCGACCACCACCGTGATACGGCGGGCCGCTATTCGACGCAACAACTCCCCGGTTTCGAACCGCTCGTCCTGGCTCATCCCGGCAATCGGCTCGTCCAGCAGGAGGACGTCCGCGTTCTGCACCAGAAGCATGCCGATCTCCAGCCATTGCTTCTGTCCGTGGGCGAGAATGCCCGCCTGTTTTCCGGCCGATCCCTCCAGCCCGATGATTTCAAGCGCCTCTTCCACCGCCGCATCCACGGTCCTGCGCCGACGGAGCATCCGAAGCGCACCGCGGCCGGCGCCGGCCGCGATGTCCAGGTTCTGGAGTACGGAAAGATTTTCAAACACGCTCGCCGTCTGGAATGTACGCCCCACCCCCAGCCGTGCGGTTTGGTGCACTTTCCGTCCGAGGATCTCTACCCCGGTGTGGTTCACTGATCCCGTGGCAGGTACCAGGCCGGTGATCGCGTCGATCACCGTTGTCTTCCCCGCGCCGTTGGGGCCGATCAGGAACCGCAGGTCGCCCTGGATGACATCGAGGCTGACGTTGTCCACGGCCAGGAATCCGTCAAAGGAGACGGACAGGTCGCGGACTTCCAGGTATTTGGGCCGGCCATGGCGGAGCCCTCCGGCCCGGGGCTCACCGTCCGGGAGCAGGGTGGGCGTGGTCATCTGCGGGCCTCCTCAGGGATGGCTGTTTCTTCAGCTTCCGGCGATAGTGCCGCAAACGCTGGCGTTGTTGGTGCCGCGGGCACCGATACAGCCGGACGAATTCTGCGCCGCCTGCCCACGAGCGCCGGCACTGAAGCCAGCCCGCCGGGCATGAACCCGACCACCAGGACAAACAACAGGCCTTGGAAATACACCCAAAAGGAGGGAAAAGTGGAGGACAGGCCGGACTGGGCGGCGGCGACACCGACAGCACCGAGGACCGGCCCCAGCAACGTGGCACGGCCGCCGATGGCAACACCAATGAGGAAGGCGATGGAAGGGATCACTCCTACGTCTGCCGGAGAGATGATTCCGACGAGCGGGACGAACAGTGCGCCTGCAATGCCTGCCAGGACAGCGGCAAGCACGTAGATGACGGTTTTAATGGTTGCCGGATCGTAACCAAGGAAGCGGACCCGTTCCTCCTGGTCCCGGACCGCAACCAGCAGCTCGCCGAGCCTGCTGTACATCAGCTGCCGGGCGAGCGCTATGGACAGCAGGAGCACTGCCGCCGCAATCATGTACAACATCACCTTGTTGCTCGGGTCCTGCAGGTCATAACCGAGGAATGACCTGAAGCCGCTCAGCCCGTTCGAGCCGCCAGTGGTGGCCTGTTGACCAATAAGGAACACAGCGAATGCAGCGGCCAGCGCTTGGCTGAGGATTGCGAAGTAGGCACCCTTCACCCGGCGCTTGAAGACCGCCAGACCCAGGACAAGTGCCACCAGCGCCGGGATCAGCACCACCGCAAGCAGAGTTACAGCCGGGCTTCGGAACGGCTCCCACCAGCCGGGCACCTCGCCGTTGCCATACAGGGACATGAAGTCCGGCACGCCGGAGCCGCCAAAGAGTGACGCGTCGGCAAGCTTCATGTGCATCGCCATGATGTAGGCGCCCAGCCCGAAGAACACCCCCTGGCCAAGGGTCAGCATGCCGCCGCGCCCCCACGCCAGGCCAATGCCCACCGCCACGATAGCGAAGCAAAGGAACTTTCCCAGCAGTCCCAGGCTGAACGCTGGAAGAATCACCGGTGCGACACCCAGGAGCAGGACCGCACCGGCGGCGAACGCCGCCGCAGTACCCAACCGTCCGCGCAGAAGGCTTCTCATGCCAGGCTCCTCGTCTTGAGGCTGAAGATGCCCTGCGGCCGGAGCTGAAGGAACACCACGATCACTATCAGGATCAGGACCTTGCCGATGCTCGCCGTCGTTGAGTACTCGAAGACGGACTGCAGCACGCCAAGGGAAAAAGCGGCGATGACTGCCCCCTTGATTTGGCCAATGCCGCCGGCCACGACCACCAGGAAGGCATCCACGATGTAGTTGGTGCCGAGGTAGGGGCTGGTTGAACCAATGAGGGTGACAGCGACACCGGCTACACCGGCCAGGCCGGACCCGATGAAGAACGTTAGTTGGTCGCTGCGCCGGGTTGAGACACCGCTGGTTTCTGCCAGGTCCCGGTTCAGCACAACAGCCCGGATGCGGCGCCCTAGTGGCGTAGCCCTAAGCAGGAGGACCAAACCTGCGAGGCACAACAGCGAGAGAGCCAGGATAAAGAGCCGGGTCAGCGGGATCGGCGCACCCAGCAACTCGATGTTTCCCCGGAGCCACGTTGGCGCGCGGACATCCACGCTGGGTGCGCCGAAGAGGTCCCGTGCGGCTTGCTGCAGGATGAGCGCTACCCCGAAAGTAACCAGAAGCGTGTCCAGGGGCCGGTGGTACATGCGGCGTAGCAGCACCGCCTCGAGCACCAGCCCCAGGACGCCGCCCACGACGAAACCCACCGGAAAGGAAACCAGCAGTGAAACCCCGGCATCCGAGATGGCCTGCTGAACCACAAAGGCTGTATAGGCTCCGGCCATCATAAATTCACCGTGGGCCATGTTGATAACCCCCATTTGACCGAAAGTCAACGACAACCCGAGTGCCGCCAGGAGCAGCACGGAACCGAGGCTGAGCCCGGCGAACATCTGCCCTATCAGGAGTTCCATTCCAGCAGGCCTTTCTTCGAAGTGTGGGCAGCTGTTACTTGGCCAAATCCTTGGCCCAGTCATACGTGGCCAGGAACGGATCCGGTTCAACGGCTTCCGGTGAGGACCAGACGGTGTCAATGAGGCCCTCCGCGTTGATCTTGCCAATCCGGGGAGTCTTGGTGATGTGGTTGTTCTCCCCGTCCACTGTCACCAGGCCTTCGGGCGCCTCGAAGGCGACCCCGTCCGCTGCGGCCTGAACCTTGTCCACGTCAAACGACCCGGCCTTTTCCACCATGGCCTTCCAGAGATACAGGGAGGTGTAGGCAGCCTCCATGGGGTCGCTCGTCACCCTCTCGGCACCGAACTTCGCCTTGAACGCTGCGACGAACTTCTTGTTGGCTGGGGTACCAAGGGTCTGGTAGTAGTCCCAAGCCGTCAACTGTCCTTCAACGTTGTCCAGGCCGACGCCGGGAACTTCCTCTTCGGCAATGGAAACCGAGACAACGGGCATGCTGTCAGCCGCCAGGCCGACGCTCTTGTACTGACGGAAGAAGGCCACATTGCTGTCGCCGTTTAAAGTGTTGAAGACCGCGTCGGCTTTGGAGTCCCGCACTTTATTTACGATGGTGGAAAACTCGGTCGAGCCGAGCGGCGTGTACTCTTCGCCTAGAATTTCCATGCCCTTGGCAGCGGCGTAGGCCCGAATGATCTTGTTGGCCGTCCGCGGGAAGACATAGTCGCTGCCCACCAGGAAAAGCGACTTTGTTCCCTGCTCAGCCAGGTAATCCAGAGCGGGAATGATTTGCTGGTTCGTAGTGGCGCCGGTATAGAAAATGTTTTTCGACGACTCCAGGCCTTCGTACTGCACCGGATAAAACAGAAGGGCATCGTTGGCTTCGAACACCGGGAGCATGGCTTTGCGGCTTGACGAGGTCCAGCCGCCGAAGACTGCAGCTGTGCAGTCCTGTTGAATGAGTTTTCCGGCACGCTCGGCAAACTTGGTCGGTTCGCTGGCGCCGTCCTCACTGACCACCTGTAGCTGCTTGCCCAAAACACCGCCGGAAGCATTGATTTCCTCCGCGGCCAGGGTCAGGGAGTCGAAGACGGTGCTCTCGCTGATGGCCATGGTGCCGGACAGGGAGTTTATGAAACCCACTTTGATGCTGTTGCCTGACGTGTCCACACAGGAACTGCCGCTGCTGGCGGTGGAGCCTCCGGACGCCGGGTCCGCAATCTGGCTGCCACAACCTGCCAGCACCGTGGCCACAGCGGCCGCAGTAAGGGGAAGGAAAGCGCGTTTGTTAACCGAAACCCTCATGTGTACCTGCTTCTCATTCAGCCGCTGCCAAGGCAGCGGCTCGCCTCCAAGGCCTTGGGAAGTGACCTCTTGCGATGAATGTAGGAGCCGATTGTTTCGGTGCCTGGAGGATTGGTTTCGGGACAGTTTCCAAACTGTTGCCTGGGCTGGCCCAAAGCCACGGCGCAGGAAGTAACGCGCGGAAGAACCGCGGGAAAGCGGGACGCTGAGATTTAACCTGCGGGAAACGTGCTGATTCGTAACTTAGGCCTGCGGGCCGGACACAATCCACGAAGGCAATGGCACCGCTCACCTGCGGTTATAGGAAAATAGGCGGCCAGCGGCCGGCTCGCGCCAGGCGGAAGTAGCGGCGCCTACCGCCCGATGGCGCGCGGCCGCCAGAGCACCACGGCCTGCGACCGCGGCCGGGGCCGTTGGCCCCGGGCCAGGCTCACCACGTCGCCGGCAGCACCGGCTGCGAAAATGCGCGAATCGAATGGCTGCGGCCGGCGGCTCAGTTCGTCCGCCAGCTCGGAAACCCGGCGCTGCAAAGCGGCCACCTGGTTTTCGAGCTCGAGGATCCGTTTGATGCCTTCGAGCGAGACGCCTTCCTGGGAGAGCCGCTGCACCTCGCGCAACATGTTGATGTCGCGCTGCGAGTAGCGGCGGGACTTTCCGGGCGCGCGGCTGGGCGAGACGATGCCCATCCGGTCGTACTGCCGAAGGGTCTGGGGGTGCATGTCCGCCAGTTCAGCCGCCACCGAAATTACAAAGATCGGCTGGTCTGAGTTGATGTCCACGGCTCACCCGCTGCTAAAGCCGGGCCTTGGCGGCCAGGCCCTCTCGGACGTCAGCGCCGGCTGTGGCATCGGCAAACGCCTTCACCGCAGCTTCAGCTTCCTTGTTCAGGTTCTTGGGCACGGCGACGTCGATGGTCACCAGCAGGTCCCCGGTCCCCTTGGACGTTTTCACGCCTTTGCCCTTGACCCGCAGCGTACGGCCCGACGGCGTACCGGCCGGCACGCGGACCCGCACCTTTTCGCCGTCAATGGTGGGCACTTCGATATCGGCACCCAGCGCAGCTTCGGGAAAGGTGACCGGGACGTGCACGCGGAGGTTGTCGCCGTCGCGGGTGTAAAACTCGTGCGGCTTGACCGCCACGGAGACCACGAGGTCGCCGTTGCCGGCCGGACCCGGCTGGCCCTTGCCTCGCACCCGGACCTTCTGGCCGTCCTTGATGCCGGCAGGCACGCGGACGTCGATGACTTCACCGCTGGGTTCCCGCAGCCCGATGGTGGTGCCGCGGATGGAACCCGAGAAGGAGATGCTGGTGGAGGCAGACCGGTCGGCGCCTTTCTGCGGAGCGCGCTGGAAACCCGTCTGGCCGAAACCGCCGCCAAACAGGTCCGCGAACTCGGGCGGGATGCCGCCCGAAGAAGGATTGAAGCCCCCGGCGTGGCGTCCGGTGTTGCCCGTGAAAAGGCCGCCGAACATGTCCTCAAACCCGCCGTTGCCTCCTCCGGCACCGCCGGGAGCAAAGCGGGCCCCGCCTCCCATGGCGCGGATGGCGTCATACTGCTGGCGCTCTTCGGGATCGGAGAGAACAGAGTAAGCCTCGGAGATGTCCTTGAACTTCTTCTCGGAAGCAGAGTTCCCCGAGTTGGTATCAGGGTGGTGCTCGCGTGCCAGCTTCCGGTAAGCCTTCTTGATATCGGCGTCGGAAGCGTCCTTGGCGACACCAAGGATCTTGTAAAAGTCCTTGTCCACCCAATCCTGGCTAGCCAATGGCGTTTCCTTTCGAAAGTTATGAATCGGTGGTTGAGCTTATCGAAACCCAAGTTTCGACAAGCTCAACCACCGGAGTATAGCTACGCAGGTACTGCGACGATGACCTGGGCGGCCCGGAGGACGCGTTCGCCTGACTTGTAGCCGGAGCGGAGCACCTGGCTGACGGTGTCAACTTCGATGTCCCCGCCGGGCTGCTGGATGAGGGCCTCGTGGATCGTGGGATCGAACTCCACGCCGGTCTCGTCGATCCGAACCAAACCGTAGGTCTTCAGCGCGTTCTCCAGCTTTGCGGCGATCGCGGCGAAGGGGCCGTCGGCGAGGTCACCATGCTGCCGGGCGGCGTCGACGTCGTCCAATACCGGAAGCAGGGAGTTCAGGACGCCGATGACGGCCATCTCCCCTGCCACGGCACGGTCGCGTTCAACGCGCTTGCGGTAGTTGACGTACTCGGCCTGCAGGCGGAGGAGGTCGTTCTTCAGCTCTGCCGCCTCAGCTGAGGAGCCACCTGCCGAAACGCCCTGCGCCACGGATTCCTCTGCCGGCACCTGGATGCCGTTGAGGATCTCTTCGGCCTGGGCAAGCGCGTCGCCGTCGGAATCCACTGCTTCAGAAGGGTCGCCGGGAACAGTGTTGCCGCCTTCAGCGTGCCCGCCCTCGGGGTGGCGGGCAGCCCCGGTCACCGGGTCAACCTTGCGGTTGTCCCGGATGACCGGTTCCTGGCGGCCGTTGCCCTGCTGCTCCTGGAGGTGCTCTTCACGGGGTGACGTGTTGTGCTCTTCCTCGTTACCGTGGTGCGGCATGGTTACTTCTTCGCTTCGTCTTCGTCGATGATCTCGGCGTCGACGATGTCTTCGTCGCCCTTGTCACCGGCCGGAGCGCCGCCTTCAGCACCTGCGGCACCGGTTGCGCCGTTGGGGGAACCGGCCTGGGAGTAGATGGCCTCGCCCAGCTTGCCCTGGGAAGCCTGGAGCTTCTCAAAGGCGGCCTTCACTGCGGCGTCGTCCGTGCCTTCAAGGGCCTTCTTGAGGTCGTCAACGTCGGTCTGGACCTCGGTCTTGACCTCTTCAGGCAGCTTGTCGGCGTTGTCGGCGATGAGCTTGTCCACGGAGTAGGCAAGCTGCTCGGCGGTGTTGCGGGTGTCGGTGGCCTCACGGCGGGCCTTGTCCTCGGCTGCGTGCTCCTCGGCATCCTTGACCATGCGGTCGATGTCTTCCTTGGAGAGGCTGGAACCGCCCGTGATGGTCATGGACTGTTCCTTGCCGGTGCCCTTGTCCTTGGCGGAGACGTGGACAATGCCGTTGGCGTCGATGTCGAAGGTGACCTCAACCTGCGGGACGCCGCGCGGAGCCGGCGCGATGCCGGTCAGCTCGAACGTTCCCAGCGGCTTGTTGTCGCGGGTGAACTCGCGCTCGCCCTGGAAGACCTGGATAGCCACAGACGGCTGGTTGTCATCAGCCGTGGTGAAGGTCTCGGACCGCTTAGTGGGGATGGCGGTGTTGCGCTCGATCAGGTGCGTCATCACGCCACCCTTGGTTTCGATGCCGAGGGACAGCGGGGTGACGTCGATCAGGAGTACGTCCTTGCGCTCACCCTTCAGCACACCGGCCTGGAGGGCTGCGCCAACAGCGACGACCTCATCCGGGTTCACGCCCTTGTTGGGCTCCTTGCCGCCGGCCAGTTCCTTGACCAGGTCGTAAACCGCAGGCATACGGGTGGAGCCGCCGACGAGGACGATGTGGTTGATGTCGGAGAGCTTAATGCCGGCTTCCTTGATCACATCGTGGAAGGGCTTCTTGGTGCGCTCCAGCAGGTCCTTGGTGAGGTCCTGGAACTTGGCGCGGGTCAGCTGCTCGTCCAGGTGGACCGGGCCGTCGGGGGTGACGGACAGGTACTGGAGGGAGACGTTGGTGCTGGTGGAGGAGGAAAGTTCCTTCTTGGCCTGCTCTGCTGCTTCGCGGAGGCGCTGGAGGGCGATCTTGTCCTTGGACAGGTCGATGCCCTTAACCTTGAGCTGGTTGAGCAGGTAGTCAACCACGCGCTGGTCCCAGTCGTCGCCGCCGAGGCGGTTGTCACCGGCGGTGGCGCGGACCTGAATGGTGGAGAAGTTGTCTTCGTCCTTGCCGACCTCCAGCAGGGAGACGTCGAAGGTGCCGCCGCCGAGGTCGAAGACCAAGATGAGTTCGTCTTCCTTGCCCTTGTCCAGGCCGTAGGCCAGTGCCGCGGCGGTGGGCTCGTTGACGATGCGCAGGACGTTCAGGCCTGCGATCTCGCCGGCTTCCTTGGTGGCCTGGCGCTCGGCGTCGTTGAAGTAGGCCGGGACGGTGATGACGGCGTCGGTGACCTTTTCACCCAGGTAGGACTCGGCGTCGTTCTTCAGCTTCATGAGGATACGCGCGGAGATTTCCTGCGGGGTGTACTTCTTCTCATCGATGCCGACGGTCCAGCCGGTGCCCATGTGGCGCTTGACGGAAGCGATGGTGCGGTCGATGTTGTTGACGGCCTGGCGCTTGGCGATCTCGCCGACCAGGACCTCGCCGGACTTGGAGAATGCAACGACGGACGGCGTGGTGCGGCCACCCTCGGCGTTGGCAATAACGGTGGGCTCGCCACCTTCGAGAACGGAGACGACGGAGTTGGTGGTTCCGAGGTCGATACCTACTGCACGTGACATGTGTTGCTTCCTTCTTTCCTTGGAAACTGCGGGCGCCCAGACAATTGAGCGTTCTGCACTCAACTCTACTCAGGGCGTCAGCGATGTCAATCCAAAGTTGAGTGACCTACGCTCAAGTCTGGGTTTAGGCAGTGCGGGGCGGGCTTGGATTTCCGCGAAAAGCCGGTGTTAAAAGCGAACGACGACGGCTCTCCGTTTCGCTGCTGGAGAACGCCGCCGCCGTACTGCCTGCCTGGTTGTGCTACCTGTCTCCGTCCCGGTGACCGTGAAGGGGCCCCCGCTCCTCCGCGGTGGTGTTGACCTGCCCGTCCGTGAGCCTTTCGCGGATACTGTCCGTTTCGTGGGCCGTTCCGGCGGTGCCGGCAGAGCCGTAGTCGCCGTCCTCGTATTCACCGTCTTCAAGGTTTCGGGCAGCGTCACCGGCGGTGCCGGCATCGCCGTAGTCGCCGCTCACGTATTGCCCGCCTTCGCCCTCAAGGCCGGGGGCAGTGCTTCCTTCGCGGGGCTCCTCGCCGAAAGTTTCCTGGTTCTCAGTCATGGTGCATCTCTCCTTTGAGTTCCGCGTCCATGCGGGCGCATTTGCAGTCTATCCAGCAGGACTTTCCGTCAACAGGGCCGGAAGGGGCGCCTGCCAGGCAGGGCACCCCCATCAGGTCCTGCTTACCGGCGGCCGGCTCCTTCCAGGTCGGTTTCGTGGCTCCGGCCGGCCTCGCCCCATACGGCGGCGTCCTGTTCGGGGCGGCCCGGCTTGCCCGGCCACCAGATCCGGGGGCCGATGTCATAGGCCAGGGCGGGCACCAGCAGCGAGCGCACCAGGACGGTGTCAAGCAGCACTCCGAACGCGACGATGAACGCCAGCTGCACCAGGAACATGATGGGAATGACGCCCAGCGCGGCGAAGGTCGCTGCCAGCACCACGCCTGCGGATGTGATGACGCCGCCGGTGACGCTGAGTCCCCGGAGAATGCCGGGGCGGGTGCCGTGCTTGAGGGATTCCTCGCGGACCCGGCTCATCAGGAAGATGTTGTAGTCCACGCCGAGGGCGACAAGGAATACAAAACCGAACAACGGTACGGTGGCGTCCGCGCCCGGGAAGCCCAGGATGTTGTTGAACACCAGCGCCGAGACGCCCATGGCGGCCGCGTAGGAGAGCACCACGGAGAGCACCAGCAGGACCGGCGCCAGGACTGAGCGCAGCAGCAGCATAAGGATGAAGAGGATGACCACCAGGACAACCGGGATGATGATCACCAGGTCCCGCTGCGCGGTGGTGTTGGTGTCCAGGGCTGTCGCCGTCACGCCTCCCACCAGCGCGCCCGGGTCCACCGCCTTGATGTCGTCGCGAAGGGCCTTCACAGCCTCCTCGGCCTCGATGGAATCAGCTGCGGAGTTCAGCGTGGCATTGATCAGCACCTTTCCTTCGCGGACGTCCGGCGAGCTGGGAGCGCCGGGGGCTCCGGTAATGGGCACCGAGCCCTGGGCCAGCAGGTAGGCCTCGCCCACGCCGTCGGCCGCCTTCACAGTGTCCAGCACCTCCTGTGCCTTCCCTTGATCCGCGACCACGACGGCGGGGCTGCCGCTGCCGGCGTCGAAATGGCGTGCCAAGGCGTCCTGGCCGTCCACCGCATTGGAAGCACTGAGGATGACGTCCGTCTGCGGGACGCCGTTGGCCTTGAGCTGCAGGAGACCGGCGGAACCGGCAAGCAGAACGAGTACCGAGGCAACCCAGATGATGCGGGGGCGCCGGGAAACCAGCGAGCCGGTGGCCCGCCACAGTCCCTTCTGGCCTTCCAGCCCGGTCACGATCTCCGGCCCACGCGCGCCTGCCGGCGCAAGCTTCGGGCGGAAGGGCCAGAACGCTGCGCGGCCCAAAAGGGCCATCAGTGCGGGTAGCAGGGTCAGGGCTGCGAACAGCGAGCAGAGGATGCCTGCTGCAGCCACCGGCCCCAAGGCTTTGTTGGAGTTGAGGTCCGAGAAGAGCAGGCACAGCAGCGCGATGATCACGGTGGCGCCTGAAGCCAGGATGGGCTCGAAGGAGGCTTTCCAGGCAGTCAACACGGCGGCCGTGCGGTTGCTCGTATGGGTGAGGGCTTCACGGAACCTTGCCACATACAGCAGCGCGTAGTCCGTGGCGGCGCCGATCACCAGGATGGACAGGATGCCCTGGCTCTGGCCGTTGAGCTGGATCCAGCCCGCCTTGGCCATGCCAAAGACCAGCAGGATCGCCGCGCACAGTGCGAAGACCGAGGTCAGGAGCACCACGATGGGAAGCAGCAGTGAGCGGTAGACAACCAGCAGGATCACGAACACGGCGGCCAGCGCCACGAGCAGGAGGATTCCATCGATGCCGGCAAAGGCTGCGGTGAGATCGGCAGCAAGCCCGGCAGGACCGGTAACGAACGTGCGCAGGCCTTCCGGTGCCGCCCCGGCCACGGTGTCCCG
Source organism: Arthrobacter sp. sptzw32 (assembly GCF_059089735.1). Classification (NCBI taxonomy): domain Bacteria; kingdom Bacillati; phylum Actinomycetota; class Actinomycetes; order Micrococcales; family Micrococcaceae; genus Arthrobacter; species Arthrobacter sp. sptzw32. The sequence continues at coordinate 77,307 of NZ_JBNHEZ010000004.1, read as the reverse complement.
CAGTTCCTGGACGGCCTCCTTGATCTCGGCGGAAGAATCAATCGGGGCAATGAACTGGACCGCTTTGCCGTCCTCCGAGGGGATGGGCCCAATGACGGCGCTGCCGAGCTCGAGGCCCTCAAGGTCTGTCCGGAGGCTAGCAATGTCGCCCAGCTGTTCCGGACTCAAAGCTTCCTCGCCCTCCAGGACGATGACCCCGGGAACTTCATCGGAGTCCCGGAACTTTGCTTGCCAGTCACGCGCGGCGGTTGCCTCGGCGCTGGCGGGCAGGAAAGACGCCTGATCGTTGGAGGAGACCTCCTCGAGGCGACCGAAGGTGGGACCGCCCACCCCCGCAAGGGCCAGCCACGTCAAGACCAGGATCACAGGGAGCAGCCAGCGCAGCCAGAACGGGACGCGTTCCTTGGCATGGGAGTGGGAGTTCATGGGGCCTTCCTAGTGCTGGGCAGGAGTAGAATTGGTTCCATATTAGAGTATCTCTGCGATGGAGATAAGTGTTTACCTAGCTTTTTCTCTCCGGCACCGATGAGGGCGGGCGGGCGCTCCTGAAGTAATATCCGTCAATACGGCCCGGCAGCACGGCTGCCGTCCACAGCGGAGAGTTCCCGCTTAAGGCACACATTGGAGGGGCATGACCGGCGAGGAAACTGCCGCCATCACCGGCCCTCCCACGGGTGAGGGCCCGCATCCGCTGGTTCGGCTCCTTCAGGAGTTCACGCTGGAGGCCAACCGCTACGTGGACTCAGCGGGCGGGCGCAAGGACATGCACAGGACGGACCTGAATGCACTGGCAGTGATCATGCGCCACACTGCCGCCGGCGGCACGGTCACGCCGGGGCTCCTCCGCAAGGAACTGAACCTCAGCTCGCCTGCCACCACCGCGCTGATCGACAGGCTGGACAACTCCGGGCATGTGGTGCGCGAGCGCGACAGTTCGGACCGCCGGCAGGTCCACCTGCGGATGACACCCAAGGCATTCCAGGACGGCGGAGCCATTTTCGCTCCCCTCTCGCGGCGGATGGGGAGCGCCATGGCGGATTTCAGCCCGGAGGAGCTGGAGACGGTGACCCGGTTCATGACGGCCATGGTGGAAGCCACGGTGGCCGCACGGGAAGAATCGGCCAACACGCCCGGTTCTCCCACGGCGCGCAAGTAGGTCGCGCCAGCGTCGTCTTACGGCCCGAAACGACAGTGGGAGTTACCCGGTTGGGGGTAGCGTTTGATTATGAGTGCGCAGCAGCCTGAAGACGACGTTTACACGCACGGCCACCACGAGTCGGTGGTCCGGGCCCATGCCGCCAGGACGGCCGAGAATTCCGCGGCGTTTGTCCTGCCGCACCTGAGGCCGGGGGTTGAAGTGCTCGACGTCGGCTGCGGGCCGGGCAGCATCACCTGTGATTTCGCCGCCCTGGTCACCCCCGGAAAGGTCACCGGGCTGGACCGCTCCCCGGACATTATCGCCCAGGCAAAGGCCCTCGCCGCCGAGCGGGAGGTCGCCAACGTCGAGTTCGTGGCCGGCAACATCTACGACCTCGACTTCGAGGACGAAACGTTCGACGTCGTCCACGCCCACCAGGTCCTGCAGCACCTGACCGACCCGGTGGAGGCGCTGCGGGAGATGCGCCGGGTCGCAAAGCCCGGCGGGATTGTTGCAGTACGCGACGCCGACTTCCATGGCATGAGCTGGTACCCCGCCATCCCCGAGCTGGACGAGTGGATGGAGTTGTACCAGCGCATCGCGCGGCGCAACGGAGCAGAGCCCGACGCCGGGCGGCGGCTTGTCAGCTGGGCCCAGTCCGCGGGCTTCACCGACGTCGCGCCCAGCAGCAGCAACTGGCTTTATGCCACAGGACAGCAGCGGCGCTGGCAGGCCCGGGTCTGGGGTGAGCGCGTCCTGCACTCAGCGTTTGCTGAGCAGGCGCTGGAATACGGGTTCGCCAACCCTGCGGACCTTGCCCGGATTTCCGCCGGCTGGCACCGCTGGGGCTCCACCGACGACGGCTGGTTCCTGATCCCCAACGGCGAGGTCATAGCGCGGGCATAGATCCGCGGCGGTGTGCAGGCAACGTCAAACCGCCGCTGGTACTGATCGTGTCCATAGCTGCCACTAAGCTTTACTGGTGCAATTCTCACTTTGGCTTGCCCTGGCCGGCGCCGGCGCCCTGATCAGTTTCACCCCCGGCGCCGGAGCCATCAACACCATGAGCAACTCCCTGAACGCCGGCTTCCGCCGCTCCATTTGGGGCATCCTCGGGCAGCAGGCAGCGCTGGTCATCCATGTGGTGATCGTGGCTCTTGGCGTGGGGGTGCTGGTGGCCAGTTCCCCTGTGGCCTTCAACGTCATCCGCTATGCTGGCGCCGCGTACCTGGTTTACCTGGGCATCCGGCAGTTCCTCAGCAAGCCGGACCTTGGGCAGGAAAAGATTGCGGGCCTTCGGAACGAGCCTGCCTGGTCCATTTTTCGGCGCGGGCTCTGGGTGAATCTGCTGAACCCGAAGGCAATTGTTTTCTTCCTGGCTTTTATGCCCCAGTTCATCCGTCCCGAGCAGCCGCTCCTGGCCCAGTACGCAGTTCTTACGGCGACGGTTGTGGCCATCGACATCCTGGTGATGTGGTTCTTCTTTGCCGCCGCAGCACGGTCCTTCGAACGGTTCACGCACAGCGCCCGGGGGCAGCTGATCCTCAACCGCGCGTTCGGCATCCTCTTTGTCGCCGTGGGCATCCTGCTGGCTTTCCTCCACTGACCTTCATCGCACTGCACCGGGCGTATCAAGGAGTATGACGGGGCTGCAAAATTTCTTTACAAAAAAGTCAACCTTTGTGAAACTGCCGCTAGCCAACATGGGCCATTAGCACGCATGCTTACTACATGAACTCAGTGTCGAGCCCATACCGCGTCATCGCCGTCTGCACCGGAAATATCTGCCGCTCCCCCATGGCAGAGTTCATGCTCGCTGCGGCGCTGCAACGCGAGGGGCTGGACACCGTGGTCACCGTCGACTCCGCAGGCACCACCGGCTACGAAGCAGGCCGGCCCATCGACCCGCGGGCCGCACGCCGGTTGTCGGCAACGAAGCTTCCCTCCGATAAACACCGCGCCCGGGAATGGCATCCGGCGTGGTTCCGCGAACGGGACCTCATCCTGGCCCTGGACATTGACCATTACGCCTGGCTCACCGAAGCGGCTCCGGACCAGGAGTCCAGGGATAAGGTCCGCATGCTGCGCAGTTTTGATCCCCTGCTGGCGGAAAAGGACCTGCTGGACCAGGGCATCGAGGATCCCTGGTACGGCGGCCAGTCCGATTTCGACGCCGTCTGGCGCCAGATCCACGACGCGCTGCCCGGGCTCGTGAACCACATCAGGGGTGCCGTCATCAAAGATGCCCAGCTACTGCACAGATGAAAGCCCGGCGGGGAAAAAGGTACGCTCTAACCCATGAGCCCAGCCCCCGTCATCATCGCCATTGACGGGCGCTCCGGCGCAGGGAAGACAACGCTCGCGGTCGAACTGGCGGCACGGCTGCGCGCCCATCACAAGGTCGCGCTGTTCCACCTCGAGGACATCTACCCCGGCTGGAATGGGCTGATGGCCGGCATCGACCGCTACGTCGCCACCGTCCTCGAACCCTTGAGCCGGGGTGATGCGGCTACCTGGACCAGCTGGGACTGGGAAAAACATTACGACGGCGACGTCCGCGTCACGCTGCCCGCCGAGATTGTGATTGTAGAGGGGGTAGGGTCCGCTGCCGGCGCCGCGCGCCCCCTTCTCAGCGCCGTCATTTGGGCGGACTCTCCGGAGGACGTGCGCCGCACCCGCGCCCTGGACCGGGACGGCGGGACCTACGAACCCTACTGGGACCAATGGGCGGCCCAGGAAGAGGAGTGGCTGAACGGCGACGACGTCCCGCGCCACGCCGACGTGCGCGTCCTTAACCGGGCCGACGGCAGCGCCCCCTCCGATGTCCTGCAGCTCCTGCCGTACCTCCCCGGCCTGGCCACTGCCCTTTCCCCCGAACTGTCCGCCCGCCGCGGCCTAAGCCTTCACGCCGAGCGCCTGGACCTGCGCCCGGATGCGGCTACGCTGTTCCATTCGCTCTACGGCGGCTCACCCAATGCCGTTTGGCTGGACTCTTCCAACGCGGACGGCCCGGCCGGAACCAGAACTTTCCCGCCCGCGTCCGCCGCTGCCGAGCGCAGCCGCTTCAGCATCATGGCGGACGACGCCGGCCAGTCCGGCCAGTCGGTGACGCACCGCTCCGGCGAGAGCGTGATCCGCGCAGGCTGCGCCACAGCCACTGTGGAAGGCTCCTTCTTCCGCTGGCTCGATACGGTGTGGGGCGGAGACGGGGTCAGCATCCCGGACGGTTATCCCGGAGATTTTACGCTCGGCTGGCTGGGATGCCTGGGGTACGAACTCAAGCGGGAAACCGGGGGCGCCGATCTCTCTTCACCCACCCCCGATGCCGCCCTGATCTTCGCCGGCAGGGGCGTAGTACTGGACCACGCCGCCGGCAGTGCCTGGCTCCTGGCCCTGGCTGTTCCTGACGCAGACCAGTGGCTTGGCCAGGCGCGGGCAGCCGTGGAAGCTGCTTCCCGCTCCGCCGCACCGGCCGCCCTGACCGCCCAAGCGGGCGGCAGCAGCGGCGTCGTACTTCCGGCGGTGCCCGTGTTCCGGAGCCGCGATACCAGCGGCGCCTACAAGGCGAAAATCGCCGCGGCGCAGCACGAAATCGCTGAAGGTAACACCTACGAGGTGTGCCTGACCACTACGCTTATTGCCAATGTTCCGGCCGCTGAGCTGGACCCGTGGCAAACCTACCTGGACCTCCGCCGCAAAAACCCGGCCCCCTTCGCCAGCTACTTGAGATTCGGCGGCCTCACGGTGGCCAGCACCTCCCCCGAGCGCTTCCTGAAGTTGGGGTCCGACGGCGGCATGCGCGCCGAACCCATCAAGGGAACCCGCCGCCGGGCCGCTGATCCGGCGGAAGATGAGCAGCTGCGGTGGGACCTCGAAACGTCCTTGAAGGACCGCGCCGAGAACATCATGATCGTTGACCTTCTGCGCAACGACCTCAGCCATTTCGCGGTCCCCGGTTCCGTAACGGTGAGCAGGCTCTGTGCCATCGAAAGCTACGCCACCGTTCACCAAATGGTGAGTACCATCGACGCGCAGCTGCGGCGCGGATCATCCCGTGCCGAAGCTGTGGCAGCCTGCTTCCCTGCCGGTTCCATGACCGGTGCACCCAAGATCAGCACCATGGCCATCTTGGACCGGCTGGAAGGCGAAGGGCGCGGACTGTACTCCGGCGCCGTCGGATACTTCTCCCTGAACGGCGCAACGGACCTCGCCGTCGCCATCCGGACTTTGGTGATCCGCGGGGAAGGTGACGGGACGGTGGAACTGACGCTCGGCGTCGGCGGCGCCATTACCGCCGACTCGGACCCTGATGACGAATATGAGGAGATCCGGACCAAGGCCTTCGGCGTCCTCTCGACCCTTGGCGCGGAGTTTCCTGACGTTTAGACGAGGCCCGCCTGTTACTGGACGGTGGCTGTCAGCCTCGCCACATTGTCCACATAGCGTGCTGCGAGTGGCCGGTTAAGCCAGTCCGCCAGCTTAAGCTCATGCGAAATATCCCGGTAAGTGTCTTCCACGGCACGCATCTTGGTGACAATGTCGGCGCCAAGCAGCATTACCGACACCTCCAGGTTCAGTGAGAAGGAGCGCATGTCCATGTTGCTGGATCCGAGGACGGCCACTTCGTCGTCGATGGTGAAGTGCTTGGCGTGGAGCACAAACGGGGCTTTGTACAGGTAAATCCGGACGCCGGCTTCCAGAAGGGCCTCATAGTAGGAGCGCTGGGCATGGTGGACCAGGAACTGGTCGCCCTTCTCGGAGACGAACAGCTCCACGTCAACCCCGCGCTGGGCAGCGGTGGTGATGGCGTAGAGCAGCGAATCGTCCGGGACGAAGTACGGGCTGCAGATGGAGATCCGGCGCTGGGCGGAGTAGATGAGGGTATTGAAGAGCCTCAGGTTGTTTTCCGTGATGAATCCCGGGCCGCTGGGCACCACCTGCGCCGTGACGTTGCCGGGACGCGCATCCGCCGGGAGCTGCAGTTGGTGTTCCAGGGATTCGTCGGTCTCACTGAGCCAGTCGGTGGCAAAAACGACGTTGAGGGTGGTGACGATCGGCCCATGCAGGCGGGCCATCAGCTCCACCCACTCCCGGCCCGCCTTGCGGTGCCTCGGGTTGTTGTAGGACGGCTCAATCAGGTTCTGCGAGCCGGTGAAGGCGGTCTCGCCGTCGATCACCATGATTTTGCGGTGGTTCCGCAGGTCGGGGCGGCGCCACTGGCCGTGGATGGGCAGGAGCGGAAGCATGCGCTTCCACTGGATCTTGCTGGCCTTGAGCCGTTTCAGGAGCCGGTTGTAGCCCTTGACCCGGAGGGTGCCGATATGGTCGAACAGCACCCGGACTTCCACGCCCCGTTCGGCCGCTTCCTCAAGCGCCGTCAGGAGCTCGTCGGTGATGTGGTCCGTGCTCATGATGTAGAACTCGGCATTTACGAACTTTTTCGCCTTCCGCACCGCCTGCGTCATGTGCAGGATCGAGTCCGGGTAGCCGGGGATAAGCTCCACGGAATTGCCGTCCACCATGGGCAGTGAGCCCAGCCGCCGGTTCAACTCCGCCGCGGACCTCACCCATTCGGGGCCCGGGTAGTCGCTCTCCACGTCCGCCAGCGAGGAGATCCCGGCGCGCACCCGCTCGTTGACCTGCTGCTGCTGCTCCCGCCGTCGTTTGGACAGCTGGAAGTTGCCGAACAGCAGGAAGAGGATGATGCCCAGAAACGGGACAAAAAAGATGCCCAGCAGCCACGCCATCGCTGTGGTGGGCCGCCGGTTGCCGGGGATGATGCCCAGGGCCAGCACCCGGATCACCAGGTCGGCGACGGCCAGCAGCACCACGATCCATGTCGGCGCGGAACCGGCAAGCGAAAATGGCCACAACACGTGTATTCCCCCCGGAGGATGGGCTCCCGGCGGACGGATTCCGGCCAGGGCACTCTGCCCAGCTTATCCGCAGGGACGCCGCACTAAGCTGGAGCCATGACCTCTCCAGCTTCTGTGGTTCTTGTATTCCTCGACCCCGCGTTCCCGGACGGCCGGCTGGCCGATGCGTCCAAACCCCAGTTGTTGGTCACGGACCAGGGTGCGACCCGCGGCGACGGCATCTTCGAGACCATGCTTGCCGTGGACGGCAGCGTCCGGAAAATCCAGGCGCACCTGGACCGTCTGGCGGGATCCGCAGCAGCACTGGACCTGACCATTCCCCGCGAGGAGGAATGGCGCCGCGCCATCGCCACAGCCCTGTCCGAACACCGGACCCAGCACCCGCCCGTGGCCGGGTCCGACGACGAACTGGTGGTCAAGCTGGTAGTGACCCGGGGAGTTGAGGGTGCCCCGGCCCCCACGTCGTGGGTGCAGGTTTCTCCTGTCGGGTCGGCCGGACGCCGCCAGCGCGAGGCAGGCATCGACGTCATCCTCCTTGACCGGGGCTACGACAGTGAGGTTGCCGAACGTGCACCCTGGCTGCTGCTTGGCGCGAAGACGCTCTCCTACGCCGTCAACATGGCTGCCTTGCGGCACGCCCACAAACAGGGCGCCGATGACGTCATCTTCATCTCCTCGGACGGCCGCGTGCTGGAGGGACCAACGTCAACTGTTCTGATGGCGCACCTGGAAGCGTCCGACGACGGCGCTCCCGTCAAGCGGCTCATCACTCCACAGCTGGACAGCGGCATCCTGGCGGGTACCTCCCAGGGTGCTTTGTTTGCGGCCGCGAAAACGGCCGGGTGGGAACTGGGGTACGGTCCGCTGGAGCCCCAGGACCTGCTGGACGCGGACGCCGTCTGGCTGATTTCCAGCGTGCGCATGCTGGCCCCGGTGAACCGCATTGACGGCAAAGAGGTGGGCACCCCGTCGGTGCAAAAAGAGCTCACCGCGGAGCTGAACGAGCTGTTCGCGGCAATCGAATAGGTTTTGCCTTTGGGGCCATGTTCCTGGCGCCCCATCAGCCGTAGGGTGTGGTGCGGGGCGACACCGCACTGCTGGAGGACCAGCAGGACAGGGATGCGGTGGACCGCCTGGGCCTGGAACCATGGCAACCCGGCGAGAAAGCCCACTACATCAGGTTCTCAGCCACAGTGATGACCGCCGCCGCTTCAAAGTCAATGCACCGGATATTTTGAACACCCGTCTCACTGACCGCCGGCGGGCTTCCTTCGAGTAGCCGGAGACTGAGGGTAATTCCAAACGCTTGCTGAATGTGTAGCCTACTAGTAAGGTCTACATTGTAGATAAGGCACTAGCACCGCCCCAGCTATCCGCTCCAAAGGAGCTGATCATTACTCCATGGCCCCGTGCAGGGCATTGAGTCTCTCGCTGCTGTAGCCGAACGGCGGTACACACGCACTTAGCGAAGGGACGCCGTCATGGCACATTCGCAGTTCGATATTTTTCTCCAAGAAGCCACTTACCTGGACCAGTCCTCTGGCCACAACCTCAATGACGACCGCCTCTACGGGCTTTACACCAGTTGGTGCTACATCAACCAGCAGGTCCCCGGGAGGGAAGCCTCTTTTTGGGCAGCCATGAAACACCGGATCACCCCCGGCTGCAACGGCCTCCGCATGAAGGGCCCGGCCGCCACTGACTACATCCTGGCGAGTTCCCCGGGGCTCGTATAGGCATCGAAGAACCAGAAAGGCGTGAAGCGCTGCCCAGCCGGCAGCGCTTCACGCCTTTTGTTTTAGTTATTTGCCTCCGGCGGCCTTCAAAGGTTTCCTTAGGTGGGGATGAACCGGAAGAGGAATCGGGTGCGGACCATTACCCACAGCAGTCCCAGCACCAGTGCGTAGGCTGCGGTGTTCAGCAACACGTCACCCTGCCGAAGAGCCGGAATGTTGGCGATTACGGCGATGAGCGCTACGTGGAGGATGAAGACGTACAAGGTTGCCCGGCCCAGGGGAATCAGGAACCAGCCCAGGGCCCGTTCCACCGGCTTCCAGTAAGCCGTCAGGAAGGCGTAGGCGGCCACCACCAGGACCATGACGTTGAGGAGCCGGCCCGGAGCCAGATACGTGCGGCCAAAAAAGAGGTCGTACATGGTCCTGTACGCCGCATCCGGCACAAGGCCGAGCCGCACATCGAAGCCGTTGGCCAGATACGGGTTGCCCCAGGACAGGAAGGCGAAGACGAGCGCTGCCGCCGTGCACGCCAGCACGATCCCCGTGTGTCCGGCGAGCCAGGCAACCACCCTGTGCCGGTGGAACCCAGCCACCAGGCCGATGACAAACAGCACCTGCCACACCAGCAGCGGGAACGAATCCTCGAACTGGGAAGGCAGGATGCGGAACCGCGTCACCGCTCCCATTGCATACACGGCCAGGGTGGCCGCCAGTACCCACAGGGTTTTGCCGCGGTTAAGGGCCGCCAGGATCAGTGGGCTGGCAAGGAGCAGCACTACGTACAGGCCCATGATGTTGAACTGCCACGGGCCGACCTGCAGCAGCAGGATGGCCGGCAGGACCTGGGGCGGCACAGGAAACTGGAACAGTGACTCCATGCCGGCGTACAGGTCGTAGGTGCGGCCGGCGGCGTCGGACCCGGCCCCGCCGGTGCCTTGGTCCACGAACGTGGTTAGGGTGTCGGTTTGGAAGAAGGGCAACAGCGAGGCCAGGAACACCCCCAGAAGGACCACCAGCGCCGTGAGGTACAGCTTTCCCGCCCGCCGCGAGGTCAGGTCCACCACCGTCCCGAAGTCTTCCTTGACCCTTGGTCCGTACACCATGCCCACCACCAGGCCGGAGAAGAGGACAAAGAGCTCCGCCCCGGACACGAAGCCCACGGCCTCCTGGGTGAGCAACTGAAACAGCGACGTCATCCCCAGGTGGTTGACCACCACAAAGACGATGGCCAGTCCCCGCAGCAGGTCCACCCGGGAATCCCTGGAGGAGGAGTCGGCGTAAGCCCACGCTGTTGCCGCGTTCACGCGCCGGGGAACCTGCCATAGCGCCACGAGCAGAATGACCAGCGCCGCGGCAACAGTCCAGGAAGCAGGGCCTGAAAGGGTGTTGGCCCGCACGTGCCCGCTGCCTGCCACAACCTCCGTGACCGGCCCGGTGACCAGCGGGGAAGCCTGCAGCCTCTGCCGGGCTGCGTCTGCGATGGCAGGGTTCCCGGTGAGCAGCCAGTTGATGCCAGCCACACCCGTGTCTCTGGTGTTTGTGCGTTCATCCCACACCACCGCGGCGGTCCTGGTGAATTCGGTTGATCCTGCGGCGCCGAGGACCTGGTCCCACCAGGAGGCTTTGATCTCCATTTCGGTGGCGCCGCCGGACGCCGGGCTGTAGAAGGCGGACGTCTGCAGCAGGAACGGCTTATCTTTACCCTCCGAATACGTTGCGTAAAAGTTTTCGCTACCCGATGCAGTAAGCATTTCCTGAAGTTCGCCCTGCCGGGGAACGGTATTGACGGGCGCCCCGCCGGCCGTGTCGTCGTGGAATGCTGTCAGCCCCACCCAGTCCACCGCCTCGTCCCCCGGATAGTAAGGGCTATAGGCCGCGTCCGAGCCGTCCCACGCGCCGTCGCGGTTGGTATCGAGCAGGGCGAAACCTTCGCTTCCCGGCACCGGCACATTCCGGTGCCGGTTGAAGGGGTAGTCCTTGCCCAGGTAGGGCTCCCACACCATGGCGGTACGGCCGCCGTCGAGATTGTTGAAGGCTGCGGCGACGGCCTGGAAGGCGGACCGGTAGGCGCTGGGCTGCTGGCCCCATTCCACCCAGCTGGCATTCATGTCGGGGGCAAAACGGATCAGCACGTGGCCTTTGAAGTTGCCTGTCAGATCGGCCACTTCGCCGGCGAATGCTGAAGCGGTGTCTGCAGTGATCTGGTCCAGCGGAACCGTGGGCTGCACCGTGAGCATTGCATGTGCGCCTTGTTCACCTGACTGTTCCAGGAAGCCCCGGATGTCATTTTTCTCCGAGGCGCGGAACGGGATGGCTATGTCGTGCCCGAGCAGGGCCGGTGAGGCACCCAGGCGGCCGGCGAAACCGGCAGCGGTGTCCTCGCCCCATTCCAGCACAGCGCCCAGCAGCGGCTTGCCGTCGCCCGGAAAGGTCTCTGCCGCACGGGCTGGTCCCGCCGGCAGCACTATCAGCAGGACTGCCATCAGCATCAAAACAAGGAAGGCGGCCGTGGCGCGGGTCAGGACCAGCAAGCCGTTGCGGGAAGTCCGGGCAGGCAGCGGGCTGTTGTGCCCGCGCTTGGGCGCGGCGGCTGATGACGTGCTGATGGGACCCCCCGAAGCTGATACTCCAATGACGGGGCGGCCTGCCCCAAAAGAACTTTATCCGGCGTCAATATGTGCGGCACGCCAGGTGCCTTGACGCCGGAGCGAGTCCCGCCGTCGTGGGTTACCGAAAGTGACGTGCCGGCCGCTCAGCGGGCAGGGCCGGTTCAGTTACGGAACATGACGACGACGGCGGTGCGGGCATGCCCGCCAAGTGTTACGTTTTTTGGGAGTAATGAGTACCGGTGCCAAGCCCTGACTAACCGGTCGGCAACCCTCCTTCCGCGGCGGGGTGCCTCAGGTGAATACTCGGCATATCGACCGAATCGTGTTGCAAGCGTGAGAGAAGGAGATCCGTCGTGTCTGACGCACCTGCCCCTGAAGAGAGACTTTCGTACCGGCTCGTCACCGGCCCGGACGACCGGACATTCTGCGAACGGATTTCGGCCGCCCTGGCCGAGGGCTACGTGCTTCACGGCAGCCCGGCCGCCACCACCAACGGCGGCCAGGTGATAGTGGCGCAGGCCCTGGTCCTTCCGGCAGCCATCGCCTCCGCTGATGCCGCCGTTGCCACCGCGGTGGATAACCTAGAGGCCGCCGGCGAGGACCTCGAGTTCGACGGCGAGGGCCACGCATGAGCTACGCGGGAGACCTGACGCCCCAGGAGGCGTGGGACAAACTGGAGCACGGAGCCATCCTCGTGGATGTGCGGACCGAGGGCGAATGGGCCCACATCGGCATTCCTGACACCAAGGCCACCGACAATGATCCGCTGTTCATCCAGTGGACGTTTCCGGGCGGCATTCCCAACCCCGACTTCATCAGTTCCCTCACCCAGCAGGCGCCGGAAGACTCATCGACGGAGCTGATCTTCCTGTGCCGCTCGGGGCAGCGGTCCATCGCGGCTGCGATTGCTGCCACCCAGGCCGGTTTTACGTCCTACAACGTGCTGGAGGGCTTCGAGGGCGAGCCGGACCGCTACGGCGAACGCACCGTCAACGGCTGGAAGAACCGCGGCCTGCCCACCAACCTCGGAAAGAACTAAGTGACCTTCAACGAAGACGCCGCCGGCTGGAGCAGCAACACCCAGGCCGTGCGCGGCGGGCTGGACCGCACCAATTTCCAGGAAACCAGCGAGGCCGTGTTCCTGAATTCCGGGTTCGTGTACGAATCCGCAGCCGCTGCTGAACGGGCCTTCACCGGTGAGGACGAGCGCTTTGTGTACTCCCGCTACGGCAACCCGTCCGTTGCCACCTTCCAGGAGCGGCTCCGCCTCCTCGAGGGAACCGAGGCATGCTTTGCGACGGCGTCGGGCATGTCCGCGGTCTTTACCGCTTTGGGTGCCCTGCTGGCTGCAGGTGACCGCGTCGTGGCCGCCCGGTCCCTGTTCGGTTCCTGCTTCGTCATCCTGAACGAGATCCTGCCGCGCTGGGGTGTCGAAACGGTTTTTGTGGACGGGCCTGACCTGGAGCAGTGGCGCTCTGCGTTGTCCGAGCCCACCACCGCTGTGTTTTTTGAATCCCCCTCCAACCCCATGCAGGAAATCGTGGACATCGCCGCGGTCAGTGAGCTGGCACATGCCGCAGGTGCCACTGTGGTGGTGGACAACGTTTTCGCCACTCCCCTGCTGCAGCGCTGCGGCCAGCTCGGCGCCGACGTGATTGTCTACTCCGGCACCAAGCACATCGACGGCCAGGGCCGGGTGCTGGGCGGCGCCATCCTGGGCACCAAGGAATTCATTGACGGCCCGGTCAAGCAGCTGATGCGCCACACCGGTCCATCGCTGTCCGCCTTCAACGCCTGGGTGCTTACCAAGGGCCTGGAAACAATGGCCCTCCGCGTCAACCACTCCTCGGCGTCAGCCCTGCAGCTGGCCGAATGGCTGGAACAGCAGCCTGCCGTGAGCTGGGTGAAGTACCCGCTCCTGAAGTCGCACCCGCAGTACGAGCTGGCGGCCCGGCAGATGAGTGCCGGCGGGACGGTCCTGACCCTGGAACTGGCGACGACGGGTGCCCGCTCGGGCAAGGAGGCTGCCTTTGCGCTGCTGGACGGCCTCCGCATCATCGATATCTCCAATAACCTGGGCGACTCAAAGTCCCTCATTACCCACCCCGCCACCACTACTCACCGCGCAATGGGTCCGGAGGGCCGCGCAGCCATCGGCCTGAGCGACGGCGTGGTGCGGCTATCCGTGGGGCTGGAGGACGTGGACGACCTGATCGGCGACCTCGAACAGGCGCTGAAGCAGATTTAGCCTAGACGGAGAGCTGGACGGCAATGCCGTCACCTGCACCGACCTGCGCTTTGTCCCTGATCTCCTTCTTCACCGGCAAAAGGTAGGAATCGCTCTTGGTGTCCCGGAACAGCGAGGTCTGCCAGGAGTGCTCTCCGACCTTCGCGGTGACCTTGATCGAGCCGAATGCCGTCCCGGCACCTGCAGCGCGGACCCGGATGTCATCAGCGATGTCCGGAGGCAGGGTCACAAAATGCCATCCTGCCTCACCGGGGTACAGCCAAAGTTCTGCTTCAAAGGAATACGAGGCCGTCACCCGCCGAGTATGGCACGAACCCGTTACTTGTGACCCGCGCTTCACAGCTGAGCTGGTCCTCGAGGACGCCCTGCTGCCCTTCCCGCCTACTAGGGCTGACGAACCCGCAGCAGATCGGGCGTTTCTTCGACCTTCGACAGATCCAGGGTGCCACGCATCGTCACCTCTACCGCATGCCTCACCACTGCGCCGAAGCCCAAATCCTCAGGTGCTGCAGCGGCCAAAGCTCTGTCGCGGATGCGGCGCTGTTCAGCTGCCCCAGTTCCACGGGCAATGACGTCCTCCACCCCTTGCCGGGCAAGGGAAAGCTCGCCCTGCTCCTGCAATACCGGCGCGAGATAGTCCACCAGTGAACGCACTACGTCTGCGGCGCGCGCCGGCCGGAAGGAGCCGAAGTCCAACAGCTCTCCGCTGAGTCCTCCGCTGCTGGCCTGCCAGGAGGCCATCCGCAAGAGTACGGTGGGCACCGGCGCCGGATCGATGCCCTGGCGCCACTCACGGCCCGCCGTCTCCACGAGCGCACGGACGAGAACGGCAAGAAGGGCTGCATCCTCGGCCCGGAGGCAAACGTCTGCCACACGGACCTCCACAGTGGGGTGGTTCCGTGACAGTCGGGCATCGAAGTAGAGCATCCCTTCGTCCAGCATGACTCCGCTGTCCAGCAGCCGGGTGACCACGCGTCGATAGGCAGAATAGGTCCCATAGATCCCGGCTGGACCGGCAGTGGGCCAGCGGTTCCACGCCTGGGTACGGTAGCTCTCGAAACCGGTCTGAAGTCCGTTCCAAAAAGGCGAGTTGGCACTGACAGCGGTCAGGACCGCAAGCTTGTCCCGGATCCGGTCCAGCACGGCCACGCCCTCGTCAGGGGACTCAACGTAGGTGTGGACGTGGAAGCCGCAGGTCAGCTGCTCCTGTGCGGTCAAGCCAAATCGTTCCAGCATCCTGGCATAGCGGGGATCGGGAGTGGTATGGCTCGATAACCCGAGGGGCGAGGTGGCCAATGCCGCCACCCGGGCATTGTTCTGCCTGGCAGCGTTGTCAGCGAGCGTCCGCCCTGCCCGGATTTGTTCCAGCAGCACACCGTACTCCAGGCAGGGCCGCGTCTGCGTCTCAATCTGCTCCAGCTTAAGTTCGGCACTCAAGCCCATCCCGTCGTCGTCGTAAACGGTTTTGTCTTCCGTTTCGAGGTCCCGAAAGTCATCCGGGGCGTCGTCGGCAGCCACCCTGCGGCCGGAAAGCAGGGCATCAGCGAGGGCGAGCGGCTCCCCGCTCTCCGGGTCAACGATCAGGAGCTCTTCCTCAACGCCGAATGTACGCATACACACATTCTGCGGCAGGTAAAGGTTTTTGGACGGTCCTCAGGACTTCATGACGAAGCGTGAATGCTTAGTCCTGGAAGTACTCCACCTTTGCCCCGATGGCATTCAGCCGCTCGGCCAGGTCCTCATAGCCGCGCTCGATGACGTAGATGTTCCGCAGCTCGGACACGCCCCTGGCCGCGAGCATGGCCAGCAGCAGGCAGGCTGCGGGGCGCAGTGCCGGCGGACAGCCAACCTCCGCCGCGCGCCACTTGGTGGGCCCGTTGACGTAGATCCGGTGGGGGTCCAGCAGCTGAACCTGGGCACCCAGCCGGTTCAGCTCGGTCAAGTAGATGGCCCGGTTTTCGTAGACCCAGTCGTGGATCATGGTCTGGCCGCTGGCGTTGGCGGCTATGACTGCGAAGAAGGGCAGGTTGTCGATGTTAAGCCCGGGGAAAGGCATCGGATGGATCTTGTCCTCCGGCGCGTGCAGCTCGGACGGCTTGGTGGTCACGTCCACTAGACGGGTCCGTCCGTTGCGCGCCATGTACTCGCCGGAAATCTCCAGCTGCTGGCCCATCTGCTCCAGCGTAGCCAGCTCAATTTCCATGAACTCGATGGGGACCCTGCGGATGGTCACTTCAGAGTTGGTCACGATGCCGGCGGTGATGAGGCTCATGGCTTCAATTGGGTCTTCCGACGGGAAATACTCAATCTCCGCATCGATCATGGGACGTCCCGTGATCTTCAAAGTTGTGGTGCCGACGCCGTGGATGGTCACGCCCAGCATCTGGAGGTAGAAGCAGAGGTCCTGCACCATATAGTTGGGGCTGGCGTTGCGGATCACGGTTGTTCCCTCGCGGTGCGCCGCTGCCATGATGGCGTTCTCGGTGACAGTATCGCCGCGCTCCGTCAGCACAAAGGAACGGTCCCGGCTGTCGGCTTCGGGGGCCTGCACGGAATAGAACCCTGCGGTAGCTTCCACTGTCAGCCCGAACTGGCGCAGTGCCTGCATGTGCGGTTCAACTGTGCGCGTGCCAAGGTCGCAGCCGCCCGCATAGGGGAGCCGGTACTGCGAGGATTCATCCAGCAGCGGCCCCAGGAGCATGATGACGCTGCGGGTGCGGCGGGCGGCCTCAACGTCCATGGCCTCCAGGTCAAGGACGGCAGGCCTGCGGAGCTGGAGATCGGAGTCGTTGAGCCAGGTGCACTCGACTCCGATGCTGCTGAGCACCTCAACGATGCGGTTCACTTCCTCAATGCGCGCGAGGCGGCGAAGAACAGTGGTCCCCCTGTTAATGAGGCTTGCGCACAGCAGGGCGACGCCGGCATTCTTGCTGCTGTTGACGTCCACGGCGCCGGACAGCGTCTGGCCGCCTTCGACCCGAAGGTGCGTCATCTGCGGTTTTCCCACGTTGACGATGCTCCGGCCGAAGATTGCCTCCAGCCGCTGGATCATTTTCAGGCTCAGGTTTTGCTTGCCCTGTTCCATCCGTGCGATGGCACTTTGGCTTGTTCCAAGCTCGGCTGCCAGCTGGCCCTGCGTCCAGCCTTTCTCGCCCCGGGCATCCCGGAGCATGGCGGCAACGTGTTCAGTAGTTTCCTGCGTCATGCCGAAAAATATATCATGAATGAGTTACCGAGGGCCTATTTAGTAGCCAGCCGCGGCCTCTGGGAGAGCGTTTACCCACTACATGCGATAGAAGTCCGCTCCAACGGTTGTTGACCTTGCCCGCCTAACCGGAGGAAACTGGAGAAGTCCTCTTCCTTCGAAGGCGGCGAAGGTGACAATGAACCGGACCCAGGGAACTGAAGCGGCACTAGGGCTGGCGGCTCTGCTGTTCGCTGTCCTGCTGTTGCTTCCGGCCTGGCCCGCCTCCGCGGCTCCCTCCCCCGGGGAAAGCACGCAGTCGACGCTGGGCAACGATATCTCCTGGCCACAATGCGGCAAGCCTTTCCCGGTTGGCCAGGCTTTTGCCATCGTTGGCGTGAACAACGGTCTGGCGAACAACACAAACCCATGCCTTGAAGAGCAACTGGAGTGGGCGGCAGCCTCATCCGGCATCACGCCCCAGCCAAAGGTGTCCCTTTACGTCAACACCGCCAACCCTGGAAGCAGCGGCTCGTGGTGGCCAACCAGCAACGAGTACCCCATCGGATCCGCCGTCCATAACCCCTATGGCTCCTGCGAAGACAAGGACTACGGGAAGGCGTGCGCGTACATGTACGGCTACGCGAAGGCGTTCGACGACGCCTACATCCGCGGCATTACCAACCCCTCCGACTACTTCTGGTGGCTTGACGTGGAAACCGAAAACAGCTGGTCCGCCACGGACAAGGATGCGAACCGCGCTGTGCTGGAGGGCATGGCGGATTTCTTCCACAGCATCAACGTCAAGGGAGTCGGAATCTATTCCACCGGCCTCCAATGGGGCCGGATTGCGGGGACCGTCAGCAGCTCGAGCAGCCTTTACTACCTGCCCGGCTGGCTGGCCGGTGCGCGGACGCTGACCGGCGCCAAAGCCAATTGCTCAGATCCGCCGTTGACCGCCGGCGGCCACGTGGTCATAACCCAGTTCGTGTCGCGTAAATTCGACTACAACCACTCCTGCGTCTGACCTTGCGCCCTGCAGTCAGCCTCCTGCGGGCGGCCCGAACGTTTGATGTGTAGGACAGCAGGGCAGACCACTCAGCTCCCCAGCCACACCATGTTCCACGTGCCCGCCCAGACGGCCGCAGCAAAGGCCGCGCCGGCCATCAGCACGCCTCCACCGAGCACGCACAGGTCCAGCCCGCTGTAGGTGGATTCCCGCGCCCACGTCCGCCGCCCGCCGCCGAAACCACGCGCCTCCATGGTCACGGCCAGCCTTGAGGCACGGCGGATGGCCTGAACCAGGAGACCGAAGCTCTGCCCCATCGTGGCCTTTACCCGCTGCAGGGCACTGCCGCGGGAACCTACGCCCCGGGCCCGCCGGGCCATGCCGATGGTCTGCCATTCCTCCGCCATCAGCCCCACCAGGCGCATGGCGGCCAAAGTCCCCAGCACGAACCGGTGCGGGAGGCGTGCTTTTTGCGCCAGCGCATCGGCCAGGTCCGTGGGGTCAGTGCAGCTCATCAACAGCACCGCCGGGAGCGCGATTGCCAGGCCACGCAGCATAAACCCGACCCCCAGCTCCAGCGACCCCTCGCTCATGGTCCAGATGCCGACGTCGATCAGCGTTTTTCCGCTGTCCACCGCCAGGATGGAGGTACTCCAGCCGCCTACGGCTGCGGCAAGGATCAGCGGCCACCCCCGCTGCCACAGCAGCGTCAGGGTGAGGCCCGCCAATGGGAACAGCAGGAACTCGAACGCCAGCGCCACGGAAGCGGAAACCCAGTCAATGGACAGTGCAAGGACGGCGGTGATCAGGAAGACGGCCGCGAACTTGCTCAGCGGGTTGGCCCGGGTCAGCAGCGCACTGTTGCCGCGCAGGTTCAGCTCCTGTCTCATCGCACTACCGGCTCTGCTGCCAGGCGCAGTTCCGTTCCACCCAGCGCCGCCGTGAACTCAGCATCGTGGGTCACGGATACCACGGCTGTGCCGGCGTCCAGGAGTTCAGAGAGGAACGATGCCAGCTCAGCCCACGTGTTGGCGTCCTGCCCGAAGGTGGGTTCGTCCAGGATCAGGACCTGCGGATGCGCGGCCAGGACCGTTGCTACGGAAAGCCGACGCTTCTCGCCGCCCGAAAGTGTGTAGGGGTTCGCATCAACCAGTTCGGTGAGCCGAAGCCGCTCCAGCAGCTCATCCACCCGCTCTTCCCCGTGCCCGAGGTGGCGCGGACCAAAGCGCAGTTCGTCCAGCACGTTCCCGGTCACGAACTGGTGCTCAGGTTCCTGGAAAACGGTGCCCATGCGTTCAATCAGCTGCTCCGCCTTCCACTTGTACGGGTCGATTCCCGCCCCACGGCTAAGCGCCAGGGTGGCCGAAACTTTCCCGGCAACGGGCTCCAGCAGCCCGGCGAGGGTCAGCGCAAGGGTGGACTTTCCTGCGCCGTTGGGTCCGGTGATGGCCAGCGCCCGCCCTGCCCGGACCTGCGCCGAGATGCCTTGCCGGACCGGTACTGGCGGCAGTTTGCGCAAGCCCTTGCGGCGGGCACGTTCACGGGATACGGCCAGGTTTTCGGCGGCAAGCAGCAGGTCCCCGGAGCCGGGAGCCGGATCCGCCGTGCGTGGGCGGGTGGCCGGAACATACCCGGGCACCCAGACCCCGGCCGCAATGAGCATGCTCCGGGCTTCGCCGAGAACCTGGTCCGGAGGCCCGTCCAGGAGCACCCCCGGGTCGGTCGAAGAACCGGGCTGCAGCACCACAATGCGGTCCACCAGGTCCTTCCAGACGGAGACGCGGTGCTCCACCACCACCAGGGTTGCTCCGGTTTTGTCGAGACAGCGCCCGACGGCGTCGCGCACCTCCACCACCCCGGCGGGATCCAGGTTGGCTGTCGGCTCGTCGAGGAGAAGCAGCCCCGGCCGCATCGCAAGGATGCCGGCCAGGGCCAGCCGCTGTTTCTGGCCGCCTGACAGTGCAGACGTTGGATGGTCCAGCGGCAGGTGGGACAGCCCGACGTCGTCCAAAGCCTCGTGCACCCGGGTCCAGATACGGTCCCGGGGCACAGCAAGGTTCTCGGCACCGAAGGCCACGTCGTCCCCCACCCGTGACAGGACCACCTGTGTCTCCGGGTCCTGCTGCATCAACCCGGCACGGCCGCGCTGATCGCGGGGGGAGGCGCCGTCGACCAGCAGCGAACCCGACTCGTCGGAGTCGCCGGCCTCGCCGTCGTCGTTCGCATCCCCCAGCACCCCCGCCAACGCATGGAGGAGCGTGGACTTGCCGGCTCCGGACGGGCCAAGCAGGAGCACGCGCTCCCCTGGCCGGATGTCCAGGTCAAGGGCACGGACAGCAGGCCTGGAACGCCCGGCATGCCGCCAGCCCCAGCCGCGCGCGGTGACGGCAGCCGGGCGCGCCGCCACGGACGCGCCGTGGACGGAAGGCGCTGCCATCAGGAGAAAACCGGCTCCGTGGCTGCCTTCCGCGAGGCAAAGGAGCTCAGGACACCGGTCCTGGCCAGGCCGCGGGTGGCGATCCATGACAGCGCCCCGGCGATGACGGCACCGGAGATCGCGGTGAAGATAATGTACGCAAGCTTGTCGCCGCCCGAGTAGGCAATGTTCCAGCCCCAGGGAGCAAAGGAGTCATTGAGGCCGCAGAACAGCCCGGCAGCAGCACCGGCGAGGAGGGACGCCGGCAGGTTGAACTTCCGGTACACGAAAATCGCGAAAATGATTTCCGCACCCAGGCCCTGGACGAAGCCGGAGAACAGCACCGAGGCACCGTACTGCGAACCCATCAGCAGTTCACCGGTGGCTGCCACGGTTTCGCAGAACAGGGCGGCGCCCGGTTTGCGGATGATCAGCATGCCCAGCACCGCCGGGATCATCCAGCCGCCGGCGATCAGTCCGGTAAGCGGCGGGTAAAGGGCGTTCATCGGCGCAGACACTGCTGCGGCACCCTGGGACCACGCCCAGAAAATGACGCCGCCTGCGATGGCGATCAACGCCGCCACCACGATGTCCACAACGCGCCAGGACCTGCTGGTGGTCTTCTTGATTGCTGTAGTTGCCATGCGATCCTCCTGAGGAACAGGAGGGGAAAGAACCGCAGCGGCAAACCACTGCGGAGCTTCGAGAACTCGACTCCCTTGCGCCGGTACTAACCGGATCAGGTTCGAGGGTCTGCGGCTGTCCGCACTCTCAGCGCCCACCTGCGGCTCCTGGCTTGGCCAGTGATGCCCGACGGCGGCGCTCCCCTGTCGTTGAATGATTCTGTGAGTAAATAATTGCCCTTGTGGGCGGGGTCCAGTTTACACCGGAGGAAGGGTAGATTGTGGGCCATGACCGCCAATTCACCGCATGTGACTGAGTTCGATCCGGATTCGGATGCCGTCCAGCCGGAGGGATCGCTGCAGGCCCTTATCGCCCGAATAGAGGGCGAAATCCGGGAGCTCCAGTTTCCAGGCTTCTCCATGGACGACGCACTGAACCTGGGGCTGCTGCTTGTGGAGTTGGGGAAGGAGGGCCAGTTCCCCATCGCGATAGACATCACCAAGGGTGAGCAGGTCCTGTTCCATGTCGCCCTGGCGGGGGCCACCCCGGACAACGAGCACTGGATCCGCGCCAAACAGAGAACGGCGGCCCGGTACGAGGTGCCCTCCCTGCTGGTGGGGCTGCGCGCCCGGACCCGCGGCGGACGGATCGAAGACCAGGGCTGGTTTGATCAGCGCCGGTATGCGGCACATGGCGGCTCCTTCCCGGTATATGTCGCCGGAGTGGGAGCGGTGGCTACGGTCACTGTTTCAGGGCTTCCCCAGGTGCAGGACCATGACCTGGTGGTACAGGCGCTGCGCGAGATCCTCAGCTCCATGCGAACGGACTGACGCGGGTTCCCAACCAGGGCGATGGACTCCCCTTGGATGCCGGGAGTACATTCGAGACGGGTGGCGGAAGTTCCAAACAGGAGGGGGCGCCATGCTCGGTAATACAGCCGAAAACCAGGTGCGGGCAGCGGTGGACAAGGCCGAGGAAGAAATGATTTACATCGGCCCCGACCACCCCTACTATCCTTTGCTGGCTGAACTGGTATCCGCCGTCGGAAACGCCTGGCAGCAGGGGTATGAGCACGGCCGCCGCGGCGGGCACCAGCCAAACCCCTACGTGTGGATCGTCCCGGAAGGGTGAGCCCGCCGGCTGCGCGGACGCTGCCGGCAGTGGCCGGCGGGCAGCAGCACCGGCAGGCGCACTTAGCTTTTATTAGTAACCATGCTTACTATGTTGTCTCCAGGCTTTTGAGGAGACAGGTCATGACAGTCAGCACCCGGGCCACCGGCGCGAGGACGGGCCTGCAGAAGGCTGCCTTCGTAACCGGCGCCCTCTTCCTGCTGGTGGGTGTCCTGGGGTTTGTCCCCGGGATCACCAGCAACTACGACTCCCTGGGCATGGCCGGACAGGGCTCCGGAGCCCTGCTGTTGAACCTCTTCCAGGTGTCGGTCCTTCACAATATCGTGCACCTTGCCTTCGGGGCGGCCGGACTGCTGCTGGCCCGGACCCACCAGAAGGCACGAAGCTTCCTGATCTACGGGGGCGTCGTGTACCTGGTTCTCTGGCTTTACGGCTTCCTGGTGGGGGACGAAACTCCCGCCAACTTTGTCCCACTCAACGGCGCCGACAACTGGCTCCACCTGGCCCTGAGTTCGACCATGATCATTCTCGCCATCCTGCTGGCCCCCCGAACCACCCCGCGGCGCAGCCGCGGCGCAACCTGAACGACCGCCCTGACCGAAACCGCCACCGTCGACGGCCAAGCACCCGGCAGCACCGCTGCCGCCCTAAGGAGCAATCATGAAGATCCCTGAACCCCGAGGTCCCATCAGCACCGCCCTGTTCCGGGTCCTGGCAGCAACAGCCGGGGCCGGTGACAGCTCCCCCGCCGTTGAGGAACTGCGCCGGCTGGTGGTGACACAGCTGGGCACGGCCACCGACATCATCGGCGACGACGACGTCCAGCTGGCACTTTTCTCCCTCTACGAGCTGCACTACTCCGGCCTTGAAGGTGTCAGTGATGAGTGGGAGTGGGAGCCGGGCCTCATCCAGGTCCGCCGCCTGCTCGAAAGGCCTTTCGAAGAGGCGCTCCGGGCAGCCGCCCAGTCGGCAGCCGGGGAGCTGGACCTCCCCCCTGCCGCGGAAATGACCAGCGACGCCGTGGCCGACGTCCTCTTCGGCCTGGCCGCCACGGACACCGGTCCCAGCGTGTCCCGGTATGTGGCCAAGAAGGCAACCCTGGACCAGCTCAAGGAGTTCCTGGTCCACAAGTCGGTCTACCAGCTCAAGGAAGCGGACCCGCACACCTGGGCCATTCCCCGGCTTACCGGCAGGGCGAAGGCTGCACTGGTGGAGATCCAGGCGGACGAGTACGGCGGAGGGCGCCCGGACCGCATGCACAGCGCGCTTTTTGCCCGCACCATGCGGGGCCTGGGGATGGACGATCACTACGGCGCCTACGTGAACGCCGTCCCCGCCGTCTCCCTCGCGGCGGTCAACATGATGTCCCTGTTCGGGCTCAACCGGCGGCTGCGCGGCGCAATCACCGGGCATCTGGCCATCTATGAGATGACCTCTTCCCAGCCCAACCGGCTGTATGGCAGCGGTTTCCGCCGTCACGGCTTCGACGCCGAGGTGACCCACTACTTCGACGAACATGTGGAAGCCGACGCGGTCCACGAGCAGATCGCCGGCCGCGACCTCGCAGGAGGACTCGTGGAGGCCGAACCCGAGCTGCTCGGGGACGTCCTGTTCGGGGCGACAGCCGTGATGGCCGTTGACGGCAGGCTCTCGTCACACCTTTTGGCGTGCTGGGAGAACGGGCAGACCTCGCTGAGGGCGGCAGTGCCGGCAGCAGCGTGAGTACCACAGCCCTGGGGCAGCCTGCGGAGTACATCCTGCCGCTGCGCTGGACCGATGATTCGGGCCTGCCGGAGCTGGTTGCCTATCTCGAGCGACTCGGCGGGTGGATCCCGGTGACCATCGTGGACGGGTCCGGTCCGGAGCTGTTCGAGCGGCACCGGGACGCTTTCCCGCCTGTTGTCCGCCATATCCGCCCGGAGGGTGCCGGTAACGGAAACGGCAAGGTGGCCGGCGTGGTGACGGGCGTCCGGGCCGCCCGGGCGGAACTGCTGGTGATAGCCGACGACGACGTGCGCTACACGCGCGAATCACTCACCGCCGCCGTTAGTCACCTCGCGTCTGCGGACGTTGTGAGGCCGCAGAACTACTTCGATCCCCTGCCCTGGCACGGGTGGTGGGACACGTCCAGGTCCCTGATCAACCGGGCATGGTCGGCAGACTTCCCGGGTACGCTGGCCGTGCGCCGGAGCGCGCTGCTGGCAACCGGCGGCTACGATCCGGTGCTTTTCGAAAACCTGGAGCTGATCAGGACCGTCAAGGCAGCGGGGGGCAGGGAGAAAATCGTTCCGGACCTGTTCGTTGCCCGCACGCCGCCCGAGCCGCGGCACTTCCTCAAGCAGCGCACCCGGCAGGCCTACGACAACTTCGCCCAGCCCCGCCGTCTCGCCGCCGAGCTGTCCCTGCTTCCGGCCATTGCCGCCGCAGCCTGCCTTCCTGGAAAACACCGCGGGCGCGTACTGATGGGATTGGCTGCGGCGCCTGTCATCATTGCCGAAATCGGGCGGCGGCGGCACAGGGGGACTACCGTTTTTCCCTTCCGTGCAGTCTGGTGCGCCCCGCTCTGGGTTGCTGAGAGGGCTGTCTGCATCTGGATCGCACTCGCCTTCCGCCTCAGCGGGGGTGTGCCTTACGCGGGGTCGCGGCTCAAGACCGCGGCGCACTCGGAGGCCGAGCTTCGCCGCCGGCACTCGGGAAGACTTGCCGGCTTCCGCCACCAGGAAAACCAAACGTCCGCCCCCACCCCCGACCAGGAGCAGCCATGAACCAGGAATCCGCCGACAGCTCGATCGTGGTATGCCCCGACGGGCCGTTGATTGTCCGCGGTGACTTCGAAATAGTGACGCCCTCAGGGGACCCGGTTCCCCGCCAACGCCAGACAGTCGCCCTGTGCCGCTGCGGCGCGTCGGCCATCAAACCCTACTGCGACGGTACGCACAAAATGATCAAGTTCCGGACGGAACCGCCCGGCAGCTGAGGCGCACTCTGCGTCCACCAACGCCTAGAGCGAACCGCGCCCTTGCCGCTCCGGCTCCCGGCCGCGATGCCGCTAGGCTGAAGTCAACCCGTTTTCCGCCCGCAAGGAGTACTAAGAATGAACCTTTTCATCAAGCTGCTCGGCACCGGTGTGAGCCTGGGCGCCGGCTTCGCCGGAACCAAGCTGGTCAACACCATCTGGGAAAAGACCACAGGACGTAAACCGCCCACCGGCAAGGACGAGGACATCCCCACGAGCCTGCAGTCCGCGCTGACGTTCGCGCTGATCTCGGCGCTGGTCAGTACCGTCATCCAGGTCCTGGCAAACCGCGGTACCCAGCGGGCCATCACCCGGTTCGCCAAGTCCAAGGACATCGTCTGAGCTGACGGGGCTGCCCGGCAGTTATTTCCTGGAGCCGTCGCCGGAATCGTCCTCACGGGCGGTTTTGGCGGCGGCTTTTTGCACTACTGCCTCCAGCTCGTCGGACGTCAGCAGTTCCCGGTGCAGGTGCTTGGTGCGGTAACCCGACCGGCCCACCATGTGGGCGGATACCGGTACCGTCAGAAGCTGGAAAATCCAGGCCACGGCCAGCACGGGCCACACCCACCAGGTGCGCATCTGCAGGCCAATGGCTCCCAGCAGCAGGAACAGCCCCAGAACCTGGGGCTTGGTGGCGGCATGCATGCGGCTTAGGAGGTCCGGGAAGCGCAGCAGGCCGACTGCGGCCCCCAGCGACAGAACAGCCCCCGCCACCATAAAAACGGCGGACACCAGGTCAGTCCAGAAATCCATGGAGGTGGCATCAGGATTCACCCGGCACCTCCCTTCGGTCGGCCACGAAACGGGCGACAGTCACAGACCCCAGGAAACCGATGATGGAGATGGCCACCACCAGCATCAGGTTGTTCAGGTGACGGTTCACGGCCATGTCCACGCACAGGGCGCCGCCGAGGATTGCCAGCAGGACGTCCGCTGCCAGCACACGGTCCAGCAATGAGGGTCCGCGTGCGATCCTGATGATGGCACCGCCCGCGGCGAGCGAGAAGATCACGGCGGTAAGGACCAGCACAGTCTGCATCATGCGGCTGCCTCCATCCGGACTGCATCGAGTTCTTCCTTCGTGCCCATGATCCTGATCAGCCCGGCTTCGATGGAACGCACCTCATTCCTCAGGTTTTCAACGTCCGCGGCGGAGCTGATGTTCAGGCCGTGCAGATAAAGGGTGGACGTGGACCTGTCCACTTCTACCACCAGTGATCCCGGGATCAGGGAAATTACGTGCCCGGTGGCGGTGACCATCAGGTCTTGGTGGCTCCGCAGCGTCACGGCCACCACTGCGTTCTTAACCCTGGGACCGCGGGCCACTGACAAGTACAGGACCTGCGCACTGGCAACCACCACCTTGGCCAGGAACACAAGCGCGAAGGGAACGGCGTAGAGGACGTTGAAACGGCCGCTGAGTTCCACTGGCGGCAGGTAGAACAACCTGGCCACGGCAATGGCCAGCAGCGCACCGAACAGGAGGTTCCCGGGGCTGAAGTCCTGCCACAGCGCACCCCAGACGATGACAAGCCACACCAGGAGGGGAAGTTCCTGGCGCAGGGAAATCCGCCGGCGGCTCATTTGCCTCCTCCGGACGTCAGGACCATTGGAACAACGGTGTCCTCTCCCAGGACCGCCTGGATGTAGGAGGACCTGTCCAGCATGTCCTCCGCCGCGTGGTCAGAGACCGTAAACAGCGGACCCGCGAAAACTGTCAGCGCGACACCAAGGACCACCAGTCCCAGGGTGGATCCCACCATGGTGCGCGGCAGGAGGGTTACGGTGTTCCGCTTGGCTCCCGGGCCGGCAACCCGCGCCAGCGAAGGCGCCAGCAGTACGGGGTCCGGATGCTCGGCATCGGCCGGGCTGCGCCAGAAGGCACGGTTCCAGACCCGGGCGATTGCAAGCAGCGTGAGGAGGCTGGTGAGGACGCCGCCGATGACCAGGGCATATGCCAGCGGCGTGCCCAGCTCAATGCCGGCCTGCATCAGTCCCACCTTCCCCAGGAACCCGGAGAACGGCGGTATGCCGGCCAGGTTCATGGCGGGCACGAAGAACAGCAGCGCCAGCAGCGGCGACAGTTTGGCGAGGCCGCCCAGGCGGTCAACCGATGAACTTCCGCCGCGGCGCTCGATCAGGCCGGTCACCAGGAAGAGGCTGGTCTGGATGGTGATGTGGTGCGCCACGTAGAAGACGGCCGCGCCAAGTCCTGCCGTGGAGGACATGGCCAGGCCGAACACCATGTAGCCGATGTGGCTGACCAGTGTGAATGAAAGCAGGCGTTTGATGTCATTTTGGGCCAGCGCACCGAGTATTCCCACCACCATGGTCAGCAAGGCGGCCACCATCAGCGGCGTATTGAGGGTATCGCCCGGAAAGAGCAGGGTTTCAGTGCGCACCATGGCGTAGACACCCACCTTGGTGAGCAGGCCTGCGAACACGGCGGTGACCGGCGCGGGGGCGGTGGGGTACGAGTCCGGCAGCCAGAAGGACAGCGGGAAGACTGCCGCCTTGATGCCGAAGGCCACCAGCAGCATGACGTGCAGGAGCGTTCTGGTGCCCTGGTCCAGTTCCCCGAGCTTGATGGCGAGGTCCGCCATGTTGACGGTTCCCGTGGCGCCGTAGACCATGGCGATGGCTATCAGGAACAGCACGGACGACACTACTGACACCACCACGTAGGTCACCCCTGCCCGGATCCTCGGCCCGGTGCCGCCGAGGGTCATCAGGACGTAGCTTGCGGTCAACAGGATCTCGAAGCCCACGTATAGGTTGAAGAGGTCGCCTGAGAGGAACGCATTGGAAACGCCCGCCACCAGGATCAGATAGGTGGGGTGGAAGATCGAGACCGGCGCGTCCTGGTCGCCGTCGGCCATGCCCTGCCCGGTGGCATAGACCAGGACGGCCAGGCTCACTGCAGAGGAGACCACCAGCATCAGCGAGGAGAACTGGTCCACCACCATCACGATGCCCCACGGGGGCAGCCAGCCGCCGATGGTGACGGAGGCAGTCCCGCCGTCCCAGACCGAGGCCAGCAGGAAGCATTCCAGGAGGAGGGTGAGGGACAGCAGCGCAATGCTGACCGCCTGCTGCGCCCGTGCGTGCCGGATCAGCAGGAATGTCAGGGCAGCGCCCAGGATGGGAAGGACGACGGCGAGCGGGGCAAGGCTTGCAAGATTCATTGTCCGGCTCCTTCCGGGCCGGGGGCCACGTTTGTGGAGCCTGGTCTTTCTTCTGCGGCCGCGCGTTCGGCCGGCAATTCACGCCCGCCCACCAGCACTGTCGCCACTGGGAACTCGGAAGTTTCGGCGGGGATCTCCGCGTCATCCTCGGCATCGAAGCTGGGAGTAACCGCCACACGGAGGTCTTCCACGTCGTCCTGGATTTCGTCCTGGCGGGCCAGCACCCACGTGCGGTAGATGATGCCGAGCATAAAGGCTGTGACGGCGAAGGAGATCACGATGGATGTCAGGATCAGCGCCTGGGGAAGGGGATCGCTGTAGTCCTGGGCGGCGGTGTCCTTCCCGTACAGCGGGGCCAGCCCGGCATATCCCCCAGTTGCCAAAATCAGCAGGTTGGTGGCGTTTGCCAGGAGCATCAGCCCCAGCAGCACGCGTGTGAGGCTGCGTTCCAGGAGCAGATATATACCGCAGGCGTACAGGGCGCCCATGACAATCAGCAGGGTCAGGTTTACGCTCATGCTTGGCCCTTTGTGGTGGTCTCGGCGGGGAAGCCTTCGGGCTCCCGGCTGGGTACGGTCGCGGCACTGTGGGTGGTATCGGCGTCCGGGCTTTCTGCCTCGGAATCCGGACCGTCCTCGGTGACAGCGCCGGCCGGGGCGGCGGACCGTTCTTCAAGGTGCTCGTCGATTTCGGCGCCCAGGCTCCGCAGGACATCCAGCACCAGACCCACCACGACGATGTACACGCCGATATCGAAAATGGTGGAGGTGACGAACTTGATGTCGCCGAATACCGGCAGCCAGAGTTCGATGATGGCCGTTTGGAACACCTGGCCGCCCAGCAGCAGCGGCGCCACCCCGGAGGCAGCGGCAACCGCCAGGCCGACCCCCAACAGGGCACCGGCGCTCACCGGTGTGGCCTCTCTCAGCTCGAAGCGCCCGCCGGCAAGGTAGCGGATGGCCAGGGCAAGGCCTGCGGTGAGGCCGCCGGCGAAGCCT
The DNA here is from genome assembly GCF_059089735.1 of Arthrobacter sp. sptzw32. Classification (NCBI taxonomy): domain Bacteria; kingdom Bacillati; phylum Actinomycetota; class Actinomycetes; order Micrococcales; family Micrococcaceae; genus Arthrobacter; species Arthrobacter sp. sptzw32. Next base: position 48,137 of record NZ_JBNHEZ010000004.1, on the reverse strand, counting down.
CCGCCCGGGAGGTTGTGCCCGGCCAGCAGGAGGTACAGCGAGAAGATGATCATGGAGTGGAAGATCAGCCGGGTAACCACTTCGAAGATGATGGAGCGCCGTTCCGGTGCCAGCGTCCGGCCCGCCACGATCCACGCGTCCCGTGCTGCCGCGGCAAATTTCCGGCTGACCGCGAGCGCTGCGGCGTCCCTGGTGCTCGGGTTGACGGGTCGGTAGCGGCCCACGGTGCCGGCGGCAACGGTGGCGGAGTTCCTGATCCGGTCGCCGCGGCCCCGGATAAAGATCAGGCTTGCGACGCCTGTGGCCGCCAGGGCAAGGACGGTGATTTCACCGAAGGTATCCCAGGCCCGGATATCCACCAGGGTGACGTTGACAATGTTTAACCCCCCGCCGCCCTCGTAGGCAAGGCGCGGAAATTCAAGCGAGACGGGGACGGCTGTCCTGGCACCCATGGCGTAGATGGCGGCGAAGACCATGGTGACGCCGAAGCATAAACCGATGATGACCCGCACTACGCGGTACTTGCCGCCGGTCCGGTCCCGGAGCTCCGGCGGCAGGCTGCGCAGCGCCAGGACGAAGGCCACCAGGACGATGGTTTCCACCAGCATCTGCGTCAGGGCAAGGTCAGGAGCGCTCTGGAGCGCAAACATCAGGGCGATGCCATACCCGGTCACGGAGACCATCAGGACCGCGAGGAACCGTTTGTTCGCTTTGACCGCCGCCAGGGCGCCGATCACGATTCCCGCGCCGACCACAAGCTGCAGCGGGGAGCCGGGGTCCACAAGGTAGATGTCCGGCGGAAGGGGCTTGCCCGCCAGCAGGATGGCCGCGAGAGGCAGCACAAAGGCGACGCTGAGGATGACGGCGAGGTAGTAATACAGCGAACCGCGCTGGGTTCGGCCTGTGACCCAGACCGCCACGTCGTCCAGTGCGCCGATGGTGTACTGGTAGGCCTTGTCCCCGTCCACCCACCCGGGGACCAGGGACTGGGCCCGCGAGACAGCGTTCCGGCCGAAGTACATCGCCAGGCCAAGTGCGAAGGTCAGGGCGGTCAGGCCAAGCGCGGGCGTGAAGCCGTGCCACAGCGCGAGGTGCCCCGCCTGCTCACCGGGGGTGCCGGCGTCGGGAGCGGAAGAAGCAAACAGGGCCGCATACGGCTGAATCCACGAGTCCACCGGGACGGGCCAGAAACCGTAGACGATGGTCAGGAGACTGAGGATGGCCGGCGCGGCCAGGAAGGAGGGCTTGACGGCCTTGAAGGGCGTGCGCTCCACTCCCGGCTTGACCGCGAATGCGCCCCACATAAAACGGGCGCTGTACGCAAAGGTAAGGACGGATCCCAGGACCAGCCCGGCCAGGACCACCATCCCCCACGCGCCGGCGGCGGGGGCAACGGCGTGATGGACGAACGCTTCCAGCACCGATTCCTTCGCCACGAAACCTCCCAGGAAGGGCACGCCTGCCATCGACGCGGCGCCTATGCCCGCCACAATGCCCAGGGCCCGGGAGGACCGGAAAACGCCAGAAAGCCTGCGGACGTCGCGGGTGCCTGACTGGTGGTCGATGATGCCCACCACCAGGAACAGCGTGGCCTTGAACAGGCCATGGGCCAACAGCATCGCAAGGCCGGCCAGGGCTGCGTCCGGTGTACCCAGGCCCACCACCATGGTGAGGAAGCCGAGCTGGCTCACCGTGCCATAGGCGAGGATGAGTTTGATATCGGTCTGCCGCAGCGCCCGGTACCCGCCCACCAGCATGGTCGCCAGCCCGAGGCCAAGAACCACCGGCTGCCAGTAGGGCGTCCCGGCGAAGCCCGGGGCCAGCCGCGCAACAAGGTAGATGCCCGCTTTGACCATCGCCGCGGCGTGCAGGTAGGCACTGACCGGTGTAGGAGCGGCCATGGCCCCCGGGAGCCAAAAATGGAACGGCACAAGGGCCGACTTGGTGATGGCGCCTGCCAGGATGAGTACGACGGCGGCGCTCACCATGGTGCCCGAAGGTCCGGCCACCAGCGCAGGCGCCTCCTGCAGGATGTCCGAGACGCGGTAGGTACCGGCTGCGTAGCCGAGCATGATCAGGCCCACCAGCATGGCCAGGCCACCGGCGGTGGTGACCATCAGCGCCTGCAGCGCCGAGCGGCGGGCCGCCAGACGGGTGCGGGCGAATCCGATCAGGAGGTAGGACAGGATGGTGGTGAGTTCCCAGAAAATGAACAGCAGCAGGAGGTCGTCGGCCGCCACCAGTCCGAACATCGCCCCGGCGAAGGCAAGAAGCTGGGCTCCGAAAGCACCGAGATCCTGGTCCGTCCGTTTGAAGTACCGCGCGCAGTAGACAAGGACCAGCGAGCCGACACCCAGCACCAGCAGGGACATGACCCACGCCAGGGCATCCATCCGGAAGGCGAACTCAAGCTGAAGGCCTGGAATCCAGGGAACCACCTCGGCAATGGCTCCCCGGCCCGAATAGACAGGTCCGTGCTGTAGCAGCAGCCAGATGAAGGAGACCCCGGGAACCGCCGCCAGTGCGTAAAAAGCGTTGCGGCCCCAAATTTTGAAAAGGAACGGCGCCACCACAGCCACCGTAAAGTGCACGGCAAGGACTGTGATCACTGATATCTCCGCAACGTCAGGGTGTCGATTATCAAAAGTTGGAGCTGGCGGTCATTCGTAAGGTTCGGGAGGGCCCAGTTTATCAAGGCTCTGCCGCCGCTTCCTCAGCCTGTGATGTATCCTGTGCCCGCATTCCCCGGCCTCACAAGCCTGAAGTCCCCTGCCTGTTCGCCACGGGCGGATACGATGCATCGTATGAACAGCGCCAGCGCGCCAGGGGCCACGCACCCGTCCTCGGAACTCGAATCCGCGAATCAGGCAACCAGCAAAGGCCGGGTCCTGGCTTGGGCATCCTGGGACTGGGGGTCGGCGGCCTTCAACGCTGTGATGACCACGTTCGTGTTCACCGTGTACCTCACCTCCAATGCCTTCGGCGGGGAGGACCAGGCCTCAGCGGTCCTGGGCGGGGCACTGGCCGTTGCCGGCTTGGCGATTGCGCTGCTGGCTCCGGTTACCGGGCAGCGCTCGGACGCCGGCGGGCGGCGCAAGCTGTGGCTGGGAGTGAACACCGCCGCCGTCGCCATCCTTACCGCGCTGTGTTTTTTTGTATTCCCGCGGCCCGAATTCCTCCTGCTGGGAGTGTCACTCATCGCCCTGGGCAACGTGTTCTTCGAATTTGCAGGCGTTAACTACAACGCCATGTTGGCCCAGGTCTCCACACCGAAGAACATCGGGAAGGTCAGCGGATTTGGCTGGGGCGCGGGCTATCTGGGTGGCATCGTTGCGCTGCTGATCGTCCTGCAGCTGTTCGTCCAACCCAGCTTTGACTGGTTCGGGGCCTCCACCGAGGAAAGCCTGAACATTAGGCTCGTTGCCGTCTTCTCGGCCCTGTGGTTCTTCGTCTTCGCCCTGCCGGTGTTGTTTGCCGTGCCTGAGCTGCCGAAGGCGCCGCAGGCACGACGGCTGGGAATCGTGGCCAGCTACGGGCTGCTGATCCGGAGGATCAAGGCGATTTATGCCACGAGTCCGCACACCATCTACTTCCTGCTGGCGAGCGCAGTCTTTCGTGACGGGCTTGCAGCGGTCTTCACCTTCGGCGGCATCATCGCCGCGGGCACTTTCGGTTTTGAACTGTCGCAGGTCATCTTCTTCGCGATATTCGGGAATGTGGTCGCCGCTGTGGGCGCCATCACCGGAGGATTCCTCGATGACAGGATCGGCCCCAAGGCCGTGATCGTAGGCGCCCTGGCAGGGCTGCTGACCGCCGGCACCGCCATCCTGGTCCTGGGAAACGACAGCTACAACTTCTTCGACATGGAGTGGCCCGGCACTACCACCTTCTGGGTGTTCGGGCTTTTCCTCTGCCTGTTTGTGGGGCCCGCCCAGTCCTCCTCGCGGGCGTACCTGGCGCGCCTTGCACCGCACGGCGAATCCGGTGAACTCTTCGGGCTCTACGCCACGACAGGCCGCGCCGTCAGCTTCCTGGCGCCGGCGCTCTTCACCCTCTGCATCACCCTGGCCACCCCGCTGGTGGCGCCAGGCGAAGCACAGCGCTGGGGCATTTTGGGAATCATGGTGGTACTCCTTGCCGGGCTCCTGGTGCTGCTGCCGGTTAAGTCGCCGGGCAAGGCGCCCATTGCGGTAGTCCCGGCGGCCTAATCCTCCGGCACTCCTTCCCGCGCGCCCTGGTTCAGTAATAGGTATTGACCCCGACTGTTATCGATCACATACTGGTGGTGAATGACCATCTGAATCCTTTCAATGACCAGGAGCACCACCATGGAGCAGGCGCCGCAACGCCCCCGCGCGGGAATCATCGGAACGGGCGGCATAGCCCACGCCCATGCAGAAGCATTGGAACTCGCGGGCGCGGAGCTTGCTGTCGCTGTCGATATCGACGCAGACCGGGCAACAGCATTTGCGGCGAAGTTGGGGTTCGCACAGACGGCTCCCAGCCTCACTGCTGCCGCAGAAGCGGGACTGGACGTCGTGGCCGTGTGCACACCCCCGTCGTCACACGCCTCCCTGGCCCTGGAGGCCCTGTCCCTTGGCCTGAACGTGGTGCTCGAGAAGCCCCCGGCGCTCTCACTGCGGCAGATGCGCGAATTGCAGGAGGCCGAACGCGCATCAGGCAAGCACGTCAGCTGCATTTTCCAGCACCGCTTTGGCAGCAGCGCGCGGAAACTTGCCCTGCTGCAGGATTCCGGAGTCCTCGGCAATGCGCTCACCGGCTTCTGCAACACCTTGTGGTTCCGAGACCAGGAGTATTTCGATGTTCCGTGGCGTGGCCTTTGGGATGTCGAAGGCGGCGGTCCAACCATGGGTCACGGCATCCACCAGTTCGATCTGCTGCTCCACCTCTGGGGTCCGTGGCAGGAAGTTACCGCCTTCGCCGGCAGGCTCGCACGCCGCACGGAAACCGAGGACGTTTCCACCGCCATCGTTCGTTTCGAATCCGGCGCCCTGAGCACCGTGATCAACTCTGTCATATCACCGCGGGAAACCTCCCAGCTACGGTTCGACTACGAAAATGCCACCGTGGAACTCGAGCACCTCTACGGCTATGACAACGCCCACTGGCGCTTCACCCCGGCCCCGGGGCAGGAACACCTCTCCGATCTCTGGACGGACGGGCAGGCCGTCATACCCAGCGGTCATCCCGCGCAGTACGCGCACATCGTCGACGCCATCGGCTCGGGCCGCGTGCCGCCCGTCACGCTTGCCGAGGCCTACCCCACGATGGAACTCGCAGCCGCAATCTACGCTTCCGCCATCACCGGCAAAACCGTGCGCCGCGGGGAAATCACTGAAGGAAACCCCTTCTTCGACCGTGCTGACGGCCGGTTCGAACCCTGGAAACTTGAAAAGAGCAATGCATGAGCGCCGGGCCCTCCGCAAGCCACCTCAGCTGGTCTGATGACGGTGCCGCCGTCGCAGTCTCACTCGACGGCGTGCCCGTCCTGACGTACACCTATGCCGCCGACGATCCCCAGGTGGAGTCGCCGCGGCCGTATTTCCATCCGGTCCGTACCGTGGCGGGCGACCTCGTGAGCGCCTACCGCCCGCATGACCACGTGTGGCACAAGGGCATTGCATGGTCGCTGCCGCACCTGGGGGCGGACAACTTCTGGGGCGGGCCGAGCTACCGCCGGGGCCAGGATTACCAGTGGTTGCCCAACAACGGTGCCATGCGGCACGGTGAGATCCGCCAGGCAGTGGACGACGGCGGAAGGTTCACTTTTGCCCATACACTGCAGTGGATCACGCAGGCGGGGGTGTCCGTCGTTGAGGAGGAAAGGTCTTTCCAGGTAGTGCCCGGCGGAGACGCCAGCTACACCCTGGTCTTCGACTCGGTCATGACCAACGTCTCCGGCAAGGACATCCATGTCGGGTCGCCCACCACAGAGGGGCGGGACAACGCCGGGTACGGCGGGTTGTTCTGGCGCGGTCCCCGGTCCTTTGCCGGCGGAACCATCATTGGGCCGGGCGGGGCGGCGGGTGAAGAGTTGCGCGGCCAGCGCGCACCCTGGCTTTCCTTCGTTGGCCAACACGATGAAACCTGCCGCTTCTCCACCGTGGTCATGGTTGACGACCCCCACAGCGCCCACCCGCAGCCTGAATGGTTTGCCCGGTCCGAGCCCTTTGCCTGTATGGGGCCGGCGCCATTCTTCAGCCGGGAGGTTTTGTTTGAGGCCGGTTCCACTGTGCGCTACCGGTACGGCGTAGTCATCGCCGACGGCGGGGCGGACGCAGCCCGGGCGGAAGCGCTGGCCACTGCAGCACGCGACGTCCTTGCCGGTGCCTCTGCACCCCGGGCGGGCCGGTGAACGGAGCACAGGACACACCTCTCGCAGTTCCGGGCTTTCCCGGAGGTACCGCCGTGACCGGCCTGCGGGTCTATGACTGGGAGGCCTCTGACGGTTTGTGCGGCGGCTCCCCGCACCTGCACACCGTTTCCTCGGAGGCCTATCTGGTAACGAGCGGAGCCGGCCAGGTCCACACCATCACCATGGATGGTGTGGCCGAGCACAGCCTGGCCGCCGGGTCGCTGTTATGGTTCAGTCCCGGCACTGTGCACCGCCTGGTCAACACGGATGCGCTCACGCTCAACGTGATCATGTCCAACGCCGGCCTGCCTGAAGCCGGAGATGCCGTGCTGACCTTCCCGCGGCCCGTCCTGCTGGACCCGGACCTTTATGCCGAGTACGCCGTACTTCCCGCCGCCGCTGACCAGCAGATGGTTGCTGCGGCTGCACGCCGGCGGCGGGACCTGGCCCTGGAAGGATACGAGGAACTTCGAAGGTCTGTCCGGCAGGACGGACCGGAGGCCCTGGCCGGGTTCCATCGCCTCGCCGCCGCACTGGTCCGCCCGAAAGTTGAACACTGGAAGGAGCTCTGGGCGGCAAACGTCCGCAGCCAGGTGGACGCCACCGGGCAGGCCCTGCAGGAACTCCAGGACGGCTCGGCGGCCTCCATGGCAGGGGCGGCAGTGGCCCGGGCCCGGCAGCGGACCGGTGAAGGCCACGGCATGTGCGGGCACCTGACCACGTGGGATGATTCCAGGCTGTGACGAACCCCCCAGCCGGGCCGCAGCAGCCCGTCCGCGCCGCCACTATCTACGAAGTGGCCCGGCTCGCGGGGGTCTCGCATCAAACGGTTTCCCGTTACATGGCGGACCCTTCCAAGCTGAAAGCGGCCACCGCGCAGAAGGTGGAGCAGGCTATGGCGGAATTGAAATACTCGCCTAACCTCACCGCCCGTTCCCTACGGACCAAGGCCACGTACCGGCTCCTGGCCCTCGTGCCCGGCGGCTCCCCCTACTTCCCGTCCCGGATGCTCAACGGCGCGGCCGCCACTGCCCGCGCGGCCGGCTACCAACTCGACGTCGTGGCCCTTGAAAGTACCGGGCCCGAGCGCACGGCGCGGCTCCGCGGAATCCTCGACGGCGGTCCCTACGCCGGGATCCTGTCATTCGTGCCGATTCCGGGCAGCGACCTCCTGCAGGCCCAGGGACGCATCCCCGTGGTAATCGCCGGGGAGTACGACGACAAGATGCGGGGACAGGGCAGGATAGCCGACGGCTCCGCGGCGCGGGCGGTCGTGGCGCACCTTGCCGGTTTGGGGCACCGCCGCATTGCCCACATCGCCGGACCCCAGGAGTGGCCGGCTGCGCGCAACCGCCTGGCCGTGTACCGGCAAGCCGTCAGTGACGAAGGCATCGAGGACGGGGGCGTTGCCCACGCTGACTGGAGCTCCGCCTCCGGTTATACGGCAGCCAGGACGCTCATGGCCGATACCTCCATCACCGCCATTTTCGCCGCGAACGACCAACTGGCCATCGGCGCCATGCGGGCGCTCCACGACCTTGGCCTCCGCGTGCCCGCAGATGTGAGCGTGGTGGGGTGGGACGACCAGCCGGAGTCCGCTTTCCTGGTGCCCTCGCTGACCACGGTGCAGATGGAGCTGGAAGCCCAGGGAAGCAGCACAATAAACCAGCTGCTCGCCGCACTTACCCCTGATGCGCAGGCTCCCCCGGAACCCGGCCCGACAGGCATGCAGCTGGTCCTGCGGGAATCCTCAGGTCCGCCACAAGAAGGTCACGGCAGACTAGGCTTAACCCATGAACGTGGATGAGACGGACCTTCCGGGCCTCGGCCGTCGGAAGGACTTCATGACAGCATCCGGCCGCCGGATTGGCGTTGTGGAGCTGCGGGAAGGCCAGACGGAACTTATCGTTTCCACCTGGGACGACCCCGATACCTGCCAGGCATCGATTCCCCTGACCGGGGACGAAGCTGCGACCCTCGGAAACCTCCTGGGCGGGCAGCACCTTGCCATGAAGCTCACCGAAGAACATAAGGACGTGCCCGGCATTGTCACCCGGCAGTTCTCCATCGCACCCGACTCCCCGTTCCAGAACCAGCCCATGGGGAAGGCCTGCATCCGCACCCGTTGCGGGGTTTCCATCGTGGCCATCATGCGCGAAGGCGAGGTGCTCCCTTCGCCGGGACCCGACGTCGTCCTGCACACCGGTGATCTGCTGGTAGCAGTCGGCACCCAGGAAGGCCTCGATACGGCGGCCGATATCCTGCGTCACGGATAAACGTGATGGACCCGCTGGCCCTGACCCTCATCGAACTGGGGGCCGTTGTGTTCTGCCTGGGCCTGTTGGCCAGGCTGGCCGGACGGATCGGAATGTCACCCATCCCGCTGTATCTCCTGGGCGGGCTCGCTTTCGGCGCCGGCGGGATCGTCAAGCTCGAAGGTATGCACGAGTTCGCACACCTCTCCGGGGAAATCGGCGTCATCTTGCTCCTGCTTATGCTCGGACTGGAATATACCGCCGCCGAGCTTTTCACCGGACTCCGCCGCTCCTGGCAGGCCGGCGTGCTGGACCTGGTCCTTAACTTCGCGCCGGGCGCTGCGCTCGCCCTGCTGCTGGGCTGGGGCGGGGTGGGCGCAATGGTGATGGGCGGGGTCACCTACATCTCCTCATCGGGCATCGCCGCGAAGGTCATCACGGACCTGGGCCGGCTGGGTAACCGCGAAACTCCGGTGGTGTTGTCCATCCTTGTCTTTGAGGACCTGGCCATGGCGGTCTATCTTCCCGTCCTCACCACCATCCTTGCCGGAGTCAGCTTTCTCGGCGGCCTCACCACGGTGGGCATCGCGCTGGCCGTCGTGAGCCTGGTGCTGATGGTGGCCCTCCGCCACGGGCACCACGTGTCCAAGGCTGTGCACAGCGAAAACTCCGAGGTGTTCCTGCTCAACGTCCTGGGCGCTGCACTGCTGGTGGCCGGTCTCGCTTCGGCCATGCAGGTGTCCGCGGCTGTGGGGGCTTTTATGCTCGGCATCGCCATCTCCGGCGCCACCGCCCACAACGCCACCCGAATCCTTGAACCGTTGCGGGATCTGTTTGCCGCCATCTTCTTTGTGGCGTTCGGTCTCAACACGGACCCTTCGTCCATTCCCCCGGTGCTCGGCTGGGCACTCGTGCTCGCCCTGGTCACGGCAGCAACAAAAATGGCAACGGGAATCTGGGCGGCCAAGCGCATGGGCATCGCACGCCCCGGCCGCTTCCGCGCCGGGGCCACCCTGATAGCCCGCGGCGAGTTCTCGATCGTCATCGCCGGCCTGGCCCTCGCGTCAGGTGCGATCCCGGAAGAACTTGCCGCACTGGCCACCGCCTATGTGCTGATTATGGCCGTGGTGGGGCCGCTGGCGGCACGGTTCGTGGAACCCCTGGTGAAGTCCGTGCTGCCGTCCGCGGGCGTTGCCGCGAAGGCGTGACAGCAGTTGGCGTGGCCGCCTAGATGGACGTGCGGTGGAAGTTCAGGTGGCTGCGGCTGGCTGTAGGCCCGCGCTGGCCCTGGTAGCGGTTGCCGTAGTCGCCCTGCCCGTAGGGGTAGGCGGCCGCGGACGTGAGCCGGAAGAAGCACAACTGGCCGATCTTCATGCCCGGCCACAGCTTGATGGGCAGCGTTGCCATGTTCGAAAGTTCCAGGGTGACATGGCCTGAGAAGCCGGGGTCGATAAAGCCTGCGGTGGAGTGCGTCAGCAGCCCCAACCGGCCCAGGGAGGACTTGCCTTCCAGCCGGGCAGCGATGTCGTCAGGGAGCGTAACGGTTTCATAGGTGGAGCCTAGGACGAACTCGCCCGGGTGCAGGATGAAGGGTTCGTCCTGCTCCACTTCCACGAGGCGCGTGAGCTCGGGCTGCTCCTCTGCCGGGTCAATGTGCGCGTACTTGTGGTTGTCGAACAGACGGAAGAATTTGTCGATCCGGACATCCACCGACGACGGCTGCACCATCGCAGGATCGTAGGGTTCCAGCACGATCCGCTGGGAGTCTATTTCGGCACGAATATCGCGGTCAGAGATCAGCACCGTCCCAAATTACCGTACTGGTTATCCCCACCTGCATTCTTTCGTTGTTCAAGTAGTCCTATGGGGCTAGTGTTGCCTCAGTGATTCAGGCGCCGGATGGTCTCCCGGATGGCCCAACAGAGCTGGGGATGTTTGTGAATAGATTTGTCGCGCCCTCCTTCATTGGCGTGCTTTGCGCGTTCGCGCTGGTTTCCTCGTCTGCGGGTACAACCCCCTTGCCGCTTGCGGCAAGCCAGGCGGCAACCGCCGGTCCCCGCAGTGTCATCCTGGGTCCCGCCGGCCTGCACGACGGCGGTGGAACTTCCCCGAATGACAGCACGGCCGCGTCCACACTCACCCCCGCCGTGGAACCGGACGTTCGTTCGACATCACCGGCCGCAGTGGCGGGCACGGTGCCGGAGCCGGCTGCTGAGGTTCCCCCCGTAGTAGCCATGCCGGCACCTGCACCGGCCGCCACCCCTGCTCCGGTGGCACCGGCCCCCGAAGTCCCGTCCATCCCGCCGCTTTGGGCTCCGGACGAGGAATTGGCTGCGCCGTCCCAGCGCCAGGCAGCCCCTGAATCTGCTGCCGCCTCCGCCCTGCCCTCTACGGAGGCCCTGGTCCCGGACAGCAACGCGGCAGCTGTTTTGACCGTGTTCAACAGAATCAATGAATACCGTGCATCCAAGGGCTTGAACCCGGTGAAGTACCACCCCACGGTGGCAGGGTTGGCGCAGGACTGGTCCGACAACATTGCCTCGCGTGAAGTTATCGAGCACCGGGCTAATTTTTGGACCGACCCCCGGGCGATGAATCCCAACAACGGCGCCGGTGAAGTCATTGCCATCCGCACCGACCGTGACGCCGTCCAGCTGGTGGAGTGGTGGAAGGGTTCCCCCGGCCACAACGCCATGCTGATTGATCCGCGCTTCAACGTCATGGGTGCCGGGATCAGCTACACGGACCGCACGTATCAGATTTGGGGCGTGGTGAACTTTTTTGGTTACACCACACTGCCGGCTGGCACCGTCAACTCGCCCGGCGGGACGGGGTCGGGCGGCACAGGGCCCGGAGGGGCTTTCCCGCCACCGGCGCCAACCGTGTGCGACGCTCCGGTCAGGCACATGCCGCCAACCCTTGACCTCTCTGCCGCAGCCATCAAGGGGCCCGGCGATTTGGTGACTGTGGACTCAGCAGGTCAGCTGCTCGCCCGTACTGTCACCGGTGTACGCACCTATTCCGCGCCGAAGGTGGTTGGGTCGGGCTTCGCCGGTGCCAAGGAAGTTTTCACCACCGACTGGGACCGCGACGGCGCTTACGACCTCCTGACGCAATGGAACAGCGGCACTCTTACCCTTCATCGCGGTATACAGGGCGGTGGCTTCCAGCCGTCCGTGACCCTTGGAAGTGGCGGCTGGGAAACCCTCACCCTGGCAGTGGGTGGCTGGTGCGCCAACAACCGGATGCCCCAACTCCTTGCCCTGGACTCCGGCGGCGGCCTCTACCTGTATCCGAATAAGGGGCTGGGGGACCTTTCGCAACGTGCGCCGATCGGCAACATCGGCGCAGCGAGGAAGCTGTCCATGGTGGATTACGACGCCGACGGGTTCCAGGATGTCCTGGCGCTGCGGACTGATGGATCAGTGCAGCTCCACCGCGGCTGGGGCACCACCGCCCTGCGTGCCGAGGCGAGGGCCACCGTGGCCACGGGCTGGGGCGATGTCACGGGCATCCGGGCGCTGCGGGAGGTCACCGGCCTGAACTCCACCGGCCTGTCCCTGCGCAGGGCCTCGGACGTAGTGCAGTTCTGGGACCTGAGCTCAGGAAGTCTCCTGTCGCCGTCGAACATCGCTGGCCCCTGGGCGGGGCAGCGGCTGGCGCAGTAGGAGCCTAAAGGGCCGGCTGGAGCTCCATGACGTCCTCGAGGCGCTCCAGCTGGGCCACCTCCGAGCTGAGATTCCGCTGGGCCATGCGGCTCAGGAACCCAAGCCTGTGCAGGAAACCGAACCGGCCCTCGGGCCAGAATTCGAGGGCGAAACGGACGCGGGTCCCCGATGCCTCGGTGCTGAGGTAGTAACCGCCCACGCGCTGTCCCAGGCCTGAGGTTACCCGGAACTGGATTTCGGCCCCTGGCCTGGCTTCGGTAATTTCCAGGTCCGCCGGAATGCTCAGCCCGGACCGTCCTGCCACCATCTTCCGGTACACAGCGCCTTTGGTTCCGGCGGAACCCTTGTGCAGCTTGACGCTGCGGACCGACTCGCGCCATGCGGGAAGGTTTGTCGCGTCGAGCAGGTACTGGTACACAGCCATGGCGTCGCGCTGGATGAGGACCTCATGCTCTGCGAATGCCATCGGGATCTTTCATGGTTGACGTCTGCCTGCGGCAGCTGCACCCCCCGGCACCGCAGCTACCCGGAACAGGTTAGCCCGCGCTCCCCCGCCCCCGCCTAGCCAGGACACGGTACGTTACTGAAGAGTTACTGGATGACGGCCAGTGACCGGACACGGCCGGCCCCTCCCCGCGGCTTGGGCGGCTGCCCGCTACTTCTGCGCTAAGCTATGTTCTGCCCCTGAAACGGGGCGATGCGGCTGTAGCTCAATGGTAGAGCGCTAGCTTCCCAAGCTTGATACGCGGGTTCGATTCCCGTCAGCCGCTCCAATCAGTCTCCGGCTGCAGCCCGCCGGGTGATATGCACAGGCCGGCGCCGGTCCTTCAAATCAACCCTCAGCATCAGCGAGCCCTTTCGGGCCAGGACGACGGCTACTGTCAGGGCGGCGAGGGCCGGAACTCCTCCGGCCACGAGCAGGGCCAGGTGCGGGCTGGCGTGCTCCGAGAGCCAGCCGAGCATCGGGCCGCCGATCGCCTGTCCGCCGATCAGCACCATGATGTACAGGCTCATGACCCGGCCCCTGATGCCCATGTTTGAGCTTACCTGGACGAGCTGGTTGGACCCGGTGAGGAACATCAGGCACCAGAATCCGGAGAGCACCATCACTGCTCCGAACACGGGCATCGACGGCGCGAAGGCCGCTAGGCAAAGCATGACGCCGTACATGCCGGCGCAGAACACTACCGAACGCAGCCTCAGCTGCCGGCGCCGGGTGGACGCCACTGCTCCTGTCAGCGCCCCGAGCGCCACGAGGGCGTTCAGCAGCCCATAGCCTCCCGCGCCGACGTCGAACACGTGATCGGCAAAAGCCGCCAGCACTACCGGCAGGCTCATGGCAAAAACCGCAATGAACCCGGCCATCAGCCACGGCCAGTAGATAGTCGGTTTACTGAGTGCATAGCGGAGCCCCTCACGGAGCATGCCTTTGCTCTTAGGGGCAGGGGCACTGACGAACAGGCGGTCCTTCCGCAGGATCAGGAGCATCACAACTGTTGTACAGCAAGCTACGGCGTTGCCGGCGAATGCCCACCCTGCCCCAACTGCCGTCAGCAGCCATCCGGCGAGGGCAGGACCAATAAGGCCGCCCAGCTGGAAGGTGGTGGAGTTGACGCTGATCGCATTGCGCAGGTACTTCGGACCAACCAGTTCGTTGACGAACACCTGCCGGGCCGGCTGGTCCAGCACGGTGACCAGGCCGAGGACCAGGGCGATGACGTATACGTGCCAGACCTCGACAGCACCGGTCAGCGCGAGAACCGCGAGCGCCCCTGCGAGCAGCGCGGCCATGCTCTGGCACAGGATCAGGATCTTCCGTTTCGAAAACCGGTCCGCCACCATGCCGCCCCAGGGTCCCAGCAGCAGGGAGGGCAGGAACTGCAGCGCCACGGTGATTCCCACGGCCGTCACGGAGCCGGAAAGCTGCAGGACCATCCAGTCCTGGGCGATGCGCTGCATCCAGATGGCGATGACCGCGATGAAGTGCCCGATGGCAAAGATACGGAAGTTGGGAACACGCAGGGAGATGAAGGTGTGCTTCCACGGAAGGCGTTCAGGGACGACGGCGAGGGGCTGGGTCTGGTGGCCCGGCGGGGCGGAGCCGGCGGAGTCGATAACGGGCTGGGTGACGGTTGCCGATGACGGCGGTGGGGGTGCCACAGGAGTGTCCTCAAATTGCGGTGGGTCCGGGATGCGCTTAACGCTAGGCTTGGGGCACCCGATTATGGGGACGTATCGTCCCTATAACTCGTATTGCAAAACGCAATGACAGAGTTGTCCGCTTCTCGCCGCCGGGAGTTTAAAGTGTTCGAACCAGCCCAGTTGCGCTCCTTCCTGGCGGTGGCCGAAACCCTCAGCTTCACCAAGGCGGCGGAACGGCTGGGGCTGGCCCAGCCCACCATCAGCCAGCACGTGCGCAAGCTTGAAACCGCCGCAAAGCGGGTGCTGATCACCAGGGACACCCGGGACGTGCGGCTGACAGACAACGGTGATGCGATGGCCGGGTTCGCACGGAACATCCTCTCCGCCCATGACGCCGCAGCACGTTACTTCTCCGGCTCGGCCATGCGTGGACGGCTGCGGTTCGGCACCGCTGACGACCTGGCCATCACCGGGCTGCCGCGCATCCTCCGTGAATTCCGCCAGATCTATCCGCAGATCAACCTGGAGCTTACGGTCGGTCAGAGTGACCAGCTCTACCGGAAGCTCAACGCAGGGCAGTTGGACCTGGTGTTCGTAAAGTGGGTGGCCGGCGCCAAGGATGGCACAGTTGTCCAGCATGACTCCTTCTCCTGGGTGGGCCAGGAACAGACAGTGCTGGAACCCGGCGCGCCCGTCCCGCTGATCGCCTACCCCTCACCGAGCCTGAGCCGGAAGCTCGCCATCGATGCGCTGGAATCCCACGGCAGGACGTGGCGGATTACGTGCACTACGCGCCAGATCAGCGGCGTCCTGGCTGCCGTCCGGGCCGGCATCGGGGTCGCGGTTATGCCGTCCTCCCTCGTCCCCGAGGACCTGAAGATCATCACCCGGCGCTTTGACCTGCCCGCAGTGGGCGATGTGGACTTCACCCTGATCCGCAACCCCTTGGCCAACTCCGAAGTGATCGACGCGCTGACGCAGTCCATAGTGGGGCGGACCATCAATCGGCCGGCCTGAGAACCACGGACAACACCCGCGCGCCGGAGGGGGGAAGACAGCCCGTTCTCCATTGATGCCGGAACGTTGCATAACCTATGCTGGTTTTCCCATGGTCAAGCAGCTGGCCAGTTCTTCAACACGAGTGCGTCCCGCACACCAGGGTCCGCACCCGGGACAGGCAGCCAATGACGACAGCCAAGAACACCCATTACAGCTCAGCACATGTCCGCCCGCATAACACTGCGCGGCCGCCAGCTACCCGCCGTTCCAACCTCGGTTCCGGTCTGGCCACCACTGACTCCGGATACGTGGGCAAGCCCACTTGCGACAACTGCCGCACCGACGAATTCGTTTACCTCGAGTCTTACATTCCGCCGACATACCGGCGCGACGGTTCCGTCGCCACCCTGGGTGAAGCCGCCTACACCTGCACCCGGTGTGAGGAGTTCTCCGCCCACAGCGTCCCGGTGAGCTGGTCGCCGCCAGGTTGGTACCTGGGCTGACGGACCGCCAACCAAGTAAGCAACAACAGAAGGCCGGGTGGCCACCGTGAAGGTGGCCACCCGGCCTTCTGTTTTCCCCTGCAACGAGCGGTGCTAGATCAGGGTGTCCGACAGGTGGTTCGGCGTGCCAAAGCGGTGCGCAGTGATGCTGACAGCCTGCTCGTGCAGGAACGGCAGCAGTTCAACGCGGCCCGCCTCGGTGACCGGGTGTGCGTAGACAGCGAGGTCAGGACGTCCACCCGTAGCCTTTGCCATGGCCGCAGAGTCTCCGCCAATCAGGCGGATGCGTGCCCCCGAGAGCTTCCCGGCAGAAGCGAGCCGGCCAGCTGTAGCCAGCCATTCGCCGTCGGACTCAACCTTGACGTCAACGTCCAGCGCAGTGAGGACCGGACGCAGCTGGGCGGGAAGCTCGACGGCGGTGGACACCGTCAGCTCCGAACCGGCCAGCACGCCTGCTGCTACGGTCCGGACAAGGTGCGCGAGCGGCGCTCCTTCGGACAGCCGGACCGTCACGGGCAGGCTGCGGTACCGGAAGATGTTGCGCTCGGCGCTGAGGCCGGAAACGTCCTTCGCCGTACCGAACTCCTCCGCCCAGGCCTGCGCGTCCGAGGCCAGGGCCCGCTGGACGGATTCAAGCTCGGCAGGTTGCAGGTCGGAACCGGCGGCGTTGACGATCCGCCGGACACCGGGGTGGCTGGTCGTGGCATCCGCGGTGCTGCGGGCGGACGTCCAGTCGCCCAGGCCGGCCAGGTAATTGGGCCCGCCTGCTTTGGTTCCTGCACCAACGGCGGACTTCTTCCAGCCGCCGAACGGCTGGCGTTGCACGATGGCGCCGGTGATGCCACGGTTGACGTAGAGGTTACCGGCCTGGATGTTCTCCAGCCAGATGCCCAGCTCCTCGGAGTTCAGGGAGTGCAGGCCGGCGGTGAGGCCGTACTCGATCTGGTTTTGGATCGCGATGGCCTCTTCCAGCGTCTCGGCGGTCATCACGCCCAGTACCGGGCCGAAGAACTCGGTCAGGTGGAAGTAGGAACCGCGCTTGACGCCGTACCGCACGCCGGGGCTCCAGAGCCGGCCGGTGTCATCCAGCTTCCGGGGTTCCACTGCCCAGTTTTCGCCTTCGCCGAGGGTGGTGAGGGCATTGAGGAGCTTTCCGTTGGCGGGCTCGATGATGGGGCCCATCTGGCTGGTGGGATCCTCGGGGTAGCCCACCTTCAGGGAGGTGACGGCGTCGATCAGCTGGTTGTGGAACCTCTTCGACTTGGCAACCGAACCAACGAGGATCACCAGTGAGGCGGCGGAGCACTTCTGGCCGGCGTGGCCGAACGCAGAGTAGGCAACGTCCTTGGCGGCAAGGTCCAAGTCCGCACTCGGGGTGACGATGATGGCGTTTTTGCCGCTGGTTTCGGCCAGGAGGGGCAGGTCCTGGCGGAAGGAGCGGAACAGCTCCGCGGTCTCGTAGCCGCCGGTGAGGATCACGCGGTCAACCGCCGGGTGTGAGATCAGCTGCTTGCCGAGTTCCCGCTCACCCAGCTGCACCATGGTGAGGACGTCCTTCGGCACGCCTGCTTCCCACAGTGCCTCGACCATCACGGCGCCGCTGCGTGCGGCCTGCTTCGCGGGCTTGATGACGACGGCGGAGCCGGCGGCAAGTGCCGCGAGGGTGGACCCGGCCGGAATGGCGACCGGGAAATTCCACGGCGGCGTGACCACGGTGAGCTTCGCCGGGATGAACGTGGCGCCGTCGACCTTGTCCAGCTTGCGGGCGGACTCGGCGTAGTAGTGGGCAAAATCCACAGCTTCGCTGACCTCGGGGTCACCCTGGTCGATGGTCTTGCCGGTCTCGCTGGCCATAACCTCGAGCAGGTCGGCGCGGCGGGCCTCCAGGACGTCGCCGGCGCGGTGCAGAATCTCGGCCCGCTCGTCCCCGGAGAGTGCACCCCAGGCTTTGCCCTTCTCCACGGCAGTTGTAATTACCGAGTTCAGGGTTGCCTCGTCCTTGACTGAAGCGGCCGCGACGGAAGCGTTGCCCAGGGTGGAGGACGGAACGCGTTCCAGGATGGCACGGCCCCAGCTGCGGTTGGCGGGGAGCGAGGGATCAGTGTCCGGGGTGTTCTCGAAACCCTGGTGGGGCATCGGGACCGGCGGCAGGCTGCGGTTCTGCTGCCGGTTCGCCGGGGGAACCGTGTTGTCCAGTGCCGAGAGTGAGGCGAGGAAGCGCTGTTTCTCCCGCTCGAACAGGACCTCGTTTTCGCTCAGCTCAAAGACGGCCGACATGAAGTTGTCCTGGCTCGCGCCCTCTTCGAGGCGGCGGATCAGGTAGGCGATGGCGACGTCGAACTCGGCCGGGTGCACCACGGGTGTGTAGAGCAGCAGCGAACCGACATCCTTTTTGACGGCTTCAGCCTGGCCTTGGGCCATGCCCAGCAGCATCTCGAACTCGATGCCGGATTCAACGCCGCGCTGCTTGGCCAGGAGCCAGGCGAAGGCGATGTCGAAGAGGTTATGGCCCGCCACGCCGATCCGGATGTTCTGGATGCGGTCCGGGTGCAGGGAGTAGTTGATGACGCTCTTGTAGCTGGTGTCGGAGTCCTGCTTGCTGCCCCACGTGGCCAGCGGCCAGTCGTGCAGGGAGGCCTCCACCTGCTCCATGGGCAGGTTGGCGCCCTTGACCACGCGGACCTTGATGGCGGCGCCACCGGCGGCACGGCGCTCGGCGGCCCAGTCCTGGAGCCGGATCATGGCCGAGAGGGCGTCGGGAAGGTAGGCCTGAAGCACGATTCCGGCTTCGAGGTCCTTGAACTCGGGCTTGTCTAGAATCCTGGTGAAGACCGCGATGGTCATATCCAGGTCCTTGTACTCCTCCATGTCCAGGTTGATGAACTTGGCTTTCTTTCCGTTTCCGGCGAAGGAGGCGGCGCGCTGGAACAGCGGCGTAAGCTTCTCGACGACGTGCTCCACGGCCTCGTCGAAGGCCCAGGCAGAGTGCGGGGCGACGGTGGAGGACACCTTGATGGAGACGTAGTCGACGTCGGGGCGTGCCAGCAGGGTGTGCGTGCCTTCGAGCCGGCGGGACGCTTCGTGCTCGCCGAGGACGGCCTCACCGAGGAGGTTGACGTTGAGCTTGATGCCGTCCTTGCGGATCTTGGTGATGGCCGGGCCCAGCTTGGCGTCCGTGGCGTCCACAATGAGGTGGCCCACCATTTCGCGGAGGACCTTGCGGGCAATGGGAATAACAACCTGCGGCATAACCGGGGCCATGGTTCCGCCCAACTGGACCGCGCGGCGCATGTACCAGGGCAGGAAGGCCGGAACCTTCGGGGCCAGGGCTGCAAGGTTGCGTGCGGCCACGTTCAGGTCTTCCGGGCGCACCACGCCGTCCACGAACCCCACGGTGAACTCAAGCCCGTTGGGATCCTTCAGCACGCCTGCGAGCTGCTGTGCGGAAGCGTCGACGGGAACTTTGGATGCCTCGGTCAGCCAGTGGCGGACCAGCGCTACGGTTTCATTTGCAAGCGCCTTCGCCTGCGGCACATCGACGTCGACGGCCGGCACTGTTCCGGCGGCGACTGCGGACTCCATTGCTACGTGGGTCATGGCTTTTTCCTCATTCTTTCCTGTGGTTCGAGGAGGTCTTACCCACCAGTATGAGCCTCGGTTCACATAAGATAAAGCGATCTTTCCTGAGCAATACAGGTTAGAAAAGATGATGGTTATGAACGGCGCGAGGACCTTCATCAGATGCCCTCTTACCACTGACTTAAAACACCGAACCCTCCCGCACCTACAGTGCGGGAGGGTCCGCGCGGGACGCGTCAAAAGTGAGAGAGCGTCCCTGGAAAACGGGTGATACGTGAGAGAGGGTGTCAGCGCAGGGGGCGGTGCATCTCCACGATCTCCTCGTGCCGCGGGCTGTTGGGGTTCATCAGCGAGTTCCGGCGGCCGTAGAAGAAGTAGATGGCCAGGCCTACGATGAGCCAGACGCCGAAGCGCGCCCAGGTTTCCCAGTGCAGTTGGAACATCAGGAATGCCGACGCCAACACACCGAACGCGGGGATAACCGGCATGAGTGGCAGGCGGAAGGTCCGGGGTGCGTCCGGCTTCTTGTAGCGGAATATGATCACCGAGAAGCAGACGACGACGAACGCGGCGAGGATGCCGATGTTGGTGAGGTCCGCGACGGCCTTGATGGGGAATACGCCGGCCAGCAGGGCAGAGGCGACGCCGGCTATCCAGGTGACGCGCTGCGGGGTGCCGTGGCGGTCCGTCTTGGCGAACCAGCCGGGCAGCAGGCCATCACGGCTCATTGAGAACCAGACGCGGGTAACGCCCAGGAGGAACGTCAGCATCACGGTAAGGATGGACAGGACCGCGAACACCGAGATGATGGTGGCAATGACCGGCAGGCCAACGCCGGTGAAGGCTGAAGCGAAGCCGGCCGTGGGGTCGATGTCCTTGTAGTTCTGCATTCCGGTGAGCACCAGAGTGGCGGCCACGTACAGCAGCATGGCAATGATCAGCGAGAGGATGATGGCCTTGGGCATGTGCTTTTTGCCGTCGGTGGCTTCCTCCGCCGCGGTGCTCATGGCGTCGTAGCCGAACACGGCGAAGAAAACGGTGGCCGCGCCGGCAAGGACGGGACCGAAGCCGCTGGGCATAAACGGGTTGTAGTTGTTGGTGTCGATGTAGAAGACACCCAGTCCGATGATGAAAAGGATCAGGAGGACCTTGATGGCAACGGCCACGAGTTCGAACCGGCCGAACGCCTTGGTGCCGCGGGAAAGGATCCAGGTCACCAGCAGGCAGACCACGATGGCGGGGATGTTCACAACGCCGCCCCTGCCCTCATCAGCCGTGGACGTCATCCAAAGGGGCATGTTGATGCCGATTCCGGAGAGGAAGGCGTCGAAGTAGCCGGAGATACCGATGGCCACCACGGCCACGATGGCGATGTATTCCAGCAGCAGGTCCCAGCCGATGAACCAGCCGACGATCTCCCCCAGCGCAACATAGCCGTAGGTGTAGGCAGAGCCGGCCCGGGGGATCATGCCGGCGAACTCTGCGTAGGACAGCGCGGCGGCCGCCGAAGCGAGGCCGGCCACCAGGAAGGAAATCAACACGGCGGGCCCCACCCCGGGTGAGCTTTCGCTTCCTGCTGCCACCAGTCCCGCAAGGGAGAAGATGCCGACGCCGATGATGCCGCCTACGCCGATCGCCGTAAGCTGCCACAGCCCGAGTGACTTGAAGAGGCCACTGTGTTTGTTTTCTTCCTCAATGTCGTCAATGGGCTTGCGCCTCATGATCGACTGGCTCATATCTCTAGTGCTCATCAGGAACTCCTGCTTGGGGTGCGACCCCGCCGCGGCACGCCTTTAGGCGCTGTGACGGGGGTAACTCGGTTCCAACAGTATGCAAGCCTGCTTGCATTAGATAAAGTGGCTACTTCTAACCTATATTCGTTAGTTTCAGTTAGGAATTCCCCATGCTCGACGTTCGCCGGCTCCGGCTGCTCCGCGAGCTAAGCATCCGGGGGACGCTCGCGGAGGTGGCGGAGGCACTGCAGTACAGCCCGTCGTCGGTATCGCAGCAGCTTGCCTTGCTGGAGAAGGAGGTGGGCGTGGAGCTGCTCCGGAAGACCGGCCGGCGGGTGCAGCTCACGCCGCAGGCGGAAGTGCTGGTGGCGCACACGGCGAGCCTGCTGGAGACCATGGAACAGGCCGAGGCGGACCTGGCCGCCTCCCTGACCACCGTCACCGGAACGGTGCGGATCGCGGTTTTCCAGTCGGCGGCCCTAGCCCTGATGCCCGACACGCTGACCCGGATGGCCAAAGAGTACCCGGAGGTCCGCATCGAGATGATCCAGCGCGAGCCGGAAACCGCGCTGCACGAAACGTGGGCGCGGGACTTCGACCTTGTGATCGCAGAGCAGTATCCGGGGCACGCGGCACCGCGCTATCCGGAGCTGGACCGAATCAAGCTGACCACGGACGCCATCAGGCTGGCAGTTCCGGCGGACTCCGACGGCGGACCGGCCATCCGTTCACTGGCCGACACCGCGGATCTTGCCTGGGTTATGGAGCCGCGCGGCGCGGCGTCACGGCACTGGGCGGAGCAGGCATGCCGCAGCGCCGGGTTCGAGCCCGACGTCCGTTACGAAACAGCGGACCTGCAGGCGCAGATCCGCCTGATTGAATCCGGCAACGCCGTAGCCCTGATGCCGGACCTGGTGTGGACCGGCCGCGGCACCACCGCCGAGCTCCTGGAACTTCCGGGAAAGCCGCACCGCACCATCTTCACCTCCGTCCGCCGCTCCAGCGCCCAGCGTCCGGCGATCCTGGCCGCACGGGAGACCCTTGCTGCCGCTGCGGCTGCAGTGGCAAGGCACGACGCCGGGTAACCAGCCGCCGTCGTACTCTTCTGTTGCGGAGTGAAGGACCGGTGTTCCCTGCGTCACTGCGCGGGAATGCCGCCCGGCGCTAGACTGAAGCCGTTATGAATCGAACCATGTTCAAGTCCAAAATCCACCGGGCCACTGTCACGCATGCCGACCTGCACTACGTGGGTTCGGTCACCGTTGACCTGGACCTGCTCGAGGCTGCCGACATCCTGCCCGGGGAACTTGTCTCGATTGTGGACATCACCAACGGCGCGCGGCTGGAGACATACACCATCGCCGGCGAGCGCGGTTCGGGCGTCATCGGCATCAATGGTGCCGCCGCGCACCTGATGCACGAAAACGATCTTGTCATCCTGATTACCTACGCCCAGATGACCACCGAGGAAGCGAAGTCCTACGAGCCCAAAGTGGTCCACGTGGACGCCAACAACAAAGTGGTCCAGCTCGGCAACGATCCCGCCGAGGGCCTGACGCCCGGACTGCTGCGCCCCCCGTTTGCCCTTAACAACGCTGCGCTCTAACCCGGAGCGTGCGTCCCGGTACCTGCCTCCGCTGCGCCCCGTGGGTTGATTCGCTGCGGGTCCTCCCTTGCTAGGTGTCCTGGCCGGCTTCTTTGTGGTCTGGTGCATCATCCTGGTGGGCTGGTTCGTGGGCCGGCAGAAAATCCTGGGCGACAATGCACGGCAGGTCCTGAGCTCCCTCACCTTTTTTGTGGCCAGCCCGGCGCTCCTCTTCGAAACCCTGAGCAAGGCCCGCCTCGCCGAAGTCTTCGCAGCTCCGCTGCTGGTGGCGGCGGTGTCCGCCATCGCCACCGCCGCCATTTTCTTCGCCATTGCCAGGTTCTGGCTTAAACGCCCGCTCTCCGAGTCCCTGATGTCCTCGATGGCGGCCTCGCTGGTCAACTCCGCCAACCTGGGCATCCCCATCTCGGTCTACGTCCTGGGTGACGCGAGCTACGTGGCACCGCTGCTGATCTTCCAGCTCGCCTTCTTCACGCCGCTGTTCCTGATGATCCTGGATTCCAGCACCAGTTCCCACCGCACCACGCCACTGAGCTTCCTGGTGATGATCCTCAAGAACCCGATGATCGTCGGCTCCGCGCTGGGCCTGCTGGTGGCCGGCACCGGCTGGCAGGTTCCGCCGCTGGTCATGGAGCCCATCCACCTGATCGGCGGCGCCGCAATTCCGGCTATGCTCATCGCTTTTGGGATGAGCCTCAACGGGACCCGCCCGCTGCAGGCCTCCGCTGCCCGCCGGGTGGACACCCTGCTGGCCTCCGCCTTCAAACTGGCGGTCCAGCCTGCCCTCGCGTATCTCTTCGCCAGGTTCGCGCTGGGGCTGGAAGGCCATATCCTGTTCGCCGTGGTGGTCACGTCCGCGCTGCCCACCGCGCAGAATGTTTTTGTGGCTGCCAGCCGTTACAAAACCGGCCTCACCGTAGCCAAGGACACCGTGCTGATTACAACTGTGGTGGCCGTCCCGGCGATGATCGCCGTCGCGCTGCTGCTGACGTGATGGGAGACTGATGGGAACAATGCTGGACACCGTAGTGGTCGGTGGCGGAGCCATGGGTTCGGCTGCCGCCTGGGCATTGTCCCGCCGCGGCCGCCAGGTAACCCTGGTGGAGCAGTTCGGGCAAGGGCACCGCATAGGGGCCTCGCACGGCAGCACCCGCAACCTCAACCCCGGCTACCACCGCCCGGAATATGTGGCCATGCTGGCCGAGAGCCTGAGCCTGTGGGACGAGCTGGAGCAGGAGAGCGGACAACAGCTGCTGGCCAGGACGGGAATAGTCAACCACGGCCCGGACCCGCGGCTGCCGGAAGTTGCCGAAGCATTGAATCAGGCGGGCATCCGGGCCGAGTTCCTGTCCCCGGAGGAAGCAGGCGAGCGCTGGCGCGGCATCCGCTTCGACGGGCAGGCACTCCATATGCCCGACGGCGGCCAGCTCAACCCGGAGGCTGCTCTGCCGGCCTTCCAGCGGCTCGCCGCAGCCCGGGGCGCCCAAATCCGCCACCACACCAAAGTGGTGGAACTGAAGATCATGGACGACGCCGTCCGTCTGGTCTTCGAGTCTCCGTCCGGAACCGAGGCGGCCACCGCCGCCCAGGTTGTTCTTACTGCCGGCGGCTGGACCGACAAGCTCCTGGCCGGCGCCCGTGGAAGCGCGGGGCTGCGGATTCCGAAGCTGCGGGTCACACAGGAGCAGCCGGCCCACTTCCGGGTGCTGGACGAAGGGGCCGTCTGGCCCGGTTTCAACCACACACCCGGCACTGGTGCGCAATACAGGAACTGGTACTCGCCGGTGTACGGAATGCAGACGCCGGGCGAGGGCATCAAGGCCGGCTGGCACGGCGTTGGGCCGGTGGTGAACCCTGACCGGCGCTCTTTCCAGCCGGAGCCCGCCCAGCTCGCCGCCCTGCAGGACTATGCCCGGACGTGGCTGCCCGGAGTGGACGCGGACTCATTCGAGGCGATCAGCTGCACCTACACCACCACTCCGGACGAGGACTTCATCCTGGACCGGATCGGCCCCCTGGTGATCGGCGCCGGGTTCTCCGGGCACGGGTTCAAGTTCACTCCCGTCGTCGGCCGCATGCTTGCAGACCTCGCCACCGGCACCCGGCCCGCCCCGGACATTTTCCGCGCCTCCCGGTAGCCTCACGCCGGCCCTCAGCGCCGGGGGCTGCCCTCCGCCTCGCTGGCGACGGATCCGGTGTCGGCCCGGCCGGCTTCGCCTGCCTTAACCGCGGGCATTGCCAGCACTCCCGCCACGGTCAGGATCCCCGCTGCCAGCGCGGCCAGGAAGACGGCTCCCGAAGCGGCGACGACGGCAGGCACGTCACCCGAACCGCCTGCCGTACTGGCGTAGACCGAATTCGCGATGGCACCAAACACGGCCACGCCGAGGGCGCTGCCGATGGACCGGGCGAACATGTTGGTGCTGGTTACCACGCCCCGTTCATTCCATTCCACACTGGATTGGGCGGAAATGAGGGTGGGAGTGGCGACCAGTCCGAGGCCGAGTCCGACGATGAAGCAGCTGACGGCGACCAGCACCACGTTGGGGGTGGAAGCCGTGAGTGCCAGGACCAGGAGTCCCAGCACGGTGATGGCGATTCCGATCAAGGCAGTGGGCTTGAAGCCAAGCCGGAGGTAGAAACGCCCGGCTTGCGAGGCGCTGATGGGCCAGCCGAGGGTGAGCGCTGCGAGCGCCAGGCCGGCGATCAGGGGCGAGGAGGACAGTGCCCCTTCGAGGAACGTGGGCACGTACGAGGTCAGTCCGATCATGACCGCCCCGACGCCGAAGGACACCAGCGCCGTCGTGCCCAGCAGGCGCCGCGACACCACCCAGGACGGCAGGACCGGCTCGGCTGCACGCCGCTCCACCAGGACAAAGAGGACCAGCAGCACTCCGCCTACCGCAAAGATGCCGATGCTGATGGGGGAAGTCCAATCCCACCCCTGCCCGCCCTCAAGTGCCCCAAGGATCAACAGGCCAAGCGACACGGCCAGCAGGCCGGCGCCGGCGTAATCCACTTTGTGCCTGGCACGTTCGACGTTCTCGTGCAGGGTCCGGAGCAGCATCCACCCTGCCAGCAGGCACAACGGAACGTTGACCAGGAAGATTCCTCGCCAGATCCCCAGCGAAGAGAAGACGCCGCCGAGGCTGGGCCCTACCACTGAGGAAACTGCCCACACACTGGCCAGGTAACCCTGGACCTTGGCCCGTTCCTCCACCGAGTAGATGTCCCCGGCGATGGTGATGGACACCGGCAGCACGGCTCCGGCACCGAGTCCCTGGAGCGCCCGGAAGGCGATCAGGGCGGGCATGCTCCAGGCGATTCCACAGAGAATGGAGCCGAGCAGGAAGAGCCCGATTCCGGCCAGGATGATGGGCTTGCGCCCCACTATGTCCGAGAGCTTGCCGTAAATGGGGACGGAGACTGCCTGGGCCAGCAGGTATGCCGAGAAAAGCCACGGGAACGATTCGAATCCGCCGATGTCACGGACGATTGAGGGTACCGCGGTGGCCACGATCGTGGAGTCGATGGCCACCAGTCCGGTGGACAGCATCAGGGCGATGAGAATGGGCCCGCGTTTGGAGCGGAACCCTACGCCGTCGGCGGCGGGTGCCATGTCAGACCCTCGCCAGGCCGGCGGCTTCGGCCAGGAGCTCGACCGAGCGCAGCCGGGTCTCCGTGCCCATGCTTTGGTGCGCCACGATGAGCTCGTCGGCGTCGGCGTGCCTGCCAAAGCCTTCCAGGTAATCCATCACGACGTCGGGCGTGCCCACAGCTGAGTAGGTCATCATCTGCGAGAGGTGCTGGCCCTGCGGGGAGTCGAGGATCATGTCAGCTTCGTCGTCGGTGAACTCGCGGCCGCCGCCGAAGAACAAAGAAACCCGCGCGCGCATGGTGGCGCGCAACATGGCCTGCGCCTCTGAGGCGGAATCGGCGGCAATTACGTTGACGCCAGCGATGACGTGCGGTGCATCCAGCTGGGCTGAAGGCTTGAATTCGCTGCGGTAGATGGCCACGGCATCCTGCAGCGCGTTCGGGGCGAAATGGGAGGCAAACGCGTACGGCAGGCCAAGCTGGGCGGCCAGGCGCGCGCCGAACAGCGAGGAGCCCAGGATGTACAGCGGAACGTTTGTGCCCTTGCCCGGGGTGGCTTCAACGCCCTGGATGCGGGTGGGCCCGGTGAGGTAGCCCTGGAGTTCCAGCACGTCCTGAGGGAAGCTGTCCGCCGACATAGGGTCCCGGCGCAGGGCGCGCATGGTGTTCTGGTCGCTGCCGGGCGCGCGGCCGAGGCCAAGGTCGATCCTGCCCGGGTGCAGGGTTTCCAGGGTGCCGAACTGCTCGGCGATGGTCAGTGGCGAGTGGTTGGGCAGCATCACGCCGCCGGCGCCAAGCCGGATGCTTTCCGTGTGCGCCGCGACGTGGGCGATCAGCACGCTAGTAGCGGAGGAGGCGATGGTGGACATGTTGTGGTGCTCGGCGTACCAGACGCGCCGGTATCCCAGCTTTTCGGCGCTTTGCGCCATGGCCACGCTCCCCGCGAAACTCTCCGCCGCCGTCTGGCCTTTGCCGATGGTTGCCAGGTCAAGGATGGAGAGGGGAAGAGTCACGGTGAGTGCCGGCCTTTCAGAGCGTTGCGTGAAGTTTGCCGGCCAGGTCAGGGCGGGCACTTCGTGCATAACCACTGCGGTGGCCGTCTTATTTCGGCTGTGACGGAATACTCAGCACACTTACGAGGTTGCCGACCTTAGTGACCAGCCCGCACAAAAGAGGAGCAACACCGTGGCCAACATTCTGATGGTTGTTTCAGCAGCAGACTCGCTCACCATGAAGGACGGCAGCGAGCACCCCACCGGCTACTGGGCCGAGGAGCTGGTGGTTGCGCACCAAACGTTGATTGATGCAGGACATACCGTCCACCTGGCAACCCCCGGTGGTGCCCGGCCCACCGTTGACCAGGTGAGCCTGGCTGCCGAATCTGCGGGCGGCGAGGACAGGGCGAAAGGCTTCCGGGACTACCTCGCGTCCATCGATGCCGAGCTCGGGCACCCGCTGGTGCTGGCCGACGTCGACCTTTCCCCTTACGACGCCGTCGTGATGCCCGGCGGCCACGGTCCCATGGCGGACCTGTACAAGGACGCGGACCTCGGCAGGCTCCTGGCCGCGGCCGATAAGGACGGCAAGATTATCGCGCCCTTCTGCCACGGCCCCGCCGGACTGCTGAGCGCCATGGACGACGACGGCGCGTTCGTTTTCGCAGGGCGTCGCCTCACGGTGTTCAGCAACGAGGAGGAACTGGGCGGCGGCACGGGCGAAAACACCCCGTGGATGGTGGAGGATGCACTGAAGGAGAAGGGCGCGGTTATCGAGAACGCTGCAGCCTGGACGTCCAACGTAGTCCGCGACGGAAACCTCATCACCGGCCAGAACCCGCAGTCCAGCGAGGACGTGGCCAAGGAAGTCATCAACGCGCTGGGCTGATCCCAGGGTGCTGAAACAGCAAAGTGGCCCGGTCTGATGACCGGGCCACTTCTTTGCTGCGCACATCATTTGGCACCACTTGGTTTTGGTGCAGACGCAGCCCCGAATATGACCGCCGCAGTCCTCCGGTGAACGGCCGTTACTTCCTGTATCTCCGGGTTGCGAAGCCCTTTGATTCCCCTGCGCGGGCTGACGGATAGTGGCTGCAACGAGCACAGTCCGTTGCATCCACCACGTACCTCCAAGGAGGAAAAATGGCCATCAAAAAGGCGAAACCCGCTACCGTTGCAGCCGTCACCATCACCGCGTTGCTGGGGCTCGCTGCCTGCGCAGACCCCGGCGCGACGGCGGCGACAGCACCGTCGTCGTCCTCCGCCACGGCGGCGGGCAAAACTTTCAACCTGTCCCCCGAGCAGGACCGTTTCAAGGTGGAGGTTGATCCCGCTGCCGCCGCGCTGGTCCCCGAGGCCATCAAGGCCGACGGCAAGCTCACTGTGGTGAGCACCGGCGGCACGGCACCGTTGAGCCTTTTTGCCACTGACAACAAAACGCTCATCGGCAGTGAAGTGGACATCGCCTACGCAGTGGGCGAGACACTGGGGCTGGAGGTCGAGGCCCTTCCGGTGGCGTGGGCCGACTGGCCGCTGGGCGTCGAATCCGGCAAGTACGAGGCCGTGCTCTCCAACGTGACCGTTACCGAAGCCCGTAAGGAGAAGTTCGACTTCGCCACCTACCGCAACGATCTTCTGGGCTTCTACGCCAAGAGCGATTCGGACATCGGCGAGATCAAGGAAGCCAAGGACGTGGCCGGCAAGCGCATCATCGTGGGCTCCGGCACCAACCAGGAAGCCATCCTGGTGCGCTGGGACGAGGAGAACAAAAAGAACGGCCTGAAGCCGGTGGAGTTCCAGTATTACGACGACGACTCCGCCTCCACGCTGGCCCTTCAGTCCGGCCGCGCAGACCTCACGTTCGGCCCCAACGCCGGTGCTGCCTACAAGGCCGCCCAGGACGGCAAGAGCAAGCAGGTGGGCACGCTCAACGGCGGCTGGCCGTTGACGGCCGAGATTGCCTTCACCACCAAAAAGGACAACGGCCTGGCTGTCGCTGCCCAGACTGCCCTGAACGAGTTGATTGAGAACGGCACCTACGCCAGGATCCTGGAGCGCTGGGGATTGTCTTCGGAAGCCATCCAGAAGTCCGAACTGAACCCGGCAGGGCTGCCCAAGACGTAACACCCTGCCGATGAGTGAGTCCCCGCCTTGCTTCAGCGAGGCGGGGACTCTTCACTTTTGCTTTCCCGCCATTCGTCAGGAGGACCGGCAGGTCCGGGCGCCTATTCTGGGAAGCAGCCACACCCCAACGCTGAAGGAGTCCCATGCCCCAGCCCACACGTCCCCTGCGCAAGCTTGGATTCCTCACGATTGGCCTGTTCGATCCGGCTGATCCCGCACCCGGCCACCAGTCCACGCTGGAGATTATCGAACTGGGTGAGCGGCTTGGATTCGACAGCGCCTGGCTGCGCCACCGCCACCTGCAGTTCGGAATTTCCTCCCCGATTGCGGTGATGGCAGCCGCCAGCCAGCGCACTTCCCGCATTGAGCTTGGAACCGCTGTTACGCCGCTGGGCTGGGAAAACCCATTGCGGCTTGCCGAGGATCTGGCCACCGTGGATCTGCTTTCCGGGGGACGAATCAATCCGGGGCTGAGTGTAGGTGAACCGATGCACTACGCCACCGTGAAGCACGAGTTGTACCCGCATTCCTCGGAGCTGGAGGACTTCAGCTACTCGCGCGTGGAGCGGCTTGCACGCTTGGTGGCAGGGCAGCCCGTGCGGGATTTTTCCGGCCGGCAGGGCGTGGTGGAGGAATTTTCCAACCGCGTCGAGCCCCACTCTCCCGGACTCCGGGACCGGCTTTGGTATGGGGCGGGCAGCAGGAAGTCGGCCGTCTGGGCGGGGGCAAACGGCTTTAACCTGCTCTCCAGCAGCGTGATCTTCCCCGAACCGGACCAGGAACCGGACTTTGCCAACATTCAGCAATTGCAGATCCGTGCCTACCGGGAGGCCGCAGCGTCTGCGCAAGCCCATGGACCGGCCCGTGTGTCGCAGGGCCTGGTGGTGATCCCCACCGATTCGGCATCAGCCGGCCAGCGGGCAAAGTACCAGAGGTACGTCGATGAACGCACTCCCCGCACCCGGACACCGCAGGGGCCAAAAGGCATGCTGTTTGCACCGGACCTCATCGGCACCAGCGAAGAAATTGCCGAGCAACTGTACGCGCACGCCGGGTTCCAGGAAGTCGACGAGGTGGCATTCGCACTGCCCTTTAGCTTTGACCAGGAAGATTACGTCCAGATCCTCACCGACATCGCCGGCAAATTGGGTCCCGCCCTGGGATGGACTCCTGCCGACGGCGGGCAAGACCAGTTGGAGGCCGGGGCCGGCGGGACCACGGTATTTCCGATGTGAGCCTGAAGGCTGTGCCGCGCGGAGCAGGGGTCGCCTTCGCCCCGCCAGGAGGCTCCGCCTGAACTCATGCGGCGGAGGCCTAAGTATCCTAGAGCCGCTGTTCCCAAACCGTCAGCTGCAACCTGATACTCCCCGGCGAAGGGTCGACGACGGCGCTCTCCCCAGCGTCTTCGCCGGCCCTTCCCATAAAACCAGCCGGGTGCATCAGACGCCCACCGCGGCAGCATTTTGAGTGGCCGAACGGACCGGGGCCTCGAGCCCCAGGTTCTCCCGCAGGGTGCTGCCTTTGTACTCCGTGGGGTAGACGCCGCGTGCCTGCAGTTCCGGCACCAGGTGGTTCACGACGTCGTCGAGGCCGGTGGGAATCAGCCACGGCGAAATGTTGAAGCCGTCCACCGCGCCCACCCGCGCGTACTCGGCCAACTGGTCCGCCACCGCGGAGTACGAACCCGTGAAGGTGGCGTCGACCCGCGCCGTCCTGGACGTGACGAACTGCCGGATGGAGAGGCCCTTGTCCTTAGCCTCTGCCCGCCACTGGTCCGCCAGCTGGCGGGCCTTGGCACCGTGGAAACCGCTGCCGCGGGTTTCGGAGGTTTCCTCCACCACCGGATCGATCTCCGGAAGCGGCCCGTCAGGATCATATTCGGACAGCTCGCGGCCCCAGAACTGTTCCAGGTAGGCCACTGCCTGCTGAGGGCCGATCTGCAGGCTGCGCACCCATTCCTTCTTCTCCAAAGCCTCTTCAGCCGTGGGTGCCAGGATGAATTCACTGGCCGGCATAATCTGCACGGCGTTGGCACCGCGGCCCGCCTTCAGTGAACGCGCCACGAGGTCCTTGCGGAACTCGACCGCGGCTTCGAACTTCGGATGGGCCGAAAAGATGACGTCCGCCTGGCGGGCAGCGAAATCGCGGCCTTCCGGCGAATCACCGGCCTGGAACAGCACGGGCCGGTACTGTGCGCTTCGCGGCAGCCGGGGTGTCACATCCACGGTGTAGTGCGGGCCTTCGTGAAGGACCCGGCGGGCGGGCCCCTGTGCGGTTTCCCACGAATCCCAGATCCGTTTGGCCGTCTCCACGAATGCTTCCGCGTGTTTGTACCGGTCGGAATGGTTTAGGTAGCCCCCGCGCCGGAAGTTGGCACCGGTCCAGGCGTTGTCCGTGGTCACGATGTTCCAGGCGGCCCGGCCACCGGAGATCAGGTCCAGGGATGAGAGCCGGTGCGCCAGGTCCGCTGGATCGTTGTACGTGGTGTTCTGGGTGGCCACCAGGCCGATGTTCCTGGTGACCGATGCCAGGGCGGCAAGCATGGTCTGGGCATCCGGCCGGCCCACAACATCCAGGGCGTGCGGCCGGCCCAGGTGTTCGCGCAGGCGGAGCCCCTCCCCCAGGAAGAACGCAGCAAACAGTCCGCGCTCGGCTGTTTGCGCAATCCGGCGGAACGATTCGAAGTCGGTCTGCGAGCCGGATTCCGGCGCCTTCCAGACGGTGCCGGAATTGACGCCCTGGAAGAAGACGCCGAACTGGATCCTGCCGGACGGCGTAAATGTTCCGGATTTAGCACTGCTGTGCTGTGTCATGGTCTTCCCCTTAGTTCCCGGCGGCAGCGGCCGCGGACGATTTTGCAAAACGGCTGTCCGGGCGCGCTAATCCCAGCAGGTCGCGGAAGGTGCCGTCCTGAACCGGGGGCCGCAGCGCCCCGCGGCGCCTTAGTTCCGGCAGAACCAGCCGTGAAAGCTCGTCCAGTTCGATGGCGAGCGACGCCGGGTGGAGGCGGACGCCGTCGGCCTCCTTAAGAAGCTGCTCAAGAAGGTCCGTCAGGCCGGCGGCAGTGCCGGCGAAGCGTGCGCGGCCGCTGTTACTGACCGGCGCGCGCCCGGCAGCTGCCTGCCCCCGGGACTCGAGGACGACGTCGAGCCCGGCAATCACTGCCACCGATGCTCCCAGCCGGCTTCGGAGGTCCCGGATTTCTGCGGTGAGCAGTTCGGGTGTCGGCGCTGTGACCAGCACGGCGTCAACGGAGTCCGCCGAGACCTGCCCCCCGCCTACGAGCGACGCCGCAGCGAGCACCGGCAGCTGGCCCTGGAGCGGCCTGGGAATGATGGACGGGCCCTTGACCGAGTAGGCACGGCCGGCAAACTCCGCCGGCGTTTCATAATCTGCGTAGTGGAGTTTGTCCACGTCGATGTAGCGGCCGGTCTCAACATCGCGGATGACGGCGTCGTCTTCCCAGGAGTCCCACAAACGGCGGGACACCTCAATTGACGCGGCGGCTTCCTGGGCAAGGGCGGCACCGCTGACGTTGCTGCGTCCAACGGCGGCGGCCGCTTCCGGTGATTCGGCAGCGGTGGCGATCCACCCGGCACGTCCGCCGGAGACGTAGTCAAGGGTGGCGAGCTGGGTGGAGACGTGGAACGGCTCGGTGTAGACGGTGTCCACCTCGGGAACCAGGGCGATGGTCCGGGTGACGGGCCCGGCGTAGGCGGCGCGTTGCAGGGCGTTGGTGCGGCCCGGCGCCGGTTCGTCGGCGAACGTGGCCACGTGGAAGCCTGCCGATTCTGCGGCCAGCACCGCCTCGGCGAGGCTCGCGATATCCCCGCCGTTCCAGCCGGCGCTGTCCAGCTCGATCGCCAGGAACCCGGCGCGTCCCACGTGGGTGGCGTTTCCTTCTGTTGTGCTCACTGCTGGTCCTGACGTTCGTAGGGGGTCTTTTCGCCGGCTTCGATGGCCACCGGCAGCCGGTTTTCGGCAGGCGGGAGTGGGCAGGTAGCGAGGTCGGTGTAGGCGCAGGGCAGGTTGACAGCCCGGTTGAAGTCCAGCTCTACTGACCCATCTGCCGCAGGGACCACCGACAGTGAACGGTTGGCGGCATAGGTGGTCCTGCCGGAGGTCTGGTCAGTGAACAGCACCAGGAGCGAACCGGGCGTGTGTCCGTTGAAGGCCGTCAGTGTCAGCTCCTGGCCTGCCAGCTTGAAGCGGATCTCGCCGGGCGCCTCGTAAACGTGCTGGATGCCTTCGACGGCGGCACCCACCGTGGTGGGGCGGGGAGCCTCGAAGGGAACGAACGTCCCGGGGACCGCGAAGTCCGGGTTGGGCGTGTACACGGGTGTGCCCTGGTACCCGCGCAGCAAAGCGTTCTCCGGGTTCCTGGGGCGCACAATGTACTCACCGCCGCGCTTGGCCAGCTCGATGACAGAGTCCCCGGACGTGAGGTTCAGGCCGCCGCGCTCGGCGATGGGGCCAATGACCGTTTCCCCTGCCGGCAGGGGTTGCCGTTCCAGTTCCAGGAGCTGGCCGGGCTCCAAGACCACCGTAACAACGTCGTTGGCGGCGCTCCAGGTTCCGGGTACACCGTCCAGGTCGGCAGGCTCGGAGCCCAGCCAGTGCAGGTGGGTGACGGCGAGGAAGCCATGGGGGTGGGCGCGGTGGCGTTCATGGGCGGCGTGCCACTCCGCCCAGTCAGTGGTGAAGGACTCAAGGGTGCCGGCGGAAGTGGTCATTTGCCTTGTCCTGTCTGGCTGGCCGAAAAGTTTTCTTCGTTGATGGTTTTGGACTCGGGGAGCGCTTCTTCGGAAAGGCCCCAGCGCTCGAGCACTTTGCCATAGGACCCATCCTCGATCGCGGAGTTCAGGGCCTCGGTGACCACCGGCGCCAGGCCGTTGCCCCTGAGCGTGGTGGCAGCCACGAGGGTTTCGGACGGCCAGCCGGCGTTGACTTTGCCCACCACCTTCAGGTCATCCCGGGTGTTTTCCCGGTACACGGTGGACGGGTAGGGCGCGATGTTCAGATCGGTGCGTCCGGAGGACAGCGCCAGGATGGTGTCGGCGTCCGAGGAGTAGTACTGCAAGGTGGCCGGAGGCTTGCCATTGCCTTCAAGCTCCTTGTTCCAGGCAAGCAGGATCTTCTCCTGGTTCGTTCCGGACCCCACCGATACCTTCAGTCCGGAGATGTCGTCCGCCCCCTTGATGTCATAGGTGGCTGACTTTTTCGCTTCAAAGCCCATGAAGGCGGCACGGTAGGAGGCGAAATCGAACAGCTTCACCCGGTCCTTGTTGACGCCCACATTGGAGAACACGGCCTCGAAGTCGCCGGACTGCGTCTTCAGCGGCCAGTTTTCCCAGGACGTGACCTGGACATCGAGTTCCAGGCCCAGCTTGTCCGCCACGAGCTGCGCGATGTCCAGCTCGGAACCGATCGGAGTCTTGTCATCCGTTGCATGGAAGGACAGCGGGATGGACCCGGCAGTGGTGGCGATGGTCAGCTTGCCGTCCTTGCCGATCAGTTCGGGAACTTTGGCGGCGAGCGCCGCGTCCTTCTCTGCGCGGATGCGCTGTTGGTCAGGAGCGGTGTTGTAGACCACGCCGTTGCGGGCCGTCGTCGTTTCGGCCTCGCCGCCGGCGGAACCTGCGGCTGATGCGCCGGGATCAGCGCACCCGGCGAGCGCAGCAGTTCCAAGAAGTACGACGGCGGGCAGTGCGGCCAGGGTGCCGGCACGGCCGAAGCGGCGGGAAGGGTGTGTGGCAAGTGACATGGGGAAGTCCTTCAGATGTTGAAAGCCGGTTCGAGCACTTTGGAGAAGAAGCTGCGGGTGCGCGGTTCCTGCGGGTTGGTGAAAATTTGTTCCGGGCTGCCCTGTTCCACGATCTGCCCCTCGTCCATGAACACCACGGTGTCCGCTACGTCGCGGGCAAAGCCCATTTCGTGCGTGACGATGATCAGGGTGGTGCCGGATTTCGCGAGTTCACGGATGACATCCAGCACTTCGTTGACCAGCTCCGGGTCCAGAGCGGAGGTGGGTTCGTCAAACAGCAGGATTTTGGGGTCCAGGGCAAGGGCCCGGGCGATGGCCACCCGCTGCTGCTGGCCGCCGGAGAGCTGGCGGGGGTAGGCGCCGGCGCGGTCCTTGAGCCCCACCCGGTCCAGCAGTTCCAGACCGCGCCGCTGCGCCTCTTCCTTTGTACGTCCTTGCGCCACGACGGGTGCTTCGGCCACGTTTTCGAGTGCGGTGAGGTGCGGGAACAGGTTGAAGTTTTGGAACACCATGCCAATTTCGGTGCGCTGTTTCAGGATCTCCTTCTCGCGCAGCTCAAGCAGCCGCTGCCCTCGGATTTCGTAGCCCACCAGCCTGCCGTCGATGGAGATGAAGCCGCCGTCCACCTTTTCCAGGTGGTTGATGGTGCGCAACAGTGTGGACTTGCCCGATCCGGAAGGACCCACGATCACGGCGACACCGCCGGGCTCAACGGTGAGGCTGACGCCCTTGAGGACCTCGGTGGCACCAAAGGATTTACGGACTTGGGTGATTTCCACCAGGCCTCGGGTGGCGTCGGCGGTTGCAGCGGTGGTCATCAACGGCTCCTTGCCCGGTTGTTGGCCACGGCGTGGGTGGCGAAGAATTTGCGGGCCTTCTGCAGGGGCGTCAGCGGCAGGTTGCGCACAGCGCCCTTGGAGTAGTGCCGTTCGATGTAGTACTGGAAAACGCTGAGCACGGACGTGATCACCACGTACCAGAGGGTTGCCACCAACAGCAGCGGGAGGACCTGCTGGGTGCGGTTGTAAATAACCTGCACGGTGTAGAACAGCTCGGAGTAGGCCAGGACGTACACGATGGAGGTGCCCTTGACCAGGCCGATGATCTCGTTGAATGCGGTAGGCAGGATAGCCCGCATGGCCTGGGGCAGGACAATGCGCGTGGACCTTCGCCAGGCCGGGATGCCCAGGGCGGCAGCGGCTTCCAGCTGGCCCTGGTCCACGGAGAGGATGCCGCCGCGGATGATTTCGGCGGAGTACGCTGCCTGGTTCAGGGTCAAACCCAGCACTGCTGCCGCGAACTGGCTGATCAGCGTGGTGGTCTGCACCTCAAAGAACCGGACGTCGGTGAAGGGGATGCCCAGGCTGATCTTTTCGTACAGGTAGCCCAGGTTGTACCAGAGCAGCATCTGGACCAGAAGCGGGGTGGACCGGAAGATCCATGAGAACGTCCAGGACACGGAGACCAGCAGCGGCGAGGCGGACAGCCGCATCAGCGCCAGGATGAAGCCCAGCACGAAGCCGAGGACGCCGGAGATCGCGGTCAGCTTCAGTGTCTCGATCAGCCCGCTGATGACGGACTGGGCGGTGAACCACTGCGCTACTACACCCCACTCCCAGCGGGGGTTGGTGGCAAGGGACCAGGCCACCGCGAGGACACCCAGGGCCACCACGGCGGTGCCCACCCAGCGCCACGGATGCTTGGCGGCCACCACCCGGTACGCCGAATAGTCGGTGGCCACCCGGGGCGCCCCGGCTTCCGGCGGGACCCCGCCCGCCCCGGAAGCAGCCGGCGCTGCAGCAATGGCATCCGGCGCCGGCCCGGCAGCCTGCTGTGCTGACTCTGCCGGCTGTGCTGACTGCGCCACCTTCGTTGCTGCTGAACTCATGCGCCACCCCGCTTCCATGGTTGGGCCGGAGCTGGTTGCCCCGGTTGCTGGCTGCAAATCTAGGTCTGGCCCGAAGCAGGCAGCAAGGCGGCAGGTTGCATAACTTCACCGGAGTTCGCACAGCGTCATGCGTCGGTTTTTTGCCTCTTTTGACGGGATGTGACGCGCAGTTAACGGGCGTGACCGGCTGCTCGACCGCCGTCGGAAACGCTGCCTAGCATGGCACTCCAGCCACCCCTACTGCCGCCACAGGAGCACCCATGCCAGCGCACATCCCGGCCGTCGTCTTCGTGGGCGGCGGACCCCGCACGGCCGGCGTCCTTGAACGGTTGGCCGCAAACCGTCCGGAGCTCTTCAGTGACGCGATGGAGATACACGTCGTGGAGTCGCATGTGCCCGGTTCCGGCCGTATCTGGCGCTACGACCAGCATCCGGGCCTCCTGCTGAATTCCACCGCGGCGGATATCACCATGTTCACGGACGCGTCCGTAGCCTGCGAAGGGCCGGCCGGCCCGGGACCAAGCCTGGCCGAATGGGCGGCGGGCGTGGTGGACGGGTCCATCACCGATGTTCCGGACTTTCCGCAGACCCTGCGGGAGCAGCTCCGGTCCCTCACCGGCGCCTCGTTCCCCACCCGCCAGCTGCAAAGCCAGTACCTGGAGTGGTTCTTCCGCCGCGCAGCCAGGTCCCTCGGCCGGGACGTCACAGTCCACCGGACCACGGCTGTAGCGGTCAGGCGAATAGGCTACAAAGCTTCCCCCGCCGATCCCGCCCCCGGCACCGTGGCCACGGGCAAGCACCTCGTCGAACTGGCGAATGGCCGGACGCTGCAGGCCGACATAGTGGTCACCGCGCTGGGCCACACCGATTCCCGTCCCGATGCCGCCTCCGAGGCCTGGGCCGACTTCGCCCGGCGGCACGGCGGCTTTCATGCGGCACCCAGTTACACCACCGACGTCGACTATTCCCCCATCGCTCCGGGGCAGGACGTCATCGTTTCCGGCATGGGCCTTGCCTTCGTCGACCTCCTGGTCCTTCTGATGGAGGGCCGCGGTGGACGGTTCGTTGAAACTCCCGACGGCGGTCTGCAGTACCGTGCGTCGGGCAGGGAACCGAAGCTGTGGGCAGGTTCGCGGCGGGGAGTGCCGTACCACTCCAAAATTTCCGCAACGCTCCGGGGGGACCCGCCCGGGCCGCTGCTCTTCCTGACCGCTGCGGCGGTGGCTGCCCTGCTGGAACGGCGAGGGGAGCTCGATTTCCGCCGGGACCTGTGGCCCCTGATCGCCAAGGAGGCCGGCTACGGCTACTACCGGGAACTGCTGACCGGCAACCCCGGCCTGGCCACCATGGCCTGGGAAGAGTTCGCGGCCCGCTACTCGGACCTGGACTGGTACAGCCCCGCCCGTGAAGAACTTGTGGCTGCAGCCATACCTGACTCCGCCCTCCACCTCGACCTCGAGCGGCTGGACCGGCCCTTCACCGGCCGCCGCTTCGCCGGGCACCAGGACGTGCAGGACGCGGTGGTGGAGTACATCGAGCATGATCTCGCCCTCCGGGACAGCCCCGACCACCCGGAAACCCTCGCCCTTTTCCTGGCATTGCTGCACGTGTACATGGAAGTGGGGCGGGTGGTTCCGCCGGAACGGCTCAACGCCCGCTCCCAGCAGGTGGTCCACGGCTGGTGGCACGGGTTCTTCAGCTTCGTGGATTCCGGACCGCCGCCCCACCGCCTCCGCCAGATGCTGGCACTGCACCGCGCCGGGCTCCTGCGGTTCCTCGGCCCGGACCTCCAAGTGGAAGCGGAGGAATCCACTGGCCTGTTCCATGCCGGCTCTCCACGGTCCGGGACCTTCGTGGCGGCGAAGGCATTAATCGAAGCCCGCCTCCCCTCCCCCACCGTGGCCCGCTCACTCAACCCGGTACTCGGTTCCTTGCACCGGACAGGCCTCGGCGCGGAACAGCAGCTGCTGACCGCCGACGGGATCCACTCCACAGGCAAGCTGCTCATCTCCAGCCGGCACGAACTGGTGAGCGCTGAGGGGACGCCGCAGCCTACGCTTTTCGGTGTGGGCCCCGGCACCTCCGGGTGGGGCGCGGGTGCCTTTGCCCGTCCCGGCACCAACGCCGCGCCGTTCCGCGAAAATGATGCTTTGGCCCGGAACATTCTCACTGCCGTCCGTGGCACCGCCGC
This sequence comes from Arthrobacter sp. sptzw32, assembly GCF_059089735.1. Taxonomy (NCBI): domain Bacteria; kingdom Bacillati; phylum Actinomycetota; class Actinomycetes; order Micrococcales; family Micrococcaceae; genus Arthrobacter; species Arthrobacter sp. sptzw32. Next base: position 8,717 of record NZ_JBNHEZ010000004.1, on the reverse strand, counting down.
ACGGACCTCCGCCGTGATCTCCACAGAACCAGCCGCCGTCGGAAAGAACTGAACCGTGACCGCAGAAACCGGCCTCGTCCGCCAGCCCCTTGGTGTTGCCTCCCAGCCAGCCGATGCTGACCGCCAGCCCCTTGGTGCTGTCCGCCGGCCACTGGACGCGGCCGTGCTGACAGTCCTCAATCTCCCCATGCACGATCCGCGCGTCCGGCCACTGCTGGACGAACTCGCCGTCGAATACGACACCCGCTATGGGGACCTTTTCGGCAGGAGCGCGGCGGCGGAGGAACTGAACCGCTACCCGGCTGATGAATTCGAGGGACCGGGCGGTGCGCTCCTGGTGGTCCAGGAAAACGGCGAATCCATCGCGGGCGGCGCCTTCCGCCGCTACGACGCCAACACCGCCGAGCTCAAACGGATCTGGACCCACTCGGGCCACCGCCGCCGCGGACTGGCAAAACTGGTGATGGCCGAGCTGGAAACCCTGGCCGTCCGCCGCGGGTACACCAGGCTCTACCTCACTACCGGTCCCCGCCAGCCGGAGGCAAAGCACCTGTACCTCACCACCGGCTACCAGCCCCAGTTCGACCTGGACGCCGACCCGGAGACGCTGAAGTTCCTGGCGTTCACCAAAGAGCTGTCAAAGCTTCCGCCGAACTGACGTTTCGCACCCCACGTGCCGGGCGTGGCCGCCGCTAAGCTAGCGGCATGGCCAACAAAACCACAGCAGAGAAGCTTGCCACCATTCAGAAGGGGTACACGCTGGACGGGCCCGCCATCGAACTGGGGGCAGCGATCGTGGACGGTGAAGTCCACAAGGAGGCGCAGGTACGCCTGCCGCTGGCAATGATGAACCGGCACGGCCTGGTGGCAGGAGCCACCGGCACCGGCAAAACCGTCACGCTGCACATGATGGCCGAACAGCTCTCCGCCGCCGGTGTTCCGGTCTTCCTGGCTGATATCAAGGGCGATCTCTCCGGCCTGGCCACTGCAGCCGCCGGAAGCGAAAAACTCCTTGCCCGGACCGAAGGCATCGGCCAGGCGTGGCAGGGCAGGACGTTCCCCGTCGAGTTCCTGGCATTGGGCGGGGAAGGCAACGGCGTCCCGGTCAGGGCCACTGTCACGTCGTTTGGCCCCATCCTGCTCTCGCGGATCATGGAGCTGAACGACACGCAGGAATCCAGCCTGCAGCTCGTGTTCTATTTTGCCGATAAAAACGGCCTGGAGCTCATTGACCTGAAGGATCTCCGCGCGGTCATCCAATTCCTGACTTCCGCCGAGGGCAAGGACCAGCTCGCGGAGCTGGGCGGGTTGTCCAAGGCGACCGCGGGCGTGATCCTCCGCGAGCTGGTGAGCCTCGAGGCCCAGGGGCTGGAGAGGTTCTTCGGTGAACCGGAGTTCGATACCGCTGAGCTGCTGCGGACTGCCCGGGACGGTCGTGGAGTGGTGACATGCCTGGAACTGCCCGCCCTGCAGACCAAGCCCATGCTGTTTTCCACCTTCCTGATGTGGCTGCTGGCCGACCTGTTCGAGGACCTGCCCGAGGCCGGCGACCTGGACAAACCCAAACTGGTGTTCTTCCTTGACGAGGCGCATCTGCTCTTCAACGACGCTTCCAAGGCATTTCTTGAGGCCATCACCACCACTGTGCGGCTCATCCGTTCCAAGGGCGTCGGGATTTTCTTCGTCACCCAGACCCCCAAAGACGTGCCGGCCGATGTCCTCGGCCAGCTCGCCAACCGGGTGCAGCATGCCCTCCGCGCGTTCACTCCGGAGGATGCGAAGGCGCTTAAAGCGACTGTATCCACGTTCCCCATGAGCGACTACAACCTCGAAGAGACGCTCACGTCGGCCGGAATCGGTGAGGCGGTGGTCACCGTGATGAACGAGAACGGCGCACCCACGCCCGTGGCCCTTACCCGGCTGCGCGCCCCGGAATCCGTGATGGGGCCAAGCGAGGAGGCCCTGGTCCGCAGCACCGTGGCCGGATCAGCGCTGCTGGGCAAGTATGGAACAGCGGTGGACAACCCCTCCGCCTACGAGAAGCTGTCGGGCAAAGCTGCCGCTGCCACCGGCCCCGCCGCCGAGGGCCAACCGCCTGTTCCCGGCGGTGGCGGTGAGCGTAATGGCGGCCCGGGCAGCGAAACCCCCGGCGGTTACGACGTCGACGCCGAGGCACGGCGGATTGAAGAGGAAATTCTGGGCCGGCCAAGCAGCAGGCCCGCTCGCACCGGGCAAAGGCGCACCCGCATTGAAGCACCGCGGACCACCCGCCAGGAGCCGGAGGATGGAGGGATGGGTGACCTCGGGGGCATCCTTGGCGGGGCCCTGGGCGGCGGGCTGAAGAGCATGGCCCGGTCCATGGGAACCCAGCTGGGCCGCGAACTGCTCCGCGGCGTGTTCGGCACGTCGTCCCGGCGCCGCCGCTGACCAGGCGCCGCAGTGCGCTGACTCAACTGCCGCCGTCGGGCGCAGGGCAGGTAACGTATGGAACGTGCAGATGAGTCAAGCGTTGGTGAGGATAGCAGCCGGATGGCTGCTGGGCCTCATGCTTGCTGTGGCCGCCGCTATCGTTGCCGTCAACCTCGTGAACAACACCGTGGCCAGCCCCCAGCAGCCGGTCCGGGAGTATCTGGACGCGCTGCAGAGCGGCGACGGCGGCAAGGCGCTGGGACTCCTCCGGGCAACAGTGCCGCCCAGCAACGCTGCCATGCTCGACGGCACTGCCCTGCAGACCGCCACGTCCCGCTTTACGAACGTCAACATCGGAGACGCCGAGGAGCGCCCGGGCGGCCAGGTGATGGTGCCGATGGAATACACCATCGACGGCAGCCGGCTGCGCACGGAGTTCGCGCTGCAGAAGGCTGGAACCGACTGGATCTTTTTCAACAACTGGGCCTTTGTTCCGTCCCGGCTGCCCACCGTTGATGTCACGGTGGTCAATTCAAGCGAGGCCACCGTGAACGGCGTGGACGTCAACATGCCCAACGGCCGGAACTCCTTCGCCGTTTTCTACCCCGGCGAATACGAGGCCACGGTGAACGGCGAATACTTCTCTGCGCCCCCAACCCGTGCCACCGTAACCGCCCGCGACGTCCCGGTGGCGCCACTGAACCTGCTGACGCAGGCCACTGACGGCCTGAAGACGGACGTGGCGGCCAAGGTTCGGGAATTCCTGGACGGCTGCGCGGCCCAGGCCGTCCAGGAGCAAAAGCTCCAGCCCGACTGCCCCTTCTACTACGCCAGCAACAACCGGGTCCAGGACGGCAGCATCAAATGGACCGTGACCGAATATCCCAACGTGGCCATCGAGCCCTTTGACGGGCGCTGGGTTGTGGCGCCCCTTGACGGCAAGGCCAAGGTGGAGGCGCTCCAGCAGAACCTGTTCACCGGCGCCTGGTACCCGCTGGATGAGGAAGTGGACTTCAGCTTCACTACCCGCCTGGACGTCGCCGGGGACACTATCAAGGTCACGCCGCTGCTCAGCTTCTAGGCCAGGCTCTGAAGCGGCCAGCCGCTACGTGCCGGACGTCATAAGGCTGCCGCCTGTGACGGGTGTGTCACTGGCGGCAGCCTATCTTTTTCTCTACGACGGCGGCGCGTCAGTCCATGCCGCGCAGGTCCAGCACCAGCTCGGTGTCCCCGTCGCTTTGCAGCAGTACAGGGATGCCCCAGTCCTGCTGGTAAAGGTGGCAGGCTGCATGGTCAGGGATCTCGCCGTCCTCCGTTTCCGGACCGTCACAGGCCGCGGCACGGGCGGTGATGTGCAGGACGCCTTCGGGCACGTCTGCGGACAGCTCAAGGGTCCGGAGCAGCCCCACGGACGTTCCTCCGCCGGACACCAGAAGCTCGGGCGGAGTGGAAGAAATTTTCAGTTGCGTGGGATCGCCCCAGCGGTCATCCAGCTTCTGCCCGGTGGGGGCGGTGAAACGGACCGTCAGCTCCAGCGAACCGGGTGCAACAGGGCTCTTGGGCCGATGGGTCTGGGACGCGCCCTCATCCACCTGCTGGGCTTCCTTAGGGATGGGGACGTACACCAGCTGGTGCTGGTTTGCCTCCACCACCACCAGCAGCGGCTCGGAACCTGCCGACTGCGTGTGGTCCACAATGACGTCCGAGGGCTCGAGCAGTCCGCGCGCCAGCGTGGTGACCGTTCCCGCAGCGGGGTCGTAGCGGCGGACGGCGCCGTTATAGGTATCGGCGATGGCCACTGAACCGTCCGGCAGCACCGTGACGCCGAGCGGATGCTGGAGCCGGGCTTCAACGGCAGCACCGTCCCGGAAGCCGAAGTCGAACAGGCCCTTGCCGACAGCGGACTCCACGGTGATGGCGCCGTCGTCGTCGATAACGAGCTTGCGGAGGGCGGACGTCTCGGAGTCGGCAACCCAGATGTTGCCGGCCGCGTCCTCGGCCAGGCCGGAGGGCTGGGCGAACCAGGCCTCGTGGGCCGGGCCGTCCAGCAGGCCTTCCAGGCCATTGCCGGCGGCGATGGCCACGGCACCGGTCAGCGGGTCGAAGCTGAAGATCTGGTGCGTTCCGGCCATGGCGATCACCACGGCGTTAAGCTTGCTGGACCAGACCAGGTCCCATGGCGAGCTCAGGGAGACCTCCAGCGGGTGTTCGCTGAGCCGGCCGGTGAATCCGGCGGCATCCTCGTCCACGCGGGCAGGGCCGGTTTCGAGCAGGCGCTGGATGCCGTTGCCGGCGAGGGTGGTCACCTTCCCGTCCTCGAGCGAAAGGCCGCGGAGCCTGTGGTTCACGGAGTCTGCAATTACGACGTCGTAACCTGCCTTGGCGGCCACGTCTTCAGGCAACAGGACCAGGCCCTGGGGCTCGTTGAACTGGGCCGTGGCAGTGTCGCCGGCGGCGGGTCCGTCAGCAAAGCCTTTGGTGCCGGAGCCGTAGGTGCCCAGAACGGTGTGGAAGTCGGTGCCCAGTTCAACCAGGCGGTGATGGCCTGTGTCGGTGACCAGCCAGGAACCCTGCACTGCGGCGCCTGCCGCGGCACCGCCGTCGGACGTTTCCCGCGACTCAGCCGAACCGCGCCCGGCGGGCAGGAAGAGCGCCTTGCCGGGGAAGCGGAGCGTGCCGGAGGTGGGCTCAGGGGCCACGTAGGGGCCGGAGCCGCGGTGCAGCGTCCCCTTGGCCTCGTGTTCGGCAATGAGCTCGGGGATCAGGACCGCGAGTCCGTCGGCGTGGCCTTCACCGGAGAGGTGCGCAACGATGTAGCCCTCGGGGTCGATGACCACCAGGGTGGGCCAGGCCCGCGCCGTGTAGGCCTTCCAGGTATCCAGCTCGGGATCGTCCAGGACGGGGTGGTGGATCTCGTAACGTTCGACGGCCGCGGCCAGCGCCACGGGGTCCGCCTCGTGCTCGAATTTGGGCGAGTGGACACCCACCGTGACCAGGACGTCGGAGTACTGTTCCTCCAGCGGCCGCAGCTCGTCCAGGACGTGAAGGCAGTTGATGCAGCAGAAGGTCCAGAAGTCCAGCAGTACGATTTTGCCGCGAAGGGCTTCGAGGTCCAGCGACTTGCCGCCGGTGTTCAACCAGTTACGGCCCACCAGTTCGGAGGCCCGGACCCGGAGGTGGGTGCGTACGGTTTCGCTCATGAGCGTCCTTCCAGCTTGTTTCGTTCAGCCAGCTTGGCGTCGCGTTCAGCCAATTTGGCAAACATATCGTTGTAAGCGGTGAGATCGGCGTCGTTATTCCTGTCCGCCGCCCGGTCCACGCGTTTGGTCTCCCGCTGGTCGGACCGGGACCACATGATGGCCACGCCGATGGCCACCAGAAGGGTGGGCACTTCGCCGATGCCCCAAGCCACGGCGCCGCCGGTCTGCTGGTCCAGCAGCGCCGACTGCCCCCAGGCACGGCCGAGGTTGCCGAAATAGTCGGCGGCCAGCAGGTTGGTTCCGCCCATAATGGCCACGCCGAAGAAGGCGTGGAAGCCCATGGTGGCCAGGAGCAGCAGCAACCGCATGGGGTACGGCGCCCGGCGCGGCAGCGGGTCGGAGCCAATCATGCTCAGGACGAAGATGTACCCGGTGAGCAGGAAGTGCACGATCATCAGTTCGTGGCCCACGTGCTCACGCATTGCGAACCCGAACAGGTCGGAGTAGTAGAACAGCACGATTGAACCGGCGAAGTTGGCGGCCGCGAAAAGCGGGTGCGTGACCACCTGCGAGAACTTGGAGTGCACGAACACCAGCAGCCATTCCCTGGGGCCGCGCGAACCGTCTCCGCGGGGAGGCAGGGCGCGCAGGGCGAGGGTCACGGGGGCGCCGAGGACCAGGAAGATGGGGGCCACCATGGTGAGTGCCATATGGTCCACCATGTGCGCGGAAAACAGGACACGGCCGTAGACCGACGGCGGGCCCGAGGTGATATAGGTGAGCACCAGCAGGCCGATCACCCAGTTCACGGACCGGAACCACTGCCACCTGTCGCCCCGGCCGTTGATCCTGGCTACGCCCATGAAGTAGGAAACCAGCCCGAACAACGCCACTGCTATCCACAGCCAGTCCAGCCGCCACTCTGTGAGCCAGCGGACAGGCGTCAGCTCCGGCGGAAGTTCGTAGCCGGTGAGGATGAAAGCGGGTGAGGCGTCGGGTGCATACGTGGTGGACTGCGGAGGGGCAGATCGGCCCAGGGCCACGGCCACACCGGAAGTGGCCCCCATGACCAGGAATTCAGCCAGGACCAGCTGCCAGAGGACCCTCCGCGAGGACATGGTGGAGCCCTTGCGGCTCAGCTGCGGAATCACCCATTGGCGGTGCATAAGGCCCACTCCACCCAGTACCAGCGTCGCGGCGGACTTGGCCAGGATCAGCTGGCCGTAAGAGGAGCCGAAGAGGTCACCCCAATTGGTAATCCGAATGCTTGCATTGATGACACCGGAGGCGAAGACCAGCACGAAGGCGAAGCCCGCCAGCGAGGAGAACCTTCTAAGTGTCGCCTCGGTAATGTCGCCCGCAGCGCCCGCTTTGGGACCGGTCAGGATTCCGGAAAGGAGCGCCAGCATGATGATGCCACCCACCCAGGTACTGACACCCACCAGGTGAAGGCCAAGGGAGTTGATGGCTCCTTCGTGGTCGGAGGAACTCGAGGAGTGCCCGATCAGGGCCGTGGGCACCAGACCGATGAGTGCCAGGATCAGGGTCAGGGCCAGCCCGCCCAGGGACCGGACGCCGAACAGGGCAGTGGTCACCACGGCGGCAATGATGGTGACGGCTAGCCAGGCCCGCCCCGTCTCAATGTCGGTCATGAAGTAGACCAGCGCCTGGGTGAATTCGGCGTCGCCTGAAATGCCCTGGCCGGCTACATCGGAATAGGTAAGCACCAGGACGGCAATGGCGGACAAGGTCCAGACGGCGCCGGCAACGGCTGCAACTGCAAGGGCGCGGGTGAAGGCGGGATGCTCTGCGTCTCCTGCGTCTGCCTCACGCCCCCGGCTGCGGAGACCCAGGCTCCTGGGCAGGATGCCTACGGCGAAGATGAGGCCGCCGATGGCCGTAGCCACCGCCGCGTTGTGGACGGCCTTGCTGACGGGTAGGCCCCAGCGGACCAGGGCGCCCGGATCTGAGACCTCACGGGCAGCGGCCGCGCCGGAAAAGACGAGTGCCGCGACCAGTCCGAGGAAGAGTGCCGCCAGTCCTGCCAGCTGCCACGCCTTCGGGACGCCGAGGGCGCCGCCGGCTTGCCCAGGGGCTCCCCTATCGGGAGCTGTCTGGGTTGCTGTGGATTGGGGTTTTGCGGCAGAAGGCACTTATCCATTGTCCGCTACCCTTGCCCGGGCCGCGAATCGGCTTAAAAGCCAAAAAGGGGCGGCAACCACCGGTTGCCGCCCCTGGTCCACCCCAGTGTGATCCCGGGGGAAGAAGCTTTACTTCTTGTTGGAGACCGCAGCCTTCAGCTTGGAGCCGGCGGTCAGCTTGACGCTGTGGCCGGCGGCGATCTGGATGGTCTCACCGGTCTGCGGGTTGCGGCCCGTGCGTGCTGCGCGGTCAGTGCGCTCGACGGCGAGCCAGCCCGGAATGGTGATCTTCTCACCGGCGGCAACGGAAGTCTCGAAAACCTCGAACAGTGCGTCGAGGACGGAGTTGACGGCTGCCTGGCTGGTGCCGGCCTTGCCTGCTACCTCTGAAACAAGTTCACTACGGTTCTTAGCCATTGATGTCCTCCTGGACGGTCATGATTTTCTGGAGCCTGCACGCGGCGTGCGTACAAGCCACTGTTCGAAAACTTACCAGCTTGGGCCGTCCTGGTCCGCAAATTCCCCGTGTTTCCGCGACTTTTTGAGGTTAATCACCAGATTCTTGAGGGTTTTGAAGCTTCCCGGCATCAAGCGCAGACCCTGCGGGGCTTCCCGAGGTCCCACCTCGTGTCCGCCTCTAGGTGCCGCCGGGCCGCCTGGAGCGCGGCGTGTTTTCTGCAGCCTTCCCGGCGACGCTCTCTCACTTCCTGCAGCCTTCCGGGCGACGCTCTCGCAGTTCCTGCAGCCTTCCGGGCAACGCTCTCGCAGTTCCTTGCAGCGTCCCGGACATCGCTTCCTTAGTTGCGGCGGGGCGGACCTTGTCGCCGGGGGCTGGCATGAGGTGTGGTGCCGGGTGCCGGTGCTCGCCGGGGTGGTTAAAGCAGTGGGGCCCTGACGTCGTTTGTCAGGGCCCTACTGGTAATTTATGTCCGGCGGTGACCTACTCTCCCACACCCTCCCGGGTGCA